>JBPBPH010000055.1:0-290057 GCA_050954355.1 Janthinobacterium lividum
GCGTATGAAACAGTCCTGACCCTACTTCTTTTCGTCACCCACCTGCTTCGACAAATTGGCTCCCCAGACTACCAGGTTACTTTTGCCTGACTACTTAGCAGTTGTACCAGCCTGAGCCTGGCCCAAGATAAGGTTGTAGTCGGCGCAGCGCCGCACCAAGGCGGCCGCGCCCCCGGCCCAGGCCTGGCCCGCTGCCAGCTGCGCGGCATAGTCGGCCCCACGTGCTGCTTTGGATAGGCTGGCCAAGCAGCGCCTGGCTTCCTCATCGAAGAGCGACGCCGGCCAATTTACCTTCAGGCTCACTGGTACCGACCGCCCGTCGAGTATCACCAGCGGGCGCACCTGGCAGGTGCTATCCCGGCGCGGCGGCCGCCACAACACCGCTTTTGCTGAGTACCCTATGTAGGTTGGTCAGTAGATTTTTTTTGGTCAGTAAGTGGTTAGTAGGGGTAGGCCTAAATGGGGAAAACCCCCTTCTCAGCATCGCTGAGAAGGGGGTTTTTAGTAGGTTAGAGGCTATTTCAGTGCCTTCGAGTACCCAGAGCCGGAGTCGAACCGGCACACCTTGCGGTAATGGTGTTTGAGACCATCGCGTCTACCGGTTCCGCCATCTGGGCAAGCTATTCCGCGCGGCCGATAGTCACGAGCGGGCCGCAAAGGTAGCCAATTGCTGGCGAAGCCGCAACAGGTAGCGCTTCTTTAGGTAATACGTGCGCACCTGGGCTAGGGCGGTGGGGCGGTGGTCGGGTGGCAGCTGAGGATAACCGACTAGCATTGGCTGAATACCTGCGTCGAGGGTATCGGATAGGGCAGCTACTGCTTGGCTTACTATTTCGGTCGCCGCTGGGTCGGGTTCCAGCTCCAGCTCCATCAGCTGCTCGTTCAGCTCCATTACTTCCATCAAAAAATCGGGCGGGAGCTGGTTTTGGGCGCTGCCTTCTTCCAGCAGGCCGTGCAGGCCCAGCAGGTAGGCCATGCGCTGGTCGGGGTCGGCGAGGGTGCGGTAGGCGTCGGTGTTGAGGGTAGAGAGGCGCAGCGCCTCGGCCTGCGCGGCGGGGGTGTCCTGGGCGTGGAAGTCAGGGTGCAACTCGCGGCTGAGTTGGTAATAGGTACGCTTGAGGGCGGCCTCGTCGAGCAAAAAGCCCTCGGGCAAGTCGTAAAAGGCAAAATAGCTGGGGGTAGTAGGCATAAGGAGCGCGCCGGGCAGTAAGGAACCCGGCCGGTGCAGCTATAGTACCGCTAACTGGCCCCAACGGTTAGCGCCCGCTGCCGCGGGGCGGCTGCCCCGCGCCCACTCGCGAGCGCTCTGTTGCCCTGCTGCTTCACCCCTAGGCCAAGCCAGTGGGAGTAAGGCGCCGCCGGGTCAGGTAGTTGCTCCGCTGCTCAACCTAGCACCGCTTCGAGCGTACAGCTAAGCTCCTTTTCCCTTCTATGTAAGTAGTTTATGCGTATTGCCCTTCGCCCCCTGTTGCTTACCTCCCTGGCCGCGCTGCCCTTGCTAGCTGCCTCGTGCTCCGAAAAACCCAAGGCTACCGACCCCGAAAAAACGGCTACCGTAGTGCCCGCCGAAACAATGGCTACCTCCGATAGCAGCGCCGTGCCAGCCGATTCAGTGAAGAAATAGGTGCTAAAAAGGCGCTGGGCGGCCCTGGGCTGCTTGGGCGCCTTGTAGCCTGCGTGGCTGCCGCCAGGCTTACCGCTGGTGGCCCCCGCAGGCCCTAGGACCTAGGCGCTGGCAAAGCGCACATCAACCTGCGAGTTGAAGTAAAGGCTTAGTAGTTCGCTGCCGTTGCCCTCGCAAATGGCCACGCATAAGTAGCCTTGCGGGTTGAAGGCGCACACCACCTCGCCGGGCGGCGCGGCCCCGAAATGGGCCCGCACCTCGCGTACTATCTCGCGCCCGAAGTGCACGGCCAGCGGCCGGCCCCGGCCCACTACCTCCACCGCCTCGCGCGTGATGTCGGTTATCACGTTGCCGTAGTGGTCTACGTGCACCACGTGACCGGTAATGTGGTTGTCCTGAATCCGAATTTCGGGAAACTTCAGCACGTATAAATCGGCCACCAAGCTGCCCAGGCTGGCCAGGGCCTCGCCGCGCGCCAGGCGCACGGCCGCCGGCAGCAGCACCTCAAAGGTGGGGTTGAGGGTGCGGGGCAAGGCGGCCAGGTCGGTGAGCAGCAGGGCAGCGGGCAGCGCCAGGCGCACCAGCCGCTCGGGCGGGCCGCCGCACAGCAGCGCCAGCAGGCCATTATCGGCCGCCACGAAGAAATGGCCCTCGTGCTCGGCGGCCAGCCAGCCGGGGCCCGGCGCGTTTTCGCCAGCGCTCATCCCGTATTCGCGCACCGTTATCAGGTGCGTGGTGCCCCTCGGGAACTCCCGAAATACGGCTTGGAGAACGTGGACGGCGTGGGCGATGTTGTATGGCTCGACGCCGTGGCTGATATCCAGCACTGGCACGCCGGGCGCCAGTTGCAGCAAACGAGCTTTGAGCGCCGCCACGTAGTGGTCGCGGTAGCCCAGGTCCGTAAGCAGCGTCAGGAGCCCCATGCCAGTCGGTTAGTAGTTTCTTCGTAGTATTGTTTTAGGCGAAGGCCCTAGGGCCGGCGCGGGCGCAAAAGTAGTGCCAGGCCCAGGCTCGCGCCCCACCCGGCGCGGCGCGCGCGGGCCGGCCCAGTAGGTTTCAACTGCCATTTCCCATCCTTTTTTTCTCGCCGCTTGGTCGAAAAAGTCATCACCCTCGAAAACGTCTCCCTGGTTGATTTCCTCGGGGCCGATAACCAGAATATCCGCCGCATCGCCGCGGCTTTTCCGGGCTCCAAAATTATATCCAGGGGCAATGAGATTAAGATTCAGGGCCCTACCGAAGTTATTTCGCGGGTCAACGACATCCTCTCCTCCCTCATCGAGCACTACCACCAGTACGGCCTCGTGACGGACCGCGACGTGAACCTGCACCTATCGGCCACCTCCGAGGAGGCCGAGGGGCGGGTGCTGGCCGCCTCGCCCGACGTCATTTTGTTTGGCGCCAAGGGCGGCATCATTAAGGCCAAAACCCCCAACCAGCAGAAGCTCGTCGATGCCGTGCTCAAGCACGACCTCACCTTCACCCTAGGCCCCGCCGGCACCGGCAAGACCTACATTTCGGTGGCGCTGGCCGTGCGGGCGCTCAAGAACAAGGAGGTGAAAAAAATCATCATCTCGCGCCCCGTGGTGGAGGCGGGCGAAAGCCTCGGCTTCCTGCCCGGCGACATGAAGGAGAAGGTAGACCCCTACCTGCGCCCTATTTACGACGCCCTGGAGGACATGATTCCGGCTGAAAAGCTGAAGTTTTACCAGGAAAACAAGATTATCGAAATCGCCCCGCTGGCTTACATGCGCGGCCGCACGCTCAACAATGCCTTCGTGCTGCTCGACGAAGCTCAGAACACCACGCCCTCGCAGATTAAGATGTTTCTGACCCGCATGGGCCCGAGCGCGAAGGTGATGGTGAACGGCGACCGCAGCCAGATTGACTTGCCCACCCGCCAGAAGTCGGGTTTGATGCAGGCGCTTGATATTCTGAAGAATATTCCCGGCATTGGCTACGTGGAGATGACGGCCGAGGACGTGGTGCGCCACCGCTTGGTGAAAGAGATTGTGCAGGCCTACGACCGGTTTGACGTGGCCGAGCAGCACCGCGACGCCGAGCGCCAGCAGCGCCGCCGCGAGGGCAATGAGCAGCGCCCCTACGGCCGCGACGAGCGCCCCGACCGCGGCAACAACGGCTACCGCGACCAGCGCCACCCCGACGACCGCGCCTACGAACTGCCCGAGCCCGCGCTGCCCGTCAACCATGAGCAGGCGCTCTAGGGCCCGTTTCGAGCGAAAAGCCCCGGCCAATTCTGGCCGGGGCTTTTCTTTGCGCTAGAATTATCGCTTATGACCACCGTTGAGAAAGTAACCGACTTGCGCGATTTGGATGCGGCCTTCAGCATCCGCGAAAAAGTATTTGTGCAGGAGCAGCACGTGCCGGCCGATGACGAGTACGACCAGCACGACCGCACCGCTACCACCCGCCACTACCTGGCGCGCTACCAGGGCCAGCCCGCCGGAGCCGCCCGCTGGCGCCCCACCGCCGGCGGCGTCAAGCTCGAGCGCTTTGCCGTGCTGCCCGCGTTTCGGGGCCTAGGGGTGGGCGAGGCGCTGGTGCACCAGGTGCTGGCCGACGTGCGCGCCGAAGCCCCCGGCGCGGCCCCGGTGTACCTGCACGCGCAGCTGCGCGCCATTCCGCTCTACGAGCGCACCGGCTTCGCCAAGGTAGGCGAGCTGTTTGAGGAGTGTGACATTCAGCACTATAAGATGGTGCTGCAGAGTTAGGCGGCCAGGGTTGCTATATTGGGCAGCTTCTCGCCTGGCTGCCATATGCTCAACTGGTCTTCCGCTCCTTTTCTGCGCCTGGCCGCAGCTTTCATCTTGGGCATTGCGGGCTACCTCTACCTGGGGCAGGGTTGGGCCGGCAGCGCCGCGCCTTGGGCCCTAGGGCTGGTGGGGCTCTATGCGCTGGCCTGGTACTACAGCCAGCGGCAGCGCGGCCCCGGCGCCACCGAGGCCGTGGGGCTGCTGGGCTTGGTGGCCGTGGCGGCCCTAGGGTTCGCCCGCACTCAGGCCAGCACCGAAAGCCGCCGCCCCGACCACCTAAGCCGGCTGGTGCCCCGCATCGAGTACTACCGCGCGGTGGTGGACGAGGCCCCCGTGGTGCGGCCCAACACCTTTGCCACCACCCTGCGCGTGACGGCTGTACGGGTGGCTGGGCGCTGGCAAACGGCCACCGGCGGCGTGCGCATCAGCGTGCCGCGCTACGAGCCGGGCGCCGCCGTGCCCGCCCCGCGCTACGGCCAGCAGTGGCTGGTGCGCGGCGCCCCCGAAGCCAGCCGCGGCCCCGCTAACCCCGGCGAGTTTGACTACCGCCGCTACCTGCAGTACCACCAAATTTACCATGCCCAATTCGTGCACGCCGGGCAGTACCGGGTGCTGGGTTACGCGCCCCAAAGCCTGCTGGTGGCCGCCAGCCAGCGCGCCGCCGGGCAACTCGACAGCGTGTTTCGGCGCTACGTACCAAGTCGGCGCGAGTACGCCATTGGCACGGCGCTGGTGCTGGGCTTTAAGGATGACATTGACAAGGGCACGCGCCAGGCCTACGCCGATACCGGTACCACGCACATTATGGCCGTGAGCGGGCTGCAGGTGGGGCTGCTGTTTGCGGCCTTGCAGTGGTTGCTGGCGCGGGTGCCCCTAGGCGGCGCGGTAACCCGGCGGCGCCTGCTCACGGCCGGGCTGGGCCTGGGGCTCATTTGGAGCTACGCGCTGCTCACGGGCTGGTCTGCCTCGGTGCTGCGGGCTACCGTCATGTTCACGCTAGTCATCATCGGCCAGGCCTTCGAGCGGCAAAGCAATAGTGTGAATACACTGTGCGCGGCCGCCTTTCTGCTGCTGCTCTACAATCCCTACCTGCTCTGCGACGTGGGTTTTCAGCTTTCCTTCGGGGCGGTGCTGAGCATCGTGTACGTGCAGCCCCGGCTGGCGCGGGTGCTCGATGCCCGCTCGTTTTTCCTGGCAAAGCGCCGCAGCTACCAGCCTCGCTGGGTGCAGCGCGGCTGGATGGCCGCCGCCGGCCTGGCCGATGCCGCCTGGCAGCTCACAGTGCTGAGCGTGGCGGCGCAACTAGCTACGTTTCCGCTGGGGCTGTACTACTTCCACCAGTTTCCGCTCAGCTTTCTGCTGTCCAACCTCCTGGCGGTGCCCATTTCCAGCCTGGCCGTGTACGTAGGCGTGGCCCTGCTGGCCCTGAAGGGCTTGGTGGCGCTGCCGGCCCTAGGGCTGCCCAGCCTGGCGCCCTGGCTCGACTACCTGCCGCGCGCCGTGGGCTGGGTATTCAGCAAGCTAATCTGGCTGTTCAACGAGTACATTTTTCTGGTGGGCCGCCTGCTGCCCGGCGCGGTGGTGGGCGGCGTGCACCTCAGCCAGGGGCAAACGCTGCTCATCTACCTGCTAATTGGGGCGCTGCTGGCCTTTTTAGCGAGCCGGCGCCTGGCGTGGGCGGGCGCGGCGGTGGTTGTGCTGGCAGCCTACGGTGGCAGCCGGGTGGCCGAGGCGTGGGCCGTGGCGCCACTGCGCGAGCTAGTGGTCTACAGCATTCCGCACCGCTCGGTGCTGGGCTTCTGGCAGGGCGCGGCGCCCGAGTTCGTTACCCTCGATTCGCTGCCGCTCTCCGAAACCGAGCGCACCTACCGACTGCTGCCCAGCCTGATAGCGCGCCGCACCTCGCAGGTTCGCTACTGCGTGGGCTGGCGCGGCAGCCAGGTGCCCGCCCGGGCCGTGGCCCCGCCCGACAGCGCCGAGGCCGCCCGCCGCTACCCGCCCGCGCCGCTGGTGCTGGCTCGCTGGCGCGGCCTGCGCGTGGCGGTGGTCAGCGGCACGCTACGGCGCCTGGCTGGCCCCGCCGCCTATCCGGCCGACGTGGTAGTGCTGCGCCGCAACGCCTACCTGCACCCCGATGCCTTGGCCGCCCACTTCGGCCCTAGGGCCCAGGTGGTGTTCGACTCGTCGTGCCAGCGCTGGTACGTGGCGCGGCAAGACTCCGCGCTGCGCGTGGCCGGCTTCCGCACCTGGGACGTGAACGCGCGCGGCGCCTTCGTGCGGGCACTGCCGGGCGGCCAGTAGCCGGGCGGCCAGTAACCGGGCGGCCAGTAAGGCGCCGCTGCTAAATGCGCTTAGGCTACGGCGGGACCCCTAGGGCACTGCGGGGCACTGGGCACCATTTTTGCGCCGCATCAAAAAGCCAAATCGAACTGGTTAAGCTCGTCCTTGGCGCTAATCCCGATTGTTTGGGCTAGTATTGTCGGGCTAGGCCGGGGGTTCCAACCCGGCGGCTGCCTTTCGCCGTACCTTATTATGTTATGACCGACTCTATCACTCCGGAACTAGCCACGCTGCGCTTCCTGCAATACGAAACGCACGACCGGCTGGCCTACATTACCCTCAACCGCCCCGCTAAGCGCAACGCACTAAGCGCCAACGTGGTGACTGAATTAAAAAAAGCTTTCGAGCAAGCCGAAGCCGACGACCACGTGAAGGTTATCGTGCTGCGCGCCGCCGGCGACGTCTTCTGCGCCGGCGCCGACCTCAAGTATTTGCAGGAGCTGCAGGAAAACACCTACCAGGAAAATCTGGCCGACAGCACGCACCTTATGCAGCTGTTTTACCAGATTTATACCCTCAAGAAAATCGTGATTGGGCAGGTGCAGGGCCATGCCCTGGCCGGCGGCTGCGGCCTGGCCGCCCTCTGCGACTTCACCTTTGCCGTGCCCGAGGCCAAGTTTGGCTACACCGAGGTGAAAATCGGTTTCCTGCCCGCCATCGTGAGCGTGTTTCTGGTGCGCCGCCTGGGCGAGTCGCGCGCCAAGCAGCTGCTGCTGAGCGGCGACACCATCACGGCGCAACAGGCCCTGGAGTACGGGCTGGTAACGTTCTTGGTAGAGCGCGAGGCCCTAGGCGACACCGTGCGCGACTACGCCCTGCGCCTGGCCCGCGAAAACTCGGGCTTCAGCATGGAGCTAACCAAGGAGCTGCTGGCCCACCTACCCGAAATGGGCCTTGAAGAAGGCCTACGCTACGCCGCCCAGCGCAACGCCGATGCCCGCGCCTCCGCCGATAGCCGCCGTGGCATCGAAGCCTTTCTAAACAAGGAAGCTATTGAATGGTAGAATAGGGGATAAGCCTAACCGCCTTGTTTTATGCAGCTAGCTTTTCACCTGTTTAGTGCCCTTGCTACCTTCGCCTTTATGGAGTTTTGGGCGTGGTTCGTACATAAGCACGTGCAGCACGGGCCGTTGTGGGTGCTGCACCGCTCGCACCACGTGCGGCCCAGCCCCAGGCCCTTCGAGCGCAACGACTGGTTTTTCGTGATTTACGGGGTTATTTCGACCGCGCTGCTTATGACCGGGGCGGGCGGGGCTAAGTGGTGGTTTTGGGTGGGCGTGGGCATTGCGGCCTACGGCTCCGTGTACTTTTTTGTGCACGACGGGCTTATCCATGGCCGGCTGCCGTTCTGGAAAAAGACCGATAGCGTGTACCTGCGGGCTCTCAACATGGCCCACAAAATGCACCACAAAACGCAAGGGCGCGACCACTCGCAGGAATTTGGGCTGTTGTGGGTGGCGCCCAAATACTTGCGCTTGGCGCGCGAGCAGTCCGCGCGCCGCGCTGGCCCGGCCGAGGCCTAAACTATTTGTCGGGTTTCGGTATTAGTAGGTTAATTTCCTAGCCCTACCTTAGCTATTTCTTCACTATACTATTTAATCTGGAGTGTTTCGCTCGCGGGCGAAAATCTTATTCTTACCCTTCTGCAAAAACTACCGTGGCCCGTTATTCTATCAGCGATTTGGAGCAGCTTTCCGGCGTGAAGGCGCACACCATCCGCATCTGGGAGCAGCGGTACAACCTGCTGCACCCCACTCGTACTCTTACCAACATCCGCACCTACGGCGAAGCCGACTTGCGCCGCTTGCTGAACGTAGCCACGCTTTGCGGCCGGGGCCAGCGCATCTCACAGGTGGTGCGCCTCAGCCCCGAGGAGTGCCAGACGGCCGCCCTAGCCCTGTGCAACGAGGTGAAGCCTGCCGACGGCCCGCGCCTCAACGCCCTGCAAACCGCCGCCCTCGACCTCAACGAGGTGCAGTTGCACGGCATTCTAGATACGGCCATCAACGAACTGGGACCCGAGGAAGCCCTGCTGCGCCTGGGCTACCCGCTGTTGCAGCGCCTGAGTGTGTCGTGGCGCGAGGGCTCGCTGAGCGGCGCCCAGGAGCGCCTGGTGGCCCAGCTGCTGCGCCAAGAACTGATGGCCGCTACCGACGCGCTGCCCCTAGGGGCCGCCCCGGCTGATGCCCCACGCTGGCTGCTATTTTTGCCCGAGGGCGAGTGGCACGAGCTGGCACTGCTATTTATGAACTACGCCCTGCGCGCCCGCGGCCAGCAGGTACTGTACCTAGGCCCCAACCTGCCGCTGGCCGATGTGGTAGCCGCTGCCCACGCCTTCCGGCCCACGGCCCTGGCTACGGTGCTCACAGTGGTGCCGCCGCGCGGGCAGGTGGCGGCGTTTGCCCACGAACTGCGCCAGCAGTACAGCGAGGGCTCGCTGGTGCTGTTTGGGGCGCTGGCGGTGCAGGCCACCGGGCTGCCGGTAGGGGTGCTGCCGCTGGCTTGCTTGCACGAGTTTAGGGATTTAATTCCGTTTGTGAATCAGGAGCTTGAGGCGAGCGTAGCTGAATAACGAGGGCGAAGTTGACCACTAGAGAGAGTTTGCACGTAAAGGCTTCGGCCTGCGATAGTTGAAGCACGGAGGTCGAAAAAAACGAAGGTGAATGAGCCGGATTCAAGTAGGCACATCTATCTTTGTTTAAGATTCTGCCACGAACCCTTCAACAGTATGACTTCTCTGGAATTCACTTCCCAAGTGCAGAAAATATCTTCGTCGCTGCGCCCCGTAGCGATGAATCTCACCCGCGACGCCGACGATGCGAAGGACCTTGTGCAGGAGACTTTGCTAAAGGCGCTGCTTAATAAAGACAAGTTTAAGGCTGGGACGAACCTAAAGGCATGGTTGTACACCATCATGCGCAACACGTTCATCAACAACTATAACAAGATTACCAAGCGTAGCTCGAACATCGACTCGACCGAGTATTTCCAGTATTTTAATACCGACGAAAACTACATCACCCACAACGGGGCGACGACCGACTTTGTGGTGCGCGACATCAACGAGGCCATTGCCAGCCTAGGCAGCGACTACCGTACGCCGTTTATGATGTACTACATCGGCTACAAGTATCTAGAAATTGCCGAGAAGCTGCAAATTCCTATTGGTACGGTAAAAAACCGCATCCACATTGCTCGCAAAGACCTCAAGGCCGCGCTGCACGTGTACGCGCCCGCCGGCGCCAACCGCGCCAGCGCCACCGAGGAGCTTGAAGACTAAGCAACTGCATTTGCTACTTACCAAAAGGCCCACCGCTAGTGCTAGCGGCGGGCCTTTTGGTGCGCGCTGCCCCTAGGCCAGGAAAGGTGCCTAGCCGCTAGCCTGGCTTAATCAACGAATTTAGATTATTGACAATGCGCTTACAATGAAAGCGTTATTGCTAAGAAGGTTCCCTCAGTTAAGTTGCGTGGTTCGCCGCAGAAACCCCGCGTTTGGGTTAGCCGGTATAGGTAGGGCCGGTGGCGGCTGGCGGGCGTAGCTTGCAGTGTTTTCTTCTTTTCTTAGGTTCTTTTGGCTTTTTCCGCATCTCCTTCGGCCGTCGTCATTGGCGCGGGCTTTGCCGGCCTGGCGGCGGCTACTACGCTAGCCCAGGCGGGCTGGCAGGTTACGCTGCTCGAAAAAAACAGCGGTCCCGGCGGCCGGGCGCGGGTGTTCGAAGCCCAGGGCTTCACCTTCGACATGGGCCCGAGCTGGTACTGGATGCCCGACGTGTTTGAGCAATATTTCGCCAAGTTTGGCAAGCGCGTAACCGACTACTACGACCTTGTGCGCCTCGACCCGGCCTACCGCGTCATCTTTGGCCCTGACGACCTGGTGGACATCCCAGCCGGCCGGGCCGAACTGCGCCAGCTATTTGAGCGCCTGGAGCCGGGCAGCGGGCCTAGGCTCGACGCTTTTCTGGCGCAGGCGGCCTATAAGTACGAGGTGGGCATCAACAAATTTGTGCACCTGCCCAGTCGCTCGCTTACCGAGTTTCTGGATTGGGACATCGTGAAGGGCGCCCTGCGGCTCGACTTGCTGCAAAGCATGAGCAAGCACGCGCGCAAGTTCTTCAGCCATCCCAAGCTGCTCAAAATCATTGAGTTTCCGGTGCTGTTTCTAGGGGCTACACCCGAGAATACGCCGGCCCTATATTCGCTTATGAACTACGCCGACCTGGCCCTGGGTACCTGGTACCCTAGGGGTGGTATGCACCAGATAGTGCGGGGTTTGGTAGTGCTAGCCGAGGAGCAGGGCGTGCGTATCGAATACAACCAGGAAGTGCTGGAAATAGTAGTAACGAACGGCCACGCTACCGGCGTGCGCACCGCTACCGGCTTCTACCCGGCCGATGCGGTAGTGGCCGGCGCCGACTACCAGCACATCGAGCAGCAGGTGCTAGCGCCCGAATACCGCCACTACTCGCCCGCCTACTGGGAGTCGCGCGTGATGGCGCCGTCGTCGCTGCTCTTTTATCTGGGCGTAAACCGCAAACTAGCTAAGTTGCTGCACCACAACCTGTTCTTTGACGAGGACTTTGGCCAGCACGCGCGCGAGATTTATGAGCAGCCGCAGTGGCCCAGCCGGCCGCTGTTTTACGCCTCGGTGCCTAGCCGCACCGACCCCACGGTGGCCCCCGCCGGCCAGGAAAACCTGTTTTTACTGATACCCGTGGCCCACAGTCTCGACGACCCCGAAGCCACCCGCGAGCAGTACTACAACTTGCTGATGGACCGGCTGGAGGCCCACTGCGGCCACGCCATTCGGGCGCACGTGGTATTTAAGCGCAGCTACGCCCACCGCGACTTCGTGGCTGACTACCACTCCTTTAAAGGCAACGCCTACGGCTTGGCCAACACCCTAGGGCAGACTGCTATTCTGAAGCCTTCGTTGAAAAGCAACAAGGTTGATAACCTGTACTTTACCGGGCAGCTTACGGTGCCGGGGCCCGGCGTGCCACCTTCGCTCATCTCGGGGCAGGTAGTAGCCGGGGAGGTAATAAAAGAGTTGAAAGTTAAGAGTTAAAAGTTGCTGCCCTAGGGCCCAGGCGACTCATTGGTTTCAACTCCTAACTTTTAACTCCTAACTCATAACTTTCAATGAACCACCAGCAGCTTTTTACCGACACCAGCCTAGCGTGTGCGCAACTCATCACGCGGCGCTACAGCACGTCGTTCTCGCTGGGAATCCGCACGTTGGACAAGTCCCTGCACCAAGCCATCTACGCGGTGTATGGCTTTGTGCGCTGGGCCGATGAGATTGTCGATACCTTTCACGAGCACGACAAGGCGGCGCTGCTGGCGGCGTTCGAGCGCGATACCTACGCCGCCATTAAGGCGGGCTTCAGCCTGAACCCGGTGCTGCATGCCTTTCAGTGGGCGGTGAATGCCTACGGGATTGAGCACGAGTTTATTGACGCCTTTTTGCGCAGTATGGAAATGGACCTGGAGGACCGTAACTACCGCCAGGAACTTTACGAGAAGTACATCTACGGCTCGGCCGAGGTGGTGGGGCTGATGTGTTTGCGCGTATTTTGCCAGGGCCAGCCGGCGCTGTTCGCGCAGCTGCGCGAGCCGGCGCGGCGGCTGGGCGCGGCCTTTCAAAAGGTGAATTTTTTGCGCGACATCCGCTCTGACTACCAGGACCGCGGCCGGGTGTACTTTCCTGGCCTGCGCTATGAGCAGTTCGATGATGCCGCCAAGCGCGCCGTGGAAACCGATATTCGAGTTGATTTTGAGGCTGCCTACGTGGGCATTCGGCAGCTGCCGCGCTCGTCGCGCCTAGGGGTGTACCTGGCCTACATCTATTACCTCAAGCTGTTTCAGAAGCTGCGGCAGGCGCCCGCTACCCAGGTGCTGGCCGAGCGCGTGCGCCTGCCCGACAACACCAAGCTGCTGCTGCTGCTAGGGTCGTGGCTGCGCTTCCGGCTGCGAGCCGTGTAGCTCGCTCAGTTGAACTATACTTCATAAAAATAGCATATTGCTTACTTTTGCAGCATGAGAATGCCGCTGCTGTTGGGCCTATTACTTCTGCCGCTGGCCAATTGGGCTGGGGTAGGGCTGCCGGCTTTTTCCCTTCTCCACGCTATGTCCGCTTACTCGCCTACCGCCCTGCGCCGCCAATATGAGCTAGCCGCTGCCGATAAAGACGCCGGCGCGGCTTTTTATGATGCCCTGCACGAGTACTACGGCCAAGAGCCGCTGGTACTGGGCTACAAGGCTGCCTCTGAGGCTATTAAGGCCCGCGATGCTTCCATGCTCAGCAAGCTGACTTATGTGCAGCAAGCGGCGCGCACCTTTGAGCAGGCCGTGGGCCTAGACCCGCAAAGCGCCGAAATCCGCTTTTTGCGCTTCTCGGTCGAAAGCAACCTGCCGCCTTTCCTAGGCCTGAGTAAGCACGTAGACGAGGATAAGGGCTTCTTGCTGAACGCCGCCTTGCAGCACCCGCGCTCGGGGCTCGACGACGAGGCATTTCGCACGGTGCGCGGCTTTTTGGTAGGGCGCGGACACGTAACGGGCGAGGCCGCCGAGCAACTGGCGCGGGTAAAGGGCTAGGCAGCCGGGCCTGGCAGTAGCGGCGCGTGGCTTGCCTAAGCTCAACCCTAGCTAGCTAGCAGCACCCTAGGCCAGTAGCCAACTGATAGTCAAGCGCTACCGGAGAAAGTTGCGCTGCAAAGAAATAATTGAATTTCAGCGTGAAATTGTAAGTTCCCCAACAACCTTACGGCGAAATTTTCAGTTAGCTTCGCGGTATGCAGTCTGGTTTGCACCTCAGCGTTCGCATCGATTCCGGCTCCGGCTTTTGCTTTGGGGTGGTATATGCCGTGCAGATGGCCGAGGACCTGCTGGCTGAGCAAGGCTACCTCTACTGCCTGGGCGACATTGTGCACAATGATGAGGAGGTGCAGCGCCTGGAAAACAAAGGTTTGCGCATCATCGACTACGAGCAGTTGGCCGTGCTGCACGATGAGGCGGTACTCATTCGGGCCCACGGCGAGCCGCCGAGCACCTACCAGCGCGCGCTCGAAAACAACCTGACCTTGATTGATGCCAGCTGCCCAGTGGTGCTCAAGCTCCAAAACCGCATTAAAGCCAGCTTCGACAGGCGCGAGAAAATCCTGATTTACGGCAAGCATGGGCACGCCGAGGTGCGCGGCCTGCTGGGCCAAACGGGTGGCGAGGCCCTCGTGTTTGAAAACTTGGATGAGCTGCTACGCCACCAATTGCCGCCCAACGTGACGCTCTACAGCCAGACTACCAAGAGCACCGACGCCTTCTACCATATTAAGGATGAGCTGGAAAGCCGGGGCTACCGCGTAAATGCCAACGACACCATCTGCCGCCAGGTAAGCAACCGCGACCAGGATTTGCGCCGCTTCGCCATGCAGTTTGACCAAGTGGTATTCGTATCGGGCACCAAAAGTTCGAACGGGCGCCTGCTGTACCAAGTGTGTAAGGAAACCAACCCGCGCACGCACTTCGTGTCGCATCCTGGCGAATTGACGCCCGCTTGGTTCCAGCCGGGGCAGTCGGTGGGCATCTGCGGAGCCACCAGCACGCCCATGTGGCTCATGGAGCAGGTACGCGACGAGCTGGCTCGCTTCTAGACCGCAGACTTAACGGATTGAATTGATTTCGCAGATACGCTTGCCTGCGGCAAGCTGGATACGCGGCTGTTGGGGAAGAAGATTTGGGGGGGAGGATTTAGAGTAGTAAGCATAGTTTTGGTATTGGAGATGACTTTTCGGATTAGTTTGAGGTTATAAATAAGTCAGGAAACAGAAAAACCTGCGTACTACTCGCTTATTCACCGTGGCAGTCATCTACTCGCATAGTCAGCCGACTTTAGCCGGCGTATCCGCGAAATCAGTTAAATCTACGGTTCGCGCCGCGCCGTTGCCCCTAGGGGGGCAAGGGCTGTTGGCGGCGGGCCTGATTATGGGGGCCTGGGCGGGGCTGCTGACGTACCTACTGGCGTTTTACCAGCCCAACTGGCACTCGCCGGTGCCCTACTTGCTGGTGCTACTGCAAATGCACCTTTACACGGGCCTCTACATCACGGCGCACGATGCCATGCACGGCGTGGTGAGCCCTACTAAGCGCCTCAATAATACCATCGGCACGGTGTGCGCGCTGCTGTTTGCCTACAACTGGTTTCCGCGGCAGCTGCCTAAGCACCACGCCCACCACCACCATGTGGGTACCGAGGACGACCCCGATTTTCATCCTGAAAACCACTCCGGCTTTGTGCCCTGGTTGCTGCGCTTCGCCTGGAACTACGTAACTTGGTGGCAGGTGCTAGCCATGGCCCTGACGTATAACGCGCTTAAAATCTGGTTTCCGCAGGCCAATGTTATTGCCTTCTGGATGGTGCCGGCGGTGCTGGCTACGCTGCAGCTATTCTTCTTTGGCACCTACCTGCCCCACCGCGGCGAGCACGAGGCTAGCAACCAGCACAAGTCGCGCAGCCAGCTTCGGCACCACGTCTGGGCCTTCGTGAGTTGCTACTTTTTCGGTTACCACTACGAGCATCACGACCAACCTTACCTACCCTGGTGGCGCCTATGGCGTGCCAAAAACTAATCACGGATTACGCGGATGTCATGGATTTTGTGGACGATTCACAAACGGCCTTTATGGCTCGTATATCTTAACTGCTCTAAGTAACAACGCAAAAGGGACTGCCAACTGGCAGTCCCTTTTGCGTTGTAGTGCGCCAGCGGCGCTATTTGTGAATCGTCTACAAAATCCGCGTAATTCGTGATTATTAGTGGGTGGCGGCGGTTTTTTTGCAGCACTCGGGTAGGCGGTCGTAGGCGCGGGCGTCGGCGGTGAGCTGGTCGGCGTCGTAGCCAGTTTTTTGCACGGCGGTTTGCAGAGCGGCGGGGGTAGTTTTGGCCGGGTTGTAGGTTACGGTCAGCACCTTGCTGGGTACGTCGAGGTGGGCAGCCTGCACGCCTTTTTCGTAGGCCAGGCTTTTTTCGAGGCGCGCCTTGCACATGTCGCACACGGCCGAGGTCTTGAATTGAACCTGCTCGGGGCCAGCCTTGGCGGTAGTAGCTACGGGAGCGGTTTGGGCCTGGGCAGCCGAGGAAGCCCCTAGGGCCAGTAACAAGGAGAATGCGAGAACTTTCATAAAAAACGAAACAAGTAAAAATGAGTAGTAAGTGCCAATAAAAAGAAGTAAGCAGCCCTAGGGCCCGCCTTGCCTGCCTAACCAGTTTGCCACCTCAGCCGCGTAGTCAGCCGCGAAGCAGCGTACCTACGAAATCCGTTAAATCTGCGGTCTTAGTTAAGCGTGTAGCGCAGGCCGGCGTAGGTGAGGCGGCCGTAAATCGGGCCCCACACCATGGAGGCATCAAAGCCAGCCGAAAACGGCTGGCTGGCGTTCTGGATGGGGTCGGGCTGCCGGAAATTAGTGAGGTCCTCCACGCCCACGTACAGCTCCAGGTGCTTGAAGGCGCGGGTAAACTGGGCGTTGAGGGTAGCGAAGCGCGGGGCGTACTCGAGGCCGGCGGTGCCGGTGCCGTGCGCGTGGCCGCCGCCCTGCCCATCGGCGGGCAGGTGGGCTAGGGGGCGCTGCCCAAACCACTGCCCCGTGAGGTCGGCGCGCCACTTATCAAAGGCCGTGGCGTAGCCCAGGTTTAGAAACGCGCGGTTTTGGGGCGTGAGGGGTTTGGGCAACAGCTGGCCGTCGTAGGTGCTTTGCACGTTCAGCCACTTGTAAGCTGCCTTCACTTGCAGGCCCTTGGCAGGCTCAGCCAGCACCTCCAGCTGGGCGCTGTGGGCGAAGGAACGGGCGCCCGGCTCCAGGTTGTCAAGCAGAATAAACTGGGGCGCCGTGTACATGTCGGCCACCAGTTGGTTCTTGAACGTAGTGCCGTAGTAGTCAGCCACCAGCGTAGCCGGTCGGCCCGCCAGCTGGAAATACTGCGTGAGCGAGCCGCCCGCGTTCCAGGCCACCTCGGGTTGGATGTTGGCCCCGATAAAGTACACGCGGGCGCTGGCCAGCTGGGCCTGGTTGTCGGCAATGGGGTTGGGCACCCGCAGGCCCCGGCCGGCCGACAGGCGCAGGGTGGTAGCGGGGCGCAGGTCATACTTGAGGTTGAAGCGCGGCGTTACCTGCCAGCCATAAAGGTTGTGGTAGTCGGTGCGCAGGCCCAGCACGGCCGTCAGGTTGCGGGCGTTGGTGTAGGTGTACTCGGCAAAGGCGCCCGGCACGCGCTCGGTGCGCAGGCGCAGCTCGCGCTGGTCGATAATGGCTGGCGTGTCGGTGCCGTACACGCGGTGGTCGCTGAGGCGCTCGCGGTAGTCGTCGTACAAAAAGCTCAGGCCAGCGCGGTATTCGTGGCGGGTATCGCCGATGATACTCTGGAAGAGCAGCGTGGCTTGGCCGGTGTTCTGGCGGCCGTCGTAGGTGCGCGGGCCGCTGTCCTGGCGGTACGAGTAGGCCGAGGTGAAGTCGTGGCTGGTGGCGTTGGCCAGCAGTCCTAGGCTCTGGAATGGGCGGCCGGGCCAGGTGTAGGAAGTGCGCGTTTGGGCGGTGTAGCGGTGGGTGGTTTGGGTGGTGCCGTAGCTGGCTACATAAGCATTTTGCGCGTCCTTGTCGAAACCCAGCTGGCCCCCTAGGCGGTTCTCTACTAGCGCGCCCACGCCCAGCTCGGCCACCAAGCCGTGGCTGCCCAGGTACTTCACCTTGTCGTAACCATTGAACTGGGTGGCTAGCGGCAAGTCCAGAAACCCGTCGCCGTTGCGGTCCACGCGGTTGCCCAGGTGGTCGTGGTGCAGCAGCAGCTCGTTGCTCCATTGCTTGTTGAAGCGCTGCGAGGCCACGGCGTTCAAGTCAAACTTGCCCAGGTCGTTGGTGTAGGCATTCAGCAGCAGGGCATCGGTTTTGTCGGGTTCCTTCAACTGCACGTTCACCTGGCCTGAAATGCCCTCGTAGCCGTTCACCACCGAGCCCGTGCCCTTGATAATGTCGATGCTGCCAATCCAGGGCCCCGCCAGGTACCCTAGGCGGTAGGGCGCCGACAGGCCCCGTAGCGCCGGCTGGTTGTCGATAGTCAGCAGCGAATAGGCGCCATCGAGGCCCAGCAGCTGAATTTGCTTGGCGCCGCTCACCGCGTCGGCGGTGCTCACCTCCACGGCGGCGTTGGTTTCGAAGCTCTCGGCCAGGTTGCAGCACGCCGACTTGGTAAGGTCGCGGGCACTGATGGTTTGCATATTGCCCACCGACTTGGCCGAGTAGGCCTGCTGGCGGCCCGTCACGCTCACTTCGCCCAGGGCGGTGCCGTCGCCGCGCAGCGTCACGCGCAGGTAGGGCGCGGTGGTGGTAGCGGGTACGGCCACCGTATCGGCCCGGTAGCCCAGGCCACTCACAATAACGCGGTGGCTGACTTGGGCCGGAAACGGCAGCACGAAGCTGCCGGCCCCATCGGTAGCGGCGCTGGGGCCGGCGGTGCCCGGCAGCAGCCAGCGCACCACCGCGCCGGGCAGCGGCCCGCGGGCATCGCGCACCTCGCCGCGCACGGCCGCACCACTTTGGGCGCGGGTTAGCAGCGGCCAGCCCCCCAGGGCTAGTACAAGAAATAAAAAGCGCGGATTATGACCGCTCGCACGTTGCATATTGGTTGGAAGTTAGCTATTTCTGAAAAAAGAAACCCTAGGCGCCACGCAAGTAGAGCCAAGGGATTTTCCCAGAGAAGCCTAAACGACGAGCGTGCAAACGAGCGTGAGCAGCACCCGCCCCGCCCTAGGGGTGCCAGGGGGCGACGAGTTGGCGGCCGTGCCTACGGCTACGCCGGCCGCCAGCGGCGCGATAGCCCCCTGGCCGGCCCACGCGGGCGCAGGCAGCAGCGCCGGCAAGCGCGGTAGCTCAGGCAGGTACTTGGCTGGGGCGCTGGCGTGCTGCTTGGCATCGAGCTTGTGCAGCACGTGGCTGATGTCGCAGCAGCCCGCGACGCGGCGCTTGGCCAGCGCCGGCCGCTGGTTGCCGCAGGGCTTGCCTGGTTGGGCCGGCGTTTCGGCCCCGTCGTTGTGCCCTAGGGCCCCGGGTAGCACCAGCACCACCGTGCTGCGCCCGCTGATGCGGCAGCGGTGCCGCTCGGCGGTGAGGCCCACCGACGTAGCCAGCACCAGCAGCGCCAACAGGGCGCTGAACAGGCGGTAGCAAATGGGCAGGGGGCGGCGCGGCATAACAGGCGTAAAGGTACGGCGGCTTGCGTAGTTGGTGGCTTTTCAGCACGGCCGAGGCCTAGGGCCGTGATGGGCTACTCGGTTACTACTATCCGGTGCTGCTGAGCGGCTTGCCCCGCCGGCCAGAGCGTGAGTTGGTACAGGCCCGGCGCTAGATGCGGCACCGACAGGCGGGCGGTTTGGCCGCTAAACTGCGTGCGGAAAACTAGCTGCCCGAGCAGGTTGCGCACTTCGGCTTGCGTGGGGCCGCTGGGCGCAGTTGCGGGCAGGCGCACCTGCCAGGCTTCGGCGGCGGCTGCCGGGTTGGGCCACAGGGCCGCCGCACTGGGCGTGGCAGTGGCGGCGGCCAGCGCCAGCGGCCAAAACGGAGTGCCCGAGCTGCCGGTGCCGCGGTGGTTGCGCACGCTAAGCGGCCCCGGCGTGACGCCGACCGGCACAGTAGCTACCAGCCGCGTGGCCGACTGCACCGCGAAGGCGGCGGCCGGCTGGTTGTTGAAGAAAACACCCGTTGCGCCCGCAAAGCCGGTGCCAGTAGCCGTCACAACCTGGCCGGGCGCGGCGCTGCTCGGGGTAAAGGTTAGCAGGGCCGGGGCCATGGAAGCCAGCGTCGCGAAGCCCGTGGTAGTTGGGCGGTTGGCTGGGCTGGTTAAGGTGCTGTCGCCCAGCGCAAAATTGGCGCCCTGAAAGCTGCCGCCCAGGCTGAGGTCGCCGTAGCCGCCGGCCGCTACCGACACGGCTAGCTGGTCGCCGCCACCGCGGCTGGCTGCCGCACCCAGCCAGTTGCCAGCGGGCGTGAGATATGCTAGAAAAACGCTGGCGGCGCTAAAGGCATTTATATCGTGGGCCGTGTTTAGCAAGCTGGTAGTGCCGAACTGCGCCGTAGGGCTGCTGAAGCTGCCTGCCACGACCAGCCGGCCCGCGCTGTCGAAGGTGAGGCCGCTGCCCTTGTCGTTGGTGCTGCCGCCAGCTTGCACTGCCCACTGCCAGGCGCCGGCCGCGTCGAGCTTCGCCACGAAGATGTCGCCGTAGCCCCCGCCGCCGTAGCCGCTGTTGCGCAAAGTGGCCGCCCCAAAAGTAGCCGTAGGGCTGGTGAAGCTGCCGGTAACATAGGCGCTACCGGCGGCATCAAGCGCAATGTCTTGGCCGTCATCGTCATTGATACCCCCGCCGGCCGTGGTGGCCCACAGCCAAGCTCCAGTGCTATCGAGCTTTGCCACCAGCACGTAGTCGTTGGTGCTCGCCGGGCCCGCCACGCTAAAGGGTCCGAAGGTGGCCGCCCCGCCCTGGGTTTGGCCGGTCAGGTAGACGTTGCCAGCAGGGTCGGCGGCTAGGGCGGTGGCGCCGTCGCTGCGCCGGCCGCCGCCGCCGCGCGCCCACTGCCAAGTACCCTGCGGCGTTAGCTTGGCCACGAACAAGTCGTAGGAGTTGGCCGCGCTGGTAGCGGGGTTGTTGTTGGCCAGCACGGTAGAGCCAAAAGTGGCCGTTGCGCTAGCGTAGGCGCCGGCTACGTAAACGTTGCCCGCATCGTCCACCGCCACGCTGTTGGCCCCGTCGTAGTCCTTGCCACCAGCTTGCGCGGCCCAGCGCCACGCTCCCGCATAGTTGAGCTGCGCCACAAAAACGTCGGAGGTGCTGGACTGCGAGTTGGTATTAGCGAGCGTAAAGGCCCCGAAGGTGGCGGTAGTTCCGTAAAATACCCCGGTGATGGTGACTTGGCCGGCCGCATCCAGGGCTAGGCCGCTGCCCGCGCTGTAGCCGGGACCATCCACCGACTGCACCCACTGGTACACGCCGCTGCCGTCGATTTTGGCCACGAAGGCGCGGGTGTAGGTACTGCTGAGCGTGAAACTACCAAACTGCACCGTGCCATAGAAGCTGCCCACGGCATACACGTAGCCTTGCGCGTCGATGGCTGTTTGGGCCACGCGGCTTTCGCCTTGCCCAGTGCCCAGATAGTGGCCCACCACCACAGCGGGCCCAAACGCGGGCACTTGCGCCAGCGCTACCTGCGGCCAGCAGCTGAGCAGTAATAGCCACCAGCTTAGCTGCCGCCAAACCCGCTGCTGAGTTAAATAGTGAAAAAATAGCGTCATAGCAAGAAAAAATAGGGCCTCAATAAGCCAAGTAGTTTAGCTCCGTAATAATAAGCTGGCCGCGCGGCCCTACGCGCCCTAGGCCAGTTGCACACTAAACACCGTGCGCCCGCTGGCCCCAGTTTCGAGCCGAAAGGCAAAGCCGTGGGCCAGCAGAATATCGCGCACCAGCACCAGCCCCAGGCCCTGCCCACCCGGCTTGGTGCTGAAAAACGGCGTGAACAATTGCTGGCTGACGGCCGGCGTGAGCGGCGCGCCGTCGTTTTCGATGGCCAGCGCGGGCGGCGCGGCGCTGGTGCGCACCCATACCTGGCCCCCGGCCGGCCCAATGGCTTCGAGCGCATTTTTGGCCACGTTGAGTAGGGCCTGGCTGAGCTGCTGCGAGTCGGCCTGCACCCACAAGGGCTCATCCGAAGCCAGGTGCCAATGCCAGGCTATGCCCTGGGCGGCGCTTTGCGGGGCCAGCAATTGGCCTAGGCCGCGCAGCAGGGCGTGCAGGTCGGTGGGGTGAGGAGCGGGTGGGGGCAGGCGCACCAGCCGGGCGTAGGCAGCCACAAAATCGGCCAGCTGGGTATTGCGGGTGATGCTCACTTCCAGGCCCTGGCGGTAGTCGGGCTGGTCGGCCGGGGCGAGCTGCGGGGCGTAGTGCCGAAAGCTGCCCAGCAGCGAGTTGACGGCCCCAATCGAGTTGTTGACCTCGTGCGCCATTAGCCGGATGAGCTGCTCGTAGGTCTGCTTTTCCTGGGCGCGCAGCTCGGTCGTCAGCTCTTCCAGCACCACAAAGCGGCGTGCAAAGCCCCGGTCGAGGAAGTGGGCGGCGGCGGCGCGGTAGGTTTGGCCGCCGGGCAGGCGCACGGTTTGGGGCTGGCCGGGGCCTAGGGCCGCCAGCGCCGCGCCCCAGGGCGCGGGCAGCGCCGCCACCGGTTGGCCCACCAGCGCGGCGGCCTGCTGGCCCAAGGTGCGGGCCGCCGCGGCGTTGGCGTGGGCCACTTCGGCCTCAAAGTTTAGCAGCAAGATGCCGGCCGGTGAGGCCGCTACCAGCCGCTCGAGCAGCACGCTCTGCTCGTGCTGACTGATGCGCTCTTGGCGCAGGGCGTCGAGCATCTGGTTGTACACGGCCACCAGTTGGTCAAGCTCGGGCTGGCCCACGGGCGTAAACTTGAGGCTGAAATCCTGGGCCGCCAGCGCCGCTGTGCCCGCGGCCAGCAGCCGCGCCGGTTGCAGCAGGCCCCGGTACAGCCGCGCGGCCAGCCCCAGGCTTAGGAGCAAGCCCACTTCGCCGCCCACAAACAGCGCCGGGTGACTAGGCCGCACCGCCACCAGTAGCGCCCCCAGCAGCCCGTAGAGCAGCGCCAGAAATAGTAAAAGCTGGTAGCGAAAGGCCATTAGGTAGTAATAAGCGTAATGGGTAGTGAAAGAACGTCATGCTGAGCTTGTCGAAGCATGACGTTCTTTATCACCTATACTCCCAATTACTCATTATACGGAATGCCGAATTTTTCTAGTCGGCGGTACAGCGCGCCGCGGCTGAGGCCCAGGGCGCGCGCCACCTGGCTCAGGTTGCCCTGGTAGTGGGCCACGCTCTGGCGAATCATCTGCTCCTCCAGCGCTTCCAGGGTCATGGTGCCGGGGGCGGGCAGCTCGGCGGCGGCCGGCGGGGCGGCCGCCAGCGCGGGCGGCGCTTGGAAGTCGGCGGGCGTCAGCTCGTCGTGGAGCGTGGTGAGCACGGTGCGCTCCACCAGGTTTTTCAGCTCCCGAATGTTGCCGGGCAAGGGCTGCTGCTGCAGCCAGTGGGCGGCGGCGGGGCCTAGGCGCAGGCCGGGGCGCTGGTAGGTGGCCTGCAGCTGCCGCACGAAGTGCTGGGCCAGGGCCGGCACGTCGGTAGCTCGCTCGCGCAGGGCCGGCAGGCGCAGCGTAATCAGGTTGAGGCGGTAATACAGGTCCTCGCGGAAGCGGCCCTGGGCTACCAGCTCGGCCAGGCTCTTGTTGGTAGCGGCCACCACCCGGATGTCGAGCTGGCGCGGCTTGCTGTCGCCGAGCACCTCGTAGGTGCGGTCTTGCAGCACGCGCAGCAGCTTCACTTGGCTAGCCAGTTCCAGCTCGCCAATCTCATCCAGAAAGATGGTGCCGCCGTTGGCCAGCTCGAAGCGGCCCACCCGGTCGGCGCGGGCATCGGTGAAGGCGCCGCGCCGGTGCCCAAACAACTCGCTCTCGAACAGCGACGACGAGATGCCGCCCAAATTCACTTTTACGAAGGGCTGGCCCCGGCGGCGGCTATTCTGGTGCAGGGCCTCGGCAATGAGCTCCTTGCCGGTGCCGCTTTCGCCCTCAATCAGCACCGAGGCATCGGTGGCGGCCACCTGACCCACCTGGCGCAGCACCGCCAGCAAGTGCGCATCGGTGCCGATAATGGTCTGGAACGCAAACTGCCGGTCGAGCACCTGGCGGCTGGGCTGGGGGCTGGGGCCTAGGGGCGCGGCCAGCGCCAGGGTGGTGGCAATGGTTTGGAGCAGGGCCTCGTTGTGCCAGGGCTTGGTGACGAACTCGGCCGCGCCGGCCTTCATGCCCGCCACCGCCAGCGCAATGCTGCCCCAGCCCGTGAGCAGCACCACCGGCAGCTGCGGGGCCAGGGCCTTTAGCTGGGTTAGCAGCCCTAGGCCATCGGCGCCGCTGGTGCCGGCCGAAAAATTGAGGTCGAGCAGCACCAGCTCGGGCACCGCTGCCCGCACGGCGGCCAGGGCTTCGGCTGGGCCCGCCACCGCCTGGGCAGCGTAGCCGGCCTGCTTCAGCAGCAGCCGCAGCGAGGTGCGCACGGCCAGGTCGTCGTCAACTAACAGTATCATTGGCAGCTGGCAAGGGCGGCACTCAAGGCTTGAGAACGGACGGGGTGGGGTGCTGCTTTTGCATTGTTGCCAGCAGCACGGGAAAAAATTGGTCGAAGTCGCGGTACTTGGCGCTGCCGTAGTACGCGCGCTCAATAATGCCCAGCAGCTCGGCGGCCAGCAAATAAAAGTCGTCGGGCGCCAGCTCCTCGGCCCGGCTCACCTGGCCGGTGCGAATCCGCAGCAGGCTGGTAACGGCCTGGGTGACGTTCTCATTGAGGTAGTTGGCCCAGCCGCCCCGCAGCCGCGCCTTGCGGGCCACGAGCGAGTCGCTCATCAAATAAGCCAGGCTTTGCACCGCGGGCTGGTGGCGCCGAAATACCTCGCTCAGGTAAGCGTGGCCCAACTCGTGCCACAGCAGCTGCGACGTCATGGCCGGGGCGTAAAAAGTGGGCGCCTTGGCAAGCGTGCCCTGGTTTTGCGACACCTGGTGGTAGGCCACCAGCACCGTGTTTTGCGCCGGCAGCTGCGGGTTGATACCCCGCAAGTCGGCGGCCGACACGGCGTAGGAGCCGCAGTTGAGCGCCCCGAGGGTGATGACGACCGGCTGGTCGCGCTTCAGCCGGTAAAACTTATCCAGCGTCGCCAGCATACTATCCTGGTACAGCGCCCGGTTCAGGCCCGCCACCCAGCCGGCATATTCTGGCGCGCGCGCCTGGTAAAAAGTCCAGAAGTGCGCGTCGTAATAAAAGCGCAGGCACTCCTGGAAGTAAGCCTGGATTTGGTGAATGTCGTAGAGCGTTTCGTAGCCGCCCATGCCCGTCATGGTCGCCAGCTTGGGGCGCGGAAAACCGTAGAAAGCCCAGCTGAGCCGCACCGGAAAGTCGCAGCTGATGTGCGGCAGCCGGCGGGCCGCCAGCACGGCCGGATGCCGCCGGTAGGCCCGGAAGTAGCGCAGGACCTCGGCGTTGTAGGTCGATTTGGCCATCTGGGCAGTATCCGACAGCAAGTGAATGACTTGCAGCAGCTCGGTGCCGGGGTAAACCAGCACCTTTACGGGGGCTTGGGCCTGAGTGGGGGCGGGCCGCCACGCGCCGAGCAGCAGCAAGAGTAGCGTAGCGTATTTCATAGAATGCGGCCCGCAAGGCCAGCCGGGGCTAGGGGGTACTATGCACCCCACCGGCCAGGGGCGCCGGTGGGCAAACGATGCCTGCCAAGCCTAGCGCCCGCTGACGCTGCCGCCGCTGCTGGTGCGCTTGGTGAGCTGCGGCGAGCCCTTATAGCTGATGCTGCCGCCGCTGCTAGCCTGGGCCACTAGGTCGTCCTTCACGGCCAGGCTCACCGAGCTGCCGCTGCTGGCTTCGGCGCGGGCGCGGTCGGCCTGCAGCTCATCGCCGTCGAGGGTGGCGCCGCTGCTGCTGCGCACGTCGAGGCTGGTGGCGCGGCCGCGCAGGTCGGCGGTGCTGCCGCTGCTTTGGCGCACGGTGAGGGCGCCGGTGGCCAGGCTAGCCTTTACCGAAGCCCCCGACGAGATATCGAGCTGGAAATTGTCGGCGTCGAAGTCGCCCGTGGCATGCACCGCCGAGCCGCTGTGGGCCGAGAGGGCCGTGAGCTGGTCGGCCGTAACGCTGGCGCGCAGGTGCTTGTTGCGGCGCTGCAAGCCCATGCGGTCGTCGCGGTTGTCGTAGCGCAGCGTCAGCACACCGTCCTGCACGGTGGTTTCGAGGTGGTCGCGCAGCTCGGGCGTGTCGGCGCTCACTTCCACACGCTGGGCGTGGCCGGCCGTGAGGGTCAGCTCGATGCCGGTGCCCACATTAATAGCGTGGAACGCCGGTACTGGGCGCGTTTGGGTGCTTTGGGCCAAGGCAGGGACTAGGGCGCCGGTGGCGAACAAGGCAGTCAGCAGCAGGGTTTTCATGGGAAGCACTGAAAAAAAGGAGAGAAAAAATGAATGGATAGTAGCCGCGGCCGGCGCTAGCCAGCCAGTGGGCCCTAGGGCCCACTGGGCTTAAAAGGCCTTGATGGTGGCGCTGTTGCTGGCGCTTTTAGTTACCTGCGGCGCGCCGTGGTACTTGATGCTGGAGCCACCGCTGGCGCTGGCCGTCAGTTGGTCTTTGGCGCTCAGGCGCACGATGCTGCCGCCGCTGGCCTGGGCCTGGCAAGTGGTGGCTTGCAGCTGGGCGCCGTTGAACACGGCCCCGCCGCTCACGTCCAGCGTCAGTTTGGTGGCCTGGCCGTTGAGGCTGAGTGTGCTGCCGCCGCTTTGGTCTACTACTAGGTTGGTAGTGGCCATGTCGGCGCGCACGGCGGCCCCGCCCGTCAGCTCCAGCTGAAACTCGGGGGCGGCGAAGGCTCCCTGGGCCGTGACAGCCGCCCCGCCGCCCGCCGTAAGGGCCGTGAGCTGGTCGGCCGTGATAGCCACGTGCAGGCGCTGCACGCGCACATTGCCGTTGGGGTGCTCGAAGCGCAGCGTCAGCACGCCGTCGGCCACGGTCGTTTTCAGGTCGTCGGTGTATTCGGCCGGGCTTACCTCCACCGCCACGCGCTGGGTGGGGCCCGCGGTGAGGTCGAGCGCAATGCCGCTGCCCACTTTAATGGCGTGAAACGCCGGTATGGGGCGCACCTGGGCCAGAGCGGCGGCGGCAGTGGCCAGGGCCAGCAGGGCAGTGAGCAGAACGTTTTTCATAAGAGAAGCTATAGGTGAAGCGAGAAGTTGCCCCGGCTACCGGGCGGCGGGCGAGTTCGTTACAGCCGCCGGCGCAAAATACTGCGGCCGCTCCCAGCGCCAGATGCGCTGCCCGGCCCTGGGGTTGCCTTACTCCTCGCGCAGAGCCACGGCGGGCCGGATGCCCGCCGCCAGCCGGCTGGGGTAGAGCGCGCAGATGGTAGCCAGCAGGTAGAGCGCCCCGGTGGCTAGGCCCAGGGCCGTAAGGTACACGCTGGTGCGCTCGCCAAAAGCCCCGAGCAGCGGAAACTGCACCGCCACCAGCAGCCCCAGCACCAGCCCAAAGGTGGTGAGGGCCAGCGTTTCGCCCACTATCAGGCGGGCAATAGCGCCAGCCGGCGCCCCTAGGGCCCGGCGCACGCCCAGCTCGGCGCGACGGGCGCTGATGGCCAGCCACAGCACCCCAAACAGCCCTAGGGCCACGTTGATGAGCAAGAACACGCTCATCACGCCCAGCAGCAGCGGCTTGGTTATCACCTGCTTGAGCTGGCTGCTGTGCATCTCGTCGAGGGTGCGGATGGTGCTGGTCCAGCCCGGCCCGATGCGGCGGATGTCGTCGGCAATGCGCTTTTCGAGCACCGCGCCGCTGCCCGGCGCCACCCGCACCAGCAGCTGCTGCGGTAGAAATAGGGTGTCGGCCGGGGAGATGGGCCCGAAAATAGCCGGTAGCGGCTCCTTCAGCTCCCCGTCGGTGCGGTAGGCGCGCACCACCCCAATGATGCGCCACTGCTGCTTGTCGTTCAGAGTCAGCAGTTTGCCGAGCGCCGATTCTCCCGCCGGATACATGGCGCGCTGCATCTGCTCGTCAATAACCAGCGGTGGGTGCAGGCCAGCCACGGCGTCGCGCTGGTCAAACCAGCGGCCCGCCGTCATTTCCAGGCCCACTACGTCGCGCAGCTCCGGCCCCACGGCGTAGGAGTTGATATCGTTGATGGGGTGCTTGGGGCCGTCCGGCCGGTCGGCAAAGTCGATAGCCGTGCGGCTGTCGTTGAACGAGAACGGCGTGTTGCCCGCCGTTACGGCCACGCCCAGTACGCCGGACGTGGCGCGCAGGCGCGCCAGCACCTGTTGCAGCGTGCCAAGCGCCTCGGCCTTGGGCTGCGTGCCGGGCGAGTAGTTTACTTGCCACACGTTGTCGTAGCGGAAGCCCAGCGGCTGGCGGTAGTTTGCCCACAGGCTGGTGCCGATGGTGCCCACCGCAAACAGCACCACGTAGGCCAGAAAGATTTCCAGAATCAGCAGGGCGTTGGCCCGGCGGCGGTTCCACATCAGGGTCATTACGTGGCGTATCATGCGGTAAGGCGTCCTTTTAAGGCTTGGTTGGCAGGTAGCTTCGACATTTTGTAGGCGGGGTAGGCGCCCGAGAGCAGCCCAAATACCAGGGCCAACCCGAGCCCCACCCCAAACACCGGCCCGCTGAGGCCCAGGTGGGCGTAGGGAATAAACTGGCTGGTATTGAGCAAGTGCAGCACCAGCGCCGCCAGCCCCAGGCCCAGCGCGCCGCCTAGCAGCGTCAGCAGCACGTTCTCGACCAGAAACTGCCCGGCCAGGCGCCCGGCCGTAGCCCCGAAGGCCTTGCGCACGCCAATTTCGGCGGCCCGCTCCAGGGTGCGGCTCACGTTGATGTTGACCAGGTTGAGGGCCGGCAGTAGCATAAACAGCAGCCCCAGGCCCAGCCAGCGCCGCCAGAAGGCCCCGGCGTCGCCGTCCTGGCCGGCCTCGTTGCTGTGGTTGGCCATGTAGTGGGCCAGCAGCGTGCGGGCATAGGAATGGATTTCCTTGTACTGCTGCGGGTCGGGAATGGGCAGGCGGCGCAGCACCTGCTGGTATTCAGCTTGAATGAGCGGCACGTCGGCGGCTTGCCGCGCCAGTAAGATGGCTTGAAACGGCCCTTGGTAATTGGGGTCGCGCAGGTCGGCCGTGGTAGTGGTGGTGGGCACCCAGCACTCGGCGTAGGTCAGCTCGCGCGAGGTAGGGATGTCGGCCACCACGCCGACTACCCGGTAAGGCTCGCCTTCGAGCTGCACCGCCCGGCCCACGGCGGCGGCGGCCGTGCCGAAGCAGCGCCGGGCTACCGTTTCGTTGAGCACCAGCACGTGGGCGGCGTCGCGCACTTCGGTGGCATTATATGGCCGGCCGGCCACGAAGTCGAAGTCCAGCACCCGCCACAAATTGCCGTCGGTGTAGCGGCGGTCGGCCTTGATGCCCTGCTGGCCCACGTACAGCATGATATTGACGGGGTAGGCCTCGTTTACCGACACAACTTCGGGGGTGCGCAGCGGGCGCACGTGCCGCTCCAGGAAGGCGTAGCCCACACTGGAGGAGCCCTGCGCCTCGGGGCCTTGCAGCACCATCCGGTTGATGAACAGCAGCCGGTCGGTGCGCCGCTCGGGGGCCCTAGCCCCCACGGCGTGGTCAAACAGCGCAAAAAGCACCACCAGCATCATGAGCGTGAAGCTGATGCCGAACAAGCTAATGGCCGTGAAGAACTTGCGCCGCTGCCAGCCGCGCCAGGCAATTTTTAAGTAACTCAGTAGCATAATTGGATTGAGTTAAAAATTCCGTTTGTCATGCTGAGCTTATCGAAGCATCTCTACCACGCTGCTAGGGTTAGTATCTCTAGCGGCGCGGTAGAGATGCTTCGACAAGCTCAGCATGACGTTCTGTTTTTAGTAGTAACTGCCCCTAGGCCACCTGGCGGCCGTCGAAGAAGCGAATGAGGCGCTGGGTTTTGCGGGCCTGCTGCTCGTCGTGGGTCACCATCACTAGGGTGGTGCCGCGCTCGCGGTTGAGGCCCAGGAGCAGGTCCATTATTTCCTCGCCCATCACCGAGTCGAGGTTGCCGGTGGGCTCGTCGGCCAATATTATTTCGGGCTCGCCGGCCAGCGCCCGCGCAATGGCCACGCGCTGGCGCTGGCCGCCCGAGAGCTGGGCCGGAAAGTGCCCCGTGCGCGCCGTGAGGCCCACTTGGTCGAGGGCGGCCAGGGCGCGGCGGCGGCGCTCGGTGCCGCCCACGCCGGGCCGGTAGAGCAGGGGCAGCTCCACGTTGTCGCGCACCGAGAGGTCGTTTATCAGGTGGTAGCTCTGAAAAACGAACCCGATTTTGTGGTTGCGCAGCCCCGCCAGCTCGCGGTCCGAGTACGAGGCCACGGGCCGGCCGTCTACCGCAATGGTGCCGGCGCTGGGCTCGTCGAGCAAACCCATGAGGCTGAGCAAGGTCGATTTGCCGCAGCCGCTCGGCCCCATCACCGACACGAACTCGCCGCGCCCAATAACCAGGTTCACGTTGCTGAGCGCCACGGTTTCAATGGTGCTGGTTTGGTACACTTTCTCAATGCCCGTGAGCTGGATGACGGGCGCAGTGGCCGAGGCTGGCGGGGTGGTAGTGGGTTGGGGTTGCATAGGCTGAGTAGTAGGAGTAAAAAAGGCGGTCATGCTGAGTCTAGCGCAGCAGCTCTTCCGCATCGTTGAACAATTCAGAGTAAGCGGAAGAGCTGCTGCGCTAGGCTCAGCATGACCGCCTTTTTATACTTTGTTAGGCTTACTCGGCCCCTAGGGGCTGCTGGGTTTCAAAGTCAAATAGCGTGAGGCCGCGCAGCCGGTAGTAGGCCACCCAGCCGGCGCGCAGGGCCAGAATGTAGTTGCGCCGGGCCAGGTCTTTAGCGGCCGAGGCCAGCGTTAAGTCGGTGAGGCTGAGGCGGCCGGCCTCGTAGGTGGCGCGGGTGATGGCGTAGCGGCGCTGGGCCAGCGTGTCGGCGCGGGCGGCCAGGCGCGCCTGCGCGGCCAGGGCCGGCACCTGAGCGGCCTGGGTGAGCACGGTTTGCTCGAAGCTGCGCTCGTCCTGGCTCACGGCGGCCTGGGTTTGGTCGCGGGCCAGCTCGGCGGCGCGCACGGTGGCGCGGCGCCGGCCCCAGTCCACGAGCGGCAGCGAAAACGCCAGCGACACCTGCTGCTGGTTTTGCAGGGCCAGGTAGCTGTCGAGCAGGCCCGGCGCCTGGTTAACGTAGCCCAGGTTGGCGGTGAGGGTGGCTAGCAGGCCGGTGGTGCCGCGGGCCTGGGCCACGTCGCGGGTGGTTTGCAGGCGCTGGCGGGCAAAGGCCAGCACGGCCGCCCGGTGCTGGCGGGCCTGCCCGAGGGCCTCGGCGGGCGGCACGGCGGGGGCCGGCGCGGCGGCCGGCACCACCAGGGCCGGCAGGGCGTCGGCGCCGGCCGCGGGGCTGCCGGCGGGGCTAGGGCTAGCTTCGGGGCTGGCCGCGGAGCCGGGCAGGGCGCAGTAGGTGCGCAAGCTCACGGCGGCGTTTTCGGCGTCGAGGTAGGCTTGGCCCTGGGCCTGCTGGGCATTTAGCAAGCTCAGTTCGAGTTGCAGCAAGTCGCTCTGCGAGAGGCGGCCGAGGGTGTATTTCTCGCGGCCCACGCGCAGCAGCTCGGCGGCGGCCTGGGCGTTTTGGCCGGCCACGGCGGCCGTTACCTGCTGCAGCAGCACGTCGAAATACAGCTCGGCCACGCGCTGGGCCAGGGTTTCGCGGTCTTCCAGGTATTGGCGCTGGCTTTCCTGGTAGCGCAGCGGCTCGATGCGGCGGGCCCACTTCAGGCCGTTGAAGTACCCTAGGGGCTGGCTTAGGCCCAAGGTGAAGGGCTGGTTGTTGTAGCGCTTCTCGGTGCGGATAAAATCGTCGAAGCGCTGCACCTGCGAGCCCACCACTACCTGCCCGCCGGTGGCGCCGATGTTCTGGCTCAGGTTCACGGCCAGCAGCGAGTTGTTGTAGCGCACGGTTTGGAAGGCGGTGGTGCCGTCGGGCTGCACGACGGGCAAAATGGCCCGGTTGAAATTGGGTACTACGCCCTGCAGCGCTAGCTGGGGCCGGTAGCTGGCCAGGTAGGCGCGGTAGCTCCAGTAGCCGGCTTCGCGGGCCGCCCGCGCCTGCACCCCCGCCGCCGAGGTGGCCAGCGCCTGCTCGATGAGGGCCGGCAGGGCCAGGGTTTGGGCGGCCAGCGGGCGGGCTCCTAAGCTCAGCAGCGCCAGCCCCCAGCCCCCGCGCGCTGCCCTGGCCAGCCCGAGCACCCTAGGGAGCCCCGCGACCGCCGGGCCGCCGGTCGGCTGCCAGCGCGCCCACCGCGAAAATGACCGGGGTAAGTAGAAAGCAGGCACGGGCAGCAGGTAGCGAAAAGGTTATCAATAAAGCGACTAATGACAGGTAGGCTGGGGGCAAGCCTTGGGCGCCGGCCTGCCCCTAGGGGCCGCTCGGGCCGCCAGGGGCCAGGCATCGGGCCTCACTCCACGCGCAGGGCGGGCACGTCCACGAAGGCCTTGGTGTCGGACACGATGACTTCTTCGCCCTTAGCCAAGCCGCTCACTACCTGCACGTAATCGGGGTTGCTGTCGCCCAGGCGCACCAGGCGGCGCACGGCCCGGCCGCCGGCCAGCACAAACACCGGCTGCTCCTGGCCGCCCTGGTAGTAGGGGCCGTTGGGCAGGCGCAGCACGCCGCGGTGGGCGCGGGTGAGCACCTGCACGTCGGCGCGCAGGTTGGCGCGCAGGGCGGGATGGTGGTCGGTTTCGAGGGTGGCAAAGAAGGTGACCACGCCCTTCTCCACGGCGGGGCTGATGCTGGCCACAGTGCCGCGCAGGTCGGTGCCGGGGCCCAGGCGCACCAGCACGGCATCGCCGGGGTGCAGCTGGTCGGCGTAGGTGTCGGCCAAGGTGGCGCGCACCCGGTAGTGGCTCAGGTCGGCCACGCGGGCCAGGGCTTCGCCGGCCTGCACGGTGGCGCCCAGGTTGTCGTTCACCCACGTCAGCACGCCCGGCAGCGGGCTGCTGATGTCGGCCTGCCGCAGCTTGGCGGCCTGCTCTTGTATGCTGCGCTGCTGCACCGACACGGTGTAGCCCAGCTCGCGCTGGTCGGCGGCGCTGGCCTGGCGCTGGTTGGCCAGCTGCTGGCCCAGGCGCTGGGCCTCGAGGCGGGCGGTGCGCAGGTTCAGCTCGGCCTGGCGCACGGCCTCGGCGGTGCCGCCCCCAATGGCCAGCAGGTGCTGCTCGTCGCGCAGGGCCGACTGCAAGCTGCTCACTTTCAGGGCCTGGCTTTGCTGCTGGGCTTGCAGGTCGGTGAGGGCGCGGGCGAGGGCCAGGCGCAGTTGGGCGGTTTTGTTTTGGTTGCGCAGCTGCTCATCGTCGAGCTTGGCCAGGCTGGAGGCGGCCAGGTTTTTGTCCAGCTCCAGAATAACCTGGCCCGGCTGCACCGCCGCGCCCACCGCCAGCACCACCCGCCGCACGGTACTTTGGAGGGGGCTGGCCAGCACCGCCTCGCGGGCCGGAATGATGATGCCCGCCGCCGTAAGGGTAGCGTCTACGCCGCCCACTTCCACGGGGGCCGTGAGGATATCGGCGCGGCGCAGGGTGGGCTGCAGCACCCGGCGCAGCCCTAGGGCCCCGGCCGCCACCAGGGCCAGCGCGCCCAAACCCAGCAGCCAGCGGCGCAGCTGGCGGTGGCGGAGCGTGGCGGGCGGTAGCAGTCTGTCCATAGCTGGGCAGGTAGGAGGATGGTGCTCACTACCTAAACCAAGGCACGTGCCAATTTCATAAAATGCTGATTATTATGATATTGGGTATTAATAGCGGTGTTGGCCTAGGGCCAATACCGTCCGGTTGTGGGCAGGGTGTCCGGCAGTGGACAGGGAGGATTGATTTCAAAAGAGAGCGTTATGCTGAGCGCCAACGAAGCCCCTCTGCCGCGCCGCCTAGGGTGTCATTGTTCAACGAAGCGGTAGAGGGGCTTTGCTGGCGCTCAGCATAACGCTCTTTTATTTCTCCGGCACGATGCCTACTTACCTCCCGCCTCTACCTGCTCGTACGCCACCTGTTGCAGCCGGGTGGCCACCTCGGGCGCGATGCCCAGGTCGGCGGCGGCCTGCTCTTTGGCGCCCAGCTTGCGCGGGTCGTAGCCGGTGAGGCGGGCCAGCAGCACGCAGGCGTTGAGGTAGGCGCCATAAATGCTGGGGTGGTAGTGGTCGGGGCCCCAGAGGTCTACCTGGCCGGCCGCGACGCCGTCGTAGGGGTTGGCATCGGCCACGCCCGCCCGAATGGCGCGCAGCCAGGCATCGCCGGCCGGGGCCACGCCCGCAAACTGCGTATCCTGCTGGGCTTCGCGGTAGTAGGCGCGGTGCAGGTCGGCTTGCATCGAGTCGAGGGGCAGGCCCGAGTAGCCCTTGCCGGTGGGGTAGGTCTGGTCGGCGCGCACCCAGGTTTCGTAGAGGTACACCTTTGCCCGGGGGTTGGCCTCGTGCACGGCCTGCTCCAGCTTGGTGGCGTAGGTGTAGAAGCGCGCCGGCTGGCCGCCGTGGCGGGTGGGCACCGGGCCGGTGCTGTAGTCGTGCAGCACCACGGTGTTCCACTTCGGCTGCTTGATTACGGCCAGCACGCTGTCGTAGTGAAATTGCAGCGGCCCGCCGCTAATGGCCTCCAGGTGCACTTCGTAGTTCAGCCCGGCCTCGTCGGTCAGTTTCTTGAAAATGCCAGGGATGCCGCCCCAGGGCCCGGCCTCCCCCACGTACTGCCAGCGGCGCTGCCCGCGGCGGTCGGGCCGGTAGTTCTCGTCGGTAATGGCGGCCGCGTTGTAGTTCAGTACCGGCTTAAAAGCGCCGTGAAAAAAGCTGTTGCCCACGAACAAAATGACCGTGGGCTTGACGGGCGGCGCCGGAATAGGGTGGGCGAGGACCCCTAGGGGCAGCGCGGTGGCCAAGAGCAGCCCTAGGGGCGAAAGCGGGCGAAAAGTCATGGCGGCAAGATGCATCGGGAAAAAGCTAACGAAACTCGGGCAGCACCACGGCGCTGATGCCGACGCTGAAATTAGTGTTCTTACGCCAGGGTGAGGCGGCCCCTTGCTGCCAGTGCAACGACGAAAGCCGGGTGCCAACGGGCGCAATATTGCGGGTGGTGCTATCGCCCGGCAAATCAAGCTTATATAGCGGCCCCGACGCGCGGCTGGCCGAAAACGTGAGCGTGCCCGGTCCCTGGGCCCGCAGCAGCTCCAGGCTCACCACCACATCGCCCGTTAGCCGCAGGCGGTAGGGCCGCAAATCGAGCGTGACGCGGTGGCGCAGGTCGCGGCGCGCCAGGCGCATGGCTACCGTGGGCGGCAGCAGCGGCACCCCCGGAAACTCCTGCGCCACGCGGTACACCTGCACCCGCAGAAACAGGCTGTCGTAACTGCACTGGGCCACGCTGAACGATACCGACTCCAGCCAGCTCGGCTGCGCTACGTACAAGCGCTCGCCCACCTGGTTGCCGGGCGCGTTGTAGTCGAGCCCGTAAAACGGCCATACCCCGCCGGCGGTGCTGCCCAGCACCCGCGGCCGCAGGTGGCTGGCCGTTATGCGCACGCTATCGAGCGGCACCAGGCGCTTGCTGAGGGGCACCGCCTGCCCGGCCGCGCGGTAGCCAAGCCCAGCCAGGAGCAGAAGCAACAATGGTAGGCGCATGAGTGCTAGCGGGTTAGCCGAGACCTAGGGGGTAAAATCAAGGTGCTTGTTAAAAAACGGCAGCACCTGTTGGTACACGCGCCCCGTGCGGCCCATGATGCGGCTGCCGTGGGTGCCGGCGTACTCCTCGGCCGAGTGCGGAATGCCGTATACGGTAAGCAAGTTGCTGAAAGCCTGGCAGGTAGGTGGAATGTGCTTTACCTCGTCTTGCGCGCCCCAGTCGAAGGCAAAGCCGCGCAGCTGGCGCAGGGCGGCTGCGTGCGTGGGCAGCGTGTAAGTGGGCGAGGCCAGTATCCAGCGCGTCAGCACCGCGGCGCGCCGGGTTAAGCTGTCGGGCCCTAGGGCGCCGGGCAGGTCGGCCCCGAAGGGCAGGGCGGCCGGATTGGGCGAGAACGCCCGCGACAACGCCACTGCCGAAAACACCGCGTGGGGCCACTGCGGCGCCGGCGCGGCGCTAGTAGCGCGCAGTGCCAGCGCCACGCCTGCGCCGGGCAGATAGCTCGGGTGCGGCCCCAGGAAAGCCGGGCTCAGCGCGTAGGCCGCCGCCCAGGTGCCGGGGTACTGCAAGGCCAGCCGCACCGTGCCGCCCCCGCCCATCGAGTGGCCCGCCAGGCCGCGGCTGCCGGGCCGGGCCAGCGTGCGGAAGCTCTTATCGACAAACGCCACCAGCTCGCGGGCCGTAAAGTCAGCCCACGGCCCGTTGGTAGCCGAGTTGGCGTACCAGCTGCCGCCGAAGCGCGTCTGCTCATCGGGCACTACCAGGATGAACGGCCGAATTTGCCCGGCGGCAATGGCCTCGTCGAGCAGCGCCTTCATGCCATCCTGGTTGAAAATCAGGCTGTCGTTCCAGGTAAAGCCGTGCAGGTAGTACACCACCGGGTAGCGCTGCCGCGGGTTGGCGTCGTAGCCGGCCGGCAGGTACACACTCACGCGCCGCCGCGGGTTTTCGCCGCCGGGGTTGCCCCGCAGCAGCTTCGAGTCGAGGTGCGTGACGACCACGCGCCCGGCGGGCGGCGGGCTCGTTTGGGCGGTGGCCGGGCCTAGGGCGGCGAGCAGCAGTAGTAGGAGGGCAGCAAGGCGCATAAAGCAGGGTAATGATAAGGTGGTCTTGCTTTACTTTTTAAGCTCCGCCCCTAGGGCCCGTACCACGCCCTCATCGGGCACGCAATTCTGGAACTTGATGTCGGCCAGAATAGCGGGCAAATCGGCGGCCGATTTTACGTCCACCAGGTAGGGCGGCTTGATGCGCAGCAGCGCGGCAATGGGCTGGTCGGAGAAGCGCTTGTAGGTCCAGTTGCACCAGCCGATGCCGGCAGCGTTGAGGTTGCGGGCGGCCTCGCCCATCCACTCGGGCGAGTTCTCGCCGGTTTCGCCCACCCACACCGGCACCTGCTGGCTTTGGCGGAAAGCCAGCAGATTGCCGATGGCGCCGAGCTGGTTGGCGTCGGGGTTGCTGGCGTCGGGCGCGTTGCTGAGCGGGTACTTAGGCAAGATGCTGTAGCGGTGCGCGTTGTACACCAGGTTTTGGCGGTGCGTGAAGCTGCTGGGCAGCAGCTCGTTGTAGTTATTGCCGTAGCCGTTGCCTTCGAGCAGCAGCAGGTGCTCGTCGCCCTGGGCGCGCACGGTGCTAATGAGGCGCTCGAGCATGGTGTGGATGGCCGCGTTGCCGCCGGGCACGTTGTTGGGCTCGTTCACGAGGTCGTACAGCGCAATGCGGCCGTCGTTTTTGTAGCGCCGCGCCAGCGCGGCCCACAGCTCGTTGGTGATGGTCTGGTACACCGGCTCGTTCCAGAAGTCGTTGCCTTGCAGCGCGTCGGCAATGTTGGTATCGGTGCCCTGGGCGCCCGGCGCGGCGTGCAAGTCGAGCACCACGTAGAGCTTGTTGGCCGCGCACCACCCTAGGGTCTGGTCAATCAGCCGAATGGCCTCCAGCTGCTGCGGCTTTTGGAACAGCTCGCCCCGCTGCTGCCACTCCTTGAGTTGAGTTACGTAGTCGGCATACGGCACGGTGCCCCGGATGACGCCGTTGCGCACCGCTCGCTGCCTAGGGGTCAGAAACAAGTCGTAGTGCAGCGGCAGCCGGATGCAGTTGAAGCCCTGCCGGGCAATGTAGTCGATGTCGGCCTTGGTGATGAACTGGTCGCGCCACTGCTGGTAGAACTGCTCCACGGCCGCGTCGCTCAGGCCCGCGCCGTAGAGCACCTTCTTCACCGAGCCCTGGGTGCCGCCGTAGCCGGGCTTCATCATGTAGCCTTCTTGCAGCAGCCAGCCCCCGAGGTTCATGCCTTGCAGCAGCACCTCGCGGTGCTGGGCATCCACTATTTTGGGGCCTTCGGCGCGCAGCAGCGGGGCGTTGGCGGCGGGCTGGGCCAGGGCCGGCAGTGCGGCCAGCAGCAGGAGTGGGAGGAGTTTCACGGGAGTGGGGCAGGGTGGGATGGAGGTGAAATGGAATCAAATAGACCGTCATGCTGCGCCTGCCGAAGCATCTCTACCGAACAATACGGCGCGGTAGAGATGCTTCGGCCAGCGCAGCATGACGGTCTTTTGCCTGTGTGGCAGTGATTTAATTAATCACGTACGTGGCCATTGAGTGGGCGGGGCTGGTAGTAGTCGCGGCCTGGCCCTTTATCCAGAGCTGAAAGTTCTGGGGCTTGTCGCCGCGGTTCATTATCACCACGGCCACTTTGCCGTCGGTGTTCTGGAAAGCGGTGGCTTGCAGCCAGTCGCGGTTGGTGGTGACGGCCACGCGCTTGGCGCCGGGGCGCACAAACTTCGAGAAGTGCCCGATGTAGTAGTACGAGTTGGTGTAGGTAAGCTGCCCGGTCTTGGTGTCGGCGTGCACCGGGGCGTAGCAGAAGTTGCCCGTGTGGTTGGGGCCGCCGGTTTCGTCGAGCAGAATGTTCCAGTCGGTCCAGCCGGTGGTGCCGGCGTTGAAGTCGTTGATGAGCGAGTAGCCGTAGCGCTCGCCCAGGGCCCAGTCGCCGACGTTAGCCAGCTTGAAGTTCTCCCCGCAGCCCTCCGTAAAAATCAGGTTCGTATTCGGGTACAGCTCGTGCACGCGGCGCACGTTGTCGAAGAGCATGCCGCTGCCGGTCCAGGTTTCGTACCAGTGGTAGGCGATGCCCCAGAGGTACTTGGCGCTCTCGGGGTCGTCGAGCACGGCGCTGGCCCGCTGCAGTACCAGGTCGCGGTTGTGGTCCCAGGCAATGAGCTTCTTATCGCCCAGGCCGGCCTTTTGCAGCGTGGGGCCCAGTACTTTAATAAAGGCGCGCTCCTCATCGGCGGTGTACACGCACGACTCCCACTTCTGGGTGGCCATCTCCTCGTTTTGCACCGACAAGCCCCAGATGGGAATGCCCATTTTCTCATAGGTCTGCACAAACTTCACGAAGTAGTTGGCGTAGGGCTGCGCGTACTCGGGCTTGAGGTGGCCGCCGTGCAGCAGGTCGTTGTTGGTTTTCATCCAGGCCGGCGGGGTCCAGGGCGTGGCGAAAAGGGTCAGCTGGCCGCCGGCCGCCGCCGTGGCCTGCTTGATGAGCGGAATCTTGTACTTCTCGTCGTGCTTGACGCTGAATGACTTGAGGCTCGTGTCGCCGTCCTTGATGTAGACGTAGCTCTCGCTCGAAAAGTCGCAGCTCGCGATGTGGGTGCGGGCCAGCGAGTAGCCGATGCCCTGCGTGGGGCTGTAGTAGGCTTGCAGCAACTCCTGCTGCTTGGCCTTGGGCAGCTTGGCAAAGGTTTCGGCTGCGGCATCGGTGAGCGCCCCGCCAATGCCTAGAATCGTCTGGAACTGGTGCGTGGGGTCCACGAACACGCACACCTGGGTTTCTACCGGCTGGCCTACCTCCTTGAAGGAGAGGGCCGGGCCGGCGGCCAGGCGCTGGCTGGTGCCCTGGGCAGTGGTGAACACCTGGGCCGACTTGCCGGCGGCCGAGTAGCTAGGGGTTTGGGCGGCGGCGGGCGGCAGCAGGCCTAGGCCCAGCGCCGCCAGCAAGGCGCTGGGGAGCAACTTGTTGGTCATTAAAAGAAGGTGGGAATGAACGTAAGTAGCAGCGAAAGTAGCGCGCCAGCCGGCACCTACCACACGTAGGTGGCTACTGCTCCCGCATTGAGCGTGGTGCCAACGACCTTGCCCTTGTACTGGATATTGAAGCTCTGCTGGGCGTTGCCCGTGTTCAGCACCACCAGGCAGCGGCGGCCGTTGGGGGTTTTGTAGGCTACGTTGGGCAGGTTGGTAGGCAGGTTGGTGGCCACGCGCACCGAGCCGGGCCGCACAAACTTGCTGCTGTGGGCCACCGTGTAGTAGGCCGGGTTGCGCGTCACTTGGTCGCCGCTGATGGTAACGGCCCCTAGGCACTGGGTGCAGCCGCCGGTGGTGTGCGGGCCGTAGGTGGCATCGCTGGCCAGGTTCCACTCCAGCACGTTGCGGCTCCAGTTGCGCGGGGCCCCAATCTCGAGGTTGTTGACGTGGTAAGCCAGGTCGCTGGCGAAGTTGCCGGGCGCCTGCGTCCACAGCTCGGTAAAGTACACGTTCTTGTTGGGGAAGGCATTGTGCACCGTCGTTAGCACGTCAATCGGCGTGGAAGGGCTGTAGAAGTGGAACGCCGAGCCATCGACGTAGGGGTTGGCTCCGGCATCGCCGAGCACCGCCAGCGGGTAGTCGGTGCGGTCGGTGTTGTGGTCGTAGGCAATAATCTTGGTGGTGATGCCGGCCGCCTTAAAGGCCGGCCCCACGCTATTCTTAATAAAGGCGGTCTGCTCGCTGGCCTGCATCACCAGGCTAGGGTTGTTGTTAGGGTTGAGGGGCTCGTTTTGCAGCGTCACCGCATCAATGGTAATGCCGGCGGCCTTCATGCCCTGGATGTATTTCACGAAGTACTGGGCGTAGGCATCGTAGTACTGCGGCAGCAGCGAGCCGCCAATGGGGCTGTTGTTGCTTTTCATCCACGACGGCGCCGTCCAGGGCGAGCCCAGGATTTTGATGTTCGGGTTCACGGCCAAAATCTCCTTGAGCACCGGAATAAAATAGGCCTGGTCGGGCGCCAGGCTGAAGCTGGCCAGCGTGGGGTCGGGGCCGGTGGTATCGTCGTAGGTATACACCTGGTCGTTGAGGTCGCTCGCCCCGATGCTCACCCGCAGGTAGCTGATGCCCAGCGAGGTGCTATCGGTGGCGAACAGCTCCTTGATGAGGGCGGCCCGCGCCGTGGTGCTCATCTTGCTCATTACCTGGGCGCTACCCCCGGTGAGGCAGTAGCCAAAGCCATCCATCGTTTGGTAGGTTTGGGTGGTATCTACCGCAATGGTGGGGTTGGTATTGGTGTTGGCCCCAAATTGCAAATTCACCTGCTGGCGATAAAACAGCGCCCCCCGGTCGGCCGTGGTCAGCCACACGGCTACCTGCGAGGCGGCCGCGGGCGTGGTGGTAGTAGGCGGCGTGGGCGTGGGGGTCGGCGTGGGCGCTACGGGGTCGCTGCTGCTTTTGCAGGCACCGGCCAGCAGCGCCAGGGTAGCTAGTAGCACGGCCGGCCGGCGCCAGTAGCTAAGGAGAGAATAGGACATGGGCAGTGGGAAGGGACTAAGGGAGAGAAAAGCAGTTTATTATATAAGTTATTGTTTATAAGAAAGTTATTATTTTTATCGCTAGGGTATCTGTTTAGTAAAAGCCCCGCCCAAGGCAAAAAAGTGCCCGCTGGCTGGTGGGCCAGCGGGCAGCATTTACTAGCGTACTACCACGCGCTGGGTGCTGAGCTGGCTGCCGGCCCGCACCTGCAGCAGGTACATGCCGGCGGCCAGGCTTTGCAGCGGAGCCAGGGCTAGGGTGTGCTCGCCCGCGGGCTGGGCGGCGCTGTCGAGCAGCGTGAGGGCGCGCTGGCCCAGGCTGTTGTAGGCCGTGATGCTGACGGGCGCGGCGGCTTCGGTCACGATGTAGGTGAGGCGGCTGTCGGCGGCCACCGGGTTGGGGTAGGCGCTGGCGGCTAGGGCGCTGCTGGCGGTGCGGCTGGCCAGCACGCCGCTGCCCACCTGGTAGGTGTAGTATTGCTTGCCGGGGATGGTCACGAAGTTCGGGTTGAGGCCCAGGTCCGTGGTTTGGTTGGCTACCTGGGGCAGCACATCCGAGTAAAAACCCTTGTCGGAGTCGCGCACGTAGCCCACCAGCACGTTGAAGTTGCTGCCCGCAGCGGCACCCCCTAGGGCACTCAGCGGCATGGAGAACTCCCAGCCCGTGGTGGTATTGGCCGCCACGCTGCTCGACGTTTTGTAGGCCGTTTGGACGCCGGCCGGGTCGTTGCCGTCTGAGGTGACGGTGCCGTTCTTGCCGGCCGTGCCCATGTTGACTTCCACCGGCGTGGCTACCGTGTAGTCGGCCCGGCTCAGGTACATGGCACCCGGCTGGTCGTCGAGCGGCGAGGTAGTGATGCGAAACACGTAGGCCGTGCTGGGTAGGTCCAGGGTGGGCTTCTGCGTGAGCGGCGTGTTGCCCGACACGCCGGGCAGGGCCGTGCCCGCCGCGATGCCGGTTTTATTGGGCACGCCCAAGTACAGCAGCACGTGGGTATAGACGCCGCTGGCCTGCTCGGGCGAGCATACCACCAGCACGTTCAGAGTGGTAGCCGTGGTGCCCATATAGAGCGCCTTGAGGCCGCGGTCGGCCACCGAGTGGGTGCCGGTGTAGGTGCCTACTAGCTGGTACTTGCCGGTGCCGGCACCCAGCTCTGAGGCCCCTAGGGTGCCATCGACGGTAAACTGCGCCTGCGCGTTAAAAGCGCCCGTGAGCAGTGCGGCCAAAGCCGAGAGGGTAAACATTTTTTTCATGGGTGGGCAAAGAAGTGAAAAGTGAAGAGAAATAAAAAGTCTTACTATGGCTTAGCTGGCCACGGGCTAGCGGCCCCAGGGGGCATTACCAGACGTAGGTGGCCACCGCGCCGGCCGGCAGGGTGGCCTGGGCTACCTGCGCGCCGCTCTTGATGCCGAACGTCTGGGCCTGCTTTTGGTCGTTTTGCACCAGTAGCACGTGCTGGCCCCTAGGGGTGCGGTAGGCTACATTGGGCAGCCCGGCCGCCTCCGACGAGCCGAGGCGCTGCGAGCCGGCGGGCACAAACTTGCTGGCGTGGGCCACCGTGTAGTAGGCCACGTTGCGCGTTACGGCGTCGTTGGGGGCTAGGGTCAGGGCGCCCAGGCACTCGGTGCAGCCGCCGGGGGTGTGGGGGTTTTGCTGGGGGTCGGCGGCCAGGTTCCACTCCAGCACTACCTTGGCCCAGTTGCGCGGCGCGCCAATCTCCAGGTTCTTGACGTGCCAGCCCAGGTTGTCGGCAAACGTGGTGCGCGAGCCCGTCCACTGCTCGGTGAAGTACACGTTCTTCTGCGGAAAGGCGTCGTGCACCTTGCTCAGCGCCTCGATGGAGCCGGCGTAGAGGTGAAAGGCCGAGCCATCGACGTAGGGGTTGGCCTGCGCGTTGCCCAGCACCGTGAGCGGGTATTCGGGCTTGTCGGCGTTGTGGTCGTAGCAGATAATCTTGGTTTTGAGTGCCGCTGCCTGCAGGGCCGGCCCCAGGTGCTGGCCAATAAACGTGGCCTCGGCCTCGGCCGGCAGCAGCAGGCTCGGGTTGTTGCCAGGGTGCAGGGGCTCGTTTTGGGGCGTCAGCGTATTGATGGTGATGCCGTGCGCCCGCATGCCTTGCAGGTACTTCACGATGTACTGGGCATAGGCGCCGTAGTACTCCGGCTTGAGCGAGCCACCCTTGGTGGCTTCGTTGGTTTTCATCCAGGCCGGTGGGCTCCAGGGCGAGCCCATCAACTGCACGCGCGGGTTGATGGCCAGGATTTCCTGCAGCACTGGAATCAGGTATTTTTCGTCGGGCGCCAGGCTAAAGTGGGTTAGGTTAGGGTCGGTTTGCCCGGCGGGCCTATCGTCGTAGCTGAATACGCTAGCATCCAGGTCCGACGCCCCGATGCTCAGGCGCAGGTAGCTCACGCCGATGCTGTTGGGGCCGGTGCCAAACAGCTCTTGCAGCAGCTTGGTGCGGGCCGGGGCGCTTAGGGCGTGCAGCAGCTCGGCGCTGCCCCCGGTGAGGCAGTAGCCAAAGCCCGCCATTTGCTGGTAGGCCTGCGCGTCGCTTACCTCAATTACCGGCCCGGCCGGCGCCGCTTTGCCGAAGGGCAGGGCGGCCTGCGGCTGCAGCAGCTGGCTTTGGTCGGGAGTGGTGAGCCAATAGCTGATGGCCTTGCCCGGCGCGGGCCGCGGCGGCCGTGGGCGGGCCGGCGCCATGCCCAACAAACCCAGCGCGAGTAAGCTGTAGCGAACCAGTGGATACTTCATAACGACAGGGAATTCAACGCCAGCGACTAGCGCTGGCAGTGGGAAAAGAGTGTAGTAGCGGTGCTATCGATAGCGTGAGAGCTTACGTGCAGAAACGGGCTGGAAACTGTAAACTGAAAAACAGGTAAGCCACCGGTCCCCACCGGCCGGCGACCTACCTAAGCATACCGCTCCGGGGCAGAAAGCTTCTTTTCACTTTCCCACCTCTGCCCCCAAACGGCCGCTTTTCTTCAATTAGCAGTCATCCATTAGCAGCAAATCGGTTATCATTGTTTCGCAGGCTTGCAATGACAACCGATTTGCTGCTAATGGATGACTGCTAATTGCCTTAGTAGCCGGTGTTCTGCACTATCAGCGGGTTGGTATTCAGCTCGGTTTGCGGAATGGGGAAAATCAGGTAGTTCGGGTCGCGGGGACCGGGAACGATATTGGGAGCAGTACCGGTGCTGTGTTGCGTGGCAATCAAGTCCAGCGCCGTGACCGGGTGCGTAGCTGAGGGGTCGGCGATGGTGTGGCGGGCGTAGCGCGTCAAGTCCCACCAGCGCTCGCCCTCGAAGGCCAGCTCCAGGCGGCGCTGGCGGTCGATTTCGTTGCGCAGGGCCTGCTTGCTCAGGGCCTGGGGCGAGGCGGCCGTGAGGGCGGCCAGGCCGGCGCGCTGGCGCACCTGGTTGAGGGGCGAGAGGGCAGCGGCCGTGGGGCCGTTGAGCTCGTTGCTGGCCTCGGCGGCCGTGAGCAGGGTTTCGGCGTAGCGCAGCACGTAGGTATTATCCACCGAGTTGAAGCCGTTGCCGATGCTGCGCCACTTATACACGAAGGGACCTTGGTCGTTATTGTTGCTGCCCGTGCCGTTGATGAAGCTTACATAGCTGCGGCCCACCACGGCGCCGCTGCTGGCCGTCACCAGCCCATTGTTGCTCCAGCGGCGGTCGCCGTTGGCGCGGGTGGTATCGGCGTAGGCAATCAGCTCGGCCGTGGGGATGTTGAACTTCGGATAGGAGTACGTGGCTATCGGCGAAGGCAGTATCTCGTCGGGAAAGAGGTTGCCGCTGTCGGCATTGCCTGCGAACTGCACCTCAAAGAGCGACTCGCTGCCCTTATTTTCGGCCGGGTACAGGCTGTTGGGCGTCGTGTTCAGCGTCACGCCCGTCACCGAGTTGGCGGCGGCCAGGGCGGCGGCCCAGTTGCGGCGCGTGAGCTGCACGCGGGCCAGCAGGGCGCGGGCCGAGTTTTTGCTGGCGCGGTTGGCTTGGCTGCTGGCCATCCGCACGATGGCCTGCTGCAAGTCGCTCACCACTTGGTCGAGCACCTGGTCTTGGGTCGAGCGGGCCGTATTTACGTCGGCCGGCGCGCCGCTCTCGCTGGGCTGCAGGCGCAACGGCACGCCGCCGTAGGCCCGCGCCAGGTTGAAGTAAAACAGCGCCCGCAGAAACTGGGCCTCGCCCACAATCTGGCGGCGGCGGGCCGTGTCCATGCTCACCGTGGGCACGTACTTAAGCACGATGTTGGCCCGGTTCGCGCCCTGGAAGTTGTCGCGGTACACGTTGTATACCTGGCTGGTGGTCGAGTTCCAGATAATTTTTTCCAGCGCGTTCACGTCGCCGTTGGTGGTAGTGCAGTTGTCGCTGGGCATCTCGCCCATCGTCAGCAGGTCCTGGCCGTAGGTGCCCACCTGCTGCAGCCCGTCGTAGGCCGAGGTGAGGCTGGCCTCGGCATCGTTGGCACTCTGGAAGAAGTTGTCGGGCGTGATAGTCCCTAGGGGTTGCTTGTCGAGAAAGTTGCAGCTCGCCAGCAGCGAAAGCGCGCCGAGCGCCGGTAATAGTAGCTTTTTCATAAGGGAATTCTAGGCTGACGAAAGCTTAAAAAGTAGCGTTGAGGCCCACCGTGTAGGTGCGCGACTGCGGGTACACGCCGTAGTCTACGCCGGGGTTGGTGGTCGAGAAGGGGTTGGCGCTCACCTCCGGGTCGTAGCCCAGGTAGTGGGTCCAGGTTATCAGGTTCTGGCCCGTCACGTACACGCGCAGGTTCTGAATGGCGGCGTGCTTGCTGATGGCCGTGGGGATGGTGTAGGCCAGCGTCAGGTTCTTGAGGCGCACGTAAGAGCCGTCTTCCAGCCAGCGGTTCGAGAAGCGGTTGTTGCCGGCCGGGTCGTAGCGCACGGGCCTAGGGATGTCGGTGTTGGTGTTGGTGGGCGTCCAGTGGTTGAGCACCCGCGTAGTTTGGTTGTTGGGGTCCGACTGCGACTCCAGAATCTGGCGCGTCTGGTTGTAAATCTCGTTGCCAAACTGGCCCTGGAAGAACACGCTCAGCTCCAGGCCCTTGTACGAGAAGTTGTTGGTTACGCCCGCAAACGCCTTGGGGTTGGGGTTACCAATTACGGTCTGGTCCGAGCCGTTGATGATGCCGTCGTTGTTGAGGTCGGCAAACTTAATGTCGCCGGCCTTGGGGCGCACGCCGTTCTGGGTGGCCAGGTTGGCGCCCTCGGCGTCGCTCTGCACAATGCCCTGCGATATATAGCCGTAGAATGCCCCTAGGGGCTTGCCGGCCTGCGAAATCTGCGCCCCGTTGATGATGGTGCGCGGTGCGCTCACGCCCGCGTCGCTCACCTGCTGGCCCAGGTCCAGCACGCGGTTGCGGTTGCCGCTCACGTTCAGGCTGGTCGTCCAGCCAAAGCTGCCGTTGCTTGATTCGATGTTGGTCGTGCTCAGGCCAATTTCCAGGCCCTTGTTTTCGATGTTGCCCAGGTTTTGCAGCACCGAGAGGGTGCTGGCGCCCGTGCTCACCGGAATGGGCACGTTCAGCAGCAGGTCGTGGGTTTGCTTGCTGTACACGTCCACGTTCAGCGTCAGGCGGTTGCTAATCAGGCCGATGTCCAAACCCGCGTTGTACTGGTAGGTGGTTTCCCAGCGCAGGTCGTTGTTGCCAATGGTGGTTTGGGTGGTGCCGCCCGCAATGGCCGAGCCGGTGCCCTGGTAGTTCGAGCCGGGCCCGTACTGCGCAAAGCGCTGGTAGGTGTAAATCTCCTGGTTGCCGTTGGCCCCGAAGCTGGCGCGCAGCTTCAGGTCGCTCACGGGGCTGTTCTGCGGGAAGAAGCTTTCCTTGGAGATGCGCCAGGCCGCGCTCACGGCCGGGAAGTAGCCGAAGCGGTAGTTGTTGGCGAAGCGGCTGGTGCCGTCGGCGCGGGCGCTCACTTGCAGCAGGTAGCGGCCGTCGTAGTCGTAGTTGGCGCGGGCAAAGTAGCTGAGCAGCGACCACGAGTCGGCGTAGCTGTACGGGATGCCCACCGCTGCCGTGCCGGCGCTCAGGTAAGGCACGGCGTTGGAGTTGAAGCCCTGCACGGTGGCGCCCGCCGTATTGCGGAACGACTCCTGCATCGACTCGCCCCCTAGGAGCGTCAGGTGGTGCTTGTCGCCGAAGGTTGGGTTCCAGGTAACGGTGTTCTCGTTTAGCCAGATAACCTGGGTGTTGGCCGCCGTTTGGGCCCGGCCGCGGGTGCTGGGGTCGGCGTTGCTGGTGCCGGGGTAGTTGGTGGTTTGGAAGTAGTTTTCGCTCTGGTTGCGGAAGTCGATGCCTAGGCTGGTGCGCGCCCGCAGGTTGGGCAGGATGTCAAACTCGCCGTAGATGTTGCCCACCGTTTGGTACACCACCGCCTGGTTGCTGGTTTCCAGCAGGTTGCCCACCGGGTTGTCTGACTGGTTGAACGGGTTGGTGCCGTAGATGCCGCTGGGCTTATAAATCGGGATGGTCGGAATCTGCGACAGTACCCCGAGCACCGTGCCGCCGTTGGCGCCGGCTGCCTCCGAGCGCACCGAGCTGTTGGTGTGCGAGCGGCTCAGGTTGAGGTTGGTGCCCACCCGGAAGCGCTTGCTCAGCTCCTGGGTCAGGTTTATTTTGAAGTTGTAGCGGTCGAAGCCCGAGTTGAGGCTGATGCCCTGCTGGTTGAAGTAGCCGCCGCTCACGTAGTAGCGCGTCTTCTCGGTGCCGCCGCTCACGTTGAGCTGGTAGTTCTGGATGTTGGCGCCGCGGTACACGGCATCCTGCCAGTCGGTGTTGTAGGGGCCGGGGGCCGCCGCGTCGGGGTTAACGGGGTTGGTAGGGTCGGCGAAGGCCGGCGCCAGGCCCGCGTTGGTTTGGATGGCGTTGAACTCCGAGGCAAACTGCTGGGCGTTGAGCACGTCGAGCTTCTTGCGCAGCGTCTGTCGCCCGAAGTACGCCGTGAGTCCCACCTGGGCCTGCCCCACCTTGCCGCGCTTGGTGGTAATTACCACCACGCCGTTGGCGGCGCGCACGCCGTAGATGGCCGCCGCGGCCCCGTCCTTCAGCACGTCGATGCTCTCGATGTCGTCGGGGTTCAGCGTGTTGAGCGGATTGATGCGCTGGTTGTTGGTCGTGATTTCCTGCTGGTAGTCGGGCACGATGGGCACCCCGTCAATCACGTACAGCGGCGAGGCGTTGAGGTTGAGCGTGGCCGAGCCGCGAATACGCAGGTTGATGCCCCCGCCGGGCGCGCCGCTGGGCGTCGTCACCTGCACGCCGGGCGCCTGGCCCTGCAGGGCCTGGTCGAAGCCGGCTACCGGCTGCCGCGCCAGGGCCGCGCCGCCCACCGAAGCCACCGACGTGGAGAGGTCCTGGCGGCTCTGGGTGCCGTAGCCCACTACTACTACCTCGTTCAGGGCCTGCTGGTCGTCGCTCAGGCGCACCTCTAGGGTGCTGGTGGGCCCATTCAGGGGCGGCAGCTCCTGGGTGCGGAAGCCCACCGAGCTAAACACTAGCGTGGCGCCGCTGGGCACGCTCAGCGTGAAGCGGCCGTCGACGTCGGTGCTGGTGCCGTTGGTGGTGCCTTTCACCAGCACCGTTACGCCGGGCAAGCCCTGCCCTTTGTTATCGAGCACGCGGCCCGATACGGGGATGTCTTGCGCGGCGGCCGTGGCCCTAGGGCCCGCCGCGTTCGCTTCCGCCCGGCTCGTCACCACAAAGTAGTTTTCGCGCAGCTCCTTGTACTGCAGGTTGGCCTGGGGCAGCACGGCGGCCAGCTTCTCGATTAGGCTGCCCGCGGCGGGCGCGGCGGCCACGCGCTTGTGGTCTACCAGCCGGCTTTCGTAGAAGATGGTGGCGTGGTACTCGCGCTCCCACTGCTGGAGCAGCGGCTTGAGCAGCACCGACTCGGCGGCCGGGGCGATGGACTGGCCCTGGTAGGAAGCGTTGACGGCCAGCAGCTGCGCCGCGGCCGGGTGGCTGCAGAGCTGCGCCAGTAGTACGCTGCCCACAAGGCAGGCTGCTGGCCGCCGGTAGCGACCCAAGCCCAGGTTCGTTAGGGGTCCGTTCATATTACTAAAAATGAAGGGGTGGGGGAAAGTGTAGAAGCTAAAAGGAAGGAGTTATTCGGAGAGTACTAGGCGGTTGCCTTGCCGGGTGATGCGCAGATGAAAGGTTTCTTGCAAGGCTTGTAGCAGCACATCGAGCTCGCTCACGGGCACGGTGCCGGTCACGCGGCGGTTGTTTAGCTCGGGGGTGGTTACTTCTACCTCCAGGCCGTAGGTGTCGTGCAGGCGGGTAGCCAGCTCGGCCACGGTGGTTTCGTCGAGCACCAGTTCGGCGTCTTTCCAGGTGGCGTAGGGGGCGGTGTGCACCCGCTGGTGGGCGGTTACGACCGGGGCGGCGCCGGGCGTGGGAGCATCCTGCGTTTCCACCAGTTCGCCGGGCTTCAGCAGCACGTCGGGCTGGCGGCGGTCGTCAAACTCCACGCGCACCTTGCCTTGCAGCAGCACCACCCGGGTTTGGGTGCGGCGGCGGGCCACCACAAACTGGGTGCCCAGCACCTCTACCTGCAAGCCCGCGTCGGTGTGCACCAAAAAGCGCTGGTTGTCGGCGGTGTGCTTAATGGAGAAGTAGCCTTCGCCCTGCAGCCATACCTCGCGGGGCTGGCCAGGAACCCAGGCCTGGGCGTAGCGCAGCTGCGAGTGCCCGTTCAGCGTCACCTGCGAGCCGTCGCTCAGGCGCAGGGTGCGGGTCTGGCCGTAGGCGGTGCGCACGGCCAGGGGCGCGGCCGCAGCCGGCTGGCGCTGGCTTTGGTAGAGCCAGCCGCCCGCGGCCACGGTACCGGCCAGCGCGGCCGCGGCCGCCCAGCGGCGCCAGGCGGCGGGCGGCGCCCGGTAGGGGGCAGCCGGCGGGGCCAGGCGCGGGCGTAGGCTGGCCAGTAGGGCGTCGTAGTCGGGGTCGCCGGGCGCAGCGGCCAGGGGCAGCGCCGCCGATAGCTCGTCCCAGTGCTGCTGCAGCCAATAGGTGGCTAGCAGCTGGTTGGTGGACTGGCTTAGCCAGGCGCGCACGGTTTCGGCCTCGGCCGGGCTAGCCGTACCGCGCGCGTAGGCTGCTACTAAGGCTTGGGTAACGCTAGGGGTCATAGAGGAGTGTGAGGCAGCAAATCAACTGGGCCACCATGCTAGCCGCGGGCCAGGGTGGCAATCATCTGCAGTACTACACCTTCCACGCGCGGCCCCCCTGAGCGACAACCTTAAAAAAGTTGTTTCCTATTAGGCAAGCTTCTAATTATCAACAATAAAAAGATGAGTAAGTATTTACTCGCAACTCGCCCTAGGGTAAGCTAGCGTGAAAAAGCCATGAAAAGAACTGGCACAACCAGCCCGCTCAGCCCGCGGCTGTAGTGAGCTCGTTGCGCCGTAGTTGCGGTAGCTTTTTCGCCGCACCTTGACGGGACTCGGTTGCAGGAGGGCTAGCGTGCTGCCCCCGGCCCCCGGCGAGATGCCGGTTGGGGCGCGGCTTTACGCCGCCGGGGTAGGGGGCTAGGGGCCGCCAGCTGGGCTAGCGCGTTAGTGCTCTGGGCCAGGTTGGCTAGCGAGCCGGCCAGTGGGGCGTACACTTCCAAGCTCGATTTTAGCAGCGAATCGGCGGCCAGGGCTTGCACCTCGTCGGCGGTCATACCGGCGCGGTACAATAGCCAGTGCCGATACCGCCCCCCGGCCGGGCCCGGCGCCCCACCCAGCGTGAGTTGGCGCACTAGCAGGCGCTCGGGCAGGCTACCCACGCGGGTACTGTCGAGGTACACCACGGTTTCGCCCCGCGCGTAGTAGTGCGTCAGCACTAAATGGTGCCAGCGCCGGCCATTAGCGCGGCCCACTAGGCGCCCGCCCCGCGCCGAGGCGTAGGTGAGGCTGCCCGCCGCGTCGAGGCTCAGGCTGCCCGCGCCCAGGCTATCGGTGAGCGTGAGCAGCCGCCCGGCCGCCCCCGACCTGCGAAAGCTCACGGCCTGAGTAAACGAGTGCAACCCCGCCTCGGGCACTAGTTGCAGCGCGGTGCCGGCCGCCAGCGCCAGGCCGGCGCTCGGCTGCGCGCGCGGCACCGGCTTGCCGGCCCGCAGCGCATCAAACAGCGAGGGCACCAGGGCGCGGCTCATTTCGGCGTGGCCCAGGTCGTTGGGGTGCAGCGCGTCGGACCAGTAGCCGGGTGCCCAGTGGCCCTGGCCATCGTCCACGGCCCCGAGCAGGTTCACGGTGGGCACTGCCCAGGCGTGCAGCAGCAGGTTTAGTTGCTTTGTGAAGGCATAGTCTTCGGGCGTGAAGTCGTTGCGCGTGTAGCAGTTCGTGACTACCGGCACCCGGCCATCGGCCCGCGCCCGCGCCACCAGGGCCTGCAGGTTGCGCCGAAATTGCTCGAATATTGGCTGTCCCCCGCCATGGATGCCCTCGTTACCCAGGCTCAGGGCCAGTACCACGTAGCGCCCGCGCTGCGGTAGCAGGTCGCGCCGCCAGCGGGCGGCCACCTTCCCGGTGTTGTCGCCCGGCACCGACACGTTGGCCGTCGTCCAGGCCGGGCCGAGGCCCGCCGCGTGGCGCTGCTGCAGCACCGCCGCGTAGCGGCTGGGGTAGCCCACCTTGTTGGTGGCACCTTGCCCATATGGCACCGAGGAGCCCAGAAACACGATTTTCAGCGCATCGAGCGAGTCCGCGGCTGGGGGGCGCCCCGGTGACGAGGGTGCGGCAGTGGCCCGGGGTTGGGGTAGTACCCCTAGGGCCGTCAGGCCCAGCCCGGCCAGCAGCAAGTAGGCAGGCAGCTTGTGTGGCATCGTAAAAGTCGAAGGTGAAAGCAGCAAAGGTTAGCCAGCATGACTGGCTTTTGGCTGCTTTTACCTGCTGCGAGTAGCTTTTAGCAGTTGCCTAGCCGCTGGCTACCGCCCTAGGGTCAGCATGAGCAACACACCAATGACGCCGCCGCCGTGCAGTCGAAAATACAGCCGCAGCGTCTTCAGCGCCTGCATAATGTGGGTTTCCACCGTTTTCACCGATACGCCCTGGCGCTCGGCAATCTCGGGATAGGAGAGGCCCTGCTGCCGGCTCAGCATAAAAGCCTCGCGCTGCTTGGGCGGCAGCTCGTTGAGGGCCGCCAAGTACAGGGCTTCCATCTCCTGGTACTCAGCCTCGTTGGCCACGCTGGGGTGGCCGGTAGCCGCCACCTCCCCGGCCAGGCGCAGCTGGTGCTGGTCGCGCCGCAGCTCATTGAGAATGGCGTGGTGCGCTACCGTAAACAGGTAGCCTTTCAGGGGCACATCCACGCGCAGCTGCCCGCGCTTTTCCCAAATCTTGATAAAACACTCCTGCACAATCTCTTCCGCCGCCGCGCGCGATTTTAAGTAGCCGAACGCGAAGCGGTATACCAGGGCGCTGTAATGCCGGAATAGGGCATCAAAGGCCCGTTGGTCGTCTTCTTGCAGGCGGCGCAGGCAGTCGAGCTCTGAAAAAGCAGACTTGGTGGGCAAGGCGGGGGCGAAAGGAAGCGAATCTGGTAAACTTCTGCCGAAAATTAAGGCATATTCTGCATAGATAGAACTTACGCAAAATCGGCTGTTATTACGAGCGTAGCGCAGCAATCGCAACCTGAACGATACCTAAACGACTTATTCTGGTGCGATTGCTGCGCTCGCAACGACAGCCGATTTTGCGTAAGTTCTACTAAATAGACTGCTGCCAGCTGTCCAAGTGCGCGCTAGGTTCGCACCGGGGCTGCCCGCGCCAGTTGGGCAATTATCCGCGCTAGTCTTGGAGGCTTCGGAAAACTCGGCAATATGCTCGTTATGCAACTTTGTTGCGACATTAAAATATTTTCAGGTCTAAAGAAATTTCATGCCCGGCTGGCCCAAAAGCCAGCTCAATCGGAGTTATTCAACAGAGCAACAATGTTGCATAAAGAAATAAAAGCGTTATTCCAGGTTTGAAAGGCACTTTCTGGAGTGTGGTAGAAAGTGGTAGAAAGTGGTGGCTTTTCTAGCAAGGCTTGTAATTTTGTAGCCTATCGGCCCGCCCTAGGCCCTGCTCTCTTACCCAACCATGCACCAGTCCCTGTCCGGCGAATACGACTGCAAGCTTGACCCCAAGGGGCGGCTGGTGCTGCCGGCCAAGGTGAAAGCGGCCTTGCCCGATGCCTTCGCCAACCAGCTGGTACTAGTGCGCGGCTTCGAGCCCTGCCTCACGCTTTACCCAAGGGCCGCCTGGGAGCTGATTCACGCCAAGGTGACGGCCCTCGACGAGTTTAACGAAGAAAACCGGCAGTTTCAGCGCAATTTTTTCCGGGGCATGACTGAAGTGGAGCTCGATAGCATTGGGCGCTTTGGGCTGCCGGGCTCCATGCGCCGCTACGCCGGCATCGAGAAGGAGGCCGTGGTAGTAGGGCTGGGCAACCGCTGCGAGCTATGGGACCCCGCCCGCTACGACGACTACCTCATCAAGGACATGAGCACACTCTCGGGCCTGGCCCAGAAGTTTTTATCCGTGCCACTCGACACGCCGGGCGCGCCGGCCCCCCTTGCCTGATGGAGCCCCGCGCCAACGATGCCGCCTACCACCGCCCGGTGCTGCTGGCCGAGTGCCTGGCGGCGCTGGCCCTCGTGCCCGGCGGCCGCTACGTCGACGTCACCTTTGGTGGCGGTGGCCACTCGGCCCGCGTGCTAGAGCAATTGGTTGATGGTCAGTTGTATAGCTTCGACCAGGACGACGCGGCCGAGCGCGAGGCGGCGGCCCTGGCCCGGCCGCAGTTCACCTTCGTGCGGGCCAATTTTCGGCACCTAACCAGCGAGTTGGCCCGACGCGGGGCCCTGCCCGTGGATGGCCTGCTGGCCGACCTGGGGGTATCATCGCACCAGTTTGACACGGCCCAGCGCGGCTTCAGCACCCGCTTTGACGGGCCGCTGGACATGCGTATGAACCCCGAGGACGCCCATGTCGCCACGGCCGCCGACGTGCTCAACGACTACGACGAGGCCGCACTGCACCGCATTTTTGGCATGTACGGTGAGGTGACCAACGCCCGCACCCTGGCCGCTACCGTGGTGCAGGCCCGGCGCCAGCGCCCGCTGCGCACCATTGCCGAGCTCAAGCAGGCCATCGTGCCGGTGACCCCTAGGGGCAAAGAAAATAAATACCTGGCGCAAGTATTCCAGGCTCTGCGCATTGAGGTAAACGATGAACTAGCGGCGCTGCAGGCGATGCTAACCCAAACGGCCCAGGTGCTGCGCCCCGGCGGCCGGCTGGTCGTGATGAGCTACCACTCGCTGGAAGACCGGCTGGTGAAGAATTACTTGGCGCAGGGCAAGTTTTTTGGCCAGGCCGCCAAGGATTTGTACGGCCGCACGCAGCTGCCCTTCGAGGCGCTGACGCGCAAACCCGTGGAGGCTTCGGCCGACGAGATTGCCCTTAATAGCCGCGCCCGCAGTGCCAAGCTGCGGGTGGGCGTTCGCACTACTAACCCAGCATAAGGCTATGGCTACCAACACGCTGCGTTCTGGGCCCACTGGCCCGCCCCGCACCAATACGGTGCGCCCCCGCCCCGAGCTGGAGCCGGCCGCCGAGCTGGTGCCCACTGCCCCGGCGGCCGCGCCTGCCGCGGTAGCTGCGCCCGTACCTGCGCCGGCTACGCCTCCGGTGGCTGTGCCTGGCCCCGGCGATGGGCCGCGCCGCCAGCCGCGCCCCGGCCCTAGGCCCCTTACGGCCGAGGAGGCCGACACCCAGGCCGCCGAGTGGAAGCAAACCCGCGCCGAAACCACCGCCACTGGCTGGAGCTTGTTTTCGCTGCTCGACCGCTTCACCGGGCTCGATGGGCTGTTTCGCGAGGGCTTGCCGGTGCGCTATCTGCCCAAGCTGCTATTCGTGATGCTGCTTACGCTGCTCTACATCGGCAACACGCACTACGGCAACCGCATGAACCGCAACATTCAGCGCCTCAAGCAGGAAACCGAAGATTTACGCGCCGACTACACCACCCTGAAGTCAGACTACATGGAAGCCAGCAAGCAGAGCGAGGTGGCGCGCAAAGTGGCCGCTATCGGGCTGGTCGAAAGCTCCTCGCCGCCTTTCCGCATTGCCGTGCCCGCCGGCCGCCTCGACGAAGCCGAGCTGGAAACCATGCCCGTGCTGACTTCCGACACCCTAGCTGCCCGCGCCGCCCGCGACTCGGTGGCCGCCGCCCGCGCCGACTCGGTGGAAGGCCGAGTGCGCCGCCAGCTGCTGGGCCTGCCCTCCGATGATACGCCCGAAGCCGGCGCGCCGCCGCCCGGCCTTTCGCCCAATGATTCCCTTCCTGCACCCAACCCACAGACCAAAAGGGATTTAAACAATGGGCGTGGCGGGGAGAAACTACGCGAGAGTAAGCCGATTAGTACAAAAAAGCACAAGACAGCGCAAGAAGTTCAGGCGGTGCCTAGCCTTCGCGGCGCTAAAAAGGCTGCTTCTCACTCACCTTCTCACGGCCGGAATACCTGATGAAAAGCAGCGTAAAAAAATCCATCGTCACGCGGGTGCGGCTCGCGTTTCTGGGCGTGACGCTGTTTTCGGGCGCCATTGCCTGGAAAATCTCGCACATCCAGTACCAGGAGGGCGCCAAGTGGCGCGCCCTGGAGCAGGAGCGCCGCATCAGCTACCAGCCGGTGCTAGCCACGCGGGGCAATATCTACTCTGATAACGAGAGTATTATGGCTACTTCGCTGCCCTTCTACCGGGTGGCCTGGGACCCTGGCGTGGTGGAAGACGAGGTGTTTGGCAAGGGCGTAGACTCGCTGGCCTGGCACTTGGCCCACTTCTTTGGCGACCGCAGCGCGGCCGAATACCGGCGCAAGCTGCTCGATGCCCACCGCGACCACGACGTGCGCTACATCCGGCTGAACTCGCGCCAGATTAATTTTCAAGAGAAGAAGGAGTTTGCCACCTGGCCCATCTTCCGGGCCAAGCGGCGGGGCGGCATCATTTTCGAAAAAGTGGACAAGCGGTTCCGGCCGTTTGGGGGCCTAGCCCAGCGCACGGTGGGCTTCGTGAACGAGGACAAGAACGGCGCGGGACTAGAGTTTACCTTTCAACAGAAGCTGGCCGGGCGGGCGGGCGAGGCCTTGTTTGAGCGCGTGCCGGGCGGCCTAAAGCCGGTGTACGATGGCACCGAGGTGAAGCCCCAGCCGGGCTACGACGTGAAAACGACCCTCGACATCAACCTGCAGGATGGCGCCGAGGATGCCCTCTACAAAGCCTTGGTGGCTAACGACGCCAAGTACGGCTGCGTAATTCTGATGGAAGTGAAGACCGGCGCCATCAAGGCCGTGGCCAACCTGGGCAAGGCTACCGATGGCACCTACAAGGAAGACTACAACTACGCCTTTGCCGACCAGGGCCGCACCGAGCCGGGCTCGACCTTCAAGCTGGCTTCGCTGATGGCCGTGCTGGAGGCCGACCCCAACCTTAGCCTCGACGACAAGGTGAATACCGGCCCCGGCCGCATGTTTATCGGCGGCGCGGTGAAGACCGACTCGCACGCCAACGGCGTGATTACGGTGCAGCAGGTGTTTGAGAAATCGAGCAACATTGGGGTGGCGCGGCTGGTGCAGGAGCACTTCGGCGCCAACCCCACGCAGTACTCGGATTACCTCAAGCGGTTTGGGCTCGATAAGCCCCTAGGGTTCCAGATGAGCGGCGAGGCGCTGCCGTACGTGAAAGACCCCAAGGACCGCAGTTGGAGCCGCACTTCGCTGAGCACCATGAGCATTGGCTACGAGCTGAAGCTGGCGCCGCTGCAAACGCTGGCTTTCTACAATGCCGTGGCCAACGGCGGGGTGAAGGTGGCGCCCATGATTGTGAAGGAAATCAAGGAAGCCGACCTAGTGGTGGAGAGCTTCGACACGCGGGTGCTGAACCCGCAGATTTGCACGGAGGCCACCCTGCGCAAGTTGCGCGCCATGCTCGAGGGTGTGGTGCTAGAGGGTACGGCCAAAGCCATCCGGCCCAAGGACTACACTATTGCGGGCAAGACGGGCACGGCCTGGAAGTTCAAGAACGGGCAGTATACTAAGACGTACTCGACCAGCTTCTGCGGCTACTTCCCGGCCGACAAGCCCAAGTACAGCTGCATCGTGGTGATTGACTCGCCGAGCAAGGGCCGCATCTACGGCGGCGACGTAGCCGCGCCGGTGTTTCGCGACATTGCCGACCGCTGCATGGCCCGCGACCAAGCCAGCCAGCGCCCCCTACTGGCGCGGGTGCCCGCCCGCCGCACGCCCGTGCCGCTGGTGCGCGCCGGCCTGCAAGACGAAATAGCGCTGGTGTGCGAGCGCATCGGCCTGCCCGGCCAAACCCGCGCCACCGGCGGCGAGGACTGGGTGCGCACCGCTCCGGCCCGCGACACAGCCTTCGTAGCCCGCACCGTGAGTTTGCGGCCTGACCCGAGCGTGACGCACCTGGGCCGCATGCCCGACGCCCGCGGCCTGACTTTGCGCGACGCGCTGTTCCTGCTCGAAAACCGGGGCCTGCATGTGGTGAGTACCGGCAGCGGCCGCGTGCGGGCGCAGTCGCTCGCCCCCGGCGAGCCAACCCAGCGTGGTATGGTAGTGAGCCTGGCCCTGGCGCCCACGGCCACCATCGCCGCCGTGCCGCTAGCTTTGCCCGAGCCCGAGCACACCGAAATTGAAGAGAACACCCTGCTCGTACCCGCCGAAATGGACAGCCACGCCGCGCGGGCCTCTAGGGCCAGCAGCGCAGTAAAGGCCACTAAGCCCGCCAGCCGCGCAGTCACCCCTAGGGGCGCGGAGAAGATTAAAGCCGCCAGCAAGGCCGCTGCTGCGGTAACGAAAGGTGCCAAAGCCAAGGGCGCCAGCGCAACTGCCACCACCGAAAAAGCGCCGGCCAAAAGGACTGCCAAGCCTAATAATCCCAAACCGGCTACCTCGGCTGCGCCTAGGGGTAGCGTGCCGGAAAAGGCGGCCGGCAGCACTTCAAAAAAAGTGGAGAAGAAGCCGACGGGAAAAAACAAGGACAAACCGAAAGTCCGCCAGCCGGAAACTCGACTGACAGCGCAGCCCAGCCAGCAGGGCACCAGCGGCTAGGTTCACCCAAGGGCTTGGGCGCGCGGCGGGGCCTAGGGCCGCAAGCAGGACCAGCCAGTGTAAATTCAAGCTACTATCCCTACCAAATCAGCGCAGTACCGCAAAGCCAAACTCCCTCAACAAGCACTTGCCGAACTGCCTGCCCAATAGCCAGTTGCTATAGCTAAAAGCTACTTAAATGAACCTGCCCCTCTTTTCCCTGCTCACCGACGTGAACGTGCTAGCGCAGCACGGCTCGGCCGACGTGCCCGTGGCGGGCCTCACGCTCGACTCGCGGCAGGCGGGGCCGGGCATACTCTTTTGCGCCCTGCGCGGCACGGCCGTTGATGGCCATAATTTTATGGAGCAAGCCGTGGCCCTCGGGGCAACTGTGGTGCTGTGCGAGGAACTGCCCGCCGTACTGAACCCGACTGCTACTTACGTGCAGGTGCCCGACTCGGCCGCGGCCCTAGGGCCGGTAGCCAGCTCATTTTACGGCCACCCCTCGCGCCAGCTGCAGCTGGTGGGCATCACTGGCACCAATGGCAAAACCACCTGCGCCACGCTGCTGCACAAGCTGCTGCGCGAGCTAGGCTACCACTGCGGCCTGCTCAGCACGGTGCAAAATCAGATTGATGAGCAGGTAATTCCGAGCACCCACACCACGCCCGACGCCATTCAACTGAACGAGCTGCTGGCGCGCATGGTGGCCGCCGGCTGCACCCACGCCTGCATGGAGGTGAGCAGCCACGCCGTGGCCCAGCACCGCATTGGCGGGCTGCGCTTCGCGGGCGGCGTATTTACCAACCTCACCCACGACCACCTCGACTACCACGGCACGCTAGCCAACTACCGCGACGCGAAGAAGGGGTTTTTCGACGCGCTGCCCCGCACTGCCTTCGCCCTCACCAACGCCGACGACCGCAACGGCGCGGTGATGCTGCAAAACACCGCCGCCCGCCGCGCCAGCTACTCGCTGCGCTCGGCGGCCGACTTCCGGGCCCGGCTGGTTGATAATAGCCTGGCCGGCTTGCTGCTTGAGCTCGACGGCCAGGAGGTGCATTTTCGACTCATCGGCGTGTTCAACGCCTACAACCTGTTGGCCGTGTACGGCGCCGCCGTGCTGCTGGGCGAGGAGGCCACCGAGACGCTCACCATCCTCTCGGGCCTGACCACGGCGCCCGGCCGCTTCGAGCCCGTAACGGTGCCGGGCCAGGCCATCATCGGCCTCGTGGACTACGCCCACACGCCCGACGCACTCGAAAACGTGCTCCAAAGCCTGCTGCAAACGCGCCGGCCAGGGCAGCGCATCATCACGGTAGTGGGCTGCGGCGGCAACCGCGACGCAACTAAGCGCCCCATCATGGCCCGGCTGGCCGCCCAGTTGTCGGACCAGGTTATCCTCACCGCCGACAACCCGCGCGAGGAAGACCCGCTCGAAATCTTGCGCCAGATGCAGACCGGCCTTGCGCCGCCCGCCGACGCCCACACCCAAACCATTGCCGACCGCCGCCTGGCCATTCGGGCCGCCGTGGCCCTGGCCCGCCCCGGCGACCTAGTGCTGCTGGCCGGCAAAGGCCACGAAACCTACCAGGAAATTAAGGGCGTAAAAACACACTTCGACGACAAAGAAGAATTGCGAGCCGCGCTTCAATCAATTAACAATTAATATTTACCAGCAACAATTATTACCAATAACTAAGCGGTCTTTTCTGCTCGAAATAAGTTCGCAAATAGTTTTAACCCGCCGCGATAACCCGCCAATTAATAAGCTAGTAATTGCTAAATGTTAATTGCTGCTTATTAAATGAATTAGCCATGCTCTACTACCTTTTTCGCTACCTGCACGAGCACTACCACCTGCCGGGCGTGGGCGTGTTTCAGTATACCACTTTCCGCGCCGCGCTTGCCGTGGTTACGTCGCTGCTCATTGCCCAGATTTTTGGTGGCAAGCTCATCAGCGTGCTCCAGCGCAAGCAAGTGGGCGAAACCATCCGCGACCTAGGATTGCAGGGACAGAGCGAAAAAAAGGGGACGCCCACGATGGGCGGCCTCATTATTTTACTGGCTATTTTGGTGCCGGTGCTGCTGTTTGCGCGGCTGCGCAATATCTACATTATTTTAATGCTGCTAAGCACCGTCTGGCTGGGGCTAATTGGCTTTCTAGACGACTACATCAAGGTTTTTCGCAAGAACAAGGAAGGCCTCAGCGGGCGCTTTAAAGTGTTGGGCCAAATTGGCCTAGGCCTCACCGTGGGCTGGGTGCTCTACTACAGCAACGAGGTAACAGTGCGCGAGTACCTGCTGCCCAACGGCCAGTACTCGGCCGTGGATGCCAGCAAAGTTTGGAAGGATGTGCACCTGGCCATTACTACCGTGCCATTCATGAAAAACAACGAACTGAATTACGGCGACCTGTTTTCCAACGCGCAGTTCGTGTTCAAGCAGTTCTACGGCTTACTCTATATCCCACTGGTAATTTTCCTGGTGACGGCCATCAGCAACGGAGCCAACCTCACCGACGGCCTCGACGGGCTGGCGGCCGGTACCTCGGCCATTATCGGCATCACGCTGGCCATTTTTGCTTTTGTGAGCGGCAATGCCTTGCTGGCTGATTATCTGGATATTATGTTCATTCCAGATTCTAGTGAGCTAGTTGTTTTCTGCACCGCTTTCGTGGGGGCGTGCATCGGGTTTTTGTGGTATAACTCCTATCCCGCCCAGGTGTTTATGGGCGACACCGGCTCACTAGCGCTGGGCGGTATCATTACGGTACTAGCGCTGGCAGTACGCAAGGAGATTTTGCTACCCATCCTATGCGGAGTGTTTATCATTGAAAACCTGTCGGTTATTGTGCAGGTCAGCTGGTTTAAGTATACCCGGCGCAGGTATGGCGAGGGCCGCCGATTGCTGCGCATGTCGCCCCTGCACCACCACTACCAAAAGCTGGGCTACCACGAAAGCAAAATCGTGTCGCGCTTCTGGATTGTGGGCATTATGCTGGCCGTTATTACCCTGGTTACGTTGAAGTTGCGCTAACTTAAATTCACCGCGGAAGACGCGGAGGCTTTTCGCGGAAGACGCGGAAAAATGACCTCCACTTCCTCCGCGAAAAGCCTCCGCGTCTTCCGCGGTGAAATAAAATGAAAAACCTCGTCATCCTCGGAGCCGCCGAAAGCGGCGTGGGCGCGGCCCTCCTGGCTCAGGCCAAGGGCTACGCCGTGTTTGTATCGGACCGCGGCGAAATCAAGCCCAACTACAAGGCTAAGCTCACGGCTGCCGGTATCGAGTTCGAGGAAAACACGCATACTCTAGCCCGTATTCTGCAGGCGGAGGAAGTAGTAAAGAGCCCTGGCATCCCGGAAAAGGCGCCGGTAATTAAGGCGTTGCGCGAAAAACGCATTCCCATCATTTCCGAAATCGAATTTGCCAGCCGATATACCAAAGCGCGGTTTGTGGCCATCACCGGCACCAACGGCAAAACTACCACCACCCTGCTCACCTACCACTTGCTGAAGGAAGCCGGCCTCAGCGTGGGGCTGGCCGGCAACATTGGCTACTCGCTGGCCGAGCAGGTGATGGCGGATAAATTCGAGTATTACGTGCTGGAGCTGAGTAGCTTCCAGCTCGACGATATCCAGGATTTTCGTCCCTGGCTGGCACTGCTGCTCAACATTACCCCCGACCACCTCGACCGCTACGACTACTCGCTCGACAAATACGCCGCAGCCAAGCTGCGCATTGCCGCCAACCAGGCCCTGGATGATTACTTCATCTATAATGCCGACGATGAAAACATCGAGCGCTTCGCCACTACGGCCTTTATGATGGCTTTCGTGCTGCCCTTCAGCCTGCACCACCGCAGCGACTACCACCTGGCCGCTTATTACGAGGAAGAGAGCAGCCTGCGCGTGCACATTCCCATCGAAGACGAGCATCCCGACCGCATCAGCATCGAAACCTCACCCCTCATCGGCCAGCACAACCGCCAGAACATGGCCGCTGCCATTCTGGCCGCCCGCGTGGCCGGCGCCTCGCCCGAGCAGATTGAAACCGCCCTAGGCACGTTCAAGAATGCCGACCACCGCCTGCAGCTCGTGCGCGAAATGGATGAAGTTCAATACATTGACGACAGCAAGGCTACCAACGTGGAAGCCGCCTGGTACGCCCTCGACGGCGTGAAGCGTGAGATTGTCTGGATTGCCGGCGGCACCGACAAAGGCAACGACTACGCCTCATTGCAGCCCCTGGCCCAGCAGAAGGTGAAAGCGCTTATTTGCCTGGGAGTAGACAACGCCAAGCTGCGCGCGGCCTTCGCCGACCACGTGCCGATTATCGAGGAAACCCAGGATATGGCCGACGCCGTGCGCCGCGCCACCGCCCACGCCGCCCCCGGCAACGTGGTGCTGCTGTCGCCCGCCTGCGCCAGCTTCGACTTATTTAAGAATTACGAGGACCGCGGCCAGCAATTTGCGGCGGCGGTGCAGGCCCTAGGGTAGTTTCCACGCCACAAGCGTAGCTAGTTGCGAAGCAGCGTATCTGCGCAATCCATTAAACCCGTTTAATCTGCGGTCTTATGCAGCCTACTTTCCGCCTCACCTGGCTTCAGCGTAACCTCAAGGGCGACCCTATTTTGTGGGCCATCGTCATCCTGTTTTCGCTTATTAGCATCGCGGTGGTGTATTCGGCCACCGGCACGCTAGCCTACCGCAACGAGCTGCACGGTCGCTCGGGCTCGGTCGAAGGTATTGCCTTGAAGCACAGCAGCTTGATACTAGGCGGCTTGGTGCTGGCCTGGGCCGCGCACCGCATCGACTACCGCCACTATTCGCGCCTGTCGCTCTACGCGTTGCTGATTTCGGTGCCGCTGCTGCTGTTCACGTATTTCATGGGCGGCGACATCAACGGCGCCTCGCGCTGGCTGGTAATTCCGGTTATCAACCAAACGTTTCAGCCCTCCGACCTAGCCAAGCTGGCGCTCATTACGCACCTGGCCAGCATGCTCAGCCGCCGCCAGCAGCACCTGCACGATTTCTGGAATACGCTTTTCCCAGTAATGCTATGGGTAGGCGTCATCTGCGGGCTGATTATTTTATCGAATGCCTCCACGGCGCTGCTGCTGTTCATTACCTGCCTGCTGCTCATGTTCATCGGCCGCGTGCCCATGAAACAGATGCTGCTGATGGTGGCCATCGGCGTCACGCTGGGTGGAGCAGGGCTGGCGGCGGGGCAGCGTCTGGGCACGGTGGTGTCGCGCGTGTCCAATTTCACCGACAAAACGAAGAAGCCGCAGTTTCAACTCGAGCACTCGTTCATTGCCATTGCCACGGGCGGCGTCACGGGCAAAGGCCCTGGCAAAAGCACCGAGCGCAACATTATGCCGCACCCATATTCCGACTTTATTTACGCCATTATTATTGAAGAATACGGGATGTTGGGCGGCCTAGTAGTGCTTTTTCTCTACCTCGCTTTTCTGTATCGCGGGCTGAAAACCGTGATGAACAGCCAAGGCGCGTTTGGTGGCCTGTTATCGGCGGGCCTCAGCTTTAGCTTGGTATTGCAGGCGATGGTAAATATGGGGGTAGCCGTGGGCCTAGGGCCCGTAACGGGCCTCCCGTTGCCGCTACTCAGCATGGGCGGCACCTCGCTGATTTTCACTGGTTTAAGTATCGGTATTATCCTGGCCGTGAGCCGCGGCGACCGCGAAATCCGCCCCATGAAAGGCGAGCCGGCCGATACGGCGCGCATCCCCAGCAAGCGCGGTAATTATTAACTAGCGTACTGCTGTCATTGCGAGCTGGCGAAGCAATCGCAACCCGAACGATATCCTCCCAATACTATACGCCGTTGCGCTGATGCGATTGCCTCGCTAGCTCGCAATGACAGAATAAATAATTGGAAATTAAGCAAATGAAATTTATCATTTCCGGCGGCGGTACGGGCGGGCATATTTTCCCGGCGGTGGCAATTGCCAACGAAATTCGGCGGCGGCAACCCGACGCAGAAATGCTGTTTGTGGGCGCCAACGGCCGCATGGAAATGACGCGCGTGCCCGAGGCTGGCTACCCCATTGTGGGCCTGGATATTACTGGCCTGCAGCGCCGCCTCACGCCCCAAAATCTCCTGTTTCCGGTGCGGGTGTTTCGCTCGGTGCGGGCGGCGGGCAAACTAATTGAGCAATTTCGGCCCGATGCCGTGGTGGGCGTGGGTGGCTACGCTTCGGCGCCGGTGCTGCTGGCGGCTACTTCGCGCGGTATTCCTAGCCTCATTCAGGAACAAAACTCCTACGCCGGGCTGGTTAATAAATTGCTAGCGCGCCGCGTGAGCAAAATATGCGTGGCCTACGAGGGCATGGATAAATTTTTCCCGGCCGACAAGCTGGTGCTCACCGGCAATCCCATTCGCACCGAAATTGCCCGCGGCGACCGCCCCGAAGCGCAGGAGTTTTTCAACCTTGACCCCGCCAAAAAAACGCTCTTGGTTATTGGCGGTAGCCTAGGGGCCCGCACCCTCAACCAAGCTACCGCTGCCGCCCTGCCCCGCCTGGCTGCAGCCGGCGTGCAGCTGCTCTGGCAAACCGGCAAGCTTTACTACCCCGAGGCCCAGCAGCAGGTAGCCCCCTACGCCGCGCAGCACCTGCACGCCCTGGAGTTTATTCGGCGCATGGACCTGGCCTACGCCGCGGCCGACGTAGTAATCAGCCGGGCGGGCGCCCTCTCAGTATCAGAGCTTTGCCTTACGGGCAAGGCCAGCGTTCTGGTGCCCTCGCCCAACGTGGCTGAAGACCACCAAACGAAGAATGCCCTAGCCCTGGTGGGCAAAGGCGCCGCCGTGCTCGTCACCGACGAGCACGCGGCCGCGCGCCTCTACGACGAAGCCCTGCGCCTGCTGGCCGACCCCGCTCGCCAGCATACGCTCAGTGAGCGGGTGCGCGAGTTGGCCCGCCCCGCCGCCACTACGGCGATAGTGGATGCGTTATTCACATTACTTAAAAAATAAGGCCCTAGGCCGTCTTGACTAAGCATATCTTACTTACCAAATGCAGCAATTTCCGTACGTCTTTTTTCTGGGTATTGGGGGCATCGGTATGTCGGCGCTGGCGCGTTGGTTTAACGCTAATGGCCACCAGGTAAGTGGCTTTGATAAAACTGAGACGCCCCTTACGCAGGCCTTGCAAGCCGAAGGCATTGCCGTGCATTACGAAGATGCGGTAGCCAATATTCCAGTCGAAATCCAGGAAAATAAAAGCCAAGTATTAGTGGTGCTGACGCCCGCCATTCCGGCCGATAGCCGCGAGTGGGCCTGGCTACGCGCGCAGGGTTATGATATTCGCAAGCGCAGCCAGGTGCTGGGGGTGCTCACGGCCGGCCGGCCCACCATCGCGGTGGCCGGTACCCACGGCAAAACCACTACCAGCAGCATGGTAGCCCACTTGCTGCACCACGCCGGCCTCGACGTGGGGGCCTTCCTAGGGGGTATTGCGGTGAACCTGGGCAGCAACCTGCTGCTGCCCCAAACGCCCGCCGCACCCGTAGTAGTGGAGGCCGACGAATACGACCGCAGCTTCCTGACCCTACGCCCCGACGTGGCCATCGTGACCAGCACTGATGCCGACCACCTCGACATTTACGGCGAGCAAAGTGCGCTTATCGATTCCTTTTGCCAGTTTGTAAGTCAACTCAAACCTGGCGGCACGTTGCTGCTCAATCACACCGCCGATGCGCGGGTGGCCGCCGCCGTGCCGCCCGGCACCCGCGTGCTGCGCTACGGCCTCACAGCCGCGCAAGGCCCCGATTTATTTGCCGAGCACATCGCGGCCGAGGGCCACGAATTTACCTTTGACTTGCACGGGCCCCTAGGGGTGGTGCCGGGGCTGCGGCTGGCCGTACCGGGGTTTCACAACGTGGAGAATATGCTGGCGGCGGCGGCGGCGGCGCAGCTTTTCGGGGTAGTCAGCGCGCAGCTGCCTGCGGCCGTGGCAGCCTACCGGGGCGTGAAAAGGCGGTTTGAGTTTGTAGTGACTGGGCCCGATAAAGTATACGTGGACGACTACGCGCACCATCCGCGCGAAATAGAAGCTTTTTTGCGCTCATTGCGGGCGCTGTATCCGGGCAAGCGCTTGCGCGTCATTTTTCAACCCCATTTATTTACCCGCACCCGCGATTTTGCCGAAGGGTTTTCGCAGAGTTTAAGCCTAGCCGACGAAGTAGTTTTACTAGATATTTATCCGGCCCGTGAATTACCGCTACCCGGAATTACTGCGGAAATGTTATTGGCAAAAATTTCTTCGGCTAAATCATTGCAAACCAAAGAAGAAGTATTGCAAAACGCTCAAAATTCGCCTACATTTGACGTATTAGCAACTGTGGGCGCGGGAGATATTGATACGCTGGTTCCGAAGCTAAAAAGAATATTGCAGGCAGCATAAATAATGGTGACAAGCAGGTATTATTACCACAAGCGTTTTAGCGGATTAGTCCAAAAAGCACCGACTAATTATTTTAGAAAAACGAGTTAAATTAATTTCCTGCGCTGACTACTGACCAGGGAAAGATGCATGCAAAAAACTGTTCGTAACCTGCTCGTTGCTACCGCCTGCCTGCTGGGCCTAGGCGGCATGGCCACCTTCGCCGTAGTGCGGCAGGCGCACAAGCCGGTCGAGAACATTGTGGTAACTATTGCCAACGACTTAAATACGTATTTCATCAGCGAGCGCGGCGTCACGGCGCTGCTTACTGCCGGGGGCAAAGACCCGGTGCTGGGCACCGTGCCCGAAGGCCCGCGCCTGCGCCAGCTGGAGGGCCGCTTGCGGGCGCACCCCTTCGTGCGCGATGCCCAGGTGTACCGCGACCTAGCGGGCAACCTGCACGCCGACGTGCGCCAGAACCGCCCCATTGCCCGCCTGGTGCACCCCGACGACCGCCTAGATACCTACCTCGATGCCAATGGCAAGCGCCTGCCGCTTTCGCCGCTCTACACGGCGCGGGTGGCTACGGTAAGCCGCACCGGCGGCGGGGCGCTGCCCTCCAGCTTCTTTCAGGATAGCGTGGGGCGGGGCTACCTCGATTTCCTGCGCTACGTAGACGAGCACCCGTTTTGGCGGGCGCAAGTGGCCGAGGTATTTGTGGAGCCGGGCGGCAAACTCAGCTTCACGCAACAGGTCGGCGACCAGCGCGTAGAGTTTGGTTCGCCCAGCGACATTGCTGGAAAATTCGCCAAATTGATAGTATTTTACCGACAAATCCCCTCGGTTTTGGGCTGGGATACTTACCACCGGGTGAACGTGGAGTACCAAAATCAAATAATTTGTGAGTAGAAATTACTTGCAAATCAATTCGTTCTTTTTTAAATAAACAGCTAATATTATTAGCTTCCGTTCTTTCACCGCTCGCCTCGACCCCCATGCAACACGATAAAATCGTCGTCGGCCTCGACATTGGCACCACTAAAATATGCGCCTTGGTGGGCCGCAAAAACGAGTATGGCAAACTCGAAATTTTGGGCATGGGCAAGGCGACGTCGGAAGGCGTGCAGCGCGGCGTGGTGCTCAACATCGATAAAACCGTGGATGCCATTCGGCGCGCCATTCGGCAGGCTGAGGAGCAGTCGGGCATCGACATTGGCGTGGTGAACGTGGGCATTGCCGGGCAGCACATTCGCAGCCTGCAGCACAACGGCTCCATTACGCGGCCCAACGCCGACAGCGAAATCTCGCAGGACGACGTGAACCGCCTCACGGCTGACATGTACCGGCTGGTGACGCCTCCCGGCTCGCAAATTATCCACGTGATGCCGCAGGATTACAAAGTGGACTTCGAGGGTGGCGTGACCGACCCCATCGGCATGGCCGGGGTGCGCCTGGAAGGCAACTTCCACATTATTACTGCCCAAAGCGCGGCCATTAATAATATCAACAAATGCGTAACTAAGGCGGGCTTGGCCATTGCCGACCTGATTCTGGAGCCGCTGGCGTCGAGCGTATCGGTGTTGAGCGATGAGGAAAAGGAAGCCGGCGTAGCGCTGATTGACATTGGCGGCGGTACCACTGACCTAGCCGTGTTCAAGGACGGCGTGATTCGGCATGCGGCCGTGCTGCCGTTTGGGGGCAATATCATCACCCAGGATATTCGCCAGGGTTGCAACGTGACGCCTAGCCAAGCCGAGCAGCTGAAGGTGAAATTTGGCAAGGCCATTGCCGAGGAGGCTTCCGATTACGAAATCGTGAGCATTCCAGGCCTGCCTAACCGGCCGCCCAAGGAAGTGTCGCTCAAGAACTTGGCGCACATCATTGAGGCGCGCATGTCGGAGATTGTGGAGCTGGTGTACGCCGAAATTTACCGCATGGGCCTGCAAGACAAGCTTTCGGCTGGCATTGTGCTGACGGGCGGTGGGTCGCAGCTCCAAAACCTGGAGCAGCTGACTGAGTACCTCACCGGCCTCGACACGCGCATCGGCTACCCCAACCAGCACCTGGGCAAGGGTAAGATTGAGGCCGTAAAGTCGCCGATGCACGCCACGGGCGTGGGCCTCGTGCTGGCCGGCTACCAAAGCGTAGCCGACGAGCGCCTGGTGCGCCCCATTTACGGCGAGGAGGAGCATGTTCCCTATGCCTACCCGGCCCCCGCACCGGTAGCGGCCCCGGTAGTGCCTTCCTTCACTTCGGCGGCCCCGGCGCCGGTTTCCGCGCCCGCGCCCGAAAAACCCAAGGAGCCTAAGGGCCCTAGCAAGTTTGGTAGTTACCTCAAGGGTATGACCGACAAGCTAAAGGGTATTTTGATTGACGATTTCGACGATAAGCAATACTAGCTTTAATTATGATTTAGGAATTATGAATTATTGAGGCTGCTCCTGGGCTAGTCTACCGATTCATAACTCCTAATTCATAATTTATAATTAATCATATTATGACGTTTATTTTTGAAGTTCCTTCCCAAAGCCGCTCGATTATTAAGGTGGTTGGGGTGGGCGGCGGGGGCTCCAATGCCGTGAAGCACATGCACAAGCAGGGCATCAAGGACGTGGAGTTTATCATTTGTAATACCGACCGGCAGGCCCTGGAAAGCTCGACCGTGCCCAACAAGCTCCAGATTGGAGTAGACCTGACGGAGGGCCTAGGGGCGGGCGCCAAACCCGAGCGCGGCCGCCAGGCGGCCATCGAGAGCCGTGAGCAGATTCGGGAGCTGCTCAATAATGGCACTAAAATGTTATTTATCACGGCCGGTATGGGTGGTGGTACTGGCACCGGGGCGGCTCCAGTTATTGCGCAGGTGGCGCAGGAGCTGGGCATTCTTACGGTGGGTATCGTTACAGCGCCCTTCCTGTTTGAGGGCAAAAAGAAGCGCGAACAGGCCGAGCAGGGCATTCGCGAGCTGAGCGAGCATTGCGACACGGTGCTGGTGATTCTCAACGACAAGCTACGCCAGCTCTACGGCAACCTGCCGATGGGCGCGGCCTTCGCCAAAGCCGACTCGGTGCTGACTACGGCGGCCAAGTCGATTGCCGAGATTATTACGGTGACGGCCGACATCAACGTGGACTTCGAAGACGTAAAAACGGTGATGAAGGACTCGGGCGCCGCCGTGATGGGCAGCGCCATTACGGAGGGCGAAAACCGGGCCCGCCGTGCGGCCGAAGAAGCCCTCAACTCGCCGTTGCTCAACAACACCGATATTCGGGGCGCTCAGCGGATTCTACTCAGCATTATGTCGGGCGACCAGGCCGAGCTAGAGATGGATGAGCTGTCGGAAATTACTGAGTACATCCAGCATAAGGCGGGTGAGGAAGCGGAAGTAATTTTCGGCCACGGCACCGACGATACCCTAGGCCAAAGCATCCGCGTAACGGTCATTGCCACCGGCTTCGCCCGCGAGGTCAACGACATCGGGACTAGTCCGGCTACACCTCGCACCGAGGCGGCCGCCGAAACCTCGCCAGTAGCCGACCCGCCAATCAATAGCGCTGACAAAAACCGCCAGAGTATTGCTGCGCCGTTGGTGCCAAGCTTCACGGCAGCGCCCACTCCCGAGCCCGCCCGCGTTGTCATCGACATCAACAGCCCCGCGCTGCCCAGCGCCCAAACGGGCCTGACTGGCGCGCCCATTACCGCGCCCGGCGAGCCAGTGCTGCTACCCAGCCAGCCCCCGGCCGCCAGCCAGCAGTCCGCCGCCTTGCGCCCCCGCCCGGTGCTGCCCCCCGCCCAAATGGAGGAGCGCCACCGCCGCCTGCAGCAGCTCAACCAGGGCCTGACGCCCGAAACTACCGCCCACCTCGACACGCCCGCCTACCTGCGCCGCGGCCAAAAGCTAGACCCCGTAACGCCAAGCAGTGCCCAAAATATCTCGCGTTTTAATCTGAGCGACGATAACGAACTGCTGGGCGACAACCGGTTCTTGCACGACAACGTGGACTAGACCACTGATTAGCACGGATTTTAGTGAATTTCACGGATTTTGTGGACGTAAGAAAAGAGGCTACCAGCAATGGCAGCCTCTTTTTTGTTTCTCCGTTTCAGAGTTAAAAGTACCCTAGAGGCGAATAAGCGGTCGTCCACAAAATCCGCGAAATCCGTGCTAATCAGTGGTCTAGTGCGGGTCCGCGAAACGCTTGTCGGCCACGAAGGCCGAGTCGGTGAGAGTTTTTAGAAAAGCCATGACCTGCTTTTTCTCGGTGGCCGTGAGGTCCATGTGGGTGCCGAAGGGCGGATTGTTGAGGCCTTGGATGAGGTTGTTATCCAGGTTGGGACTGGCCATCTGCACGTGGTCGGAGTAGTGGTCGAGCACCTCCTCCAGGGTTTTAAAGCGCCCGTCGTGCATGTAGGGGGCCGTGAAGACGAGGTTGCGCAGGGTGGGCGCGATGAATTTGCCCTGGTCAACGGCCAGGCCCGTGACGGCGCCGCGCCCGGCATCGGCGAAGGTGAGGTCGAGGCCGTTGTTGAAGAACTGGCCCGCGTACTGCGACGACATCAGCGGCTGGGTATGGCAGTGGAAGCACTCGGCCCCGCGCACCACGCCGGGCGCAATGTGCGTGGTGTAGAGCTGCAAGCCCGCCAGCTCGTCGGCCGAGAAGCCGGTGCGGCTGACAGTAAACTTGTCGTAGCGCGAGCCCGCCGAGATGAGGGTGCGCTCGAACTGCGCCAGCGCCTTTAGGGTCAGGTCGTTGGTAATGGTGCCGGTGCCGAAGGCGGCTTTATACAGCGGCGGATAGGTGCTGGTAGCTTGCAGCTTGGCCACGCCCGCCGCCAGCGACTGGTGCAGCTCAATCGGATTTTCGATGGGATGCTGGGCCTGGGCCTCTAGGGTCGAAAAGGCGCCGTCCCAGTCGAAGGCACTGCTCCACAGCACGTTGGTGAGCGACATGGCCCCGCGCGGATTGGCCACGCCATCGACGCCCACGGCCAGGGCCCGGCCGTCGGTAAAGGCCTTGCTTTGCTGGTGGCACGAGCCGCAGGCCATAGTGCCGGTGCTCGACAGGGCCGTCTCGTAAAAGAGCCGGCGCCCTAGGGCCACGCCCTCGTTGGTGAGCGGGTTATCGGCCGGAATAATGGGCGCGGGGAAGCCAGCCGGCACCGCGAGGGCGTAGGGAGTGGGGGCCGGGGTGGGGGCGGCGGGCTCGGTGCCGCCGCCCTTTTGGCAGCTGGCCACCCCTAGGGCGAGCGCGCTTAGCAAGGTCGAACCTAGCAGGCAGGTAGTGCGTAGCGACATAGGCAAGGAGCCGAAGTAAGGCCAAGGGAAGCCGGAGCGCTGCCAGAACGACGAAGCCGGTCAGCTTAGTTTCTGGTAGCGAACCAGGCAAGCGTAAATACCGAAAAAAGGTGGTTGGGTGGAGTATGCGTCGTGGCCGGCGCGGGTGCCAACAGGCGGCGGTCGGTTAGAAAGTCGTTGTCCGTCAACGTGTTCAAGAATGTCAGTAAGTCGGCCTGCTCCTGGGCAGAAAGTGGAATGCCGAGTTGCCCGCCCGGCTGGCGCAGCAGCGGGTCGAGGGTGCGCGAGGGGCGCACGCCGTGGTCGTAGTGGGCCAGCACCTGCCCTAGGGTACTAAAACGCCCATCGTGCATGTAGGGCGCCGTGCGGGTCACGTTGCGCAAACTCGGCACCTTGAAGCGGCCCGCATCGCCGGGCTTGAGGCTGATGCGGGCCCGGCCCGAATCGGTAGGAAACGTGTGGTCGAGGCCGTTGTTGCGGTAGCGCTCGTCGGTGAATAAGTCGGTGGCGTGGCAGCTGGCGCACTTCGCCCGGAAAACGGCTAAGCCGCTCAGTTCCGGGGCGGTAAGCTCGCCGCCGGCTTCGTGGCGCACGTAGTGGTCGTAGCGCGAGTTGGCCGAGGTGAGTGCGGCCGTGAACTGCGCCAGCGCCCGCAAAAACTGCGCGGTGCCGATGACCCCCGGCCCGTAAATAGCCGCAAACTGCCGCCGGTAGTCGGCATCGGCATTGAGCTTAATTAGGGCCGCGGCCAGCGGCTGGTGCATCTCCCTAGGGTCGGTGAGGGGCGCCAGGGCCTGCAGCTCCAGGCCCAGGGCGCCGCCGTCGGCCATGAAGCCGCGGCGCCAGCGCAGGTTTTGCAGGGCCGGGGCATTGCGCGCGGCCAGCTGCCCGCCCACGCCGGGGCTAAGGCGGTAGCCCGCGTGCGCAAACGCCGCCGCCAGCCGGTGGCACGACCCGCACGATACCGTGCCGTCGGCCGAGAGGCGCGCGTCGTAAAAAAGCTGCCGGCCCAGGGCAAAGGTGGCCGCGTCGGGCGGGTTGCCGGTTAGCCCATACACCATGGGCGGAAAGTTGGCGGGCTGCGCGGTGCCGGGCACTGCTGGGCCCGCCAGCAACGTTACCTGGCTGCCGCCCGCGCCCGCCAGCAGCCCGGCCAGTCCCAGGCCGGCCGCCAGCCCCAGGCGGGCCAGCGGCCGGCGCGGGGCCGGTAGTAGCTGGGCTAGGCGCATGGCCGCTAGCTAGTTGGCTTGAATACTTTTGACCGCGAACATGCCCGCCGCGTAGTTTTGTGCCACCTGCACCGAGGCGGCGCTGGGCATCATGGCCGTTGGGAAGGTGCTCAGGGGCAGGTGCGTCGCGCCGTCAAACAAGCTCAGCACGTTGGCCGAAAGGTGCAGTAGCGGCACCTGGCCGGCGCGCACCAGCAGGGTGGTGCCGCTGGGAAAAGCCGGCGCGGCCGTCACGATGGCGTTGTAGGGCGCCCGGTAGCCGCCGATGTGCGCCGTCAGGGCCTTGTTGCCGGCCGAGGTTACGGTACCCTCCAGCTTCATAAAAATGTGGCCCGTATTCCACACCCAATACATGTTGTTGGCCGGGTTCAGGTCGCCGGTCAGCGAGAGCGGGTCGGCCTTGGTTGTGGTCGAATCTACGCCCACCACAAACTTCACCCCCGCGTAGTCGCCCACCGGCACGTTGCCGATGGTGAAGCTGGTGGTGCTGGGCTTGCTCGCGTCCACTAGGTGATACACGCCCGGTGCGGCGTAGGTGCTGCCGTCCGTTTTGGTGAATACCACGTTGGAAATGTAGTACTCCAAGGTACTGATGCTGAAGGCTTCGCCGCTTGCGGTTTGGTAAGTAGTGCCGTCCAGGGCCACGGCCTTGGTGCCCGCCACGTTGTCTAGCGCCAGCGTCACGGTGCCCACGGCAGACTCGCTGGCGGGCGCATCTTTTTTGCAGCTGCCCAGCCCTAGGGCCGCGCCCAGCAGCACCCCTAGGCCGGCCGTGAGAAGGAAACGGTTTTTCATTGCTTAAAAAGCTAGGTTGCTGTCATTAACGCTCAAATGCCCTACTGGCCGGGTTGCGGCCCTTAGGGGCCGCAACCCGGCCAATAGGGTGGCAACGGGAGCTTACCAAAGATAAGTGCCCGAAGCAGGCCTGGCGCATGAACAAACGCCGGCTGGCGCTACTTTTGCCGCTAGTTAGCCTTGCCCAGACGCTTGAAGCCTACTCTTGCCTATTTGCTTGCGGTCTTGGTGCTGCTGCAAACCTTCAGCCGCGAGCTGCTGGTGGCAGATTTTGCGCTTAACCGGGCGGCCATCACGGCGCGCTACTGCGTAAATAAAGCCCGCCCCAGCCTGCACTGCGACGGCAAGTGCTACTTCGCCAAGCAGCTTAAAAAGCAGGAGGAGCGCGAAAGCAAATCGGCCGGTCCGCTCAAGGAGCGGCTGGAGATGCTGCCGGTGGCCTTTGGGGGCTGGCAGCCGCGGGTCCCGCGCCCGGTGGCGCGAGTGGCCTAGCGCTACACCCGGCTGGTGCTGGGCGGCTACGCGGCGCCACTGGGCGCGGTTTTTCACCCGCCGCTAAGCTAAAACCAACCTGCGGATGGGGAGTTGCCGGCCGGTGGGCCCGGCTGCCGCAGTGCGCGCAGCCGGCCGCACCGCGCCTAGCCCCTTAGTTTGTTTTTAGCTTAAAATAGCAAGGGATGAAGTCTGTTTTTATGATTACCGGGCTGGCGGCTGCCAGCCTGGGCTGTGCCTGCGCGCAGCAAGCCCCGCTGCGCGGCACCGTGCTCGATGCGCAGTCGCAGCCGCCGCTGCCGGGCGTGACGGTGGTAGTGCCGGGTACCCAGATGGGCACTACGACCGAGGCCGGCCACTTCGTGCTGCCGGCCTCGGTCGTAGTGCGCGAAATAAGTACTTCATTTATTGGGTACAACACCTAGAATGTGCGGGTGCCGGCCGGTAGCCAGGCCCTCACGGTGCGGCTCGAAGCGGCGCCCCTCAACCTGCAGGGCGTGGTGGTGTCGGCCAGCCGCGAGCAGGAGCGGCGCACCCAGGCGCCGGTGGCCATCGGCCAGGTGGCGCCCCAGCTCATTGTCGATACTAAGGCCACCGCGCCCTACCAGCTGCTGAACAAAGTGGCCGGCGTATATATGGTGAACCTAGGCAATGAGCAGCACATGATGGCTATCCGCCAGCCCATTAGCACCAATGCGGTGTATTTGTACCTGGAAGACGGCCTGCCCGTCCGGCCCATCGGCATCTTCAACCACAACGCGCTCTACGAGATAAGCCAGAGCGGCGTGCGCAGCATCGAGGTGGTGAAGGGGCCGGCTTCGTCGCTCTACGGCTCCAACGCCATCGGCGGGGCCATCAATTTCCCGACCCAGCAGCCCACGCCGCTGCCCACGGCGGGCGCCTCGGTGCAGGGCGACAACTACGGCTACCGGCGCATGGATGCCAGCGCCAGCGGCACGGTGGGGCGCCTAGGGGTGTTTGTGGGCGGGTACGCCGCCCGGCAGCGCAACGGCTGGCAGGACTACTCCGACTTCGACAAGCAGTCGTGGACGGCGCGGGCCGATTATGCCTTTAGTGCCAAAACCCGGTTAGTGGGTATGGGCACTTACAACTACCTGAATACCCAGACGCCCGGCACCCTCGACAGCACCCGCTTCTACAGCCGCCGCTACGCCAGCAACAACCGCTTCACCAACCGGGTGGTGACGGCCGTGCGGGCCAGCCTGCGCCTGGAGCACAACTGGAACCCGCGCCAGCGCACGGCCTGCACCGCCTTTACGCGCTACAACTCGACCGGGCAGCTGCCGAGCTACTACCTGGCCGACGTGCGAGTGAACGGCGCGTACCAAAGCGTTAATGGGCAAGTTAATAATCAGTCGTTCAATAGCTATGGGGCCTTAGCGCAGCACCGCGCCGACTTCGGCTTCCTGAACTCGCGGCTCATCGTGGGCGGGTATTTCGACTACAGCCCTAGCACTTACTTCGCCCGCTACCTCACCGTGCAGAAGGACGTGGCCAACAACTTCTACACCGGCACACCGATACCGGCCGCCTGCTCGACAACTACCAAACCGACCTGTACAATGCCGCCGCCTACGCCCAGTACGAGGTGCAGGCCAGCGAGGCGCTGCGCGTGGTGGCGGACCTGCGCTATGACCGGGTAAAGTACAATTTTGTGAATTTGCTGAGCGGCAGCCAGACCACCAAGAAACCGGCCCAAGACAACGTCTATAATATTGTGTCCCCTAAGCTGGGGCTGACCTATGCCCTAGGGGCTAACCAGGGCATGTACGCCAATTTCAGCACCGGCTTCCAGCCGCCCGAAACCGGCAGCCTCTACAGCTCGCGCCAAACCACTGAGTTGAAGCAGGCCAACTTCACCAACTACGAGGCCGGCGGCTGGGCGGCGCTGCTCGACCGCAAGCTGTACGTGGACGTGAGCGTGTACCAGCTGAAAGGGCGCAACGAAATTGTGAGCTTGCTGCAAGCCGACAACACCACTCAGAGCGCAAACGTGGGCGCCACCCGCCACCAGGGCATCGAGTATACGCTTACTTACGCGCCAGTAGCGGAAGTGAATTTTCGCCTCAGCGGCACCAACGCCCGCCATACCTATCTGGAATACAGCGAAGTAGTGCAGGGCCAGAATCGCGACTATTCGGGCAACCGCATGGTGAGCGCCCCCAGCTGGATTGCCAACGCGGAAGTCTTCTACAAGCCGCGCTCCGTGCCCGGCGCCCGCCTAGGGCTTGAGTGCCAGCGCATTGGCCAATACTACGTCAACACGACCAACACCCAGACCTACGCCGGCTATACGCTGCTAAACCTGCGCCTGGGCTACCGTTTGCCCTAGCCCGCCGTGCGCGGCCTCGAGGTGTGGGCCAACGTCGTCAACCTAAGTAACGCGCTATACGCCACCCTAGTAACGGCCAACCAGTACGGCACTACCTACACCGCTGCCGCGCCCCGTACCGTCACGCTGGGCCTAGGCTACACCTGCGCCGCCAAGGCGCGCGACTAACGGTTTTACCCCTTTAATGTATGCAAACAACAGCCACCCCGCCCCACGCGGCGGCCTCGGCCGGGCGGCGCTTCGTGGGGCGCCACCTGTACCGCTGGCTCCGGGCGCTGGGCTTGGTCACGGTCGTGCCGGTTATGATGTGGGCGCTCAGCGGCCTCACGCACCCGCTGATGGCCAACTGGCTGCGGCCGGCCCTGGCCCACGAAACCGTGCCCGCGCCGCCCCTGACCGCCGCCGCGCTGCCCGTGCCGGTGGCCCAGCTGCTGGCCCGGCACCAGTTGGGTGCTGTGCGCAACCTGCGCGTGGTGCAGTACCGGCACCAGCCTTACTACCAGCTTGTTGACTACCGCGGGCAGCTGCGCTACTTTGCTGCTGCCACGGGCCAGGAGCTGCCGGCCGGCGACCGCGCCTACGCCAAAGACGTAGCCCGCTACCTGCTGGCCGACTCGACCAGCGCCGTGGCCAGCGCCGAGTGCCTAACGCACTACACCGCTGACTACAAGCTTATTAATCGGCTGCTGCCGGTTTGGAAAATTACCCTGGCCCGGCCCGATGGCATGGCCATATTTGTAGAAACCGGGCAGAGCCGGCTGGGCACGTTCAACAACCACGCCCGCGCCCGCTTCCAGTGGCTGTTCGGGATGCTGCACAACTAGGATTTTCTGGACGCGCTGCCCCGGTGGCTGCACCTAAGTATCATGCTGGTTTTCAACACTATTATCTGACTGTCGGCGCTCAGCGGGCTGGTTATCTACGGCCTGGTGCGGGGCAAGCTGCGCCAGCCGCGCTCCGCCTACGACCAGGTGGGCTGGCTGCGCCGCCGCCACCGCCCGCTGGGGCTGTGGGTGGTATTCGTCACGTTCACCTTCGCGCTCAGCGCCTCGTACCACCTCTGGCAGAAATTCAGCCCCAACCGCCGCGACCAGGTAGCCCGCATCAATACGTTTACCGCCAGCGAGTTGACCTGGCCGCTGGCCGAAGCCCTAGGGGCCCGGTGCCGGTGCAGGGCGTGTCGCTGGCGCGGGTGGGCGGCCAGCTCTACTACCGGCTGGTGGGCCTAGGGCCCGCTGGCCAGCCCACGGTAACGTACCGCAGCACCCGCGCTGGCCATCCGCTGGCCGATGGCGAGCTAACCTACGCCCGCGAACTAGGCCAGGAGTTTATGTACAAGCTAGCTAGACCAGCCGCACCGGCGGCGCGGCCGCTGGCGCCAGCCTCACCCTGGCCGATTGCTGCGCCGCCCCTGACTTGGTGGCCGAAACCGAAACGGCCGTTGGTACGCCGGCCGCAGCGGCCAGCTTGGGCAGCCCCGAACTAGTAACCCGCTTTGCCGGCGAGTACGGTTTCATAAATAAGCGCCTGCCAGTGGTGAAGCTGGCTTTTGCCGGCCCCGGCCACCCGGCCCTGTACGTGGAGCCCGCCACCGGCCGCCTGGCCGCCCTCGTTACCGACGGCGACCGGCGCGAGGGCTTGTCGTTTGCGGTGCTGCACAAGTTCTTTTTGCTGGACTGGGCCGGCAAAAATGCGCGCGACGCGGTAGCCATGCTCTCGGCGCTGGGCGTGCTGGCCGTCACGCTCTACGGCTGCGCGCTGGCGTTCAAAACCCGGCGCTAACGCAGCAGAAAGTAGCGCTAGAACCTGCGCAAAAGGCGTCTGTCCTGGCGAGCGCAGCGCGGCAATTTCACCAGGATAATCCGTTTTGGGTGTCGTTCGAGTGCGATTGCCGCGCTGCGCTCGCCAGGACAGACGCCTTTTGCCAATTTTAAAAACCTAGGCGGCCAGCAGCGCCTCGGCCTGCTCGCGCAGCAACTGGCGGTAGAGGGCGTTGGTCAGCTCGCCCGCCGGGGTGAGGTGCTGGCCGATGAAGGGCAGGCGTACCCGCTGGGGCAGCACGCTGGTACCTAGGTAGAACAGGATGTCGGTGAGGTGGCTCAAAGCCAGGCCGCCGCCCTGGCTGCCGCTGCTCAAACTCACCAGCGCCGCCTTTTTGCCCCGGATGCCGCCGGGGTAGGGCAGGGCGTCGATGAACACTTTGAGCGCGCCAGGAATCGAGCAATTGTACTCGGGAGCGAACAGCACGAGCTTGTCCGACTGGTCGAGCGGCGCGATGAAGCGGTTGAAATCGGGGTGCTGGCCGGCGTTGTGGTACAGGGCCACGTTCAGGAAATCAATGGGCAGCTCCGTTAAATCTAGTAGTTGGTGGGAAGTGCCCAGCTCAGCGAGCTGGGTAGCGTAGAAATCGGCCAGCTGCCGGGCGCGCGACTGGGGCCGGTTGGTGCCCACGAGGAGGGTTATCATAACTAAACGGGCGGAAGGCGTGTGAGGGCAACCCCGGCCTAGGGGATGAAGTTTTATACAACCACCAGCCCATACTTCGTCAGCAGGCCTGGCAGGCCATCCAGCGCAAAGCGGGCGCCCGTCAGCACGTTGGCCTCGGGGTCGAGGCTGAAGCCAGTGGCGGTCGTAAAATCGGTGCCCGCCAGTCGCGTATTATGAAATACCGCGCCCGCCAGGTCGCAGTGCGCAAACTGCACTTGGCTTAGGTCGGCGTTGGTAAAGTCGGCGTCGGGCAGCTGGCAGTGGGCGAAGCGGGTGCCCACCAGCCGCTTGCCGCCGAAGGTGGCGTAGCGCAGCTGGCAATGGTCGAAGTGCACCCCGAACAGCATATCCTGGCAGGCCCCAAAACCCACGCCCAGCAGCCGGCAATCGGCAAAGGCCACGTTTTGCAGCGCCGTGCCCCCTAGGCGGGCGTTGCCCAGGTCGCAGCGCTCAAACAGGCAGTCCTCGAACCGCAGCCCGCGCAGGTCGGCCTCGCCCAGCGGGCAGCTCAGGAAGCGCACCTGCTCAAACTCCTGGCCTAGTTCCAGCAGTTGCCGCGCATCCAGCCCAATGAGCGTCTGCTCGAAGCGCTCGGGCTTGCGTAGGGTGGGGGCGGGGCGGCGCTTCATGAGGTTAGCTTAGCATCAGTATATAATCAGTTGTCATTGCGAGCTTGCGAAGCAATCGCACCAGCACAACTTGCCCTAGCATATCGTCCTGGTACTAATCGTTCTAGTGCGATTGCTTCGCAAGCTCGCAATGACAACTGATTGTAGCCCTAGGCCACTTGCCCGGCCAGCAGGTCCTCGAATGTCTGCCTTTTCCGAATCAGGCGCATGGCGCCGTCTTCCTCCTGCAGCACCTCGGCGGGGCGCAGGCGCGAGTTAAACGAGCTGCTCATCTCGAAGCCGTAGGCCCCGGCGTTGTGGAAAGCCAGCACGTCGCCCTCGCGCACTTCGGGCAGCAGGCGGTCCCAGGCAAAGGTGTCGGTTTCGCAAATGTTGCCCACCACCGTGTAGAGGCGCTCGGGGCCGCTAGGGTGCGAGAGGTTGCTGATGTAGTGAAAGGCATCGTACATCATGGGCCTAATCAGGTGGTTAAAGCCTGAGTTGACGCCCGCGAACACCGTGGCCGTGGTGTGCTTCACGGTGCTCACCTCTACCAGCAGAAAGCCGCACTCGCTCACCAGGTACTTGCCCGGCTCAAACCAAGCCTGCAGCGGCCGGCCGTACTCCTGCTCAAACTCCTGAAAGGCGGCGGCCACGCGCGCGCCCAAGCCAGCCACGTCGGTTTCGGGGTCGCCGGGCTTGTAGGGCACCTTGAAGCCCGAGCCCAGGTCCAGAAACTCCAGGTCGGGAAAGCGGCGGGCGGCGTCGAAGAGCACCTCCAGCGCCCGCAGAAACACGTCCACGTCCTTGATTTCGGAGCCCGTGTGCATGTGCAGGCCGCGCACCCGCAGGCCGGTGCCCTTTACCACGCGTTCGAGGTGGCGCATTTGGTGAATGCTGATGCCAAACTTACTGTCGATGTGGCCCGTCGAGATTTTGTAGTTGCCGCCCGCCTCGATGTGCGGGTTCAGGCGCACGCACACTGGGTAGCTGCCTCCAAACGTAGCCCCGAACTGCTCCAAAAGCGAGAGGTTGTCAATGTTGAGGTTCACGCCCAACTCCTTGGCCTCCACCAGCTCGCTAAAGGCCACGCTGTTGGGGGTATACAGGATATTCTCGGGCTGAAAGCCGGCGTGTAAGCCCAGGCGCACTTCGTTGATGCTCACGCAGTCGAGGCCCGCGCCCTCGGCCAGCAGCACCCGCAGCACGGCCACGTTGGTAAGCGCCTTGCAGGCATAAAAAAACCGCGTGGGGTGGCCCGCAAAGGCCGCCGTGAGCTTGTGGTACTGCCGCCGAATGGTGGCGGCCTCGTACACGTAGAGCGGGGTGCCAAACTGGGCGGCGGCGGCCAGCAGGGCTGCGGTGGGGAGCGAAGCAGACATTACGAAACAGCAGAAAAACCGCGGCCAGGCCGCGCCCCAAAGGTACGCCGGCCCTAGGGGTAGTTGGCGGCGCCCACCTCGACCGATATATTTACCGCCTTACGCTTTTGCCGCCACCCTTGCCAATCATGACCAAAACCCTTACGCTCGCCGGGTTGCTGCTGCTGGTCACCACCCTGGTGGCCCGCGCCCAGGTGCCCGCCAACATCCTTTCGGTGCGGGCCAGCACCTACCAGGCCGAGTATGACTCGCTGCAGCAGCGCGCGGCGCGGGTGCGCACCCGCACCGATACGCTCGTGTCGCGGTTTACTACGCACTTGGCGGGCCTAGGGGGTACTAGCCGCCGCATCCGCAGCTTTGCGCCGCCCCAGGTGCTGATGCAGCGAGTCACGGGCGAGGCCAGCACTAAGAAAGTGCTCGCCAAACGTCAGATTGTGAAGCACAAAACGCACAACGCCGAAGTAGAAAAGGTGTTTTACTACGGTGCCAGCAAGCGCCTGCTGCTCTACGAGTACTACGAGCAGCACCAGCTGGTGCACCGCTTGCTCCACGAGTATACCCTGCGCAACGGCCGGGCGTTTGGCGCGCCTTTTCGCACTACCGAGTGGGTGCGGGGCGATTATTTGCACGTAACCATCCGGCCGCGCCCCTTGCAGTTAAACTCTTCTAAACTACAGTATTACTTCACGGCCCCGCGCCAGCCCAGCTAGCGCGGCGCCCTCATCCAATGCCTACCCCCAGTTTGCCCGAAGTGTGGCTGCGCGGCCCCCTGCCCCAAGTGCCGCCGCTACTGCAGCCCGTGGCCCACGCCTTGCTGCAAGCCCGCGAGGAACTAGCCGAGCACTTGGCCGGCTTCCCGGCGGCTCGCCTGGCCGAGCGGCCCCTAGGGCTAGCTGCGGTAGGCTTCCACCTGCACCACCTGGCGGGCGTGCTCGACCGCACCTTCACCTACGCCCGCGGCGCGGCGCTGAGTGCGCAGCAGCTCGCCTACCTGGCCGCCGAAACCCAGCCGCCCACCCACCCCGGCGCCGTGGCCGAGCTGCTGCAATCCTTTAGCCAGCAAGTAGATATAGCCCTGGCGCAGCTCGGTGCCACGCCCGAAAGCACGTTGCCTGAGTGGCGCGGCGTGGGCCGCGCCCAGCTGCCCAGCACGGTGCTGGGCCTGCTCGTGCACGCCGCCGAGCACACCATGCGCCACGTGGGCCAGGTGCTGGTAACGGCGCGCGTGGTGCAAGCTGCTGGCTAGCTGGCTAGCGCTTGAGCAGCGGCCGTGCCCCCGAAGGCGCGCGATGGCCTTGCGCACGCCTAGGCCAGCAGCGTTGCCCATAAAGTACGTCACACTAAGCGCCACCTGCTCGCGTTGCGGCGGCTAGTGAGCAGCTAGCGGCTGCGCTCGCTGGCCGAGCAGCTGCGCTGCCCCACGCCCTCATGCAAAAAAGCCGGCCCCAACCTCGACCTGCACCTACTAGACCCGGCCGCCGCTAAATAGCCGGCCGGCGCGCGGAAAATCGGCGGCTGGTGCGACCTTCGCACCTCGCACCAGCCTAGCTTTCGCCATGCCCGACCGCCGTAAGTTTCTCGCTTCCTCTGCCGCCGGCCTGGCCTTACTGGCTACGCGCCCGGCGCTGGCCGCCCCCAGCCCCCCGGTGCGGGGCCAGCCCCTGGTCATTTCTACCTGGGATGAAGGCCTGAATGCTAACCAGGGCGCGTGGGAGATTTTAAAGAAAAATGGCCCCGCCCTCGACGCCGCCGAGGCGGGCGTGATGCTAACCGAAGCCTCGCAAAACTGCTGCGTAGGCCTAGGGGCCAACCCCGACCGCGACGGCATCGTGACGCTCGATGCCTGCATCATGGACCACCAGTTTAACTGCGGCAGCGTGGCGGCGCTCGAGCGCATCAAGCACCCCATCAGCGTGGCGCGGCGCGTGATGGAAAAAACGCCCCACGTGATGCTAGTGGGTGAAGGCGCCCAGCAGTTTGCCTTGGCCCAGGGCTTTGTGCTCGAGCCCCAGGCGCTGAGTCCCGACGCCGAGAAGAACTACCGCGAGTGGCTGAAAACCAGCCAGTACAAGCCCATTATCAACGTCGAGAATAGCGGCAGCCGGCCCGTAGGCCCCGCCGGCGGCCCCCAAAACCACGACACCATCGCTATGCTGGCCTTCGATGCCCTCGGCAACCTGAGTGGCAGCTGCACCACCAGCGGCATGGGCTTCAAGATGCGCGGCCGCCTGGGCGACTCGCCCATTATCGGCGCGGGCTTGTTTGTGGACAATGAGGTGGGTGCCGCCGCCGCCACCGGCCAGGGCGAAGACGTCATTCGCATGGCTGGCGCGCACACGGTGGTCGAGTACATGCGCCAGGGCCTCTCGCCCACGGCCGCCTGCCGCGCCGCCGTCGAGCGCGTCGCCAAGATTAAGGGCGCCAAAGCCAAGGACATTCAGGTGGCCTTTATCGCCGTCAACCACCTAGGCCAGCCCGGCGCCTTCGCCCTGCAAAAAGGCTTCAGCTACGCCGTGTGCAACGCCCAAAACCAGCGCCAGCTAGTGAAAAGCGGGTTCTTACTAGGGTAGAAGCAAAAGTAAAAGGCGGACGCCAGCTGAGCATGACCGCCTTTTACTTGTTCATTTACCGCCGCGGTTTGGCGCGCTCGTACTGCGGGGGCCAGGCCACGTCGGCCCCTAGGGTGTGGGCGGCGTGCAGGGGGAAGTAGGGGTCGCGCAGCTCTTCGCGGGCCAGCAGCACCAGGTCGGCCTGGCCGCTGGCCACAATGGCTTCGGCCGTGGCGGGCGTGGTGATAAGGCCCACGGCCGCAGTCGGGATGCTGGCCTCGCGCTTGATGCGCTCGGCAAACTCGACCTGGTAGCCGGGGCCCACGGGGATGGTAGCATCCGGCACGTTGCCGCCCGTGCTGCAGTCCACCAGGTCTACGCCGTGCTCGCGCAGCCAGTGCGCCAGCTGCACCGAGTCGGCCACTGTCCAGCCGCCCGCCGTCCAGTCGGTAGCCGAAATGCGCACGATAACCGGCAGGCTGTCGGGCACGGCCTGGCGCACGGCGGCTACCACTTCCAGCAGCAGCCGGCTGCGGTTTTCGAGCGGGCCGCCGTAGGCGTCGGCGCGCTGGTTGCTGAGCGGCGACAGGAACTCGTGCAGCAGGTAGCCGTGGGCCGCGTGCAGCTCCAGGAGCTGGAAGCCAGCCCGCACGCTACGCTCGGCGGCGCTGCGGAAGTCGGCAATTACTTTCTTGAGGCCCGCCGCATCGAGCGCCACCGGCCTAGGGTAGTTGTCGGCAAAAGGCACGGCGCTGGGCGCTACCGTTTGCCAGCCGCCTTCGCGCTCTGCAATGGCGCCGTGGCCGCGCCAGGGGGCGTAGGTGCTGGCCTTGCGCCCGGCGTGGGCCAGCTGAATGCCCGGCACACTGCCTTGACTGACAATGAATTGGTTGATGCGGGCCAGGAATTCTACTTGCGCGTCGTCCCACAGCCCCAGGTCTTCGGGGGTGATGCGGCCCTCGGGCGACACGGCGGTGGCTTCCTGAATGAGCAGGCCGGCGCCGCCCACCGCCCGGCTGCCCAGGTTGACGAGGTGCCAGTCGTTGGCAAAACCGTCCTGGGCGCTGTACTGGCACATGGGCGACACCACCAGGCGGTTTTTGAGGGTGAGGCCGCGCAGGGTAAGCGGCTCGAAAAGTGCGGACATGGAAAGGCAGGTTAGCGGGTAATAAGTGGCAATCAGTTGCTTAGTGAGCAGCGCGCCGCAAAAAAACTAGCAACTGGCAACCAACAACTGCCAACTGCCCCAGAGGTTGCCACGGCTGAGCTTGGCCGGCGCGGGGCGGCCCTAGGGGCAACTCGCTACCGCACAGGGCACGTAGAGGCAGCTACTACCTCGATTTTTCCACAGCAAAACCCGTTTGTACCATGCGCTATCAAAACGCTTCCGGCCAGTTTCTCGACGAGACGGCCCTGCGCGCTACTGCCCCGGCCGAGGCCGCCGTTGATGCCTCGCGTCGCAGCTTTATCAACCACGCCGGGCGCGGGCTGCTGGCCGTGGGCGTGGCCGGCACCCTAGGGGCCGTGGCGCCCGCCCGCGCCGCCGCGCTGGCCGAGGGCGGTGAAACCCCCGCGCCCCCCACCGGCCCGCTCGACATCAAGCTGCCGCCCCTGGAGGCGCCCACCGACCCCAAGGCCAGCCCGCTGCCCAACCCCGACGCGCCCGACCAGCGCGTGGGCTACGCCATTGTGGGCCTTGGCCACCTCGCGCTGGGCGAAATTTTGCCCGCCTTTGGCCAGGCCAAGCACGCCAAGCCGGTGGCCCTGGTGAGCAGCGATGCCGACAAGATGGCCAAGGCCGCCAAGCAGTACGGCATCAAGCCCAGCGCCTGCTACTCGTATGAGAACTACGACAAGCTCAAGGACAACCCCGAGGTGCAGGTGATTTACATCGTGCTGCCCAATGCCATGCACCACGAGTATGTGTTGCGCGGGGCCAAGGCCGGCAAGCACATTCTGTGCGAAAAGCCCATGGCCACCTCGGTGAAGGAGTGCGAGGAGATGGTTGCCGCCTGCCAGAAGGCCAACGTGAAGCTCATGATTGCCTACCGCATTCAGTACGAGCCGCTGAACCGCGAGGCCATGAAGCTGGTGCGCGCCAAGCAGTACGGCGCCACCAAGCTCATTCAGATGATGAACTGCCAAAACCAGGCCCACGACCAGCAGTGGCGCCACAAAAAGCCCCTGGCCGGCGGCGGCTCGCTGCCCGATGTGGGCTTGTACTGCCTCAATACCACCCGCTTTTTGCTGGGCGAGGAGCCCGACGAGGTATCGGCCTACATCTACAGCACGCCGGGCGACGACCGCTTCCGGGAAATTGAAGAGAACGTGAGCTTTACGCTGCGCTTTCCGAGTGGCGTCATCTCGCAGTGCATGAGTGGCTACGGCTCGTTCAATGCCAAAAGCTACGCCGTGCACGCCGAAACGGGCACCATCAAGATGGACCCGGCCTTTCCCTACAAGGGTCTTAAGCAGGAGCGCGTGCACGCCCCCGACGGCAAGCAGGTAATCGAGCAGCCCAGCAACCCCGACAAGCAGCAGTTTGCCCTCGAAATGGACCACATGGCCGAGTGCGTGCGCCAAAACAAGCAGCCCTACACGCCCGGCGAGGAAGGCCTGCAGGACCAGCGCATCATGGAAGCCATCTACAAATCGGCCCGCGAAGGCAAGCCCGTAAAGCTGACCGCCGGCGTGGGCAAAACCGACGCCTTCCGCGGCACCCCGCCCACCGAGGAGCAGGCGTGAGTGACAGGGGTAGTGAAAGTGATTTGAGCAGTAAGCATGGCGTTCTTTGCTTGTCGTTCTTGACCACCTACACGCTATCTACCCACTCATGAAAAACTTCCTACTAGGCGCCGGCCTGGCCCTGGCCACGGCGGCGCTGGCGGCACCCCCTAGGGCCGCCGGCCCCGTAAAGGTGACGGTGCGCCAAGCCAATGGCCGCTACGAGCTACTGCGCGGCGGCCAGCCCTACTTCGTGCAGGGCGCGGGCGGCAGCCAGTACCCCGACCGCCTGGCGGCCTACGGCGGCAACTCCATCCGCACCTGGGGCACCGCCGACGCCCCTAGGGTGCTGGCGGCCGCCAACCAACACCACCTTACCGTGATGCTGGGCCTCGACGTGGCCCGCGAGCGCCACGGCTTCGACTACAACGACGCCCCGGCGGTGGCCGCGCAACTGCAAAAAATAAAGGCCGAGGTGCTGAAGTATAAGGACGACCCAGCCGTGCTGCTCTGGGGCATCGGCAACGAGCTGAACCTGGACTACACCAACCCTAGGGTCTGGGACGCCGTGAACGACATCGCCCGCATGATTCACGAAGTAGACCCCAACCACCCCACCAGCACGGTGCTGGCCGGCGCCAGCAAAAAGGAAATCGAGTACGTGAAAGCCCGTTGCCCGGCCGTGGACATCCTAAGCATCAACACCTACGCGGGCCTGGCTGCCCTGCCCGAGCAGGTGCGCGCCGCCGGCTGGGCCGGCCCCTACCTGGTAGCCGAGTGGGGCCCCACCGGCCACTGGGAAGGCCCCCAAACACCCTGGAAAGCCTCGGTGGAAGAAACCAGCAGCCAGAAAGCGGCCGTGTATAAGAGCCGCTACGAGGCCTCGATGAAGCAGGACAAAACCCAGTGCCTGGGCTCCTACGTGTTTTTGTGGGGCCAGAAGCAGGAGCGCACGCCCACTTGGTACGGCCTCTTTACCGAGCGGGGCGAGGAAACCGAGGTGATGGACGTGCTGCAGTACGAGTGGACCGGCCGCTACCCCGCCAACCGCGCCCCCCACATCGCCAGCTTCACCCTAGGGGGCCAGGCCGCCACCGAGGCCGTGCGCCTGCGCCCCGGCCAGGCCGCGCCCGTAGCCGCCGCCATCACCGACCCCGACGGCGACCGCCTAACCTACCGCTACGAGCTGCTGCCCGAAAGCACCGACCTCCAGCAGGGTGGCGACCGCGAGGGCCGTCCGGCCGCCCTGGCCGGCGCGGTGCCCGCCGGCGCCACCGGCCAAACTACCCTCACCGCCCCCAGCCAGCCGGGGCCCTACCGCCTGTTTGTGTACGGCGAGGATGGGCACGGCAACGTGGCCACCGGCAACATCCCGTTTTTGGTGCAGCCCTAACCGAAGCGGCTAGCGTACTTGTCTTTTCAAAATTCCTGGCTACCTTGCCGCCGCAAACAACGTAAGTCATGTTCAGCAACCGCTACTTTTTTGGTTACTTTTATTTTACGCCGCCCGCGTAGAACGAGTCGCCATGTAGCTAATAGCCAGATTTTAGCAGCGCCACTCGTTCCGCGAGTGGCGCTTTTTTTATGTTTCGTAAGCAGCCCGGCCGCAATTCATAATTCATAAATTTTCATTCAAATGAAAGTTGCCATCCAAGGGTTTCAGGGTAGTTTTCACGAGGTAGCCGCCCGGCAGTATTTCGGCGCCAGCGCCACCCTGAGCTACTGCGCCACGTTTGGCGAAGTAGTAGCCCAGGCCTCCGACGGCCGCGCCGGAGCCGCCCTCATGGCCATGGAAAACTCGCTGGCCGGCAGCATCTTGCCCAATTACCTGCTGCTCGAGCGCCACCCGCTCCGCATCACCGGCGAGATTTACCTGCCCATTCACCAGCACCTGCTGGTGCTGCCCGGCACCGCCCTGGCCGACATCCGGGCGGTGCACTCGCACCCGATGGCCCTGCGGCAGTGTGGCGACTACCTGAGCCAGCACCCCGCCTGGCAGCTGGTCGAAACCGAGGATACCGGCCTGAGCGCCCAGCTGCTGGCCGAGCGCCGCCCCGCTGGCGTGGCCGTAGTGGCCGGCGCGCAGGCCGCTGCAGCTTTCGGGCTGGAAATTCTGGCCCCGGCCATCAACGACGACCCGAGCAACTACACCCGCTTTCTGGTGCTGGAGCCCTCGGCCCAGGCTGCGCCGGTAGCCCAGCCCGACAAGGCCTCGCTGTATTTCTACACCTCGCACGCGCCTGGCATGCTGGCGCGGGTGCTCACGCTCATTGCCGGGCATGGTCTCAACCTCAGCAAGTTGCAATCGTGCCCTAGGCCCAGCCAGCCCTGGCACTACGGCTTCCACGCCGACGTGGAGTTTGCCGCGCCCGCGCAGTTTGCGGCCCTGCTGGCCGAGCTGCCCGCCGTGACCGAAGAGCTGCGCGTGCTGGGCGCCTACCAGCGCGGCAGCATGGCGTTTGGACAGGAGGAAATAAAAAAAGCCGCGCCGCCTGTCATTGCAAGCGTAACGCAGCAATCGCACCAGCACGAACTACTTGAACGATAACCGCCTAACGCTACCGTGCTGGTGCGATTGCTTATCCTCGCTTGATACGCGACATGCTCGCAATGACAGGCGGTTAATTAGTTGAAAACTATGCAAGTTTCCCCCGCCAGCCGCCTGGCCAATACCGGCGAATACTACTTCTCGCGCAAGCTGCGCGAGCTGGCCGCCCTTAATGCGGCCGGGGCCAACATCATCAGCCTGGGCATCGGCAGCCCCGATTTGCCCCCGCACCCGAGCGTGGTGGCGGCCCTGGGGGCCACCGCCGCGCTGCCCGGCGCCCACGGCTACCAAAGCTACCAGGGCACGCCCGCGCTGCGCCAGGCCATGGCGAGTTTTTACCAGCGGCACTACGGCGTGGCCCTCGACCCGGCCACCGAGGTGCTGCCCCTGGCCGGCTCCAAAGAAGGCCTGATGCACATTGGCATGGCATTTCTGGAAGCCGGCGACGCGGTGCTCATCCCCAATCCTGGCTACCCCACCTACCGGGCGGTGGCCGAAATCTGCGGGGCGGCGGTGCGCGCGTACGACCTGACCGCGGCAACTAACTGGCTGCCTGACCTGGATGCGCTGGCTGCCAGCGACTTGCGCGGGATAAAGCTGATGTTGGTCAACTACCCGCACATGCCCACCGGCAGCCCGGCCAGCCCCGAGTTTCTGCAAAATCTGGTCGATTTTGCCCAGGCGCACGGCATCATGCTGGTGCACGACAACCCCTACGGCTTCGTGCTGAACGAGACGCCGCCCACCAGCCTGCTCAGCATTCCGGGGGCTAGGGAAGTGGCGCTGGAGCTTAACTCGCTCAGCAAGAGCCACAACCTGGCCGGCTGGCGCGTGGGCATGCTGGTGGGCCGCGCCGATTGGCTGGCCGAGGTGCTGCGCTTCAAGAGCAACATGGACTCAGGGATGTTTCTGGGCATTCAGCAGGCGGCCGTGGCGGCGCTGGCCCTGGGGCCCGAGTGGTTTGCCGAGCTAAACGCCACCTACCGCGCCCGCCGCGCCTTGGTGCGCGAGCTGCTGGCGGCCCTGGGGTGCGCGGCCGCCCCCGGCCAAACGGGCCTGTTTGTGTGGGCCAAGGTGCCCGCCGCCTACGCCGACGGCTACGCCCTGAGCGACGCCGTGCTGGCCGAGGCGCGGGTGTTTCTGACGCCAGGCGGCATCTTCGGCAGCAATGGCAACGGCTACATCCGCGCCAGCCTGTGCCAGCCGGAAAGTCTACTGCGCGAGGCCCTAGGGCGGGTACTGGCAATGAAACAAGCGCAAAAGGGCCGTCATGCTGAGCCTGTCGAAGCATCTCTACCGCATTTGTTGAACGATACCCTAGGGGTGCGGTAGAGATGCTTCGGCAAGCTCAGCATGACGTTCTACTTTGTCTGACTCCTCTAACATGACTATCACCATCATCGGCCTAGGCCTTATTGGCGGCTCGCTGGGCCTCGGGCTGCGGCAGCACGGTCTGGCTGGGCGTCTCATTGGCCTTGAGGCCAACCCCGCCTCCGCCCGCCGGGCGCTGGAGCTGGGCCTCGTAGACGAGCTGGCCGCCGACTTGCCCGCCGCCGTGGCGCCGGCCGACCTCATCATCGTGGCCGTGCCCATGGATGCGCTCGTAACTCTGCTGCCGCAGGTGCTGGACTTGGTGCAGGAAAACCAGCTGGTTATCGACGTGGGCTCGACCAAGGGCAACCTGCTGGCGGCCGTGGCGGGGCACCCGCGCCGGGGCCGCTTCGTGGCGGTGCACCCCATGGCTGGCACCGAATACTCGGGTCCCGAGGCGGCCGTGCGGGGCCTGTTTGAGGGCAAGACGCTGGTAATCTGCGATGCCGCGGCCAGCGACCCCGCCGCCGTGGCGGCCGTGGAAGCCCTGTTTCGGGCGCTGCCCATGCGGGTGCTGCACCTCGGCGCCGCCGACCACGACCTGCACACGGCTTACGTGTCGCACATCTCGCACCTCACTTCCTTTGCCCTAGCCCTCACGGTGCTCGAAAAGGAGCGGCGCGGCGAGCAGCGCATCTTTGACTTGGCGGGCGGCGGCTTTGCCTCTACGGTGCGCCTGGCCAAGAGCGCGCCAGCCACCTGGGTGCCCATCTTCCGCCAAAACCGCGAAAACGTGCTCGACGTGCTCGACGAGCACCTGCACCAGCTAAACAAGCTACGCGCGCTGCTGGCGCAGGAAGACTACGCCGGCCTGACCACCGAGCTGGAACACGCCAATGCTATCAAAAGAATAATACCTTAAGCTGGGCGCCTCACCCCCCGGCCCCCTCTCCGAAAAGGAGAGGGCGAGCCACGGCGGCGCAATAGTCAGCTTACGTCTACAATCGTCCGGCTCCCCCTCTCCTTTTCGGAGAGGGGGCCGGGGGGTGAGGCGCTCCACTACAACCATTCAACCTTTCAACTCCCATGTTCGACCGTCTGTTCAACCGCAACCCCAACGACAAGCCCTTTCTCATTTCGGGGCCGTGCTCGGCCGAAACCGAGAGCCAGGTGCTCGAAACCTGCCAGCGCCTGGCCGCCACCGGCAAGGTGCAGGCCCTGCGCGCCGGCATCTGGAAGCCGCGCACCAAGCCCGGCGGCTTCGAGGGAGTAGGGGTAAAAGGCCTGCCCTGGCTGAAGAAAGCCAGCGAGCTAACCGGCCTGCCCGTGGCCGTGGAAGTAGCCACCGCCAAGCACGTGGAGGATTGCCTGGCCTTTGGCGTAGACCTAGTGTGGGTGGGTGCCCGCACCACCGGCAACCCGTTTTCGGTGCAGGAAATCGCCGACGCGTTGCGCGGTACTGATGTGCCGGTGTTGGTAAAAAACCCCATTCACCCCGAGCTGGAGCTGTGGGTGGGCGCCCTAGAACGCCTGCAAAAAGCCGGCGTAAAGCAGCTGGGCCTGATTCACCGCGGCTTCTCGAGCTACGGCAACACCGACTACCGCAACGCGCCGATGTGGCACCTGCCCATCGAGATGAAGCGCCGCCTGCCCGAGCTGCCCATCCTCAACGACCCGAGCCACATCTGCGGCCGGCGCGACACGCTGTTTGGCGTGGCCCAGCAGGCGCTCGATTTGGACTTCGACGGCACCATGATTGAGAGCCACATCGACCCCGACAATGCCTGGAGCGATGCCAAGCAGCAGATTACGCCCGAAGTGCTGGGCCAGCTCATCGAGGCCCTGGTGTGGCGCCACGAAACCACCGACAAGGAGGATTTTCTGACGGCGCTGGCTGGCCTGCGCCAGCAAATAAATAACCTCGATGCCGAGCTGATGCAGCTGCTGGGCCGCCGCATGGCCGTGTCGGAGCAAATCGGCCAGTACAAGAAGGACAACGACATCACAGTGCTGCAAACTGGCCGCTGGAACGAGATTTTGGAGCGCGGCAAGCGCCAGGGCGCCCAGGTGGGCCTAACCGAGGATTTTGTAGCGAAGTACCTGGAAGCCATTCACCTAGAGTCAATTCAGCGCCAGGAAAAGGTGATGCAGGGCTAGGGCCCTAGGACCTGCTAGCAATAAAAGGCAGCAAAAAGGCGGTCATGCTGAGTTCGCGAAGCATCTCTACCGTGCCGTTAAACGACGTTGTTCGGGAGAGATGCTTCGCGAACTCAGCATAACCGCCTTTTTTACTTGCTCATCCCTTTCCTACATGAAAAAACGCTACTTCCTGGCCCTAGGGGCTCTATTGTTGGCTTGGCGCGCTCCGGCGCAGCACCTGCCCAAGGCGCAGCACGAGCTGCTGGCTACGCCCACTACCGTGGCCTGGGGCTTCTACGCCGCCGATGCGCCGCCGGTGCTGCGCATCAAGTCGGGCGAAACGGTGCAGGTGCACACGCTGATTACCAGCAGCCCCACGCGGCTCGAAGGCGCGGGCGTGGCGCCGGCCCAGGTCGAGCAAAGCCTGCGCGACATTACCGACAAGGTGACCAATAAAGGGCCGGGCGGCCATATTCTGACGGGTCCCATTTACGTGGAAGGCGCCCAGCCGGGCGACGTGCTGGAGGTGCGCATCAAGGGCATCGAGCTGGCCATTCCCTACGCCTACAATGCGTTTGGGCCCAAGAGCGGGTTCATTCCCGAAGATTTTGGCTACGCCAAGATGCGCATCATTCCGCTCGATGCTAGGCGCATGGAGGCCGACTTCGCGCCGAATATTAAGCTGCCGCTGCACCCGTTTTTTGGCAGTATGGGCGTGGCCCCGCCGCCCGCCGCGGGCCGCGTAAACAGCGCGCCGCCCGGCATCCACGGCGGCAACCTCGACAACAAGGACCTGGTGGTGGGCACCACGCTCTACCTGCCGGTGCACGTGCCGGGGGCGTTGTTTTTTGTGGGCGACGGCCACGCCGGGCAGGGCAACGGCGAGGTGGACATCACGGCGTTAGAAACGTCGCTGGTGGGCAACCTCGAATTTATTGTGCACCACGACGAACACCTGACCGTGCCCCGCGCCGAAACGCCCACCCACTACATCAGCATGGGTTTGAACGAGGATTTGACCCTAGCCGCCAAGCAGGCCGTGCGCGAAATGATTGATTTCCTGATGAAAACGAAAGGCCTGAGCAAAGACGACGCCTACATGCTATGCAGCGTGGCCGGCGACCTCAACGTGACGCAGGTGGTAGACGGCACCCGCGGCGCCCATATGCTGCTGCCCAAAAGCATTTTTGGGAAAGAGAAAAGGTAGCCGCCTAGAAAGGGAACAAATAAAAAAATCCGTCATGCTAAACCTGTGACTACTGGCCCGCCAGAAACGTCCCAATCTGCTCGTTCAGAAACTTGGCGTCGGCGGGGTTGCTGGCGGCGCCGGCGGTGTGGCCCCACAGCGAAGGGATGGGCAGTAGCCTGACGCCCGGAATGAAGGCCGCCTCGTAGCGCGCATCGCCCACCGGGAAATACATATCCGTTTCCGAAGGCATGTACAAAATGGGCGCCTTGATGGACCCTAGGGCCCTGGCCACGTCGCCACCGAAGCCGGGCGTGGTGCCCACGTCGTGGTACTCCCAGGTGCGCATCTGGGCGATGAGGTCGTTGGCGTCGGCGCCAGGGATGAAGTGCGTGCGGTAGTTTTCGAGCACCTGGGCGAAGGTGGTGCCGGGCTTGGCGTTCGTGCGCCACAGCTCGCGGCGCCACCACTCCTGCGAGTACAGCCAGGCGGTCCAGACCACCGAAAACGCCTCCAGGCCCTTGGTGGGCGGCGCGGTGTAGTCGCCATTGGCAAAGGCCGCGTCGGCGGTGAGGGCGGCAATCTGGCCTTCGAGGCGTACCACGCCGTGCGGGTAGTTTTTGGCCGTGCCCGAGGTAGCCACCAGGCGGTCGGCAAAGGTGGGGTAGCTCACGGCCCACTGAAACGCCTGCTCGGCGCCCATCGAAAAGCCGATAATGGCGCGTAGGTGCGTAATCTTCAGCTCCTTAGTTAGCAGCTCGTGCACCGCCTGCACGTTGTCGCGAATAGTCATCACTGGGAAGCGCGGGCCGTGGAAGGGCTCGGGCGTGTTGCTGGGCGAGGAGGAGCGGCCGTTGCCAAACAGCTCGGTGGTGACCAGAAATAGCTTGGTGGTATCCAGGCATTTGCCGGGCCCGATGAGCCACTCGTAGCCGCGGTGCCCGGCCATGTAGTGCGAGGGCAGCAGCACGGCATTGTCGCGCCGGGCATTGAGGTGGCCATAGGTGCCGTAGCCCACTCGCGCCTGCGGCAGCACCGCGCCGCCCTCAGTTTTGAAATTGGAGAGGGTGAAAAAATGGTGCGGCACGCGGTCGGCGGCTGGCTTGGTTTGGGCGCGGGCCCCTAGGGCCGCCAGCAGCAAAAAGGCTAGGGTAAGAAAATGGCGCATAAATTAATTGAGCTATAAAATGACAGAAAAGGCGGTCATGCTGAGCTTGCCGAAGCATCTCTACCTCATCGCTGCTGGATGCGATGCGGCGCGGTAGAGATGCTTCGGCAAGCTCAGCATGACCGCCTTTTTTAACATGAGTGCACCTAGCCCTACTTCGCCGCCAGAATCTGCTTCAACTCAGTTGGCGATACCGTCAGCAGGCCCACCTTGGGCAGGCGCTCGGTGAGGGTGCGCCAGTTGGGCTCTTGCCGAAAAACGGGGCCTAGGAGCTTGAGTGCGGCCGGCAGTTGCTGCTTGTTGGCCAGCGTGATGGCGTGCCAATACTGCATTTCCAGGTTTTGCGGAAACATCTTTTCGGCGGCCTGGTACTCGGCAATGGCCTGGGGCATGTCGTTTTTCTCCACGGCCAGGTCGCCGGCGTTCATGTGCTCGTAGGCGCGGTGCAGTTGCAGCAGGCGGCGCAGCTCGGGCAGCGGGGCGGCCGAGTCGTCCACGCGCAGGTCCACCAGGCGGTCTACCCAGGGGCCTTCGGTGGCAGTGCCGCGCACCACCAATAGCGCCGCCGACTGCCGGCCCCGAATGTCGCCGCCGGCGGCCTGGGCCGCCTCCAGGGCGGCCAGCACGCGCTCGGCCAGGGGCAGGGCGGCGCCGGCCTCGTAGGCGCGGGCCATGGCGCCCCACACGGTAGCGTTCAGCATCATGTTGGCTTGCACCGAAAACTGCGCGCCCTGCTGCTGGCCGGCCATGTCTACGCACTTGGCGCCAGTGTGGGTGGCCACGCGGCCCTGGTTGTCGAGGATGGCTACCTGGCGCACCTCGCGGCCCTCGTCGGCGGCCAGCAGCTCGTCGAGCGCCTGCTGGGCGGTTTTGCCGCCCTTCAGCAGCGCCAGGCCCCTAGGGCCAAACGACTTGTTGGTGAACGACTGGGTAGCCACCACGCCCACGCCCGCCTCGGCCCAGCTCACGCTGGTGCCCACCGAAAACCAGTGGCTTTGCACGGCCACGGCCATCTCGCCGGTTTTGGGGTCGCGGGCCACGATGCTGAAGGTGTGGGCCAGCGGGTCGGTGGCCGAGTACACGGCCTGGGCGTGGGCGGCCAGCCGGCCGGCGGCCAGCAGCAAAAGCAGCCACCCCATAAAACGACGGAGCATAAGCAAGAGGAGGGGTTAGGAAGGTAAGTTGCCTTAAACATAAGGCCGACTTACCCACCGGCGGCCGGGGGCGGGGCCCGATGCTCAGGCCAGCAGCTTGTAGCCGATGCCGCGCACGTTCACAATCTGCACCTGGGGGTCGTGGCGCAGGTAGCGGCGCAGGCGGGTGATGAACACGTCGAGGCTGCGGCCATTGAAAAAGCTGTCGTCGCCCCACAGCTCGCGCAGCACTGCCGCGCGGGTCAGCACCTGGTTGCGCTGGGTTAGCAGGCAGCGCAGCAGCTCGGCCTCGCGGTGGGTGAGCTGGCGGGCGGGCTGGCTGCCATCGGCCAGGGCCAGGCGCTGCTGCGCGGCATCGAAGCGGTAGCGGCCGATGGGCAGCGGGCCGGCCGCCGGGGGCGCGGCGGCCACCGGCAGCCGGCCCAGCAGCGCCCGAATGCGCACCACCAGCTCGTCGATGCTGAAGGGCTTTTTGAGGTAGTCGTTGCCGCCCAGCTCGAAGCCGCGCACCACATCGGCCGGCTGCGAGCGGGCCGTCAGGAACAGGATGGGCACGGCCGCGTTTTCGCGCCGAATTTGGGCGGCCAGGTCGAAGCCGTCGCGCACAGGCATCATCACGTCCGTCACCACAATGGCCGGGCACTGCGCCCGAAACAGCTGCAGGCCCTGCTCGCCATCGGCGGCGCAGCGCACGGCAAAGCCCCGGCTCTCGAGGCTGTCTTGCACGATGCGGGCCAGCGAGGCCTCGTCTTCAATCAGGAGTACGTCGTCGGGCATAGAACAGGAGAATGTGCGAATGAGGAGATGAGTAAATGTGCAGATGAGAGGGTGAAATTGTAAAGAAATAAGTTTGTAAAACAAATAGTTATACTTGTTTTACTTACTCGTCCCCTCATCTTTTTATTGATACATTTGCCTATCTTCTCAGCTGCACATTCGCCTTACCCCGGCAGCCACAGGGTGAAGGTGCTGCCCCGGCCCGGCTCGCTGCGCACGCTCACGTGGCCGCCGTGGCGCTCCATCACCTGCCGCACGTAGTACAGCCCCAGGCCAAAGCCCTTGACGGGGTGCAGGTTGCCGGTGGGCACGCGGAAAAACTGGTCGAAAATAGCGGCCTGGTAGCTGCGCGGAATGCCGGGCCCGTCGTCGCTCACTTGCAGCTGCCAGCCGCCCGCCGCCGCCTGCCCCCTGATGGCAATGGTCACGGCCTCGGCCGAGTACTTGATGGCGTTGTCGAGCAGGTTGTGCAGCACGCCGGCCATGTGCAGCGGGTCGAGGCGCACGGCGCTGGTAGCGGCCACCTCCACCTCGAAGCGCACGGGCTTGGGGGCTTGCAGCTGGTGGCGGCGCACCAGCCCGGCCACCAGCTCGGCCGGGTGCACCAGCTCGGAGTGCAGCTGCAGCGTGGGGCCCGAGCGCTCGGCCGTGGCCACGTCCAGCACCTTCTCCACGAGGTCGGCCAGCCGGCGCGTTTCCTGCCGGGCCATGGTGAGGTAGGCGTCGGCGCGGGCCGGGTCGCCTAGGGCCCCGAAGTCCTGCAAGGCCTCGACCGCCGCCGACACGGTGGCCAGCGGCGTTTTCAGCTCGTGGGTCATGTTGTTGATGAAGTCGCTCTTGACTTCCGACAGCTTCTTTTGGCGCAGAATGGTGCTCAGCATCAGCCAGAAGCAAGCGGTGGTGAGGGCCAGCAGTAGGGCCGAGCCCGCCAGGCTGCCCCCCAGGCGCCCCAGCAGGTAGGCGGTGGGCGGCCGAAACGAGGCCACCAGCGCCAGCCCGCGCACGGGGTTGAGCAGCACCGCGGGCGTGTGCAGGGTGTAGCCCGCCCAGTGGGCGGCCGTGGCGGGGGCGGTGCGGCTGGTCAGCGTATCGAGTTGGAAAGGCTGCTCGGCGTGGCGCCGCGCCAGCTCGGCCCGGTAGGCGCGGCCTAGGGCTGCCAGGTCGGCCGTTGGGCGGCGATACCAGCTATTGACGACGAACGTGGACAGCTTGAGGGCCAGCGAGTCGGTGCGGGCCGAGCGGGTCTGCTCGCGCCGGGCCTGGGCTAGCAGCTCGGCCCCGCCGGGCGGGGGCGGGGCCGGCGGGCCGGGGCTAGTGGCCCTGGGGTGCAGCACCAGCACCCTAGGCGCCTGGGTGGAGGTGGGCCAGGGCTGGCGGGCCTGCGCGCTAGTCAGGCCAGTGTCGAGGCGCTCGATTTGCCAATTGTGGGTGGTGCCGGGGGCATCGTGCGGGCTGTCGTAATTGTTGAGCTTGATGTTGAACACCTTGCGGGTGTGCTGTACCTGCACCTGCTGCACCACGGCCTCCAGCGCCTCGCGGGTGCTGGCCGCAAACTGCGCCCGCGCCAGCTGGTAGCTGCCGTAAAGCCAGTACGCCTGGAAGCCATAGATGCCCAGCAGGCAGCTAGCCAGCAAGGCGAAAATAAAGCGGAGGCGGCGTTGCATACGAGTGGGTTGGTAGCCTAAAAGTACGGCCCGCGGCCGGCCGCAAGGGGGGCGTTAACATACATTAACACTTAATAACAGTGCTTTACACGACGCGCTTCGTGCTTTGCAGCGGATTTAATTCTTCTCCCCGCCGCCATGCCTCACTACCTACCGCTTGCCCTGGCCACCACCTTTTTTGCCGCCCTGGCCGCCCGCCCGGTGGCCGCCCAAGCGCCTATTCAATCGCCCGCGCCCCGCGCCGGCCGCCTGCACTACGAGTTCACCCAGCGCGTCGACCAGCAGCAGGTGAAGGTGCGCATGTTCGATAACAACGGCCAGGAAATCAAGACCGATGGGCCCGGCACTACCATCGAGCTGCCCACGGCCCTGAGCGGGCAGAAAAGCCTGGTGTTCAGCGGCAGTTTGGGGCGTGAGGAGCGCGCCAGCAACGTGCAGATGGCCGGCGGCAACATCAGCGTCACGCCCTCCAAAGCGGCTGCTACCACGCGCACCCAGCCGCCAGCCGTGGTCGAGACGCCCTACTTCGACCTGGCCAACCGCACCGTAATCCACCAAACGACCGTGGCGGGCACCAGCTACGCGCTGCCCAGCCAGCCCTTGCCCGCCCCGCCCAGCGGCTGGCGCGACTGGCCCCAGACGCGCAAAATTGCCGGCTTGCAGTGCCACAAGGCCACGGCGCCGTACCGCCGGGAAACCTACACGCTGTGGGTGACCACCGAACTGCCCTTCACCTACTCGCCGGTGCCAGAGCTGACGCCCGCCCGCGGCGTGGTGCTGGCGCTCAACAGCGACCAGAAGGAGTTCACGGCCACCAAGCTCACGGCCGAGCCGGTGGCCGAGGCCGACGTGCGCCCTAGCCCCCAGGCCCGGCCAACCACCGAAGCCGAGCTGAAGGAGCTGCGCGCCAAAGCCCAGGCCGACATGCGCCAGCAGATGCTAGAGCAGTATTCGGGCGCTGGCCAGCGCTAGGGTATGCGCTTGTTTATCAGATGCTTGCTGCTTCTGCTCGGAGGCAGCTGGCTGGCCGTGGCCCAGGCCCCGGCGGCGCGGGGCGGCACCGTGCAAGGCGTGGTGCTAGACTCGGCGGCCACCCAGCCGCTGCGCGAGGCGTCGGTGTCGCTGCTGCTGGCCCGCGATTCGAGCTACGTCACGTTTTCGCTCACCGATGGCAGCGGCCGCTACAGCTTGCGCGGGCTGCGGCCGGGCCGCTACCTGCTGCTGGTCAACGTGCTGGGCTACCGCGCCTTGCTGCGCCCGGTGGAAGTGGTGGCCGGCGCGCCCGCCCTGGAGGTGCCCCCGTTGCGGCCCCGGCCCGCGCCCCAGCAGCTGGCCGAAGTGGTGGTGACGCACGAGCGCGCCCCGGTGAGTGTGCGCGGCGACACCATTGCCTTCAGCGCCCGGGCCTTCAAAACGCAGCCCAACGCGCCGGTAGAGCAACTGCTGAAGAAGCTGCCCGGCCTCGAAGTGGACCGCGACGGCACCCTGCGGGCGCAGGGCAAGTCCGTGGATAAGCTGCTGGTAGATGGCAAGCCCTTCTTCGGCGGCGACCCCAAAATGGCCACCCGCAACCTGCCGGCCGACATTATTGACCAGGTGCAGCTCTATGACCAGCAGAGCGAGGCGGCCAACCTATCGGGCATCGACAGCGGCGAGCGGCAGCGCACCCTCAACCTGGTGACGCGGCGCGACAAGCGCAAGGGCTACTTCGGCACCGAGCAGGCGGGCGCGGGCACGGCCGGCCGCTACCAGGCCCGCCTAGGGCTCAACCGCTTCAACAACGGCCGGCAGCTGTCGGCCCTGGCGCAGGCCGACAACGTGAACCGCCAGGGCTTCACCGACGACGGCAACCCGGCGGCGGGCCTCGCGGCCGGCGCGGGCAGCGCGGGCAGCCTAGGCAGCAACACGGGCGGGCTGGCGCTGGCCGCGCCGAGCGGGGCGCGCAACGGGGGCAGCCGCCAAGGCAGCGGGGCCGCCGCGGGCGTAACCGAATCGGTGTCGGGTGGGCTCAACTACCGCGATGCCTGGGGCCGCCGCACTGAGGTGGCCGGCAGCTACCTGGCCGCCCGCGCCACCACCGCCCTAAGGCAGCAGGCCCGCCGCCAAAACCTAGTAAGCGACGCCAGCGGCCAGGAGTTGGTGACTGACCGCGACGAGCCCACCCGGCTGCGCACCAGCACCCAGCGCGCCAACTTGCGCCTCGACTTGGCCCTGGATTCGCTCACCAGCTTGCGCCTGACGCCCAGCCTGAGCTGGCAAACTACCAGCCAGCTGCTCGACGCCACTCAGCAAACCACCAGCGGTGGCCAGCTACTGAACGCCAGCCGCAGCCACTACGCCGCCGATGCCCGCAACCTGACCGGCGACGGCAGCGCCCTGCTGCTGCGCAAGTTCAAGCGGGTGGGCCGCACGCTGGCGGCCGAGGCCACGCTGCACCTGGCCAGCCAGCGTGGGCAGGCGCTCAACCAGGCGGTCAATACGTTTTACCCCGCTGGCGGCGGCAACCCCACCACCCAAGCCATCGACCAGCGCACGGAGCAGGCCACGCCCACGCCCAGCGGCCTGCTGAGCGCGGCCTACACCGAGCCGTTTGGGCTGCGCCACAAGCTCGACCTGCACTACGCCTACTCGGCGGCCCCCACCCAGGCCCGCCGCCTCGTGGCCGACTACGACCCGGCAAGCGGGCAGTACGACCAATTTAATGCGGCGTTTAGCAACGACTTCAGCAGCCGCTACGCCGCCCACCGGGCGGGTTTCATCTGGCAGACGCGCCGCCTGCACTATACCTACAACCTGGGGCTGGATGGCCAGCTGGCGAGCCTCAGCCTCGATAACCAAACAACCGAAAGCAGCCTGAGCCGCCGCTACCTGAGTGTGCTGCCCACGGCCAACTTCACCTACACTGGCGCGGGCAGCCGTACCCTGCGCCTAGGCTACCGCAGCGCCTTCGTGGCCCCCACGGCCACCCAACTGCAGCCGGTGCCCGACAACAGCAATCCGCTCAGCATTGGGCGGGGCAACCCTGGCTTGCAGCCCGAGTACGTGCACAGCCTCAGTGGTAGCTACCAGCATTTTGCTGCGGCCACCAGCCGCAGCATCCTGGCTTCGGCGAGCGGCAGCGCGGTGCAGCACCGCGTGGTGGCAAGTACCGCACTCGATGCAACCGGCGTGCGCACCACCCAGCCCGTCAACTCCGACGGCTACTGGCAGCTGGGGGGCTACCTCGCGCTGGGCCAGCGCCTGCCCACCCACCAGCTCAACCTGAGCAGCAGCACCAGCGCCAGCTTCAGCAGCAGCCCCAGCTTCATCAACGGCCAGCGCAACCAGGCCCGCACCCTCACCCTAGGGCAGACATTTAGCGCCAACTCGACCTACAACGAACGCCTGGAGTTTGGCTTGCAGGCCAGCCTCAACTACCAACGCGCTGCCTACTTACTGGCGCCCGACCAGCGCACTGCCTTCGTCAGCCAGGCCGTGAGCGCCGACGTGTACTATCGCCTGCCGGGCCGCTGGGTGCTCAGCTCCGACGCCTACTTTACCAATAATGCGGGCCTAGCCGCCGGCTACAACCAGCGCCAGCTGCTGTGGAATGCCGGGCTGGCCTACCAGCTTTTTGCCAACCGCCAGGGCGAGCTAAAGCTCTACGCCTTCGACCTGCTGAACCAAAACCGCAGCCTCACCCGCACCGCCACCGATACCTATCTGGAGGATGTGCGCAGCCAAGTGCTGCCGCGCTACCTGCTGCTCAGCTTCACGTATCAGCTGCGCAGCTTTGGGAAGTAAGGCCCCTAGGGCCAGCTGGCTTAGAAAGGATAGCCGATGGCCAGGTTCAAGCGGCCCGACTTGTCGTCGGGTGTGCCGTAGTTGGCCCGAATTGGGATGGCGTAGTCGAAGCGAATGACGAAAAACTGCACATCAACGCGCAAGCCTAGGCCCGTGCCCACGGCCAGCTGGTTGAAGAACTGGCTGGCCTGAAACTGCCCGCCCGGCCGGGTGGGGTCGTTGTTGACCAGCCAGATGTTGCCCGCGTCCACGAATACGGCGCCCTTCACGTAGGGAAACAAGTCCTGGCGGTACTCCAGGTTGCCCTCCAGGCGCAGGTCGCCCACCTGGTCGTAGTAGTTGCTCACGTAGCTGTTGGCCACTGGGTGGTACGAGCCCGGCCCAATCTGGCGCGGCGCAAATGCCCGGATGGAATTGGGGCCGCCAATGCCGTACTGCCGCACGTAGGGCAGCGAGAGGCCGCTGGAGTTGCCGTAGGGCAGGCCCACCCCAATCTGGAGCCGGCCCACGATGCGGTTGCCCGACGTAGCCTTGGGGCTGATGCGGTAGTACTCGCGCAGCTCCAGGTCAAGCTTAGCGTACTGCGCAAACGGCTGGCCGGCAATAGTATAGCGCTGGGTGCCTTCCTTGGCGCCCACCGAGGCGCTGCTGAGCGCGTTGGCCAGGTTGCCGGCCACCTCGGCCTGGCCCTGGAAGAAGATTTGCTGGCGACGCTTTTCCAGCACCTGCTGGTTGTAGGTGTAGCGGTACGACGAAGCCAGGATGAACTGCGAAGTGTAGGCCTGCTGCAGGAAAGGCCGCTGCAGCAGCACGCGGTCGAAGGCCGTATCGGTCGAGACGGCATTGTACGACACGTCAATCAACCTGATTTCCTGCTCATTGGTGAGCTTGGTTTTCCACGAGTAGCCGTAGTTGGCCGAGTAGCTGGTGGTGCTGAAGTAGCCCGTGCGGTTGACGTAGCGAATGCCGGCCCCGAAGTTGGTGCGCGGCTGAAAGTTGGAGTTGACCAGCCTAGGGTTCAGAAATGGCAGGTTGGGCGCCAGCAGGCGCGGCACAATCAGCTGGGCGTCTAGCCCAAACTCGGTCGAGAGCAGGCCGGTGCTGCTGCGGCTTTCGGTGCCCGGCACCGAGCGCGTCGATACCTCGTAAGTGGCCACCGCATTGACGAGCAGCTGCTCGGCGCCGCGCAGGGCCGAGCGGTTGCGGAACTGCCCCGTGAGGCCCGGCCCCGTAAAGCCGTTGCTTTTGCTGATGAGCTGCAGCTCGGCCCGCAGGCTTTTCTTCTTGAGCTGGGTCATCAGGATGTCCGAATCGAGCCGGGCGCGGCCGGCTGAGTCGCCCGCCGCCGAGGGCCGAAACTTGATTTCGACGAAGCGGAACGTGCCTAGGCTCATCAGGCGCGACAAGGTCTGGTCGCGCCGGAACTGCCGAAACAAACTGTCGGGCTGCAGAAACACGGCCCGCGTAATGGCCTTGGCCCGAAACAGCGACTCGTCGGGGTAATACAGGTATTTGTGGTAGCGAATCGGGTTTTTTTGCACCGTATCGGCCAGCGAGTAATTGGTGTTCAAGCTAACGGTTTTCAGCCAGTAGGGCCGCGTGGCCCTGGCCGGCGCCCCGGCCACCACGCGATAGTGCACGGCCACGCGCCCGTCGAGGGTACTATCTACCTGAAACAGCAAGTAGCTGGCGTTGAAGTAGTAGTAGCCCCGGTTTTTCAGCCTTTGGTCGATGCGCACGCGCTCGTTGGTGAGCACGTCGAGGTCGTAGGGGTCGCCCACTTTTAGCAGCGTTCCGGCCTGGGTGCCCCGAATGGCTGCGTCGATAAGCGTGTCGCGCTGCGGAAAAATGATTTCCTTGATAGTGTACTGCTGACCAGGGCGCACGGTATAGTTCACCTGGGCCGTTTTTTCCTGGCTCACCGTTTCGCTGCTGGCCGCCCCGTGGAAGTAGCCGCGGTTTTGCAGCCGGTTTACCATCAGCTTTTGAGTGGCGGCGGGCTGGGCGGCGCTTATCAGCACCGGCGCCTCGCCAAACTTATCGGCCAGCAGGTGCCCTAGGCCCTTGCTTTTGCCCACGCCCAAGTGCCAGAAGTACAGCTTGGGTCGCTGCCCCAGAATGGAAGAATTGGGCTTGGGCCGCACTACGCTCTCCAGCTCGGTTTGCAGGGCGTCCTGGTTGCGCAGCTTCTGCGGGGCCTGCAGCGTGACTTTGCTGCCAGTATACAGCTTCGAGCCCGCCGGAATGTACTTCAGCCCCGAGCACGAGGCCAGCGCCCCTAGGCCCAGCAGCAGGCCTGGGGCGTGGCGCACCCGCGCCCACCGGCCTAGGGCTAACAACTTATTAAATAAGGATATCCAGGAAAAATCATTCATGCTTACTCGGGCTGCTACTACTTACTTGCTGGTGGCCGGGCGGCGCGTGGTGTCGGGGCGGGTGGCGGCGTGGGCGGGCAGCGCGGCCGCAGCAGTCGAGTCGGTTAGCTGCTGCTCGCGGCGCTTGCGCTCGTCGTTTTCCTGCTTGGTTTTTTCGCGGTTCGCCTTTAGCTCGTCTTTTTGGCCCGGCGCTAGCTTGGCAAACAGGTCCTGGAAGTTGTTGTAGTCGCGCTGAAATACCAGCCCCGCGCCGGTGCGCACAATGGGGCCGTCGATGTCCTCATAGGCATTTTGGCGGAAGGCCCGCAGGCGCAGGCGCCCATCGCGCAAGATGGTGTATTCCAGGCTCACATCGCCCGAGAAATTGCTGGCCGAGCTGGTGCCGCTGGTGGCATTGTTGCCCGTGCTGCCGCCCGCCAGCGCCACGTCGGTACCCAGGCGCACGGTCAGGCGGTTGTTGAAGAGCTGGCGGCGCACGGCCACGTTCAGGTCGGTGCGGCCCTGGGCGCTGCCGCTGGTGTAGTCGGCCTGGTTGGTTACGCCTAGGTCGAGGCCTAGGCCGGCCAGGTACTTGCCGGTCAGGCTCTGTAGCTGGTTGGTGAGCACCTGGCTTACCGAGCCGCGCAACTGGCTGGCCAGCACGCCCTCGCCGGCCGTCGTTTCAAACGGGTTTTGCTGCACGAAGCGCCCTAGCACCAGCAGCGAAAACACCTGCTTGCTTTGCTCCGAGGTTTGGTCGGGCTGGCGCAGGCGGGCCAGCTGGGTGTCTACCTCGGCGCCCACCGCGCTGCTGCGCTGGTTTTCGGGCACCGTAATGTCGAAGCCAATGATGGGCTTGCTCAACGGCCCGGTTACCTTCAGCAATACGTTGAAATCCATGTTGTTGCGGGCTACGTTGGTGGCGTACTGCCCGCCGGTGCCTTGGGCGGCCAGCAGTTCGGCCGGCGCCGCCTTCACCTTATAGATGGCCGTAAGGTTGAGGTCGGCATTATAGGGGTCGCCGCTCCAGGCTATCGACGAGCCCCGCGCAATGATGAACTCGCGGGTAGCCAGGCCGTAGAGCGAGAGCCGGTACTTGCCGCGCCGCACGTCGAGGCGCCCGCTCAGGCCGATGGTGCCCGCCGGGTCGATGGTGGTGGTAAGCGTTCCGGCCGCCCGAATGCGCAGGTTATCGCCGCTCACCGGGTCCACGATAAAGGTGAAGGGCGTATCGTCGGTAATGGTAATCCGGGCCGTAATGTCGTAGCCAATAGCGCCGGTGTTGGCCGTGTCGGCCGCCGCCCGGTGCGCCCGCAGCGAGTCAGGCAAGCTAAAGTCTACGAACTGCACAATGCCTTCGCGGGCCACCACCGAAGGGTCCACCGAAGGGTTTTCCACCGTCAGGTCCGATCCCTTGGCCACCGTGGCGGTGGTGTTAATCTTGATGAGCGAGAGCGGCCCGGTTAGGCGCGTGTCCGAATCTACCACCAGCCGGCCGTAGTAGAGCGTATTATTCTTGCTGCGACTGCTTTTCACGGCCAAGAACTTATCGGTCGTCACGCGCAAATCGAAGGCGTAATTTAGCAGGTCCTTAGTCAGCAGGTAGCCATTGGCCACCGCCTTATTGCCCGCCGAGTCGAGCACCGTAAAGTCGCGGAAGGCAATGCCGCGGTCGTCAAACGTGATGGGCTGGCTCACGAGCCGGAAGGGCGAGCCCAACTGCGGCACCACGAAGCTGGCGTCGGGCGAGGTGGTGAGTTGGCCCCGCAGCTGCGGGGCGCTGGTGGTGCCCGCTAGGGTCAGGCGCCCGCTCAAGAAGCCGGTGGCCTGGCTGACTTGCCCGGCCGAAAAAGGCTCGGCCGTTTTCACGTTCAGCCGCCGCACGTCCACTACAAAGTCGAGCGGCGTGGTGCCCACCGTGCGGTAGGCGCCGCGCACGTTCACGTCGTTGCCGCCCCCGCCGGTGAGTGTAGCGTTCACATCGTAACGGTCGGGCACGGGGTTGCTGGCTTGCAGGGCCAGGTCGCCCAGCACCGTCTTGCTATACAGCAAGTCCTTGATGGTGAGGTTGGCCGTAAAAGCCTGCTTCTTGGTGCCCAGGCCCCGTGCCACGGCCTCGCCGTTCAGGGTGCCCCCTAGGGTCGAGTCGGGCTGCCCGATGGCCTTGCTCACGATGCCCAGGTTAAACTGCTCGAAGCGCACGGCCAGCGGCGAGGTGTTCACGGCGGGGTTCTGGCTCTGCACCACCAGCGCCGAACTGCCGTTGGTCAGGCGCAGGTTGTTAGCTACGATGGTGCCGTCGGCGTTATAGCGCACGTAGTTGTCGGCGCCCGCCGTCCAAGTATCGTAGTTGATTATCTGGTCGTTGGTGAAGGCAAACTGGTAGCCGTCGCCGCGCCGGCCTTGGTCTACCACCTGCAGGGCGCCGGCCAGCGCCAGGCGCTCGCGGTTGCTGCTGTCGCCTAGTATCGCTGCCCGCACATTCACCTTGTTGTCGGCCACGGTGCCCACCAAGCTCGGCCGCCGAATGTTGAGGCTGGTATCTTGCTTGGCATCGGCCAGGTGCAGGTCGTAAGCGAGGCGCTGGGGGTTCGAGCCCACATCGAGCTTCAGCGAGTCGAGCCGGTAGGCGTTGTAGCGGATAACCGGAATGCTGGTTTGGGCCGTGAGGCGGGCGGCGGCGCGGTTGTAGTCGCCGGCCAACCGGAAGGGCGAAATCTGCTTGAGCCCGCTCACCAAGCGCGTCAGCAGCGACGTATTCTTCACTTGCAGCGAATACGTAAATTGCTGGTTGCCCACGGGATTGCGGAACGGTACCACGCCCGGCAGCCGAAAGTAGCGGCTGATATGGCGCTGCACCTCAGTGGCCAGGTCGCCTAGGCGCACATTGCCATCGAGGCGCACGTCGGCCACGTTCGAATTAAAGGTGACGGCCGTGCGGGTGGCGTTTTGCACAATGCGCCCGCTCACCGAGTCCAGCGCAATGGCCTGCCCATCCTTGATAACTACCAACTTCCGGCCGCCAAACGTGCCGTTAATCGTGTTCAGGCTCGACCCGCTGATGCTGGCCGCAAGGTCGCCCTGAATGCGCAGGTCGCCGCCGGTATAAAAGCCCAGCTTGGTCAAATTTACGCCCCGCAAATTCAGTGATGTTACTTGGTAAGTCGGGTTCTTGGCGTCGCGCAGATTCACCACCGCGTTCAAGTCCAAGTTCAGGTTGGGGTCGCGCTTGCTGCTGGCCGCAATGGTGTACTTGTTACGGTCAATGTCCACCGTCGCGTTCACGCCGCGGTAAGTGTAGCCGTTGTAGCGCGCGCGCTGAATATTAGCCGTCAGCTTGCCCACTAGGGTGCTGGGGTCCTGCAGGTTGCCGGTGGCATTAATGCGCCCGCTGCCCGTGATGGGCCCTAGGGTCGGGTCCTTCAGCAGCTTGCCCGCGTCAAAACCCTGCACCGCAAAGGTGCCTACCACTGGCTGCTGGCCCGCCCGGTTGGCCGCCCCCAGCCGCCCGCTGAAGGCCACGTCGCCGTAGCTCGAGCGCAGCTTCAGGTCGGTATCGAAGGCCAGCGTGGTAGGGTGCCCTTTAAAGGTGCCGCTCACCGCCAGGGTAGGGGGCAGGCTAATGTTGCTGGGCACCGTGCCCTTGGGCAGCACGCTCAGCAAGTCGGTGCGCGTGGTGCTAAACCGCTGGATATTAACATCCACGAACAGTCGCCCATCCACCTCGGGCAGCCCCACAATGTGCGCCCGGCTGGCTTGCAGCACGGTGCTGCGCAGGCCCACAAAGTCGAAATTGCGCACGTACAAGTCGCCCAGCCGGCCGCTCACCAGCCCGCTCAGCAGCACGCTTTGGTTGGGGCCGGTGGTGAAGGGCGGCGTATCGGCCAGGCTCGGCACTAGGTATAGAATATCGCGCAAGCCAAGGCGCGTAGTACGCAAGTCGCCGGCCAAACCTAGGTTGGGCAGGTCGTCGCCAATGACTCCTAGGCTCTTGTAATGCAGGGCCAGGCTGTTTTTGATGCGCGAGTTGGGCGTCACCAAGTCTAGGCTGTCGAGCTTGATGTCGGTCGAGTCGTAGGTGGCCCGGGCGCGGGCGCGGGTTATTTCGAAGCCGCTCTGGTCGCGGCCCGCCAGGTTATCAAGCTGCACCGTGGTCAAGTTCTCGGTGTAGTTCAGGTCGCGGGTGTTCAGCACCAGGCCCGTAAAGTGCAGGTGGCTGTAGTCCAGGGCTGGGTAGCGGCTTTTTAGCTTGGGGTCGTTGAAGTTGTCGAAGTTTACAGCCAGCCCACTGATGTCGGACTGCCCTAGGGTCACGCGCCAGCTCAAGGGCTGCGCGGTGGCTTTGGTAGCGGCCTCGTTTACTTTGCGCACGGCCTCGGCCGGGTTCACCACGCGCTCGGCCACCGGCACGTTCTCATTCTGGGCGTAGGCGAAGGTGGTGTTTTTAAGCGTGAGCTTGCCCAAGTCGATGCGCTCTTTGGCCAGGTCGATATTTTTAGCCGTGGCGTCAAGCAGCCCAATCTGGGTGTTGAGGTACTGCGCCGCCGGGTCGTTCTTATATACCAAGCCCACATCTTCCAGCGTGGCGCGGTTCAGCCCGAAGGTGAGGCTCAGCGGCGCGGTAGGTTTGTTGTCGTCCAGCTCGGGCGCAGTTTTGGTTTGCACCATCCGCACGGCCGAGTGGCGCAGCGCGGCGTTGTCTACCTTATAGATGGAGTTGTTCACGTCCACCTCATCCATTTTCACCAGCAGGTCGCCAATTTTAGCGCGCAGGTCGGAGCCCGCTACCTGGTCGTTTTGGGTGAAGAGCAGGTTGCTGACGTGCAGCTTCCCAATGTCATATTTCAGCGCCGACTTAGTGGTATCAACCGGCGCGTTCGGGTCCGAAAAGGCCTTGCTAATAAAGTCGTAGTTCGTAACGCTATCCGGCTCGGTGCGGGTCAGGCGCACGCGCCCGTCGCTGAGTTCTACCTCCTTGATATTCACCTGGCTGTGCAGCAGTGCAAAAATGTCGATGCTCACCCCTAGGTGCCCCACGCTTAGCAAGGTGTCGCGCTGCTGGTCGGCCAGGTACACATCGTCGAAGTTGATGGCGTGCCGAAAATCGGTGCGAAATTTTCCCAGCCGCACCTCTGTTTTAAGCTTATCGCGCAGGTAGCCTTCGGCTCGGCGCGCCACAAAGTCTTGGCCCGCTGGAAATTGCAGGAACACCACCGCGGCTACCACTAGCAGCAGTACCAGGCCTAGCAGCCCCAGGATGAAGTATAAAAACCGGCGTAAGTAAACGTTCACGGTAGCAGAAGAAAGGCCTAGTTTCGTCGTCCTAGTTCAGCGAAACCACAGAATATCACCCTCCCCAACGCAAAACCCTAGGCCGAGGTTAACTAAGCTATAGCATATTGCCCGCAATAATTGGCCCAAACCCAAGGCGGCCGTTGCCGGAGCGGTCCCGGTAGGGCGGCCCGCGTCGTTACTTTGCCCCATGCAGCCTACTTCCACCGATTACCGCCCGCTTATTCGCCAGGCTTTCGCCGAAATGGAGAAAGTAGTGGTGGGCCAGCGCACCCTGGTTAGCCGCCTGCTCATGGGCGTATTCACCGGCGGCCACATCTTGCTCGAAGGCGTGCCGGGATTGGCCAAAACGCTCACCGTAAGCACCTTGGCTCAGGTGTTGGCCCTGCACTTTCAGCGCGTGCAATTTACCCCCGACCTGCTGCCTTCCGACCTAGTGGGCACCATGATTTACAACCAGAACCAGTCGGTGTTTGAGGTAAAGAAGGGGCCCATCTTTGCCAACCTCGTGCTGGCCGACGAAATAAACCGCGCCCCCGCCAAAGTGCAAAGCGCTCTGCTCGAAGCCATGCAGGAAAGCCAGGTTACCATCGGTGAAACCACTTTCCGGCTCGACCGACCTTTTTTGGTGCTTGCCACCCAAAACCCCGTGGAGCAAGAAGGCACTTACCCACTGGCCGAAGCCCAGGTCGACCGCTTCATGCTTAAAGTACACGTCGATTATCTTAAAAAAGCCGACGAGCTGGAAGTAATGCGCCGAATGGCTAATCTAGGGTTTCAGGGCGACGTGCAGCCGGTGCTAACGAAAGAGGATATCTTCGGCATCCGCGACCAAATCAACCAGGTGCAGATTTCGGATACGCTCGAAAAATACCTGATTGAGCTAGTGTTTGCCACCCGCCGCCCGGCCGATTACGACCTACCCGAGTTTGCGCAGGCCGTGCAGTTTGGGGCTAGCCCTAGGGCCAGCATCGCCCTGCACCGCGCCGCCCGCGCCGTAGCCTACCTCGACGACCGCGATTACGTGCTGCCCGAAGACATTAAGGACGTGGCCCAGGACGTGCTCAACCACCGCATTCTGCTAACTTATGAGGCGGAGGCCGACGGCGTGAAAACCCAGGATTTGATAGAAAGCATCTTGCGCAAAGTGCCTATCTCGTAAGCTGGTGGCCGCTGTCAGCAGCAGCATGGGCGGCAAATGAAACCTGGTCGGCACCTGCTCGTTCAAGGCCCACGCCACTAGCACATCGCCGCTGGCAACCATTCTCATCGCAATAACTTTCACATTATGAAAAAGCTGTTTGTTCTCGCCGTCCTGCTGACGGTAGGTACCCTGTCGGCCCAGGCCCAAACGACCACTACTACCCGCCAGACGACCACCGCGCCGGCCACCACCAACCCCGACCAGACGGTAACGCCGGCCACCACGACCACCACCGAGTCGACGACTACCAACAACGACAAGTCAATGGACATGCCCGCCAAAACCAAAAAAGGCCGGACCGTAATCGTGCCAGCTGACGATGCCAAAGTAAAAGGCAACGGCAAAAAAATCAAAATAAAATAAGCAACCGAAAGTAGCTGAGCTACTAGACGCTAGCGCTTAATAATTTTGAAAAGCCCCGTTGCAACGAGTGCAACGGGGCTTTTTTATGCTTAAATGGGCCTAGCCACACCTTCCAGAATGCTCTGCATCTGCGCAGCCAGCACCCGCCTATCAAATTCACGCTTGGCTAAGGCCTGTCCGCGCGCCCCGGCCACCGCGGCGGCCCTAGGGTTGGCTAGCACGGCCCGGAGCTGCGCCGCCAGCGCCGCCGGGTGGCCGGCCGGAGCATACCAACCGCAGCCGTGCTGCTCCACCAGCGCCTTGGTCCAGCCCTGGTTGGTAACCACCACCGGCGTGCCCACGGCCAGCGCGTCGTAGAGCTTGGCGGGCGAGTTAGCATCGAGCACCGGCAAGCTTAGAAACGACACTACCGCCACCTCGGCCAGCGCAAACCACGCGAATACCGCGTGGCGCGGCTGTCCGCCCACCAGCCGGATGCGCCCCGGCCAGCGTGCCGCCGCCGCCGCTATCAGCGGCGCGTAGTAGCCGTGGCCCAGGAAAAGAAACGTCACGCCGGGCTCGGCGGCCACTAGCGCCTCAGCCGACGCCACCACCGTGGGCATGTCGTTGGCCCGCCCGAAAGTGCCCGCATATAGCACCACCCGCTGGTCTTCTAGGCCCTCGGCCTGGCGCAAGGCTGCCACGGCGGCGGGCGTGGCGTGGGCGGCTAGGTCAAGGTCGGTGCCGTTAAGTAGGGTGGTAATTTTGTTAGGCGCCACCCCTAGGCCCGCTACGTAGGCGCTCATGTCGGGCGAGAGCGGCACAATATGCGCCGCGTTAACGTACAGCCGCTTTTCCAGCGCAAACAGCTGCCGCCGGGCCAGGGCCGTAGGTACTGCGCCCATCGCTACCGGAAATGAGGGCCATAAATCCTGCACCTCAAACACCCACGGCACGCGCCAGTACCGCGCCACTTGCGCCGCCGCCCAGGCCGCCGTTAGCGGCGTGCTAATGCCCCACACCACATCGGGCCTAGCGGCTAGGCGCCGGCCCGCGCCCCAGGCCCAGGCCGCGTACTGCCCAAAAGCCAGCACCCGCCGCGCTGGCCCCATCTTATTCTCGTACGGGATGGCCGCCTCGCGCAGCTCGACGCCCGGCGGCCCCCAGGCAAATTCGTGCGTGAGCTGCTGGCTGCGCCAGGCGGGCGTGGTGAGCAGCGTGACGCGGTGGTGCCGGGCCAACTCGGTCAGCAGCGTGTAGTGCCGGCTGGTGGCCGGGCAGTCGGGGCTGGTGTGGTACTGGCTGAAAACCGCGACGTGCATTTTTTAAATCATACTTATCTTTTGGGTCGGTAGTGCGACTCGCTCAGAATGCGCTGGGTGTTGGTTTCGGCCATCAGTTGGGCTAGGGTCACGCCTGAGTGCTCGGCCATGTACTTGCGCACGATTTGCAAACCCACCCACTGGCCCACCCGGCCGGGGGCCGTGCGGTCAATCTCGGGTACGTTAGGGCGCTCGCCCACGTACTTCTGAATCTCAAACGGCGCGGTGGAGTACAGCAGGTTGTTTTCTAAGAAGTGCCCCCACACCTTGGCCTCGTTGAAGCGCACGCTCTGCAGCTCCTTGGCCGAGTAGCCCAGCAGCACCGAATCGGGCACGCAGGGCAGCACTTGCCCCGCAAAGTAGAGGCGCTTGCCCTGGTCCACCATCTGGTCGAGCATGGAGGTTGCCGTCAGTTGGTGCCGGTCGTACTTGCTCGATACGGCCAGCGCCAGCGTGGGTAGCACGTTGGCCGGCGCGTAGCGGCGCAGCATATACTGGGGCAGGTCGGGCCGGTAGCTGGCCCTAGGCCCCGCAAACCAGTCGAGGCTGATTACTAGCAAGCTATCATTCACAAAAACGTCTTTGCCCAGCAGCCCGCTCACGTAGGTAGTCGCTATGCGCGGCGCCCGAAAGTCGGGAAAATAATACTTCACCCGCCCCAGCATGGCTCCCAAATCGCGCCCTAGGGCTGCCGAATCAGGAAAGGCCGCGGTGGTTTGCTGGTTCAGCTTCTGCAAATCGGCGTTGGTAGCCAGCTGGGCCAGGCTGCCAGCCAGCACCGCAGGCGAGGGCGCCTGCCCCACCTGCAGGTAGTAGCGAGCAAAAACCGGGTGCGCCTGCATAAACCGCAGCCCGTCGGCCGGGGTCTTCAGCTGAAAAAAGGGCCGCTCCAAATGCGTTAGGTGCACGGGCAGGGCTGGGGCACTAGCGGCAGCGTCAGCCCGGCAGCCACCCTCTTCGGTAGTCTGGCGGCAGCCGGCCAGCAGGCCCGCCGCGCCCAGCGCCAGCAGCCTCAATAAGGCAGTTACTTTCAAAGTCAAGCTAAGATTAAAATCGCAGATTAAACGGATTGCGCAGATACGCCACCTGCGATGGCTGGCTACGCGGGTGAAAGTATAAGGCTTTCGGTCTCTATTAGCATGGTTACTTGCCCTAGGGTCCTAGGGTAGCCAAAGTAAGCGAAGCCGCTTGTCTACCCGCGTAATCAGCCACCGCAGGTGGCGTATCTGCGCAATCTGTTTAATCCGTTAAATCTGCGATTATTTCACGGTCCTGGGCGCGGGCCATGGCGCCAGCGGCCGAGTGCAACTCAATCTGCTCGCCGTGCTCGTCCTCAATGCGAAAGTCGGTGAGGCCTAGGGCAGTATCCTTCATCACTTTTACCCACTTATAGTATTTCAAATACCACTTCATCTGCTTGCTTACTAAGCCTTTGGTGTAGTAGGCGTGCAAGAACGGATGCACAAACAGCGTTAGCCCGTTCTGGTTCTGATTCACCAATAGGTCGTCGATGCTGTTCTCGATTTCGTCGGTCACCTGGATGGAGGCCGAAATTTTGCCGGTGCCGCCGCAGGTGGGGCACACCTCACCGGTCACGATGGTTTCGGCCGGGCGCACCCGCTGCCGGGTTATTTGCAGCAGTCCAAACTTAGTGATGGGCAAGATGGTAAACTTAGCCTTGTCTTGCTTCATGACGTGGTACACCGCGTCCTCCACCTTCTTGCGGCTCTCGGCCGAGCGCATGTCGATGAAGTCAATCACGATAATGCCGCCCATATCGCGCAGGCGCAGCTGGCGGGCTACTTCCTTGGCAGCGCCTAGATTAATCATGAGTGCAGTAGCTTCCTGGTCGTTTTCTTGGTTGCTCTTGCTGCCCGAGTTCACGTCTACCACGTGCAGCGCCTCGGTGTGCTCAATAACGAGGTAGCCGCCGCCGGGCACGCTTACCGTCTTGCCAAACAGGGTCTTGAGTTGCTTCTCAATCCCCAAATTTTCAAATACTTTTACCTTATTATTGTAGAGCTTTACCAGCCCTACTTTATCGGGCGCTATTTTTTGCACATAGCCCTTCATCTCCTCGAAGCGGCCCGGTGTATCTACCACAATCGAGTCGAACGACTCGTTGAGCATGTCGCGCAACATAGAGGAGGTGCGACCCAGCTCGCCGAGCATCTTATCGCGCGGCTGGCCCTTGCGCAGGTTTTCGTAGAGCGTATTCCAGTTATCGACCATACTTTGCATGTCGCGGTCAAGCTCGGCCACCTCGCGCCCTTCGGCCACGGTACGGATGATTACCCCAAAACCTTCGGGCTTAATGCTGGCAATCAGCCGCTTGAGCCGGTCGCGCTCGGCCTTGCTCACAATCTTTTTCGAAACCGAAATGCTATTTGTAAACGGCAGTAGCACTAAGTAGCGCCCGGCCATTGAAATATCGGTGCTCACGCGCGGGCCCTTAGTCGAAATTGGCTCCTTGACAATTTGCACCAGCAGGGCCTGCCCTTTCTTAAACACGCTGTCGGCCTTGCCCACCTTATCTAGGGGGCCTTCCAGCGCAAAGCCTTCCAGCCCAGGAGCTTGCAGCTGGTGCTTCATTACCCCGTTTACCCATTTTTGCAGCGAGGGGTATTGCTCGCCTAGGTCGCCGTAGTGCAGAAAGGCGTCCTTCTCGGAGCCAATATCCACGAAAGCGGCATTGAGGCCGGGCATCACTTTGCGCACCGTGCCTAGGAAAATATCACCTACCGCATAGTTGGTGTCGTTGCGGTCGAAGTGGTACTCAATCAGCCGCTTATCCTGGAGTAAGGCTATCCGTTCACCCTCCGGGGTCGAGTTGATAATCAGTTCATTGCTCAACGTAGTAGTTGTTAAAATAATGAGATATACAGGTAAGGTGAAAGTTGCGCAACCTAAGCTGTTACCAGCCTTTTTACTTACTTAATTCTTAGCATTTTCACACTCGCCTATTCTCACATTAATAATGTTGAATAGCCGATAGGCAACGGGCTACTTAGTAGCGTGCCCCAGAACCAGCAAAAGGGAAGCCGGGACGTTGAATGTCCCAGCTTCCCTCGCGAGCCACGGCCACTGCCCGCACGGGGCAGCCTGGCACACCACGTTAGTCGTCCGCGTGGCGGAGGCTACGTGAGAGATATTGAGGAGCGGCGCGCCAGTAATCGGCTCGCCGCCCGCCACCTACCACACACTAAGTCAGAAGCTTACTTCTTCTTGTGGCGGTTTTTGCGAAGGCGCTTCTTGCGCTTGTGGGTGGCGATTTTGTGACGCTTACGTTTCTTACCGCAGGGCATGTACTAGGGGGTTAAAGGTTTAAATCGTTAGTTAAGCGTAAAGCCAAGTTTCGCTAATGGGGTGCAAAAATACGCAATCCGAGCTTAGCGCCGCAGCTTAGCCATTTCTTCCTCGATAGAGGCTGCCAGTGCCGGGTCGTTGCTGAGGCTTTTGGCCTTATTGAAAGCCGCCTCGGCTGGGGCTGCCCGGCGCAGGCGAGCCAGCGACACACCCAAGTAAAACTGACCTTCGACGCTGTTAGGGTTAATCTGCACCAGTTGCCCTAGGCGCTCAGCAGCCCGGTCATACTGGTTACTTTGAATAGCCAGGATACCTAGGTTGTACAGTACTTTCTGGTTGCGCGGGTCCTGCTCTAGCACCTCGCGCAGCAGGGTAATGCCCTTCACCGGGTTTTCGCTGCTCATATACGCCATACCGAGATTGGTTTTGGCGTCGAGGTTGTTCGGGTTGTCAGCCAGCACTTTATCGTACAGCGTGCGGGCCTCTTTGCCCAGCAATTCGCGCCGCTCGGGCGTAGTTGCGAAGCTAAAGGCCTGGTAGTACGCGTCGGCCGCTCGCTGCCAGGCTTTTTCGCTCGGCTGGGCTTCGGCTACGGTGGTGAGGTAGTAGCCCGCGCTATCAAAGCGCTGCACGGCGGCGTAGCGGGCAGCTAGGTTCATAGCTACTGCGGGGCGGCCGGCTGCCGAAGCGGCGTGGTACTGAGCTAGTCGCTCGTCAAGCACGCGGCGCTGCTCGGCCGTGGCCTGGGTGTGAGGCGCGGCGGCTGACTGGCCGCCTACCGTGGCCGTAGCCGCTGGGCGGGGGCCCGACGAAGCCTCAGCTTTCTCACCCTCGCCAGCAGTAGCGCCATCGCGGGTGGTTGAGCGGGCTGCACTCTGATTTAATTCGCTTCGGCTTTGCTTCGGCTTCACAATGCCCTTGGGCAACGCGTAGAGGCCGCCAGCCAGCGCTAGCGCACCGCCTAGCACTAAAGCCTGGTGAAAGCTGGTTTGAGAAAGCGCCATACCAAATAAGCTAATAGCAAGGAGGTGATGAAAACCAGATTGGCCAGCCGCCGCGCGGCTGCCTTATCCGCCTTCATCACCTTCCTGCTTGCGAGCGAATGCTACGCAGGATTAAGCTTTCGACTTTTTGGTAGCCTTGGCTTTTGGAGCAACGTCGCCGTGAATTTTCTTGCTGCCTTTAATCTTGGCTACGAAGGTTTTGCTCGGCTTGAAGCTCGGGATGTAGTGCTCGTCGATGATGAGCGATGTGTTTTTCGAAATGTTGCGGGCTACTTTGCGGGCACGCTTCTTGTTCACGAACGAGCCGAAGCCGCGCACGTAAATGTTGTTGCCCTCCGTCATCTGGTCCTTCACTACTTTAAAGAAGGCTTCGACGGTCGTCAGCACATCGGCTTTCTCGATGCCGGTTTTCTGCGAAATTTCGGAAATTACCTCAGCTTTGGTCACGTTGGTAAGGGGATGCTAAAAGTGGAAAAAATGGGCGACTACTACCTCTGCTTCCGGCGTAATCCCTTGCCCAGTAGGACGTTCGCTTATAGAAACGGAGCGCAAAGGTACTACCTAAATTCTTATCAACAATGCAAGGCCGGAAGATTCTGTTCCCGCCAACCTGTTCTGCCTCATTATTTTGCTAAATTCTAGTGCTCTTTTGCCTACCGCTGGCCAGTCGAGCTTTCTGGCCCGGGCGCTGCTGGCCTGGTATCCGCGGCACCGCCGCGACTTACCCTGGCGCGCTACCCTTGACCCCTACGCCATCTGGCTGTCAGAAGTTATCCTGCAGCAAACGCGGGTAGCTCAGGGATTGCCTTATTACCTTAATTTTCTGACCTCTTACCCCACCGTGCACGACCTGGCTGCCGCGCCTGAGCAGGAGGTGCTGCGCCACTGGCAGGGCCTAGGGTACTACTCACGGGCCCGCAATATGCACCACACCGCTCAGCAGGTGGTGCGCGAGTTTGGCGGGGCCTTCCCCGCTACCTATGCCGGGCTGCGCCAGCTCAAGGGCGTGGGGCCCTACACGGCGGCGGCTATTGCCTCCTTTGCCTTTGGCGAGGCGGTGGCGGTGCTCGATGGCAACGTGTTTCGGGTGCTGGCGCGCATCTTCGGTCTGCACGCCGACATTGCTGCTCCTGGCTCGCGCAAGGAGTTTCAAGCCCTGGCCGACCAGCACCTGCCGCCGCCCCACGCCGCCGAGTTCAACCAAGCCATTATGGAGTTTGGGGCCCTGCAATGCACCCCCGCTAAGCCCGACTGCCTGTTTTGCCCACTGCAAAGCGAGTGTTGGGCCTTTCAGCATGGCCAGGTGGCGCTGTTGCCCGTCAAGAGCAAAGCCAAGGCGGCGCGCATTCGCTACTTCCACTACCTAGTGTTGCGCCACGGCGGCCAGTTGTATTTAAAAGCGCGCCCTGGCGGCGATATTTGGCAGGGCCTCTACGACTTTGCGCTAGTAGAAACCGATAGCCCCGAGCTGCCCGCGGCCGAGCTATTGCGCCACGTAGCGGTCCTAGGGGGTAGTCCCGCCCCAACTACCCACGTCGCCGAGCCGCGGCCGGCCCCCGCGCTACGCCATGTGCTCAGCCACCAGAAGCTGGAGGCCCGTTTCCACGCCGTGGAGCTGGCGGCCGCGCTGCCCGCCGTGGCCCAGCGCGATACTGGCTTGCAGGCGTACTCGGCGTCGGAAATTGAGGCGCTGCCTAAGCCAGTGCTCATCAGCAACTACCTAATCAAACATAGTAAATAAAGTAATGCGGCAATCCATCTCTTATTTGCTATTATTATTGGTAATTATTTGCCAATATAATTTGCAAATTAAATGTTTGTGTTGTACTTTTAATTCGTTAATGGTAGCTGTGGTTGGCTGCCGCCCCAACGTATTATAGGAGATAAACACATGGCTGGAGTAAACAAAGTGATTTTGGTGGGCCACCTCGGCAAAGACCCCGAAGTGCGCCATCTAGAAGGTGGCAATAGCGTGGCTAACTTTACGCTGGCGACCAACGATTATTACAAAGACAAGCAAGGCACGCGGGTGGAACGCACCGAGTGGCACAACATCGCGGCTTGGCGCGGCCTGGCCGAGCTAGCCGAGAAATACCTAAAAAAAGGCAGCTTGGTGTACGTAGAAGGCAAGCTGCGCACCCGCCAATACCAGGATAAGGACCAGCAGACGCGCTACATCACCGAGATTGTGGCCGATGAGATTAGCCTCCTAGGGGCACGTGGTGGCAGCAACGGGGCCAATGGCATTGGGGCCATTGCCGCCAGCGAAAGCCCGAGTTTGCGCCAAGAGCCGGAACTGGACCAGCTACCCTTCTAAACCGCGGATTAAACAGAGTTCGCAGATACGCTTGCCGTTGGTAAGCTGACGACGCGAACGACTATGGTAGCGGGCTGCCCGCGCTTTCGGGCGTGGGCAGCTTTTTTGTTGCCAAGCCGAGCGCTACCGGTCCTCGCTTTTCAGCGTTGTCAGCTTGCCAAGTCAAGCGCTACCAGCTCTCACATCGTCCGCGTCGTCAGCTTGCCAACGGCAAGCGTATCTGCGAACTCTGTTTAATCCGCTAAATCTGCGGTCTATCTTTGAGGAGAGTTTCTTGTGTTGCTTATGACAATTTCAGCTTGGTTTGGGCGCGGAAGCGTAGCGCTGGCGCTGCTAGCTGGGACCAGCGCCTGCTCATCGGGCGACGAGGCCGACTACACGCCCAGGCCTAGGGGCTTCAACCGCATCGACCTGCCGCCGCACCGCTACCGGCCCCTAGGGCTGGGGCGCCCGTACTCATTCGAGGTATCGCGCTACGCCAAGGTGCTGCGCGACTCGTCGTACCTGGCCCAGCCCGACTGGCTTAATATCTACTATCCGCAACTGCACGCCAACGTGCAAATAACCTACACCAATGCTCAGCGCAACCGTCAGCTCTACAACAAGATGATGGAAGATGCCCGCAAGCTAACGGGCAAACACCAAATAAAGGCGACTGCGATTGAGGAGCGCATTTTGAAGACGCCGAACGGCTTGCGCGCCTCGGTATTTGAGCTGGAAGGGGAAGTGCCCAGCCAGTTTCAGTTTTATACCACCGACAGCACCCGGCACTTTTTCCGGGCCGCCCTCTACTTCCGCACCGCCACTCAGAACGATTCGCTAGCCCCCGTGATTGAGTACGTGAAGTACGACATGGTGCGAATGCTGAACTCGCTGAAATATAATAACTAAAGTTGCCAGCTAGCGCGTCATGCTTATTTGGCGTCCGCTTGCCGGAGTATTTATCCCGCTTTATTGTTTGGTAGGGATGCTTAGCAAGTGTAATCTGGCGTTCTGTTAACTTTAACTCCCTAGCAGCTATCAGCCAAGGGCCGGCTGAAAGGCCCCCGCTACCAGCTGAGTACATGAGTAATTTCTTTCAAACCAAGCTTGAGTATTTGCGCGGCGTGGGCTTGCAGCGGGCGCAGCTGCTGGGTAAGGAACTAGGGCTGTTTACCTACGGCGACCTGATTCAGCGCTACCCGTTTCGCTACCTCGACCGCACGCAGTTTTACAATATCGTAGACCTGCACGACGACCTGCCGTACGTGCAAGTAAAAGGCGTTTTACGCAGTAGGGAGGTGCTGGGAGAGGGCCCCAAGAAGCGCCTGGTGGCCAAGGTGGGCGACGCCAGCGGCGAGCTGGAAGTGGTGTGGTTTAAGGGCGTAAACTACCTGGAGAAAGTTATTAAAAACCACCAGGAGTACATTGTTTTTGGTAAGCCGACGCTGTTCAATGGCCGGCCGCAGATGGCGCACCCCGAATTGGAGGAAGTGACCGAGCAGAAGGCGGAGCAGAGCTTTCTGCAGCCGGTGTACAACACCTCAGAAAAGCTCAAGAACTACCATCGCGTGGATAGCAAGGCGATAATGCGGATGGTGAGCGACTTGCTGAAAATTGCGCTCCCGCACGTCACCGAAACCTTGTCGCCCGCGCTCATTCAGCAGTATGGGCTGATGAGCAAGGCCCAGGCGCTGCAGCAGATTCACTTTCCGCAAAATGATGACTTGCTGCAGGCGGCGCGGTTCCGGCTCAAGTTTGAGGAGCTATTCTACGTGCAGCTCAAGCTGCTGCGCCAGAAAGACCAGCGCAAAGTGGCGCTGGCCGGCCAGGTATTCAACGAAGTGCCCACGCTGGTGCACTTCTACAAAAACATCATGCCCTTCGACCTGACGGGCGCCCAGAAGCGGGTAATCCACGAAATTTATAAGGACTTCTTGCTGGGCAAGCAAATGAACCGGCTGCTGCAGGGCGACGTGGGCTCGGGCAAAACCATCGTGGCCTTCATCTCGATGCTGATGGCGGCCGACAACGGCGCCCAAAGCTGCCTGATGGCGCCCACCGAAATTTTGGCCGACCAGCACTACCAGGGCCTCAAGGGCTACGCCGATTTGCTAGGCCTCCACATCGGCAAGCTCACGGGTAGCACGCCCACCCGCGAGCGCCGCGTGCTGCACGAGCAGCTGCGCGACGGTACCATGCAAATGCTGGTGGGTACCCACGCCCTGCTCGAAGACGTGGTGCAGTTTCGCAACCTAGGGCTCACAATTATGGACGAGCAGCATCGCTTTGGGGTAGCGCAGCGCTCAAAGCTGTGGCAGAAGAACCCTTACGTGATACCCCACGTGCTGGTGATGACGGCTACGCCCATTCCGCGCACGCTGGCCATGACGCTCTACGGCGACCTCGACGTGAGCGTAATTGACGAGCTGCCCGCCGGCCGCAAGCCCATTGTGACGGTGCACCGCTACGACGCCAACCGCCTGAAGGTATTCCAGTTTATCCGGGACCAAGTGGCCCTAGGGCGGCAGGTATACATTGTGTACCCGTTGATTGAGGAAAGCGAAACGCTGGACTACAAGGACCTAACCGACGGCTACGAGAGCGTGAGCCGCGCTTTCCCGGAGATGCAAATCAGCATCGTGCACGGGCGCATGAAGGCCGAGGAGAAAGACTTCGAGATGGCCCGCTTCGTAAAAAAAGAAACCCAGGTAATGGTGGCCACCACCGTAATCGAGGTAGGTGTGAACGTACCCAACGCCTCAGTGATGGTGATTGAGAGCGCCGAGCGCTTCGGCCTGAGCCAGTTGCACCAGCTACGGGGCCGCGTGGGCCGGGGCGCCGACCAGAGCTACTGCATCCTGATGACGGGTTATAAGCTGAGCAAGGACAGCCGCACCCGCCTCGAAACGATGGTGCGCACCAACAATGGCTTCGAGATTGCCGACATCGACCTGAAGCTGCGCGGCCCCGGCGACCTGATGGGCACCCAGCAGAGCGGCGTGCTCGATTTGCTGATTGCCGACCTAGCCAAGGACGGCCGCATTCTGAGCGAAAGCCGGGTGGCAGCCCAGGCTATTTTGAGCGAAGACCCCGGCCTAGACTTACCCGAAAATGGCAACCTGCGCCGCCATATTGATGGCCTACCTGCCACGGCCGTAAACTGGAGCCGGATAAGCTAAAATTTTAGTAGAATAAACATAAAAAAAGCGACTAGACAAGTCGCTCGGTGGTTAGTACCAAACCAAGTAGGCTGGCTCGCTGTGCGGGTTGGCCACCGCATTGTACTGGTTGGCGGGAAACACGGGCAAAGTCGTCTTGGTAATGGCGTAGCTGGCAAACTGCAGCGTATCGGCTTTAACTACCCGAGCAACAGACTTTTCCTGATTTGCAAAAGTAGCGGGCTCGGTGAGGCGCAGGTAGCGGCCCGCAATAACGAGGGCTAGCAGTAGGCCAAGCTTAGAAAACGTTTTCATAAATAAAAATAGTGGCAGCCCCCGGCTACAAATTTTATGCCGAGTAATAGGTAAGAAGGGATTAGGAAAATAGAATCGACTGGGTGGGATAGAATAGCTACTACAAAAATAGTAACTGGAAAATTGGTAAGCGCCCGTTTAACGCTACGGTTGAGCTATAGTTGGGAGTTCAACATTAAAATTACGTTATTACTTCTGAATCAGAATCTTATTTTACTTGCCTCCGCAAGTCCGTGAGCGGTGATGCCTAGGTCTTAGTAGTCGCCCCATGTTGCGCCAAGTACGGCCCGAAGTACTTTTGAGCCCCAGGTGGTGGGCTAGGCTGCAACGTGCGAAAAACGCGCTGGGCTGGTTCGTCTTGCTGGTTGACTTACCTAAAACTATATGCGTGTTATTGCAATGGGGCTAGTCCTGGCTGGGCTGGCCGGGACTATTCCGCTGGCCACCCAGGCCCAAAAAGTGAAGTCGGGACCGTTTAGCTACTTGCCCGAGCAGGGTGAGGACCGCTACAATATGCGGGTGCCGCAGAAAACGCTAGCTTTACCCGACGGTAGCGGCTTTGTAATACTGGCCCACCAAAACGGCAGCGCCTACGCCGTAGAGCGCTACTCGGCTGACCTAAAAAAGCAGTGGAGCGCTACGCTGCCCGTAGCCCCCGGCGAAACGGTGGAGGCCTTCAGCCGCGGCCCCGAGCAGGTGTGGGTGGTGCTGCACCACGCCGACGAAGCGGGCCAGCGTCTGACGGCCCACCCCATTGCCTTGGCCGGTGGCCAAAAAGGCGCGCCCGTGGTGCTAGTGAGCGCCCCGGCCGCCGACCGCCGCCCTATAGTGCGCATCTCGCCCGATGGCACTCGGCTGCTGGCGTACCGCTACGCCCTGCAAGGCAGCCAGGTACGCAGCCTGCTGGGCACCCTCTACGACCAGCGCTTGGGCAAGCTGCTGGAGCGCACCTACGACTTCCGCGACCAAGGCGATTTTTTCTCGCCTAACATCCTGCTGGCCAACGACGGCACCCAATACGTGACGCTGCTCGGCGATGGCATGCGTAAGCTGACCGTGCGCCACTACCCCGCCACCCCCGACCGCGTGGGGGTGCCCACGCCGGTGCCGGTGCTGGGTGTGCCGGTGGGTGGGGTATTTGGCGGCCAGCCCATCACCATTCGGGATGCTAAGTTTAGCTTGCTGCCCGATGGCCAGCTATACGCCACGGCCTTGTGCGCCAACGACAACACCGGCGAGCTGGCCAGCCTGAAAACGGTGCGCTTTGACTTTGGCGCCAATAATATCAAGCTGGCCGACCCGGTGCCGCTATCGGCCGCCTTCCTGGCCGAAGCCAACAAGGCCCTGGGTACCAGCCTCAAGCGCCTCGACGACGTATACCTGACCGATATGTTGCTGACGGACAGCAAGAACTTAGTAATAATAGCCGAGCGCCACTACGAAGAGGGCGGCCCCGAGCTGCCGGTGCACGCCCGTGAGCTGTACGCCTTCGGCTACAGCCCGTTCCTCACGCCTAACTGGCACCAGATTTTGCCCAAAGACCAAGTAGCGCCCGCCATCGATAGCTACACCGGCATTGGCCTGAAAGCCGCCGTATTCGGCGAAGAAGTGCAACTGCTAACTTGGGAGGCGCTCGACGGCAAGTCGGACCTGTACCTGCGCCGCCTGCAGGCGCCCACCGGCGTCCTAGGCCCCCTGCAGCGTCTCAAGCTCAACGTGGCCGCTCCCAGCGACCAGCAGCCGTCCTACGTGAAGGACTTCACTGCTTGGCTCGACCCCAAAACCATTATCGGCGTGAGCCGCCCCAGCAAGAAGTCCGCCGCCTTGCAGCTAGATGAGGTGAAGCTTAAATAGACCACTGATTAGCACGGATTTTTTCGGATTTCACGGATTTTGTGGACGATTCTCTTGTGTGTATCTGCGTCGAGAAGAGAAGCAAGTAAAATAAAAAGGCCGCCTATTTGGCGGCCCTTCTTGTATCCGTGAAGTCCCTGCTAATCAGTGGTCTAGTAGCAGTACTCGTTGGCCTCGATGAGGCCAGCGGCCACGCGGCGGCGGGCTTCCTTCACATTGAACATGTCGGGCTTGGTGAAGCGCTTGAGGCCTAGGGCCAGCAGACGCTGCTCGTCGCCCTCCGTCATGCTGGCGATGGCTTCCTTGCCCGAGTGCTCTACCAAGTCGATGGTATCGGAGAGATACACGCGGGCCATGTCGAGCTGGCGGCTCATAGCCTCTTCGCCTTTAGTAGCTATTTCCTTCTCTACGCGCAGCAGGGTGCTCTCGGTCACGTAGGTTTTGATGGCCATGTCGGCAATGTTCATCAGCACTTCCTGCTCCTTGGCCAGCGAATTCATATACTTCTGCACCGCCGTACCGGCTATCATCAAAACGGTTTTCTTGAGGTTAGCGATGACTTTTTTCTCGGCAGCGAAGGGCGAGTTGTCGCTCTCGCCCATGCTCGGAATAGCCAGCAACTCCTGCTGCACGGCCTGGGCGGGGCCCATCAAGTCGAGCTCACCCTTTAGGCCCTTCTTCAAAATCATGTCCACGGCCAGCATCCGGTTGATTTCGTTGGTACCCTCAAAAATCCGGTTGATGCGCGAGTCGCGGTAGGCGCGGTCCATGGGGTAGTCGGCCGAGAAGCCGTAGCCACCGTAAATCTGTACGCCCTCGTCGGTCACGTAGTCCAGCACTTCTGAGCCCTCCACCTTCAGCATGGCGCACTCCACGGCAAACTCGCGGGCGGCGCCCAGCAGCGCCTCGTTGGTGCCCAGGCCGCTGGCTAGCAGTTCCTGCTCCTTGCGGTAAATGTCGTCGCCGGCGCGGTAAATAGCCGACTCCACGGCGTACATGCGAATGGCTTGCTGCGCCAGCTTATAGCGAATGGCGCCAAACTTAGCAATCGGCAGCTTAAACTGCACGCGCTCGTTGGCATACTTCACGCTGTGGTTGGCCGCCATTTTGGCCCCGCCCAGGCAGGCCGCCGCCAGCTTGATGCGCCCAATGTTGAGCACGTTGAAGGCGATGAGGTGGCCCTTGCCAATCTCGCCCAGCACGTTTTCCTGGGGCACCTGCGCGTCGCTCAAGAACACCTGGCGGGTGCTACTGCCTTTAATGCCCATCTTGTGCTCCTCGGGCCCTAGGGTCAGGCCGGGCGTGTCGCGGTCCACGATAAAGCCCGTGAATTTGTCACCGTCAATCTTGGCAAACACAATGTATACGTCGGCAAAGCCGGCGTTGGTAATCCACATTTTCTGGCCGTTCAGCACGTAGTGCGTGCCCTCGGCGTTGAGCACGGCCTTAGTTTTGGCCCCTAGGGCATCCGAGCCCGAGCCCGGCTCGGTGAGGCAGTAGGCGCCCATCAGCTCGCCGCTCGTGAGGCCCGGAATGTATTTCTGCTTCTGTGCATCGGTGCCGAAGTACAGCACCGGCAGCAGCGCAATGCCCGTGTGGGCCGCAAAAGCCACCGGAAACGAGTGCCCGCCGCCCACGCCCTCCGTCACGCGCAACGCGGTGGGGAAGTCCATGTTCAGCCCGCCCAGCTCCTCGGGCACGCTTACGCCAAACAGGCCGAGGGCCCCAGCCTTTTCCATAATGCCGCGCATGAGGCCTTCCTCGTGGTTGTCGAGGCGCTCGAGCAGCGGCGCTACCTCGGCCGCTACGAAGTCGAGGCAGGTTTGGTGCATGAAATTCTGCTCTTCCGTAAAGTCGGCGGGCGTGAAAACGTCTTGCGCCTCTGTGGCTTTGATAATGAATTCGCCGCCCTTCACAACGGACTTGTTTGATACTTCCATGACGATTTTGAATTGAGATGGGAATGTAAACTGTTAGGCTAGCCGAGTAGTTGAGCAACGCTACGCCTAGGGAGTTGGTGCTGCAAGATACATAAAAATGTTAGGCGTGCCGACTATTTAATGAAAAGAAAGCCCACCGGAGTGGGAATTCTAAAAACCAATAAAGCCTAAGCTACCGCCACTTCTAAGGTGGCTGATTCTGTGGTAGGGTCGGGGATAGGCAAGCCTTCTAGCCTCAAGCCATCGATGTGGAAGGCAATGCCTTCACGCGCATTTTGCTCTGCTTCGGCTCGGGTTTCACCAAATACGGCTAGGCCCTGTAAGTCAGGCACATAGGCAGAATAACCCGTGGCGGTATGCTCAAAAATCACTAGATACTTTCTCAGTTATTTACCTTTCATTAGGTAAACAAATTGCAAATCAACAAGTAACCAACTTACCTCAGCAATTCATATATCCCCGCCACGCCCTGGCCGCCGCCCACGCAGGCGGTTACCATGCCGTACTTCTTGCCTTGGTCGCGCAGTTCGTCGAATAGCTGGATGCTGAGCTTGGCGCCTGAGCACCCTAGGGGGTGGCCCAAGGCAATAGCCCCGCCGTTCACGTTAAGCTTGTTCATGTCGATGCCCAACTCGCGCACCACGGCCAGCGACTGGCAGGCAAAGGCTTCGTTCAGCTCAATCAGGTCAATGTCTTCGAGCTTTAAGCCGGCCTGACGCAGCGCTTTCGGCACGGCCTTGATGGGCCCCATGCCCATGATGCGCGGGTCGATGCCTTCACTGGCGTAGGTCACCATGCGGGCAATCGGCTCCAGATTCAGCTCTTTTACCAGCTTCTCGCTCATTACCAGTACGAAAGCGGCGCCGTCGGAGGTTTGCGACGAATTGCCGGCCGTAACCGAGCCGTTGGCGGCAAACACGGGGCGCAGGCGGGCCAGGGCCTCTAGCGAGGTATCGGCCCTAGGGCCCTCATCAGTGTCTACCACGTAGGAGCGGGTCTTTTTCTTGCCGCTGGCTTGGTCGAGGTAGGTTTCCTCCACCGTGATGGGCACGATGCTTGGTTTGAACTTGCCGGCCGCGATGGCCTTGATGGCTTTCTGGTGCGAGTAGTAGCTAAATTCGTCTTGGTCTTGGCGCGAGATGTTGTAGTCCTTGGCTACGGCCTCGGCCGTCAGGCCCATGCCGATGGAGTAGTCGGGGTGCTGCACGGCCAGCTTGTAGTTGGGCACGGTTTTCCAGCCCACGGTGGGCACTAGGCTCATGCTCTCGGTGCCGCCCGCGATGATGCAGTCGGCCATACCGGCCGTGATTTTGCCCACGGCCATGGCAATGGTTTCCACGCCAGAGCCGCAGTAGCGGTTCACAATCAACCCCGGCACGTTGATGGGCAACGCCAGCAGTGAGATGAGGCGGCCCATTTGCAGGCCTTGCTCGGCCTCGGGCACGGCGTTGCCCACAATCACGTCGTCTACCCGGCTGGGGTCGAGGGCGGGCACCGAGGCCACCAGGTGCCTAATTACGTCGGCCGCCAGGTCGTCGGGCCGGGTGAAGCGGAACACGCCCCTAGGGGCTTTGCCGACCGCCGTGCGGTAGCCAGCTACGATATATGCTTGTTGGGGAAACATAGGGCTAGGTGTGTTTTGCGCGCAGAGTTTCGCAGGGTTGGCAGAGTTTTACGGAGTTCTTCGCCTTTGCGAAACTCTGCCAACCCTGCGAAACTCTGCGCTAAATAATTAGTTACGAAGCGGTTTGCCAGTAGTGAGAATCGCTTGAATCCGCTCCAGCGTCTTCCTTTCCCCACACAGACTCAAAAACGCCTCACGCTCCAAGTCGAGCAGATATTGCTCGCTTACTTCGGTGGGGGAGGAGAGGTCGCCGCCGCACATCACGTAGGCCAGCTTATTGGCAATTTTCTCGTCGTGGTCCGAGATGTAGTTGCCCACCTTCATGGCGTACACGCCGCTCATAAACATGCCCAGGGCCCCGCGGCCGTGCACCTTGATGTTGGTTTTTTGGCTAGGTTGCGAGTAGCCGGCGTCGGCTAGCTCGATGGCGGCGGCCTTGGCTTGGGCAATTACGCGGTTCGGGTTTACCACCACTTCGTCGCCGCGGCGCAGGTAACCCAGGTCGAAAGCTTCGGCGGCCGAAGTCGATACCTTGGCCGTGCTAATGGTCATGTACGTGTTGCGCAGCAGGTTATATTCCGGCTCGCCCTCCTCGTACTTGGCGGCGGTGCGCAGCGTCATTTCCTTAGTGCCGCCGCCGCCGGGTATCAGGCCCACGCCAAACTCGACGAGGCCGATGTAGCTCTCGGCCGCAGCCACCACGCGGTCGCAGTGCAGGTTTAGCTCGCAGCCCCCCCCTAGGGTCAGGCCGTGCGGCGTGCCCACCACCGGAATGCTGCTGTAGCGCATCCGCATCATGGCCTGCTGAAACTGCTGAATCAGCAGGTTCAGCTCGTCAAATTCCTGCTCTAGCGCCTGCATATACACCAAGCCCAGGTTGGCGCCGGCCGAAAAGTTGGGCGCGTCGTTGCCCACTACCAGGCCGCGGTAGCCGGTTTCGGCCAGCTCCACGCCTTTTAGCAAGCCCTCGATTACGTCCTGGCCCAACGCGTTCATCTTGGCGTGAAACTCCACGTTCAAAATGCCGTCGCCCAGGTCGAGCACCGAGGCGCCCGAGTTCTTCCACAGCACCTTGCCGCTGGTCCGCAAATTGTCGAGAATAATGAAATTTTCCAGGCCCGGAATGGGCTGGTAGCTCTTAGAAGCGCTGTCGTAAAACGTGCGCACGCCGGCTTCCACCTGATAAAAGGTCTGATTGCCAGCGGTCAGCATCTCGTCTACCCACGGGGCCACGGGGCGGCCAGCGGCTTTGGCCAGCGCTACGCCGGCCGGCACCCCTAGGGCATCCCAGGTCTCGAAAGGCCCCAGCTCCCAGCCAAAACCAGCGCGCAGCGCGTCGTCAATCTTATAAAGCTCATCGGCAATTTCGGGCACCCGGTTGCTCACGTAGGCAAAAAGGCCGCCGAAGCTGAGGCGGTAAAATTCGCCCGCTTTATCCTGGCCGCCCACCAGCACCTTGAAGCGGTCAGCCAGCTTGTCGATGGTTTTAGTTAGCTCCAGCGTCGGAAATTTTACCTTCTGGCTGGGCTGGTATTCCATTGTGGCCAGGTCGAGTGCCTGAATCTCCGACTTGCCGCCCGCGCCCTTCACTTTTTTGTAGAAGCCCTGGCCGGTTTTGTCGCCCAGCCACTTGTTTTCGCCCATTTGCCGCACAAAGTCGGGCAGCGCAAACACGTCCTTGGCCTCGTCGTGCGGCAGGCCCTGCGCCAGGCCGTTGGCTACGTTAATGGTCGTATCCAGCCCCACCACGTCGGAGGTGCGCAGCGTGGCCGACTTGGCGTGGCCGATAATGGGGCCAGTGAGGCGGTCGGTTTCCTCCACGCTCAAGCCCAGTTTCTGCATGAGGCGCATAGCGTCGAGCAGGGCCCACACGCCCACGCGGTTGGCAATAAAGCCGGGCGTATCCTTGGCCAGCACCACGGTCTTACCCAAATACAAGTCGCCGTAATGCTGCAAAAAATCGAGCACGTCGGGCTTGGTTGCCGGGCCCGGAATAATCTCTAGCAGCTTCAGGTAGCGGGGCGGGTTGAAGAAGTGCGTGCCGCAGAAATGCTGCCGGAAGTCTTCCGAGCGCCCCTCGGCCAACTGCGCAATCGGGATGCCGCTGGTGTTGCTGGTAATGAGCGTGCCCTTCTTGCGAAATTGCTCTACGCGCTCGTAGAGGCTCTTTTTTACGTCGAGCCGCTCTACTACCACCTCAATCGTCCAGTCGCAGCCGGCAATCTCCTGCAGGTTATCATCAAAGTTGCCGGTTTTGATGCGGCTCGCGTCGGCTTTGCGGTACAGCGGCGCGGGGTTGCTGGCCACGGCCGCCGCCAGGGCCGCGTTCACAAGGCGGTTTTTCACCGCCGGCGCGTCCAGCGGCAGGCCTTTCTTCTCCTCGTCCGCCGTCAGCTCCCTAGGGGCAATGTCGAGCAGCAGTACCTGCACCCCAATGTTGGCGAAGTGGCAGGCAATGCGCGAGCCCATTACGCCCGAGCCCAACACGGCAACTTTCTTGATTACTCGTTTCATAGAAATGTAGCGCGAAGCTCTGCTCCGCGTTTGGTGGGTAGGAATTAACTTGCTTGTCATTGCGAGCGCAGCATTTCGCGCATCAAGCGGCGTCAATCGCATCGGAGCGTTGTCGTTGGCTTATCGTCCGAATTGCAACTACTACGTTCGCAATGACAAACGATTTTCCCGCAGTAGCTACACTTCCCGGCGCAGCGGCTTCGGCTCGAAGTCCTCGAATAACGTCTTGCCCTCAATGAGCCCCGTAATTTGCCCCGCCACCTTGAAAAAGGTTTCGAGCTGGGCCTGCGGTATTTTCTCGCGTATCTTTTGGTTGAAGTGCCGCACCGTTTGGCGTGAAATCTCCTTCTTTTCCAGCCCTAGGTCGGTGAGGAAGATGCGCACCGAGCGCTTGTCCTGCGCATCGGCCTGCTTGTAAATCAGTTTTTTCTCCTCCATGCTGCGCAAAATGCGCGTGAGCGAGCGCGTTTCTAGGCCTAGCAGCGGCGCTATCTTGGTGGCCGGCGTTCCGAGGGTCTGGTCGATGTTGAGCAGCACGAAACCAATGCTGGTGGTGAGGTCGGCGCGGGCCGCCTGCGCATTATACATGCGCGAAATGGCGTGCCAGGCCACTTTTATGTTGTAATCAACGGTTTCTTCGGGTTTCATGCGGAGCGAGATAGTGCGGTAAACATACGAAAAAATTTGTTAGGCTTGCATACTAAGTGAGTGGCTTGAACTTTGTAGTCCGAGCCACAGATTTGTGCCCTAGTGCGCCGCGCGCTCGTGGGGTTCCTTGTCGGCCCGCTCGTAAAGCTCGTCGATAAGCTGCTGGTTGTGCTCGCTTATCACTTTGCGCTTCACCTTCATGGTAGGCGTCATTTCACCACTTTCCACCGTCCAGTGCTCGGGCAGCAGCACCTCTTTTTTCACTTGCTCCCACTGTGCGAAGCCCTTATTATACTGCTTCACCAAGTCGTGGTAGAGCTTCAGCACCTGCTCGTCCTTCACCAGCTCGGCGTTTGACTTAGCCGCCACGCCGTTTTTGGCGGCCCACTGCTTTAGCTCATCAAAGGCCGGCACGATGAGGGCCGCCGGAAACTTGCGGTCGGCGCCCACCACCATCATTTGCTCGATGAGTGGGTCTTCTTTCATCTTATTCTCAAGTACTTGCGGCGCAATGTACTTGCCGCCGCTGGTCTTGAACATCTCCTTTTTGCGGTCAGTAATCTTGAGGAAGCGCCCGCTCACAAACTCGCCGATGTCGCCGGTATGAAACCAGCCGTCCGCGTCGATGGCCTCGGCCGTGAGGTCGGGCCGATTGTAGTAGCCCTTCATCACCGAAGCCGAGCGGGTTAGAATCTCGCCGTCGGCCGCGATTTTCACTTCCATATTCTCAATCAGCGGCCCCACCGCGCCCATCATGTTGTCCTGCTTTTCGTAGCCGTTCACCGCAATTACCGGCGAGGTTTCGGTGAGGCCGTAGCCCTCCATCACCCGGATGCCGGCCGCCCAAAACACCCGCGCCAGCCGCGGCTGCAAGGCCCCGCCGCCACTCACAATGCAGCGTAACTTGCCCCCTAGGGCCTCGCGCCATTTATTGAAGATGAGCTTGTTGGCCAGCGCCAGCTCGGTATTATAAAGGAAGCCCTGGTCTTTCTGGGTATCGTATTTCAGCCCCAGGTCGAGGGCCCAGAAAAAGAGCTTGTGCTTGATGCCCGTTTGCTCGTGGCCCCTGGCCACGATGCGGTCGTACACTTTTTCGAGCAGGCGCGGCACGGTGGTGAAGATGCTGGGCTGCACCTCGCGCAGGTTGTCGGCAATGGTTTCCATGCTCTCGGCGTAGTAAATGCTCACGCCGTGAATCATATAGAGGTAGGTTACCATGCGCTCAAAAATATGGCACAAAGGCAAGAAGCTCAAGGCTTTGTCGTCTTGGCCCACGGGCACGGCCGCGCTGCTGCCGCGGCAGTTGCTGAGCAGGTTGTCGTGGCTCAGCATCACGCCCTTGGGCTGGCCGGTGGTGCCGCTGGTATAGATGAGCGTGAGCAGGTCGTCGGGCTGCACGGCGGCTTTCAGGGGCTCCAGGTCGGCGGGGTGGCTGGCCTGCCCTAGGGCCAGCAGGTCGGCAAAGGGCCGGGCGCCGGTTACTTTATCAAAGGTGAAGATATTTTCGGTTGGAATATCGAGGCCCGCAATGGCCTCACTCACTTTCTCAAACAGGTGCTTGTCGCTCACGAACACGGCCCGCACGCCGGCGTCAGTGAAAATGTACTTGTAGTCCTCCACCGTAATGCTGGGGTACATGGGCACGCTGGTACCCCCAATTTGGGCAATGCCGAAGTCGGCCAGCAGCCACTCGGGTCGGTTTAGGCTGATAATGGCCACCTTATCACCCCGTTGCAAACCTAGCTTCAGCAGCCCTAGGCTCACCAAATTGGCTTGGTCTTGCACCTGCTGGCTGCTCAGGGGCTGGTAGGCGCCGCCGTGGGGCTTGCTGGCCAGCGCGTCGGGTTTAGGAAACTTCTCGAGCTGGTGGGCAAGAATATCGAAGGAGCGGCGCACGTCCATAGGGCAACAAAAAGGGCAGGGGCGGGGAAATGAGAGGTTAAAGAAACAGGATTTTTCGCAAAAACTGCGCTGGCGGCCGCCGACTAGCCCGTTAAGCGCCGCAATAGGTGCGGCCAGGGCGTATTTTTGGCCTTGCCCGCCGCGCTTCCTTCATGAATCTGGCTCTCTTTTTCGATTCGCTGCCCGACGAACTGCTGGCCCCCACCGCCGTGCCCACCGCCCTGGCAGCCTACCTCACGCCGTTTGGCGAGACGTTTCCCGACTGGCGCGCCGCTGACTTGGCCCTCATTGGGCTCGATGAGTGGCGCGGCACGGCGGCTGGCCCGTCGCTGCCCGGCCACCACGGCGCTAACCGCGTGCGCGAGCGCCTCTACCAGCTCCAGAAAAGCACTGGCCCGCTGCGCCTCGTAGACCTGGGCAACCTGCGCCCCGGCCCCACCTTGGAAGACACCTACCAGCGCCTGCGCGAGATAGTGGCGGCCCTGCTCGAAGCCGGCACCGTGCCGCTGCTGCTGGGTGGCGGCCACGACCTCGACATCGGCCAGTTTACGGCCTACGAGTCGCTCAACCGGCCGGTTACTTTTGCCGTAGTCGATGCCAAGCCCGACATGGGCCTGCCGCTGCCCAGCACCCCCGCCGACGCCACCCACCTGCGCCGGCTGCTCACCCACGAGCCCAATATCATCTTCAGCTGCGCCCACCTAGGGCACCAGCAGTACCTGACGCCCCCCGACGTGCTGGCCGCGTTCGAAAAGCTGCACTTCGAAACCATGAGCGTGGGCGAGCTGCGCACCGACCGCCGCCTGGCCGAGCCGCTGCTGCGCCAAGCCGATTTTCTGAGCTTCGACATCGCCGCCATCCGCTGGCAAGATGCGCCCGGCTACGCCCCAGCCAGCCCCTTTGGCCTCAGCAACGAGGATGCGGCCCAGCTGTGCTGGTACGCTGGCCACAATGCCCAGCTCAGCTCCCTAGGCCTCTACGGCTACCGCCCTGAGCATGACCCCCACGGCCTGGCCGCCGCCACGCTGGCCACTATGCTCTGGTACTTTATCGAAGGCTACCACCACCGCAAGCCCGAAACCGGCTTCGGCACCTACCGCTTCCTCACCTACACGCTGGTGCTGCCCAACCCCCAGCCCAACGAGCCCACCGAGCTGGTATTTTACAAGTCGCGCCGCCAGGACGACGTGCCCAAGTGGTGGATGGAGGTGGAAGGCCTGGCCGACCACGCCCTCAAGCGCATCGTGCCCTGCACCCACCAAGACTACCTGCAGGCCGCCCAGGGCATCCTGCCCAAGCGCTGGATTTGGACGCAGGCGCTGCTGGGGTGAGGTCATTTAACAGTGAACAGTTACCAATCATCAGTCAACTGATTTGCTGTATACTATGTAAGTAAAGCGGCGCGCGGAGAAGTGAAAAAAAGATAACTGAAGACTGATAATTGATGACTGAGTATACGAAAGGCCAGTTGGCGCTACGCAACGGCCAGGACCGCCCCGAAATTTGGGTGGCTTACCAGGGCGATATCTACGACGTGGGCCGCTCGCGCCTGTGGCAGCGCGGCAACCACTACGAGCACTGGGCCGGCCAGGACCTGACCCGCGAGCTCGACGAAGACGCCCCGCACCTAGCCACCGTGTTCGATAAATTCACCGTAATTGGCCGCTTAAAGAGCTAAACCGCGCTCTGCGCACCTCCGCGTAAGCCATTGCGCGCCGCTACGATAACTTCCAGAACGACGACAAACCGACGATGACCACCGAAGCCCCTTCCGAGTATAACAACCTCGAAACCCTACCTACGGCCGCCCTGCTGGCCGGCCTCAACCAGCTCGACCAAACCGTGCCGCTAGCCGTGCAAAAGGTGCTACCGCAGGTGGAGGCGCTGGTAGAAGCCACAGTGGCGCGGCTGCGGGCGGGCGGGCGCCTGTTCTACATTGGGGCGGGCACCAGCGGGCGCCTGGGGGTAGTCGATGCCTCGGAGTGCCCGCCCACTTTTGGCGTGCCGCCGGGGCTGGTAGTAGGCATTATGGCCGGGGGCGACGGCGCCATTCGCACCGCCGTGGAGGGCGCCGAGGACAATGCTACCCAGGCTTGGGCTGATTTACAAGCGTTTAGCATTAAGGAGAAAGACGTGCTGGTGGGCATTGCTGCCTCGGGCCGCACGCCCTACGTCATTGGCGGCCTGCGGGCGGCGCGGGCGGCGGGGCTGGCCACCGGCTGCGTGGTGTGTAACGCCGGCTCGGGCGTGGCGGCGGCCTGCGAGTTTCCGGTGGAAATCGTGACTGGCCCCGAATTTATCACGGGCAGCACGCGCCTCAAGGCCGGCACCGCCCAAAAGCTGGTGCTTAACATGCTCACCACGGCTACCTTTATTCGCCTAGGGCACGTGCAAGGCAATAAGATGGTGGACATGAAGCTGAGCAACGACAAGCTGGTAGACCGCGGCCAGCGCATGCTAATGGACGAGTTAGGCATTGCCCAGCCCGAGGCGGCCGCGCTACTGCGCCAGCACGGCTCGGTGCGCGCGGCCTTGGCGGCGCGGCGGGCCTAGGGGCAAAAGTGCGCACCCAAGCCGAACGATTCGGGCAGAAAGGGGTTTTTGAAGGGGGCCTTCGCTAGCCAGCCCCCTTCACTATGCATACTATCGAGCCGCACTACAACTGGATTGAGCACTATTCGGCAGCCGAGGATGAGCGCTCGCCGCTCTTCGGCGCCGAGTACAGCCTCGACACCTTCAGCAATACGATTTATGGCTATTATATTCATCCTCAGTGGGATAGTCTGGAGTCGGAAACGCTGTTTTTCAAGATTTTGTGGGCCGATTACGACGAGGGTGCGGCCGTGCTGGAGTTTATTGGCGAGTGGAACGACGCCATCGAGAATGACATCATGAGTCTCAAGCGCAATATGCTCGACGTGCTGGTGCACGAGGGCATCAAGCGCTTCATTTTGGTGGGCGAAAACGTGTTTAATTTCCATGGCTCCGACGATAGCTACTACGAGGAATGGTTTGAGGATGTGGAAGATGGCTGGATTGCGGGCGTGAATTTTCAGGACCACGTGCGCCGCGAAATGGCGCAGTACGGGCTGGATAACTACATCAACTTTGGCGGGCAGCTCGACGACCTACCCTGGCGCACCTTCGAGCCGCGCCGCCTGGTAGAGCACGTCGATGGGCTGATGCGGCGGCGCCTAGGGGCCTAAAAAAGCCCGCGGCTGGGGCCGCGGGCTGCTAGGGCAATGCCACTTAAAAAGGCTTATTGCTTGCTGCGCTTGCTTTTTTTGGTGGTTTTATCGTCGGCATCATCTTTTTCAGAACCAGCGGCATCGGTCACGATGCGGCTCTGCTCGGCCACCGAGCCTTTGTATACTTCGGGACCATTTTGGCGGCGAGTCTTACGCTGGGCTTTTTTAGCCGCTTTGCTCGTGGGCTCCTGAGTGGTTTGGGCTAGGGCCGGCTGGGCCTCAAAGGCCAGGGCGCTCGCGAAGAGGGCTAGAACAAGAACGTTTTTCATGGGAGTTAATTGGGGAAGCGTGTGGTGGTGAATCTAAGTGCCAAAATAGCGCCGTTGAGCGCAAAAAGTTTCACTTAACAAGAAGTTATTGCACCAACAACCAAATATGCGCTCAGCACGTCGTGGTTTAGTGCTAGTTGCGAGTTGTTCTCCATAAGGTTGCCGTTTTAGATACTACACTGTAACATAATTATTAACATTCTACTAGTCAGTGCGATGATTACCCAAAAAACATTGAGTAGCCTAGTCGAATAAGTATACTAAGCTAGTAGCATTATGTTGTTTAAAACACAGATAGTTAATTGATTATAGAAACCATAAAAAACGTTAAAAGCAAAAAAGCCCCGCTCGGTCGGAGCGAGGCTTTTTAATTTGGGCAGGTAGTGCCGGCTGCTTACTTGGGGTCTTTGGCGTCAGCCGAATCACCAATAGCTTCGCCTTTTTTGTCAGCCGAGTCGCGAACGGCATCAGCCTTATTTTCTAGAGCGTCGGCCTTAGCTTCGCCTTCAGCCTTTACGGCGTTGCCTTGGGCTTCAGCAGCGTCTTCTTTTTTGCTATCGCACGAAGCGAGCGAAAGCGACACAGCAGCTACGGCGAGGAACAGTACTTTTTTCATGGTGAAAGAGGAAAGTGTTTTTGAAATTTCCGTCTCTTAATGCTCCACAACCGAGCAGGTAACCCGGCCGTAAGAGAAAATTCCTACTTTTTCCGGAACGCCAAGCCAATCGGCACGCCCGTGAAGTCGAAATGCTCACGCATACGGTTTTCCAAATACCGGGCGTAGGAATCGGGGATGTACTGCGGTAGGTTGCAGAAGAAGGCGAATACCGGATTGTGGGTCGGCAGCTGAGTGGCGTACTTGATGCGCACCAGCTTGCCCTTCTGAATGGGCGGCGGATACTTCTCAATCTCCTTAAGCATCACGTCGTTGAGCTGCGAAGTCGGAATCTTGCGGCGCTTGTTGGCGTACACCTCCATGATAACTTCCAGCGATTTGTGCACGCGCTGCTTATTGAGTACCGAGATGAACAGGATGGGCGGGTAGGCGATGGGCGCAATCTTCTCCTTGATTTTAGCTTCGAAGTCGCGGGCCGTATTGGTTTCCTTATTCTCGATTAAGTCCCACTTATTTACCAGAATAACGATGCCCTTGCGGTTTTTGTCGGCCAGAGCAATAATGGCCACGTCCTGGGCCTCAATACCGCGGCTGGCATCGAGCAGTACTACGCACACGTCGGAGGCCTCCATGGCGCGCAGCGAGCGCATATTAGAGTAAAACTCGATGTCCTCGTTCACGCGGGCTTTGCGGCGCAGGCCGGCTGTATCCACCAGCATAAACTCGTGGCCGAAGGCGCTGTACTTGGCTTCGATAGAGTCGCGGGTGGTGCCGGCCATGTCGGTCACGATGCTGCGGTCTTCGCCTAGCAATAGGTTCACAAACGATGACTTGCCCACGTTAGGCCGGCCGATGATGGCAATGCGCGGCAGCTCGGAATTGGGTTCTTCCTCGCCCGCTTCGGGGAAATGGCTGGCCACGGCATCAAGCAATTCGCCGGTGCCCGAGCCGTTTTGGCTCGAAATGGCGAACACTTCAGTGTTGCCGAGGCCTAGGGCATAAAACTCACCCGAGCCGTGCGCCCGCAGGTTGGTATCGGCCTTGTTGGCCACGATATAGATGGGCTTTTTGCCCACGTAGCGCCGCAGCACCTGGGCAAACTCCTGGTCGAGGCCGTGCAGGCCCGCGTCGGCATCCACCATAAACAGCACCACGTCGGCCTCATCAATGGCCAGCTTGACTTGCTTGTTGATTTCGCCCTCGAAAATATCATCCGAATTGTGCACGTAGCCGCCCGTATCGATGACGGTAAAGTTGTGGCCGGTCCAGTCGCCGTAGCCGTAGTGGCGGTCGCGCGTCACGCCGCTTTGGTTGTCCATGATGGCCTGGCGGCTCCCCACCAGGCGGTTGAACAGGGTAGACTTGCCCACGTTGGGGCGGCCCACTATTGCAATGGTATTCATGTGGTTGACTCCAGCCGCCGGCCCGACCAGTGCACGGCAGTACCCGGAGTAGTTAAGGTTGAAAAGGTCGGAAAAAATGGTATTGTCATTGCGAGCGTGAGCGAAGCAACCGCACCCGAACAAGCCGCCTAGGGGTCGTCCTCACATCAAACGTTCTGGTGCGATTGCTTCGCTCACGCTCGCAATGACAGTTATTACTCCTTGTAGCCGAAGCGGCTGAGGGCCTTGGCGTCGGTACGCCAGTTCTCGTTCACTTTTACGAACAGTTCCAGGAACACTTTTTTCTGGAAAAACTTCTCCATTTCCTCGCGGGCCCAGGTGCCGACTTTCTTCAGCGCCTCGCCTTTGGCCCCGATGATGATGCCCTTCTGGCTGCTGCGCTCGACGTAGATGACGCCGCGGATGCGGATGATATCTTCGTCCTCCTTAAACTCCTCGATGACGACCTCGCAGCTGTAGGGGACTTCCTTCTTGTAGAGCTTGAAGATTTTTTCGCGCACCATTTCGGCGGCGAAGAAGCGCTCGGGCTTGTCGGTCAACTCATCTTTGGGGTAGTAGGGCGGGTGCACGGGCAGGTGCTCCAGCACCAACTCTAGCACGCGCTCGGTGCCGAAGGCGTTGAGCGCCGAGATGGGCAATACCTCGGTGGCATTGGGCAGGTGCGCGCGCCAGTAGGCCAGCTTGGCCTCCACCTCGGCCTGGTCGGCCTGGTCTATCTTGTTGACCAGCACCACGATGGGCGTGTCCTCCGTTTTGCGCAGGCGCTCTACTACGGGCTCCTCGTCGTGCTTTTCGTAGATGTCGGTGACGAACAAAATCACGTCGGCGTCTTCCAAAGACGAGTACACGAAGGCCATCATGGCGTTGTGCAGCTCGTATTTGGGCTGGATGATGCCGGGCGTGTCGGAGTACACCAACTGAAAATCGTCGCCGTTGAGAATGCCCAGGATGCGGTGGCGCGTAGTTTGGGCCTTGCTGGTAACGATGCTTAGGCGCTCGCCCACGAGCGCATTCATCAGCGTCGACTTACCCACGTTGGGCTTGCCGATGATGCTGACAAAGCCGGCGCGGTGTGGCTTGGGTTCGGGGTTCACGCTAAGGTAAGTTCTTGAAAATGGGGTGCAAAGGTACGGCGACTTTAAGTTGTTAACTGTTGGCAGCTAGCTAGTAGCTTTTTTTACAGTTGAAATCAAGCCTAAAAGCTGCTGTTTTGGTTAAACGTGCAATTACTACAAAATAGGTCGCAGGCTATTAGTTGCTAACTTTGAAAAAAGCCGCCAGCCATCAGCTAACGGCCAATAACTAAAAAAAATGCCTGTTCCTGCCCGCCGCATTGGTGTACTCCTGGTAAACCTAGGCACGCCCGACTCGCCCCAAACGGGCGACGTGCGCCGCTACCTCAACGAATTTCTGACCGATGCCCGCGTGATTGACATGCCGGCAGCCGTGCGCTACCCGCTGTTTCAGGGGCTGGTGGTGCCGCTGCGGGCGCCCAAGTCGGCCAAAATCTACCAGCAGCTGTGGGACGAAGAGCGCGGCTCGCCGCTATTATTTCACGGCCTAGACTTGCAGCGGCTGCTGCAGCAGACCCTAGGCGAAAGTTACGTGGTGGCTTTTGGCATGCGCTACCAAAAGCCCAGCATCGAGCGGGCCTTGGAGGAGCTGCGCGACGCGGCCGTGGACCGCATCATCGTGCTGCCGCTGTTCCCGCAGTACGCGGCGGCCAGCACCGGCTCGGTGCAGGAGAAAGTGATGGATATCGTAAAGGGCTGGTGGATAGTGCCGAGCGTGAACTTCATCAGCACCTTTGCCGATGATGCGGGCTTCATTGCGAGCTTTGCGCAGCGCGGGCGAGCCGAAATGGCCAAGCACGCCTACGACCACATCGTGTTCAGCTACCACGGCATACCGGAGCGGCACGTGCTGAAGGGCAGCTTTAAGGATTACTGCCAACTGGGCAAATGCTGCAACAGCTACAACAAAAATAACCGCTACTGCTACCGGGCGCAGTGCTTTGCCACCTCGCGCCTGCTGGCCCAGGCCCTAGAACTCAGCGAAAACCAATACACGGTGAGCTTCCAGAGCCGGCTGCAGAGCCGCCTGCGCGACCCTTGGCTGCAGCCCTACACCGATGAAGTGATTAAGGAAATGCCCGCCAACGGCATTAAAAACGTGCTGGCTTTCTCGCCTGCCTTCGTAGCCGACTGCCTCGAAACTACCATCGAAGTGGGTATGGAGTTTAAGGAGCTATTTGAGGCAGCCGGCGGCGCGCACTGGCAGTTGGTGCCCTCGCTCAACTCGGAGCCCTACTGGGTAGACGCCGTGGCGGCCATGATTCGGGCGAATTAGTAACGCCAAGCTCCGGCTTGGCGAGTCGTTCGACGGTGTACCAAGCTGGAGCTCAGTGCTATTGCCCCAGGGCCTGCTGCATGGCGGCCTCGTAGCCGGGCGGCAGCATAAAATCGACGAAGGGCGGGTAGTTGGCCACGGTATCGCGCCGCAGGGCGGTAATGAATACGCTCTGGCCCTCGGTATCGAGGTTAACGGCCGCTACGGGCAGCAAAATACGCGTTTCGGCGTGGGGTAAGGCCGCGGGCACGCCGGGCAGGCCGGCGTCGAGGGCTACGTTGAGGTAGCGCACCTGGCGGGCTTCGGGGTCAACGAGCAGTTCGTGCACGGTGCCCAGGGGCTGGCCATCGCCGCCGCGCACCGTCCAGTTGCGCACGTCGGGGCTATTGGGAGCCATCTCAAAATCGGGCAGGTCGCGCATGCGGCGCAAAATGGTGGGCGTGGGCATAAAGCGGGCTAGGGGTGGGTGCCAAGCGTAAGGGCCGGCAGTTACTCAAACAAGGCCGATTCCTGCTGCACAAGCTGGTAGTTGCGGGTTTGCGCGGCGGGGGTATCGTTGCGGCCGGGTAGGGCCTGAGCCTGCCGCAGCAGCGCCTGGGCCATGCCAGGCCTGTTGCTGAATGGCCAGCATGGTAGGGCGCAGGTTAGCAGTGGGGGTCAGCAAGCTACAAGCTATAAGACATCGCGGGCCGGATAGCTCATCGTGTTCAGCAGCTGCGAAAGTTGCGCTAGGTACTCCTTGTTCTGGGTTTGCTCGGCGGGGGTAGCGTCGCGGCCCGAGAGGGCGCTGGCTTGGCGTAGCAAGCTGCTAGCCTCCGCTTCGAGGTTGGGATAGGCTTTTTGCTGAATGGCCAGCAACAGGCTGGCGGCGGCCATCAGGCCGGGGCGCAGGCTGGCTTGCGGGTCGCCGTCGGCGAGGCGGGCGGTGGCGCTAGTGAAATTGTCGCGCTGCTCTCGCACGCTGGCATCGTCGCGCAGGTCGGCGCGGTCGGTGAGCTGGGTGAGGGAGGCGCTCAGCTCAAGCAAGGCCGCGCGGGTGGGCGAAGTGGCCGCCGGCTGGGCAGCCGCCTGGCTGGTTACTGAGTCATTGTCGGCCGGCGGGGTGGCGCGGGCCGCGGCGCCGGGGCTGCCGGGGGCCAGCGTATCGGCGGCCGGCACCGAGGCCGCGGCGGCCGGCACCGGGGGGGCGTCAGTAGGGTCGGGGCGCAGGTAAAAGTAGGCGGCCAGCGATAGCCCGATAACGGCCAGCACCACCAGCAGCCAGGGGCTGGGGGCCCGTCTTTTAGGTTGAATATGAAGCTCCGCCATGCAGTTAGCTAAAAGTCTGTGCCCAGCCATACGCAAGCGGCCGCGGGGCGGTTGGGCCCGGCCTATCTCGCCCTGGGCCGGCGGGGCGTATGTTTAGGCGGTTTTTTAGTTTTCATTGCTGCTGCCTATGCGCTCGCCCACTACCCGCCTGCTGGCGCAGCTGCAAGCTGCCGGCCTGCTGCCGCCCGCCCAGGCGGCCGCCATCGCCGAAGCCGAGCGCACCCGACCCTTCTCGCTGCACTACGAGCTGCGAGCACTGCTGTACCTGGGCAGCACGCTGCTGGCCGGGGGCCTAGGGGTGCTGGTATATGAAAATCGTGATAGCCTGGGCCATAGCGTAATAACGACGCTGATGGCGGCGGTTATGCTGGCGTGCTTCGCCTACGCGGCGCGGCACCGGCCGGCCTTTAGCTGGGGCCAGGCGCCGCGCACGCGCGTGGCGGCCGACTACCTGCTGCTGCTGGGCTGCTTGCTGTTTTTGGGGCTTGAGGGCTACGTGCAAGTGGAGTACGGCGTGTTTGGCACCCGCTACGGGCTGGCCACGCTGCTGCCGGCGGGGTTGTTTCTGGCCCTGGCCTACCGCTACGACCACAAAGGCGTGCTGGGACTAGGCCTTACGGCCCTAGGTGCGTGGGTGGGCGTGAGCGTGGCGCCGCTGGCCGTGCTGCCCGGGGCGTTTGACAGCCAGCTATTTGCCGGCCCGGCCCTGGGGCTGGGCGGGGCGCTGGTGGCGGCCGGGCTGGCCTCGGAGCGCTGGCACCTCAAGCCGCACTTTGCCTTTACTTACCTCTTGCTGGGCAGCAACCTGGCGGGGCTGGCGGCGCTGCACTTCTTTTTCGAGCGCACGGGCCTCGGGGCGGTGGGCTGGCTGCTGCTAGTGCTGGTCCTGGGGGCCGGGCTGGGGTGGTACGCCCGGCGCACGCAGTCGTACCTGTTTCTGCTACTGGGGGTGGCCTATAGCTACGTAGTCATCACGGCGGGGCTGGGGCGGCTGCTGGTAGCCAGCGGGGCAGATGAGGAATTAATTGCCCTAGGGGTGCTGTACTTCCCCTTGTCGCTGCTCGGTATTGTGTTGCTGTTGGTCAATATCAAGAAAATTCTGCGCATCGCATGAGCATCAAAGCCTACCCCGAAGCCTGGGCCACCCACGCGGCCCTGCGCCAAGCCGCCGGCCGCTGGCACCGGCGCGGCCTACTCACGGCCAGCCAGCAGGCCGCCATTGCGGCTGCCTACCCCCTAGGCTACTACCGGCCCACGTGGTGGGTGCGGGTGGGGCTGTTCGTGGCTACGGCAATTGGTATAGGCAGCACGGGCGGCTTCACGGCCGTTTTTCTGGAAGCAATAGCCCGGCTGCACCTAGGCGAGTTCGCGTATTTCGTGCCGTGGCTGCTGGGCTCGCTGGTGGGCCTGGAGCTGCTCGTGCGCAACAGCCAGCACTACCGCTCGGGCGTCGATAATGCCTTGCTCTACAGCGCCCTGTTGGCCTGGGCCTGCGTGGTCGGCTACGCGCTGCGCGGCACCAACTTCGACTCGCTGGCTAGCCCTAGCCTTGCTCTCTGGCTAGTGCCCATGCTGCTGGCGCTACTGGTGGCCCTGGTGCGCTACGCCGACCCGCTGGTGGCCGCCGCGGCCTTTGCCGCCGCGCTGGCCCTAGGGGCTAATGCGCTGCTGCAAAGTAGCCTGGGCCGCGCGCTGCTGCCGTTCGGGGTGCTACTGCTGGCCGGCGCGCTGCTGCGGGCACTGCGCGGGCTGCCCGCGCGCGCCGATTATTTTTACTATCGCCCGGCCTACTACGTGCTGCGCACCCTAGGGCTGGCCACGCTCTACCTGGCCGGCAACTACCTGGTGGTGCGCGAGGGCAATGCCGCGCTGCTAGGCGGGGGCGGCCCATCAGCCGAGATTCCGTTCGCCGGGCTATTTTGGGCGCTCACCCTGGCCGTGCCGCTCGCCTACCTAGGGCTGGCCCTGCGCCACCATGACCGGCTGCTACTGTGGCTGGGGGTGCTGGCGCTGGCCTTTTCCGCCTTCACCGTGCGCACCTACCACGCGGTGCTGCCGCCCGCCGTGGCCGCCACGCTGGCCGGGGCCCTGCTGCTACTAGGTGCGCTGGCCGCCCTGCGCTACCTGCGCCAGCCCCGCCACAGCCTCACCGCCGAAGCCGACGACGAGGGCCACCCGCCCGTCAACCTAGAAAGCTTCATCACCCTCGAAACCGCCCACGTGCCCGCCGCCCCGGCGTCCGGCTTCGAGTTTGGCGACGGCAGCACCGGCGGCGGCGGGGCCGACGGGCGGTTTTAAGGGGTGAAGGCTACGCTCAAAGCAGTCACTTGAGCACTCTTTGGCAATAATTTCGAAATATGAAGCGCATTAGTTGCACAATCGGCCGCACTATAGTTTGTGTAAATAAAAGCGGGTCGATTCTGGTACAAAATTTCACTGTAAGACAGACCTTTTGTAGGACGCTGCCAGCCGACTAATACAGTCTTTTTTTCCGCCTTATCTAGTATTGGCAGTGCTAAATCATGTCTGGTATGCAACACTAGTTGGCAAGCTTCAAGCAGAATATCTCTCCAGTTTTTCAATTCATATTCAGCTCCGTTTGGTAAGCATACCCATTTTGGTTTGTGAACTGCCTGCTGCACTAACTCTTTGGTTAACGGCAGGTATTGCTTAGCAGAAGTGCTAGCGGGCTTCAATACTTTGTTAAGTTGCTTACTGGCCGCAGGTTTAACAGGAACTGGTGCAGCTAGGAGAGCCGTAGCTAAAGCGCTTCCGGCCAACAGCCCGTGCCCGGCGTGCGCGGCATCTAGCAACTGAAGTAGCTGAAGTGCAGCAGACAGCAGAGCTTCTTGCGCTATCTCAATAATGGCAATAGGCTTGTAATGCGAATGCTCGGGTGAATAGCAGTGCCAATGCAAGCCGTCGGTGATAAAAAAAGATGTGGGTTTCAAGGAAAAGGCATAGCCGATTAGTGCCCCGACATGCCCGAGCTTATCAAGGCTTTCGCCAAGCTTTTTAGCTTCTACCACCGATTGAATAGTGCCAGTGCTTCCTTTCAATACGTAGTCTAGCGACTGCTTATTTTCTACCGTGTGTTCCGGCTCCACTAGTGCCACATTGGTTGTGTCCCAGCCTAATGCGCGCAGTATTGGGTCAATTAGGGCAGCACGGGTAGCTGCTTCGTTTTTGCTCAGTAGCTGTTGGTGTTGCTGAGCTCGGTAGTAAACTTCAGCAAGGGTTGCTACCAGCGTAGCAAGGGGGCTAGGGGTGGGCATGAAGAGAAAGGGTTACTAACCCACAATGATAAAAGCAGCTAGCCAGATAGTATTGAATGCTATAGGCTTGCGGCTACTTGCTGTGCGCCACCACCCAATCGCCAATCACTTGCAAAGCGGCCGGCGCGAAGGTTTCCTCCGAGGTGCCGTATTCGGCCACGCTGCCGGTGGCAGCGGTTTGGAATAGGTGGTTCAGGCCCGGTAGCTCGCGCACAGTGGCGTCTGGGTTGCCCGCCGCCTGCAGGCCCTGGCGGATGCCGGCCAGGTTGGGGCCGGCGGCTACTTGCACGTCCTTGCTGCCGTTCAGGGCCAGTACGGGGCAGCGCACCTTGGCTAGGTCCTGCGCGGGGCGGTCGGTCAGCAGGGCGCGGTAGCCGGGCGAGGTCAGCTGGGCAATTACCTGGTCGGCTTGGGGCGAGTTAACGCCCGCTGCCGTCAGCAGGGGCAGCAGCTTGGCACGGGCCTGGGCATTACTGGGGTTTTGCGTCACGGCGGCCAGCACTTGTCGCTCCTGCTGCTCCACGGTGGCCAGGGCGGCGGGGCCATCGCCGCGCAGGCGGGCCAGGGCCACGGTTTGCTGCACGATTAGCTCGTTGCCGGCGATGCCGGGCGCGGCCAGCAGCACCAGAAAGTTGGGGGGCTGGGGCTGGCCGGCCGCCAGCACGGCCGCCGTGCCGCCTTCGCTGTGGCCCAGCAGGCCTACGTGCTGCTTCTCAATGCCGGGCTGGGCGCGCAGCCAGGCCAGGGCGGTGCGGGCATCGGCGGCGTAGTCGGCGCTGGTGGTGCCTTGCAGCGTGCCGGTGCTTTGGCCCACGCCCCGGTCGTCGAAGCGCAGCACAGCCACGCCGCGCCGCGCGAGGTAATCGGCCAGCACGGCGAAGGGCTTGTGGCCAAAAATCGTTTCGTCGCGGTCCTCGGGCCCCGAGCCGGTGAGCAGCACCACGGCCGGAAATGGCCCCGGCCCCGCCGGCTCGGTGAGGGTGCCGGCCAGCGTCACGCTCGGCGCCGGGCTGGCAAACGTCACGGCCGTGCTGCGGTAGGGGAAAGGCCCTTTCGGCGTTTGGGGGCGCCTAGGGGCCGCCGCGGGTACCTGCCCCGCCACCAGGCGGGTGAAGGTGAGCGGAATCAGCCGCCCGGCCTGCTCCCAGTCGCCGGCCAGGGTTTGCCCATCGGCCGCGCGCTTGCCGGCAAAGCGCGCGTGCGCCACGGCCAGGTAAAAAAATACGCTGTCGCCCCGCACGCTAAAATCCAGGGGCAGGCCCTGGGCGTGCTGCTCGGGCACGTCGAGCGTAGCCGAGCGCGGGCCGCTGGCCGGGTCGTGCAGGTGGGCCGTGAGGGTAAGCGGGCCCAGCGCGGCGCGCCAGTCGCCGCTGAGGCGGGGCAAAACTTGGGCCCGCGCGGGGCCTAGGGCTAGGAGACAGCCAGCCGATGCCAGCAAAAACCGAAAATTCATAGCTTCATAGCCAGGGAGAAGAAGTGGGCAAACTTACTCGCCACCAGCTGGTGGCTACTGCCAGCCGGGTGGCCCTAGGGCAGTTGGCGGCCGGGGCCAGCGCCAGCGCCGCCGCCCCGCCCCAACTGGGCGCCAAGCCACAAGCACAAAAAAGCTCCCGGCTATTACCGGAGGGCTTTTGCTGGGCAAAGGTTGCCTAGGGATTTACTAGAGCGGTTTCGTGGTCAGTGTACGGCCAGGCCGTAGCGCGGACTTTTAGGCCGCGCGGGGAGAGGCTATTTGACTCGTGGACTACAAGTTCGCGCTACCGTATAGCGGCTCCGAAACCGCGCTAGGGCAAGCAGATTACTTTATACTGGCCTTTTGAACACCGGCGGCTGGCGGCTCGGCGGCTTACTGCTTGGCGGCTACCGACTGGCTAGTCACGGCGGCGGCCGGGCTGAGGTAGCGGCCCCAGCGCCGACCTTTGCGAGCCCGGCCGGGCCTAGGGCTCCGAAACCTTCCGCCCCCCGGCCGGCGTTACCCCAGTCATGTCCGACAATTCCGCTCTGCAAGTGACCGCCCCGGCCACCGACGCCATCGACCAGCTTGACCCGCGCCAGTTTATCGTTATTAAAAACGCGCGGGTCCACAACCTCAAAAACCTGAGCGTAGCCCTGCCCCGCAACAAGTTCATCGTGGTCACGGGCCTCTCGGGCTCGGGCAAGAGCAGCCTGGCTTTTGATACCTTATACGCTGAGGGCCAGCGCATGTACGTGGAGAGCCTGAGCAGCTACGCCCGCCAGTTTTTGGGCCGCATGGACAAGCCCGACGTGGATTACATCCGCGGCATTTCGCCGGCCATCGCCATCGAGCAGAAGGTCAGCATCAAGAACAACCGCTCGACGGTGGGCACCAGCACCGAGATTTACGACTACCTCAAGCTGCTCTTTGCGCGGGTGGGGCGCACGTACTCGCCCGTTAGCGGCGCGCAGGTGCGCAAAGACACGGTGGCCGACGTGGTGGACTACTTGTTTACCCTGCCCGCCGATACCCGCGTGACCATCTTGGCGCCGCTGCAGCACAACGAGGCCGACCGGCCCATGAGCAAGGAGCTGGACCTGCTGCTGCAAAAGGGCTACGGCCGCGTGGTGCTGGCCGATGGGCAACTGGCTTTCATCGAGGACCTGATTGGCGAGGGCAAGCCCGAGGTGGCGGGCCCGGTGCACATCCTGATTGACCGCGCCGTGGTGCAGCCCGGCGATGAGGACCTGCAATTCCGCTTTGCCGACTCGGTGCAGACGGCTTTTTTTGAGGGCCACGGCACGTGCCTGGTGAAGCTGGACGAGGAGACGCGCACCTTCTCGGATAAGTTTGAGCTGGATGGGATGACCTTCGAGGAGCCCAACGTTAACTTCTTCTCCTTCAACAACTCCTACGGCGCCTGCCACACCTGCGAGGGCTTTGGCTCGGTGCTGGGCATCGACGAAGACCTGGTGATACCGGATAAGAGCATGACGGTGTACGAGGGCGCGATAGCACCGTGGCGCACCGAAAAGCAGGGCGAGTGGCTGAAGCCGCTGCTCAAGCACGGCATCCGGTTCGACTTTCCCATTCACCGGCCCTACAACGAGCTGAGCGAGGCCGAGCGCCGCCTGCTGTGGACGGGCAACAAGTACTTTGAGGGTCTCGATGCCTATTTTAAGTGGGTAAGCGAGCAAACCCACAAAATCCAGTACCGGGTGCTGCAAAGCCGCTACCGGGGCCGCACCACCTGCCCTGACTGCCGCGGCTCGCGCCTGCGCAAGGATGCGCAGTACGTGCGCCTCGACGGCCGCAGTATCACCGATTTGGTGCTGCTGCCCATCGCAGATGCCCTAGGGTTCTTCCAAAACCTAAGCCTGAGCGCGCACGAGCTGGCCGTGGCCGACCGCCTGCTGGCCGAAATCGCCAACCGCCTGGGCTACCTCGACCGGGTGGGCCTAGGGTACCTCACGCTCAATAGGCTGAGCAACACGCTGAGCGGCGGCGAAAGCCAGCGCATTTCGCTGGCTACCTCGCTGGGCTCGGCGCTGGTGGGCTCGATGTACGTGCTCGACGAGCCCAGCATCGGCCTGCACCCCAAGGATGCCGAGCAGCTCATTGGCGTGCTGCGCTCGCTGCAGGCCATGGGCAACACGGTGGTGGTAGTGGAGCACGAGGAGAAGATGATGGAAGCCGCCGACCAGGTTATCGACATTGGCCCCGAGGCGGGCAGCGGCGGTGGCCACCTCATGTTTCAGGGCACGTTTGAGGAGCTGACCCACGACCGCACCACCTACACCGGCCAGTATTTGAGCGGCGAGCGCGACGTGCCGGTGCCCGCCACGCGCCGCCCCTGGCGCAACGCCCTGGAGCTGACCGGCGCCCGCGAGAACAACCTCAAGAACGTGAGCGTGAAAATACCCCTAGGGGTGATGACGGTGGTAACGGGCGTGTCGGGCTCGGGCAAGAGCACGCTCATCCGGCGCATTCTGGCTCCGGCCCTCCTGAAGCAGCTGGGCGGCGGCGCGGGCGAAAGCACCGGCAAGTTCGACCGCCTGCTGGGCGTGAGCGGGCAGCTTACCCACGTCGAATTCGTGGACCAGAACCCCATCGGCAAGTCGTCGCGCTCGAACCCGGTGACCTACGTGAAGGCCTACGACACCATTCGGGCGCTCTTTGCCGAGCAGCCGCTGGCCAAGGCGCGGGGCTACAAGCCCTCGCACTTCTCGTTCAACGTGGAGGGCGGCCGCTGCGAGGTGTGCCAGGGCGAGGGCCAGGTGAAGATTGAGATGCAGTTTATGGCCGATATTTTTCTGACTTGCGAGAGCTGCGGCGGCCACAAGTTCAAGCAGGATATTCTGGAAGTTAAGTTTCAGGACAAGAACATCTACGAGGTGCTCGACCTGACCGTGGCCGACGCCGTGGCGTTCTTCAAAAGCCAGCCCAAGGTGGCCGAGCGCCTGCAGCCGCTGCTCGACGTGGGCCTGGGGTACATCCGGCTGGGGCAGTCGGCCAACACGCTGAGCGGCGGCGAGGCCCAGCGCGTGAAGCTGGCTAGCTTTCTCACCAAGGGCGCCACCTTGCAGCAAGACAAGATTCTGTTCATCTTCGACGAGCCCAGCACCGGCCTGCACTTTCACGACATTGCCAAGCTGCTGAGCGCCCTCAACGCGCTGGTGGAGCAGGGCAACTCGGTGCTCATCATCGAGCACAACGTGGACATCATCAAGTGCGCCGATTGGCTGATTGACCTAGGCCCCGAGGGCGGCCTCAACGGTGGCCACCTGCTGTTTGAAGGCACCCCTGAGCAGCTGGTGAAGCTTAAGGACAGCAACCACACCGCGCGCTTTTTGGCCGATAAGGTGAAGTAAAATAGCTATATTGGGTGCTAAAACCAGTCAGCCATGATTGCCGAAGAGAAACGCCAGCAAGTGTTGGCTGCCATTGCGCAGGCCCAGGACGAGACTGCCTTTAATAAGATTGCGGCGATGGTGGAACAGCTGCTAAAGCCTGCTGACCAAGCGAGAGCCGGCTTTTTGAAGGATTCGGTGGTGTATAAAACCGCCGAATGGGATGCGCCACTGCCTGATGCAGCCTGGGCACATAACGACTCGATTTAGGTGGAGCTTGCCGTATGCGCGTCTTGCTCGATACCCACGCCCTGGTCTGGTATGCCAACGGCGATACCCAACTGTCCCTTGCCTTGGGCCAACAGCTCGACGACCCGCAAACTACTTGTCTGGTAAGTGTCGTGTCGTTTTGGGAGTTGGCAACGCTTGTTAATCTGGGGCGTATCGAACTCCTGCTTGATTTAGCCACCTGGCTTAGCGCGGTGCGAGCCATGGGCCTGCGGGTACTGGAAATTGAGGACAAGCATTTGCTTCAGTACGCCGCCCTGCCTGCCGTGAAAGACCACCGCGACCCCTTCGACCGCCTGCTCATTGCCCAGGCCCTGAGCGAAAACCTGACGCTGGTGAGCCGCGATGGCAAGTTTGGCGGCTACGCGGGCCTGCAGCTGCGCTGGGCATAAATCCTTGTTTATGAAACCCAAATACCTCGTTCTCATCGCCGTGGCGCTGCTGCTGGGCTGGTTTGTGTTCGACTCACTTACGCAGCCGGGAGTGGGCGATTTGGCGGGTGATTTTCAGGAAGTGGCGGTGTATCGCAATGAGAATAATACCGGCCCGGTGGTGCGCATCTACGCCGTGACGGTGGCCGACACGCTGTGGCGCCAGATGCAGCAGTACGGCGCGCTGATGCCCTACACCAAGTACGGCAGCACCAAGGTGTATTTCTTTCGGGCGGGGCAGCCCGCGCCGCCCGCCGTGCGGCCGGGGGCGGTTAGCTTCGACGCCCAATTTGCCCCCTATTGCCTGGCCCGGTACGAGAAGGAAGCGATGGGGAAGGTGTCGTTTCGGCGCTACCCGTTGCGATAGCAGCGTTAGTGGCCCTGGCGCATTTCCTGGCGGCGCATGGGCATCTGGTCGATGGTGCCGAACAGGGCAGCGGGCGCCAATGGCTGGGTGCTGCGCTGCTTCACGCCGCCATCTTTGCCGATGAGCACTACCTCGAAGCCGGTGAGGTGCAGGCCCAGGTCGTGCCGCAGGTACTGCCGGTCGGCGGGGGCTAGGTGGTCGTGCAGCACGTCGAGTACCAGCAGGTCGCGCTCGCCAAGCTGGGAGCCAGCCGGCGCCAGCAGTTGCTTTTGCTGCCGAAAAGCCGCTTCGCTGGCCCTAGGGGCCGCTACCAGCAGCACCCGCTTTTTCCACTTGCTGGCCCGGATGGTGCTGGCCAGCGACGGCGGGCCGGCGGCGGCTAGGGTTATCGCGGCCAGCAGCTCTAGGAGCAATAATGCCTTCATGGCTACCTAAACGGCGGCCAACGCCGGGCGTTGCACGGGCTTCTTGCGGTTGTGCCGCCCGCGCCACACCAAAAAGCCCGTAACGGGCAAGCTGGCCGAAAGCAGGCTCACCACGAACGCGATAAGCTTGCCGCCCAGGCCCAGAACCTGACCCGTGTGCAAGTCATAATTCATGTCGGCGAGCTTCTTGCCGGGGCTTTTGCCGGCGTGGGGCTGCGCTAGCAGCAGTTGGCCCGTGCGCGGGTGAAAGCGGTATTCGTCGCGGTGGTAGTAGCGCAGCGACTTGCCGTAGGCCGTGGCCCACACCGGGTCGGCGCCCTGGCCGGCCGGGCCTATCAGCAGCATTTCGGCCCTAGGCGACTGCTGCCGCAGGTAGTAGTACGCCACATCAACCACCGGGCGGGCGGGGCGGGGCGTGAGGAGCGTATCAACCTTCGGCTGGGCATTTTCGGCGGCAATGGAGCGGCCGCCGTTGGCCAGGGTGCCGAAGCCAGCCATCAACCATTCGTAGCTGATGCACAGGCCAGTAAGGGCCAGCATCAGGGCCAGGGCGCTGGCATAGAAGCCCAGTACGCTGTGCAAGTCGTAGGTGCGGCGCTTGGGCGAGGCAGCCCACTTCACCGAGAAGCGCTGCTTGCGGGCGGCCCTGTTGCGCGGCCACCACAGCACCAGGCCCGAAATGAGCATCACCACGAAAATAATAACGGCCACATCAACCACCCACTTGCCCACGGCGGGGGGCAGCAGCAAGTACATGTGCAGGTACTGCACGGTGGTGAAAAAGTCGCTGCGCAGGCTTTGCACCTGTAGTACCTGGCCCGAGTAGGGGTTCAAAAAAGCGTAGTATACCTCCTCGCCTTGGCTCAGGTACACCGCCGTCGAGCGGCCGGGGCCATTGTAGGTGGTCCAGGAAGGGGTGAAGCCGGGCTTGGCGCGGGCGGCGGCAGCTTGCAGCACCGAGGGCGGCAGCATGGGCCCGGTCTGCACCGCCACGTGCCGCCAGGGCTGGGTCAGGTCGCGGATTTCATCTTGAAACACGAATACCGCGCCCGACAAGCTCACGATAAGCACCACCAGCCCTGAGGCCAGCCCGAGCCACAGGTGCAACTTGCCGACGGCTTTGCGGAAGGTCATGCGCGAAGGCTGGCAAGCTTTCATCCCGCACGCCAGCTGGGCAAAGGTAAGCCGACCGGCTTTGTTTAGACAAATTACAAATAAAAAGGCGGTCATTCCGAGCTTGCGAGGAATGACCGCCTTTCTGGTGCTGGCAGCCCTAGGCCACTTGCAGCGGCCGAATGCCGGCCACAAACTTCTGAATGGCCACGTCGCGCTGCGCGGCCGGCGTGGTTTGCAGCAGCCGGATGAAGGCGCTGCCGATGATGGCGCCCGTGGTGTGCCGGCTGGCCGCCGCGAAGCTGGCCGCGTCGCTGATGCCAAAGCCTACCAGCGTGGGGTTGCGCAGCCCTAGGCCCTTGATGCGCTGCAAGTAGGCAGCCACGTCAGCGTTCATGTTGGTTTGCAGGCCGGTGGTGCCGGCGGCGGCCACTAGGTAAATGAAGCCATCGGCCAGGGCGTCGAGCTGGCGCACGCGGGCGGGCGCGGTTTGGGGCGTCACCAGAAATACCACTTGCAGGCCGTACTGGGCAAACAAGGCCCGGTATTCGCGCTCGTACACTTCCAGCGGCAGGTCGGGCAGAATTACGCCATCTACGCCCACGGCCTGGCAGTGCTGGCAAAACCGCTCGGCCCCGAACTGCACCACCGGGTTGAGGTAGCCCATGAGCAAGACGGGCACCGTAATGCCTTGCTGGCGAATGCCTTGCAGCTGCTCAAACAGCTGGCTTACGGTCATGCCATTATCCAGGGCCTGCTGGTTGCTGCGCTGAATGGTTTCGCCGTCGGCCACCGGGTCCGAGTAGGGCATCCCGATTTCGACCAGGTCGGCGCCCGCATCCTGCAGCGCGCGCAGAATGGGTACGGTAGCCTCGAGCTGCGGGAAGCCGGCGGTGAAGTAGACGTTGAGCACGTCGGCCGTTTTATGCTGGAATAAGTTGGTAAGGCGGTTCATGGCGAGGTAGAACGGAAAAACAAGCGGACGCCAGCTGAGCAGGACTGCCTGTTTATTTTTATGGTTAAGCCGGGTATTCGTCCAGGTGCTTGGTGTAGGTAGCCAGGTCCTTGTCGCCGCGGCCCGAGAGGCACACGACCACCACCTCGTCGGGCTTGGCCCCGAGGAGCGGCAGGCAGGCGAGGGCGTGCGCCGTTTCGAGGGCCGGAATGATGCCTTCGAGGCGCGAGAGCTGGAAGGCCGCATCGAGCGCCTGCCGGTCGGTGATGGACATAAACTCGGCCCGGCCGGTGGCAAACAGCTGCGCGTGCTGCGGCCCGATGCCAGGGTAGTCGAGCCCCGCCGAAATGGAATACGGCTCCGTTACCTGCCCATCCGGGGTTTGCATGAGGATGGTGCTGCTGCCGTGCAAGATGCCCGGCTTGCCGAGGGCCGTAGTAGCGGCCGAGTGGCCCGTATCGACGCCCTGGCCGGCGGCCTCGGCCGCCACCAGGCGCACCTGGGGCTCATCGAGGTAGTGGTAAAAGGCGCCCGCCGCGTTGGAGCCGCCGCCCACGCAGGCCAGCACGTAGTCGGGGGTGGCGCGGCCGGTCTGGCTCAGCAGTTGGCTGATAATCTCGGCCGAAATAACCGACTGGAAGCGCGCCACCATGTCGGGGTAGGGGTGGGGCCCTACCACCGAGCCAATAATGTAGTGCGTATCGGTGGGATGCGAAATCCAGTGGCGCATGGCCTCGTTAGTGGCGTCCTTCAGGGTTTGGCTGCCGCTGGTAGCGGGCCGCACCTGGGCGCCCAGCATCCGCATGCGGTCCACGTTGGGCTTCTGGCGCTCCATGTCGATAGCGCCCATGTACACGATGCACTCTAGGCCCATGAGGGCGCATACCGTGGCCGTGGCCACGCCGTGCTGCCCGGCGCCGGTTTCGGCCACAATGCGGCGCTTGCCCAGGCGCTGGGCCACCAGTATTTGCCCAATGGTATTGTTAATCTTGTGCGCCCCGGTGTGGCACAAATCCTCGCGCTTGAGGTAGATGGTGGTGCCAATTTCGGCCGACAGGCGCCGGGCCAGAAACAGCGGCGTGGGCCGCCCCACGTAGTCGGCCAGCAGCTGCTCAAACTCGCGCTGGAAGCCCGGCTCGTCCACCAAGCGCCGGTAGTTGTCGCGCAGCTCGGCCACGTTGGGGTACAGCATTTCGGGCACGTAGGCCCCGCCAAAGGGGCCGTAGTAGCCGCCGGCATCAACGCGGTAGGGGGAAGGGGCGGTTTCGGTTATCATAAAGCAATCAGCAATAAACAGTGAACAAAAAGCTAGGCGGCCAGCTGGTGCAGGCGCACCAGCAGCTCGCGGGTGCGGCCCACGTCCTTGAGGCCGGGCGCGGTTTCGAGCTGGCTATTGAAGTCGAAGCCGTAAAGCTGCGGGTGTTGCAGGCGCAGCAGCTCGGGCAGGTTGTGCAGCCCTAGGCCCCCGCCGAGCAAAAAGGGCGTCGGGCCCGCGTACTGCCGCAGCACTGCCCAGTCGAAGACCGTGCCGTTGCCGCCCGGCAGCTCGCCCTTGGTGTCAAACAGAAAGAAGTCGCAAAACGGCGCGTACGTTGCCAGCGGGCTGAAGTCGAAGGCAGCGTTCAGGGCGAAGGCTTTGATGACGGGCAGGCCTAGGGCCTGCACCTGCTGGCAGTAGGTTGGCGTTTCGTGGCCGTGCAGCTGCACGTAGTCAAGCTGGTAATGATAGGCGCTGGTTTGCAGGTCGGCCAAGTCGGCGTCTACAAATACGCCCACCTTGCAAATGCTGGGCGGCAGGCTGCGCACCTGGGCGGGGTCGAGGGCGTCGCGCATGCAGCGCTGCGACCCCGCGTAGAAAATAAAGCCCAGAAAATCAGGGTCGAGGTCGGCAATCGCCGCCAGGTTGCCGGCTTCGCGCATGCCGCATATTTTAATCTTCATATGGGTCAGGAGTGAGTTAGCTCGCCAACGGTGCAGGCCAGGCGGATAGTTCGCGCACCAGCTGGCCGAGGGCGGCGGCTGGGTCGGACGTTTTCATAAACGTTTCGCCCATCAAAAAGCCCTGGTAGCCCGCCGCCCGCAACTGCCGAATGGTGCGGGCGTGCTGCAAGCCGCTTTCCGCCACCTTCACAAACCGGCTCGGAATGAGCGGCGCCAGGCGGGTTGAGGTGGCCACGTCGGTGGCAAAGGTGGCCAGGTTGCGGTTGTTCACGCCCACCAGGTCCACCGTGGGGCAGAGGTGCCCGGTCAGCTCGTGCTCGTCGTGCACTTCCAGCAGCACCTCTAGTCCTAGGGCCTGCGCCGCCTCGCTCAGCTGCCGCACCTCGGTGGGCGTGAGGCAGCTGGCAATGAGCAGCACCACATCGGCGCCCCAGGCCCGCGCCTCCAGCAGCTGATACTCGCTGATAGTAAAGTCTTTGCGCAAAATGGGCGTGGCCGGGCACGCCGCCCGCGCCGCTTGCAAGTCGGCGGGCTTGCCGCCAAAGAACGGCTCGTCAGTAAGCACCGACAGCACGGCCGCGCCCGCCGCCGCGTAGCCCGCCGTAGTGGCGCCCACGTCGGCCAGGCCGTTGATGACGCCCTTGGAAGGCGAGCGGCGCTTAAACTCGGCAATAATGCCCGATGAGCCCGCCGCCGTGAGCGCGGCCCGCGCCGAGAGCACCGGCCGCGCAAAGCCGGGCTGCGCGCGCAGGGCGGTGGCGGGCGTTTCAACCTGGCGCCGGCCCACCTCCTGGCGCTTTTCGGCAATTATTTTATCGAGGATGGTCATGGTCTGTAGGTTAACGTAAGCCTGCCGGCGCTTTGCGAAGCCGGGCGGGCTATGGTAAGCGGGCTACCCTAGGGATAACAATTTCTCAAACGCCTGCTGGGCCCGGCCGCCGTCCAGCGACTCGGCGGCCAGGGCCAGGCCTTCCTTGATGTTGGCGGCCCGGCCAGCGGTGCGCAGCGCCAGCGCGGCATTGGCCAGCACGGCGGCGCGGTGGGCAGGCGGCGCCGTGCCAGCCAGCACCCGCCGAAAAATGTGCGCCGCCTCGGCCACCGTGTCGCCGCCAAACAGAGCCTCGGGCGTGACGGTGGGCAAGTTAAAGTCCCTAGGGCTCAGCAGCTCCTCGCCCTGCCGGCTGAGGAGCTTGACCGGGCCCGTGAGCGACACCTCGTCGTAGCCATCGAGGCTGTGCACGATGAGAAACTCGCGCCCAGCCTCTTGCTGGTGCAGGTAGGCGTAGAGGCGGGCCAGCTCCAGGCTGAACACGCCCACCAGCTGCAGGCGCGGCCGGGCCGGATTTACCAGCGGGCCCAGCATATTAAAGAACGTCTTCACGCCTAGCTCTTTGCGCAGCGGCGCCACGTTCTTCAGGGCTGGGTGAAACAGCGGCGCGTGCAAAAAGCAGATGTTGGCCTCGTCGAGCTGCCGCCGCAGCTGGTCGCTGTCGGCCGTGAAGCGCACGCCCAGGTGCTCCAAAACGGTGCTGCTGCCGCTGATGCTCGACACGCCGTGGTTGCCGTGCTTGGCCACCGGCTGCCCCGCCCCGGCCACCACAAAAGCCGATAGCGTGCTGATGTTGAACGTGTTGCGCCCGTCGCCGCCCGTGCCGCACACGTCCATCACGTCGTAGCCCCCTAGGTCGACGGGCCGGCACAGCTCCAGCAGGGCGTTGCGGAAGCCGGCCAGCTCGTCCACCGTCACGCTGCGCATGAGGTACACCGTGAGGAAAGCCGCCATCTGGGCCGGGTTGTACTCGCCGCGGGCAATGCCCAGCACCACGCGGTGCGCCTCGTCTTGGGGCAGCGTGCGGTAGGCAAAAAGGTGGTTAAGCGTGTCTTTCACTGAGATAAGGTCTGGTAATACGGTAATACGTCATGCTGAGCTTGCGAAGCATCTCGCCGGCTGACGCTGGGGGGTACTATTTCAACGATTCGAGCGAGATGCTTCGCAGGCTCAGCATGACGTTCTTTAAGCTTCTGCAGCTACCCGTTCACCCAATTGGCCAGCATGGTTTTGCCGTGCTCCGTCAGCACCGATTCGGGGTGGAATTGTACGCCCAGCACATCGTAGTCGCGGTGGGCCAGGGCTAGCACCTGGCCGTTTTCGTCCACGGCCGTTACGCGCAGCTCGGCGGGCAGCTGCTCGGGCGCCACGGTCCAGGAGTGGTAGCGGCCTACGCGCACGGCAGCGGGCACGTCGTTGAAGAGGCGGCTATGGCTGGCTTCGGGCGTTTGGTGCAGCGTGTGAGCTACGCCGTGGTGCACCTCGCCCAGGTTGGCCAGTTGCCCACCAAAAGCCTCGCCAATGGCCTGGTGGCCCAGGCACACCCCTAGGATGTGCTTGGTAGGCGCGTAGCGCTTGATGAGCGCGGGCATGATGCCGGCTTCGCTGGGCACGCCCGGCCCCGGCGAGAGCAGGATGTGCGCGTACTTCTCTACCTCGTCGAGGCTGATTTTATCGTTGCGAAATACGTCTACTTCCTGCCCTAGCTCGCGCAGCAAGTACACGAGGTTGTAGGTGAAAGAGTCGTAGTTGTCGAGAACCAGGATAGGCATCTTTTTCAATTATCAATTAGCAATGAACAATTATCAAAACGTCATGCTTATCTAGCGTCCGCTTGGCTTCGCCTTCCTTTGGTTCGACAAGCGGACGCCAGATAAGCATGACCGCCTTTGGCACCTTCAAGTACCCTAGGGCCTACACCTTCTCTGCTTGCTTGAGCGCGGCCCGCAGCGCGCCCAGCTTGTTGTGCACCTCCTGCAACTCGCTGGCGGGCACCGACTTGGCCACCACGCCCGCGCCGGCCTGGTAGTAAAGCGTGTTGTCTTTGCTGAGGAAGGTGCGAATCATGATGGCGTGGTTGAAGTCGCCGCCGAAGTCGAGCACCCCCAGGCAGCCACCGTAGAAGCCGCGCTGGGTACTCTCGTACGCGTCGATGAGCTGCACGGCGCGGTACTTGGGCGCACCCGAGAGCGTGCCAGCCGGGAAGGTTTCGCCCACTACGTCGAGCGGCTCGGTATCGGCGCCCAACTGGCCTACTACCTTGGACACCAGGTGAATGACGTGCGAGTAGTACTGGATTTCCTTGAAGCGCTCCACGGCCACTACGTCGCAGCGGCGCGAGAGGTCGTTGCGGGCCAGGTCTACCAGCATCACGTGCTCGGCGGTTTCCTTGGGGTCGTCGAGCAGCTGCTGGGCCAGGCGGGCGTCGGCCGCGTCGTCGCCGGTGCGGCGGAAGGTGCCCGCAATGGGGTAGAGCACGGCTTGGCCACCCTTTATTACAATCTGCGACTCGGGCGATGAGCCGAAGATTTTGTAGCTGCCGTAGTCGAAAAAGAACAGGTAGGGCGAGGGATTGAGCGAGCGTAGTGCCCGGTACACATTGAACTCATCACCCTGAAACCCCTGGGCAAAGCGGCGCGACAGCACCATCTGGAACACGTCGCCGCGCTGACAGTGGTGTTGCCCTAGGCGCACCAGCTCCAGAAACTCGGCGTCGGTGGCGTTGGTGGTTTCCGGGCCCGTGAGGTGAAAGGGATGGGTAGCGAAGTTGCGGTTCTGGATGAGCGTTTCCACTTGGTCGAGCGTGTCGGGCGCCGGCACCTCGCCCTCGGCCAGGTACTGGTGCTCAAACAGATATAGCTCGTCCTTGAAATGGTTGATGACGATGACGTAGCGAAACGCCTGGTACACGATGGCCGGTACCGTGCTCTCGGCGGGCTTGTCGCGCAGCGCTACGTCTTCAAAATACTGCACTGCCTCGTAGGCCATGTGCCCAAACAGCCCGTTGCTGGTGAAGGGCAGCCCCGAGGGCGCCACCGGCCGGAAGCTCTCCCGGAACGCGCGCAGCCGGCCCAGGGCCTGGCGCGGGTCGGGTAGGGTGGTAGTGGCCACCGCCTGGCCAGGGTGCTGCACCGTCAGTTGGTCGCCGCTCAGCTCGAAGCGCGCCACCGGGCCGAAGCACAGGTACGAGAAGCTATTGTCGTGGCCGTGGTAGTCAGAGCTTTCGAGCAGCAGCGTGCCCACAAATTGGTCGCGCAGCCGCAGGTACAAGCTCACCGGCGTGAGCGTATCGGCCAGCAGCCGGCGGTGGCGGCTGTGCACTAGGGTAGCAGTAGAAACTTCGGAAGAAACGGCCGACATGACGGAAGTTAGGTGTCCTTGCGAGCCTGCGAAGCAATCGCACCAGAACGTCGTCGTTCGGGTGTCGGGCCGGGGCGATTGCTTCGCAGGCTCGCAAGGACAGCTTAATCGAATGAAATAATAAAAAAGCCCGTTGCGGCGAGCAACGGGCTTTGGAAATTTCAGGGAGGAATTCAACCAACCGGATATACCTTTTTGCTCAGCCTTGTAAGAAGGAAGAGGGCCACCACCAGAGTTGCGAAGCAGAAGCGCGGTACGACATGGGTTGGGTACGATTGCGGAGCAAAGGAACAACGCATTTAGCAAAAAGCCACCGCGGCTACCGTAAAAATCCGGCGAAACGGTCCGAAACGGCTAGCCTCGGCTACTTTTCTGTTACAATGAACTCCATGTTTACCAACCCTTTATCAGGAATGGGCTGCGGGTTGATATTGATTTCGGTAGGCACGAATAGCCCGCTGGCCGCCAGGCTACGCTGCGCCGCAATCAGCTTGGCGCGGCTAAATAACTCGCCGCTGTGCAGCCTGGTTAGCTGCACAATGGCGGCGGTGGGCACGGTGCGGTTGCCCTTTACCGTAATCGTGTTTAGGCGCGCCGTGGTGCCTTCTGTTATCTTGAAAAGCAGGTTGGTAGTGCCAGCGGGCTGGGGCGTGGCCACGGGGTCAACTGAGAAAAATAGGTAGCCGTGGTCCAGGTAGCGCGAGGTCACGTCACGACCATCAAGGCGGTAATTTAGCCTGGCGTCCACCGTTTCTTTACTATAAGGGTCGCCTGGCGCTAACCCCAACGCCTCGTTAAGTTGAACAGCCGTCAGGAAAATATTGCCTTGCCAGGCGATAGTGCCGATTCGGCCCGCCGTGGCCGAGGCAGCCACCAGTGGCTGGGCCGCTAGAGCCGGCCGGGGGCCTAGGGCCGCCGCGCCCAGCCAGGCGGCGGTGGCTACGGGCAGCGCCAGCAAAAAACGAAGCTTTTTTATGGGAGAGGAAGTGGGCGAGGTGAGCATGAGCAGGCGCTGGGCTACCTGCCGGGTGGCGAAGGAGTGCACCAGGGCGCCCGGCGGCGGGGCGGCGGCCAGCTTCAGCAGCAGGTGGCCGTAGGCGGCGCGTGAGCCGGTAGGGGGCGCCGCGGCGGCATCGGCCAGGTACTCGTGCACCGTGCGCAGCTGCTGGCCTAGGTACGCCACCAGGCCGTTAAACCAGAAAAACCACCCTAGGCCCTCGGCCAGCAATAAGTCGAGCGAGTGGTGCTGCGCGCCGTGCGCCTGCTCGTGTTGCAGCAGTTGCGCATATTCGACGGAACTAAGCTGAGCGTGCTGAGGCGACAAAAACACGCAGTTGCCGAACGAAAAAGCTGGCTGGCCCGGCGTGGGCAGCTGCACCAGCCAGCTGCGGCCGAGGCGCGTGCGCGGGTATTGCCGGCCCAGGTGGTAGAGCGCCATCAAGCTTCGCCCCGTGCGGGCTACCTGCCAGGCTACTCCCAGCCAGTAGCCCGCCAGCACCAGCGGCAGCCACGGCAGGGCCAGCGGCGGGGCCGTAGCGCCAGCTAGGTTCGCCGTAGCCGAATGCGCCGCCAGCGACCAGGAGCCCGGCAGCGCCACCAAGCTAGCGCCCGCCGGGGCTCCTAGCCACGGTAGCCAGGCAGCCGGCGGGGCCAGCAGCGGCAGCAAGGTGCTCAGCACCAGCGCACTCAGCAGGTAGGCGCGGTTCCAGCCAAAAGTGCTGAGCGAGGCCAGCACTAGCCGATAAAGCAGCGCAAATACCAGTTGGCAGCCCGTAGCGGCTGCCAGATATAGCAGCCAGGCCTTAGTCATGCTGACCGGGCGTGGGTTCGTCTTCGCCCAGCAGCTTGCGCAGCTGCTGAATTTCACGGGGGCTCAGGCTTTCCTCCACCATGTACGATACCAGCGCCGCCGGCGAGTTGTCAAAGTAGCGCGTCAGCAGCCGCTTGAGCGTGCCGGCGCGGTACTGTGCCTTGCTGATGAGCGGGAAATACTCGTAGGTTTTGCCGTAGGCCCGGAAGCCCACGTAGCCCTTGCGCTCCAAAATGCGCACCACCGACGAAACCGTGTTGTAGGGCGGCTTGGGGTTATCGGGCAGGTGCTCAATAATGTCCTTCACAAAGGCCTGCTTCAGCTTCCACAGCACCTGCATAATAGGTTCTTCCGTTTTGGTAAGTTCCTCCATGCCGTAAAGATATAACGCATCTAGCAGTTTATAAACGGCTGCATACGTTTTGTAACTTATTCAGCAGTTATAAATTATAAATGCTTGGCCATCAATAAAGAATACTGTAGGTGCAGCAGCGCCTAGTTAGCAGCTAAGCCTGGGCCAGCCGTGGAGGTCCTAGGGACTACTCGTCCTCCACCAGCCGAGTTTCGGCCGGGCCCAGCACCACTAGGCCCCGCTTGTAGAGGGCGCCCAGGGCCTTTTTGAACGTCTTTTTGCTAATGCCTAGGCGCCGGTACACGTCGTCGGCCAGGCTTTTGTCGCCCAGAGGCAGCGTGCCGTTGGGGCGCTCGCGCAGGGCGGCCAGCACTAGGTTGGCGGCAGTTTCTACCTCGTCGTAGCCAGCCTGGCCCAGGCGTACATCGAGCTTGCCATCGGGGCGCACCTGGCGCAGGTGGCCGGGCAGCAGCTCGCCCAGCCGCAGCGGCCGGAAAATCTCGTTGCTATATAAGAGGCCCAGGTGCGTACCGTTTACTACTACGTTGTACCCTAGGGGCGTTTCTTCGGCCACCATCACCTGCACGGCGTCGCCGGGCTGGCCCGCGAAGGGCTCGGGGCTCAGGTGCTGCCGCCACTTGCCCGAGGCCACCAGCCGGTCGCTGGCCTCGTCGAGGTACACGTACACGAGCAGCCGCTCGCCGGGGCGCACCTCGCGGGGCTGGTTGCGATAGGGCAGCAGCAGGTCTTTTTCCAGGCCCCAGTCCAGGAAAGCGCCGGCCGGGCCCAGGTCGCGCACCGTGAGAGCGGCAAAGCTGTCCACCACCGCCAGCGGCTCTAAGGTAGTGGCAATGAGGCGGTCCTCTGAATCGCGGTACACGAATACTCGAATCACGTCGCCCACGTGCGCGCCCACCGGGCGGTACTTCTCGGGCAGCAGCAAGTCGCCGTCGTCGCTGGTGAGGTAGAAGCCGATGCTAACCTCGCGGGCTATCTCTAAATCGTTGAAGTCGCCAAGCTGAAGCATTCGCTGGTAAAGCAGTTTAAGGGATGAAGGTAGCGGCTAGCGGCCAGCCGCCCGGAATAATTGGGCCCAGCAGAAGAAGTTGCAATAGACGAGCTTAAATGATAAAAAAAAGGTTTAATTGTTATTTTAGAAGAAAAGATGATTTCAGCCAATCCGGCGTTAGGAAAGGCAACGTATCAATTTTAGCTTTGATGTAGGGAATTAACGACTTATTAATCTTTTTTAAAGTAATTGCTGTTACTATGAAAAAATTGTACTTTTTACTGGTAGCTGGTTTGTTGCTTTCTAGCTCCGCTTTTGCTCAGCGCTCGCCGCAGCCCCTGGCCACGCTTACGGCCGAAACACCGGCGCCCGGCCGCCTGGCCGCACCCACTTTCAGCCCCGACTCGGTATTTATTAACCCCGACGTGCTGCCGCAGTTCACCGGCGGGATGCCCGCGCTGCAGGCCTTTCTGGCCAAAAACCTGCGCTACCCTGAGCAGGCCCGCTACCTGCACGCCAAAGGCAGCGTGTATGTGCGCTTCGTGGTGAGTGCTCAGGGCCGCATTTCCGACGTGGCCGTGCTCAAGGGCCTCGGCTACGGCCTCAATGAGGAGGCCCAGCGCCTGGTGTGGTTTATGCCCGCCTGGCAGCCCGGCCGCCACAATGGCCAGGCCGTGCGCACGGCCTGCACGCTGCCCATCTCGTTTCAATAGCCGCTCGCCGCGCCGGCCGGCACCTTAATAAAGCATCCGCTCTGTTGTTGTGATTTATCAGTAAGTAGTTGTTATTAAAGTTGGTTAAACTATGTTTGCCGCTTCGTTGGCCCCGGCCGGCGAAGCGGTTTTATGTGTAGTAGGCCCTAGGGCCCGCGGCTACTGGTAGGAGTACTGCACCACGCTGGGCTGCCCAAAGCTGAAGTCGGCAAACTGGTACGAGTCGCGGGCGGTTTCGAAGAGGCGCACGCCGTTGGGGGCCAGCTGGCCCCTAGGGTAAAAGCCCAGCAATACCTGAAACGTGCGCAGGGCCGTGAGCTCGTTGCGAAACCGAAAGCCGATGCCGAAGCCGGTGTAGGGCGCGCCGGTGCCGAAGGGCGAGCCCCCCCCAATGGTTTGGTTGATGAAGGCCGCGTCGGCAAAAGCCAGCACCGCCATGCGGAAGCCTGCTAGCGAGAGCGGCGTGTATACGGTGCCCTCGTAGCTGGCCGTGAAGCGGCTGGTAGCCAGCTGCTGGCCCTCGGGCCGGAAGCCGCGCACCGCCCCGCCCACGCCCCCAATGCCGTTGAGCAGCACCTCGGCCGGGTAACGATTGAAGCCCGCTACCGCCCGCACATTGAATAGGTGCCGACTTTGGTAGCTACCCACCCGGTAGCGCCGCGTAAAATACTGCACCTGCGCTCCCAGCAGCCCCTGCTCCCAGCCGCCATCCGAGAGGCGCCGGTAGGTGCCGAAGCTGGTGCCCACGTAGAGGTAGCCCTGGCGCTCGGAGTAGCCGGCGGCGGATAGGCTCAGGTTGCCATAGAGGCGCGGGCCCACGGGGTTGGCCTCGTAGCCGCTCGTGAAGCTGAGCAGCGTGCCGGTGGGCACGTCCTCGGTGCGGCCAAAGCCGAAGAGGTACTTGTCCTTATAGTAGCGGCGCACCGAGTAGCCCACGGCCCCTAGGTACTGGGTTTTGGTGCGGTCGTCGGGGGTGTTGGTGGGGTTAGTGAGGTGCTTTTCGTGCAGCACGCTGGCCGCGATGATAAGGCGGCCGGGGTTTTCGTAGCCTAGGTCGTAGGAGCGCAGGCGCAGGGCGCGGCCCACCCAGAGGCTCTGGCTGTTGTAGGAGCGAATCTGGAAATTGGGCATCTGGCCCTCGGGCACCGGCGCGTCGCGCGGCAGCACCAGGCGCAGGTTGAAGGCGTCGTAGGCCAGGGCACCGGCCCAGCGGGCGCTGGGCGAGTAGAAATCGCGCCGCAGGGCCGCCCCGCCCGAGTGCGACTCCCACTCGTTGAAGTAGTAGCCGTTGCCGTACACGAAGTTGCGAAACGGCAGGCGATAGTTGCCTTCGTAGCCCCAGGTTTGGGGCAGGCCGCGGCCGTACTGGTAGCGGTTGTCGAACTGGTGCCCCAGGCCCAGGAAGTTCTGGTCGCCTAGGGTCAGCACGGCCTCGGTGGCGCTGCGCAGGTCATAGCCGCCCGTGATGCTGAACACGTCGGTGGTGAGCACCAGAATATCCACGCTGTCGCGGGTGGCAGTGGTTTCGTTCACCAGCACGCGGGCGTCGAGTATCTCGTCGGTTTGGCGCAGCAGGCGCTCGCTTTCGGCCAAAGCCTGGGGCTGCAAGAGCTGCCCCACCCGAAATAGCAATAGCTGCCGAATGCGCGAGCGCGCCGTGCGGATGTGCAGCACGTTGCCGCCGCGCTCCACCAGCGTGCGCGGCTGGCGCAGCGAGTCGTTGAGGCTGTAGCCGAAGGCATCGAAGGGCCGGATGGTGACGCGCCGCACAATCTTGAAGTTGTGCTGGTCGAACTGCCGGTTCAGCAGCACCGCGTCTAGGCCATGGTCTTCCTGCTGGGGCTTGGTAAAGCGAAAAAACGCCGCCATGGCCCGCCCCGCAATGGTTTTGCGCCTGGCGTAGCGCTCCAGCCGCAGGCGCAAGCGGTCCTCATCGAAGCGCCGGCTCAGCGAGTCGGCGGGCAACGCCAGCTCGGTTTGGGCCGCGCGCAGCGAATCGGGCGGCACGGCCAGGCGCGGCGAAAACTCCTGGCCGCGCGCCGCCCCGCCCAGCAGCAGGCAGGCAAGGCAGCAAATAAACCAGGTAAGGCAGGGGCGCACAACAACAAAGTAAGCAGGCGGCGCCGGCTTACTTGCGCAGCAGGCCCTGGTTTGTCAGCCGCACGGTGGTGGGGTCGAAGCCCATGTTTTGGCGGGCTACCTGGCGGGCGCGCCGGGCCAGGGTAGCGCCGGCGGCGGTATCCTGCGCGGCTTCGGCGCCGCTCTGGGCCTGGTTGAGCAGCAGGCTTTGCAGGTGCAGGTAGTCGGCCAGCTGCTGGCGCTGGGCGCTGGTGCGCAGCCGGCCCGCTAGGCTGGGCAGGGCGCACACGCGGCGCAGCTGGCGGCGCAGGCCCGCCACCTGGGCGGCGGGGGGCGGCGCGGTTAGCTCGTTGGCGCACAGGTAGAGTACCAGCCAGTTGGCCGTGAGGGCGTCGGCCACGTTGTTGAGGGTAAGGCCGTAGGCCTGCAGGGCCTGGCCCCAGGCCGCTAGCACGTCCTTGCTGGCAAAGAGCTGCCCGAGTTGCTCGGCCGCCGTTTCATTGGTCAGCTTCACTTGCCGCACCGTCAGGGCCTGGGCTTGGCGCGCGATGGCCGGGTCGCGCCGGAAGGGCAGCGTGGCGCTGGTGGCCGGGGCGGCCCTAGGGCCTTGGGCGCTCGCCGCGCGGCCGGCCGGCTTGCCAAACAGCAGGCTGGTGATGGCCCGCTGGCCGGCCGCGCCGCGCCACACCGGGGGGGGGGCAGTTTGGGCAACTGCCGAAAAGCCAGGCCCTAGGGCGAGCAGCAAAAACAGGAAAACTTTTTTGGGCAGCGGCATGGCGATGGGGTAAAAGCCGGAAAGGGGCCTAGGGCAAAGGTCGGGCCTTTGGCCGCAACGGGGCCCTAGGCCGGGGGCTGCTAAAAAGAATAAGTAAACTCGCCAATGGAGAAACTTTTTCCAAGAAAATTAGCTTGCCAAGAACAGACTTTCAACCGACGCCAGCTACATTTACGCCCACTTACGCCCCTTATCTGCATGAACGAGCGCATTCAGGAGAAGCTAAGCATCTTAGCCGACGCCGCCAAGTACGATGTGTCGTGCAGCAGTAGCGGCGGCAAGCGCAAAAACGAGCAAAAAGGCCTTGGCAATGCCGAAGGCATGGGCATCTGCCACAGCTACACCGAGGACGGCCGCTGCGTGAGCTTGCTCAAGATTTTGCTTACCAACCACTGCATCTTCGACTGCGCCTACTGCGTGTCGCGCCGCTCAAACGATGTGAAGCGCGCCGCCTTCACGGTGGAGGAAGTGGTAGACTTGACCATCAACTTCTACCGCCGCAACTACATCGAGGGGCTATTTTTAAGCAGCGGCATCTTTTCGAGCCCCGACTACACCATGGAGCGGCTGGTGCGCATCGTGCGCACGCTGCGCACCGAGCACAAGTTCAACGGCTACATCCACGTCAAGACCATTCCGGGCGCTTCGCAGGAGCTCATTGCTGAGGCCGGAATGTACGCCGACCGGCTGAGCGTAAACATCGAGCTGCCTTCGGAGCTGGCCTTGCAAACGCTGGCGCCCGAGAAAAACTACCAGGAGATTCTGACGCCGATGGCCCAGATTCGGGATGGCATTATTCAAAACAAGGAAGAAAAGGCGCTCTTCAAGAAGGTGCCGCAGTTTGCCACCGCCGGCCAGAGCACCCAGCTCATCGTGGGTGCCTCGCAGGAGAATGACTTGCAGATAATCAAGCTCTCCGACTCGCTTTACCAGGGCTACGGCCTCAAGCGCGTGTACTACTCGGGCTACGTGCCCGTGACCGACGACGCGCGCCTGCCGCAGGTAACCCAGCCGCCGCTCATTCGCGAGCACCGGCTCTACCAAACCGACTGGCTGATGCGCTTCTACGGCTTCGAGGCCGACGAAATTCTGGACCCCGCGCACCCCTTCCTAGACCTCGAAATTGACCCCAAGCTGGCCTGGGCGCTGCGCAACCGCCACCTGTTTCCGGTGGATGTGAACACGGCCGACCGCCTGCTGCTGCTGCGCATTCCGGGCGTGGGGGCGCGCTCCGTCGAGCGCATCGTGCAGGCCCGCCGCTTCGCCGCCCTCACGGCCGAAACCCTGAAGCAGCTGGGCGTGGTCATGCGCCGGGCGCGCCACTTTATGACCTACCGCGGGGCGGCGCCGGCCGCCCTGGGCGAGCTCGATGAGCAGCAGATTCGGCGGCAGGTGCTGTTTGGGGGCAAGGCCGTGCGCTCGGCCCTAGTGACGCAGCAGCTCGACTTGTTTGCCCAGGTCGGCTAGCGGGCCTAGGGCATACGAGGGAGCTAAGCTACGGCGTTAGGTGTGTTTTAAAGCTTTCACTTTTAGCCTACTATGAAACTCCCGTTGTTGATTGGCCTGCTTGCGGCTACCCTCATGCTACCCGGCTGCCTGGCCGTGGACGAGCCCGTGTGCCAATCGACCATTCTGGTGCCCATTTCGACGGCTACTGGCCCGCGCACAGCCACGGCCGGCCAGGCGGTTACCTACAGCCTAGGGTATAGCCTCGGCAATAGCTGCGGCACGTTTGGCAACCTCATCACCAACACCGTGACTAATGCCGACAACACAACCACGCAGCAAGTGGGCGTCAATGGCAACTATAGCGGCTGCTCTTGCAATGCGGTTGCCACCGCTTCGCAGGCCAGCTACCAGTTTACGCCGCCCAAGGCCGGCACCTACTACGTGCAGTTTCTGACCACCAACAATGCATTCATCACCGATACGCTGGTGGTGCAGTAGCCGGTTCTTCAAACTGTTTTTCTCAGTCCCTCGCCATGAAAATCACCCACCGCGCTTCCGCTGATGCGGCCGCCGCTCTAGCCCCCAGCGTCACGGCCCTAGGCCCCCTCACTGCCGACAAGGCCCCGCGCCTAGCCGTGTGCTGCCGCCTCTCGGAGCTGCTGCCGCTGGTGCGCCAAATGCACGATGCCGCCCGCGACGCCCGCCAGCCCGATGCCGGGCCAGCCGAGGTGGCGGCTTAAATCTGAACCATAACATTTGGGGGCCTAGGCGGCGTACTGCCAGGCATGGACCTCACTTTAGAGCACCACGACGTAGAAACCAACGGCCTGCGGCTGCACGTGGTGCAGTGCGGCCCGGCCGCTGGCCCGCTGGCTATTTTGCTGCACGGCTTCCCCGAGTACTGGGAAACCTGGCACAAGCAGCTGCCGGCCTTGGTAGCCGCCGGCTACCGCGTGTGGGTGCCCGACCAGCGTGGCTACAACCTCAGCGACAAGCCCCGCGGTATTCGCAACTACACCATTCCGGTGCTGGCGGCCGACGTAATTGGGCTGCTTGACGCGGCTGGCCGCCAGCAGGCCCACCTCATCAGCCACGATTGGGGCGCTATTGTGAGTTGGTACTTGGCGGCGCAGTACCCCGAGCGCCTGCTGAGCACCACCATCATCAATGTGCCGCACCCGGCGGCCGAAACCAAAAACCTGTGGCGCGTGCCTAGTCAGATGCTGCACAGCTGGTACATGGTGTTTTTTCAGTTGCCGTGGCTGCCCGAGCGCTGGTTTAAGTCCCGCAACTGGCGCACCGCTACCAAGTGGCTGGTGGGCACTAGCCTGCCGGGCACATTCAGCCCGGAGGATATGGCTGGCTACCGGGCCGCCTGGCAGCAGCCGGGGGCCCTCACGGCCATGATAAACTGGTACCGCGGCCTGCGCTACGCCGGCCGCCTCGGCTGGCCCCGCATTAGAGGGCCGCTGCAAGTAATTTGGGGCAAGCAGGATATTTTTTTGAAGGCTCGCATGGCCGAAATTAGTATGAGCCAGTGCGACAACGGGCAGTTGCATTACTTTCCGGATGCTACGCATTGGGTGCATTTGGAAGAGCCTGAAGCAGTAAATAAGCTACTACTGGATTTTATGGCCGCGTCAGCGCCCGTTGCGTAGCCCTAGTATATACAAGCCGTTTGTCATGGCGAGCGCAGCGTGGTAATTGCACTAGAACGAGTCGGGCGGGTGTCGTTTTGGTGCGGTTGCCGCGCTGCGCTCGTAATGACAAACGATTTTTACGTAAGCGCTATTTCTTACTACCGTTCGCGTGAGTCGTCTTATTCCGCTTCAGCCTGCTGCCCACCAAGCCCTAGGGCCGGTAGCTGCCCGCCCGCCCGCCCCCGAGTTGCACCAGCCGCCCACCAACTACACCTACGATGGCTCGTTCGAGGGCCTGCTTACGGTGCTGTTTCGGGTGTATGAGCGGCGCTCGGCCCCGAGCAGCATCCAGCCCGAGAGCGCGGTGCAGGGCGGCCTGTTTGCCCAGTTGCTGGCCGTGGCTACCGACGACACCCTGGCCGCCCGCACCTGGGACGGCCTGCTGCGCTTCATGCCCGAGGCGGCGCGGGCACAGCTCTACCACGTGTTTTTGAGCGAAGATGCTGAGCGCGAGCTGCTTATTTTTCGCTTTGCCGATATGGCCCTGCGCGCCGGGCGCGACATCTCCAAAAACTACGCCGACGCCACCGTGCGCCGCTGCCAGCGCCTGGCCCAGCAGCTGTTTCGCGAGAAGCACCGCATGGAAGCCTTCGTGCGCTTCGAAAAAACCCAGGACGGCTTGTTCCACGCCAGTATTGAGCCCGACTTCGACGTGCTGCCGCTCATTGCCAGCCACTTCACCAAGCGCTACGCCGACCAGCGCTGGTTGATTTTTGACCTCAAGCGCCGCTACGGCCTCTACTACGACCTGCACCGCACCGACGTGGTGGAGCTGGCGGGCCTGGGCACTACCCCGCGCCGGGGCGAGGTAGCTGCCCAGGTGCTCGACGAGCGCGAGCCGCTGTTTCGGCTGCTCTGGCAGGCCTACTTCGACCATGCCAACATCCCGGAGCGGCGCAACCTGAAGCTGCACCGCCGCCACATGCCGCGCCGCTATTGGAAATACCTCAGCGAAAAGCAGCCCCGCGAGCGCCGCTTCGAGCCCATCAAAAACAAGCGCGGGCCCAACGGTGCTAGCTAACTTCGCCTCCGAAAGCTCGGCCACTCACTTCTCGGCGGGCAGGTTGGCATGCGTACTATGTTAGTTTTTGGGGCCTCGGGCCAATTGGGGCAGTGCCTGGCGCACGTAGCAAAAGAGCGCAATACGCCGGGCCTGGTTTTCCCGCCCGAAGCCCAGGCAAATATTTTGAATTCCGAAGGCCTGCGGGCGCTATTTGAGCAGCACCGCCCGGCCTACGCCATCAACTGCGCCGCCTACACGGCCGTAGACAAGGCCGAGGACGAGGTAGCAATTGCCCGCCAAGTGAACCGCGACGGCGCCGAAAACCTGGCCCGCCTCTGCGCCGAGTTCGACGCCGTGCTCGTCCAGATTTCCACCGATTTTGTGTTTGCCGGCACCGGCAACCAGCCCCTGACCGAAACCGACCTCACCGAGCCCCTAGGGGTGTACGGCCTCACCAAGCTAGAGGGCGAGCAGGCCGTAGCTGCCGCTACCACCAAGTATTTCACCTTGCGCACCAGCTGGCTGTACTCGCAGTACGCGGGCAACTTCGTGAAAACCATGCTCAAGCTGGGTGCCGAGCGCGAAGAGCTGCGCATCATCTGGGACCAGGTGGGCACGCCCTGCTACGCCATCGACCTGGCCGGCGCTCTGCTCACCATCATCGAAAGCCAGAGCACCGCCTACGGCCTCTACCACTACAGCAACGAGGGCATTGCGTCATGGTACGACTTCGCCACCGCTATTTTTGAACTGGCCGGCCTGCCCACCCGCACCGTGCCCATCCGCACCGCCGAGTACCCCACCAAAGCCACCCGCCCCGCCTACTCCGTCATGGACAAGACCAAGGTAAAGCAGGCTCTAGGGCTAGCTATTCCGCACTGGCGCGAAAGCCTGAAGGTATGCCTGGGGCATTTAGTAGCACAAGCTTAACTTACACATGCGGGAAAACTACTTCTGGCTTAATGAAACGGATTTTGGTATCGGCGAAATCCAATTTAGGAAGAATGAGCTGGAGGGCAAGCTCACATTGGAGATAAATGCCAGCCGAGAAATTACCGAGCGTATCAGTGCTGACGAGCAAGCGGAGTTTGGGTGGTTGCTATACCCTCCCCAGCTTTACTTTCGCGACGTGCCAATCAGCCAAACGTTGGGGCTAAAACAGTTTAGAGTAGATGAGCAACTGCTTGATGAGTACGACGTTGCACTATACATGCTGGAGCACTATAATATAGTGGGTATCGCCGAGCTGACAGCAACTACCTTCGCATTCACTGGCTGTGCGCAGTTAGATGACGCAGAAGTGAGGGTAGTTATTAGCTGCTTATTACCCAGCTAGCCTCAACTGTCCTCGCCGATAGCCCAAATGCGCCGCCAGCGCCAGCAGCACGAAGCTGCCGCCGGCCGTGCACACGCCCGGCCAGCCGTAGTGCATCCAGGCCCAGCCGCCGACTACCGACCCTAGGGAGCCGCCCGCAAAATAGCCCGTCATGTACACCGTGTTGAGGCGGCTGCGGGCCTCGGGACGCAGCGAGAAGATGAGCGTCTGGTTGGAAATGTGGGCCGCCTGCACGCCCACGTCGAGCAGCAGCACGCCCACTACCAGGCCCACCAGCCAGCCGCCTCCTAAGCCCAGCACCAGGTAGGCGGCCAGGGCCAGGGCCACGCCCATCGTGATGGCGAAGCGCGGGCCGCGCTCGTCAGCCGCTTTGCCGGCCAGCGAGGCGGCCAGGGCGCCGGCCGCACCTACCAGGCCAAAGAGGCCCGCCACGTCGGCGCCGTAGCGGTAGGCGGGGCTTTCGAGGTAAAAAACCAGGGTGGTCCAGAACACGCTGAAGCTGGCAAACACGCCCGCACCCACCAGCGCCGAGCGCCGCAGGTCGGGCAGCTCGCGCCCCAGGGTCAGCAGCGAGCCCATCAGTTCGCGGTAGGTGCCCCGGAAGCTGGGGTAGCTGCGCGGCAACTGCCAGGCCAGCAGCGCCCCTAGGGCCAGCATGAGGCCCGCTGCCCCGCCAAACACCGTGCGCCAGCCGCCCAAATGCGCCGCCACGAAGCCACTAACGGTGCGCGAAAGCAAAATGCCCAGCAGCAGCCCGCTCATAATGCGCCCCACGATGCGGCCGCGGTCGGCCTCGGGGGCCAGGTAGGCAGCCATGGGCAGCAGCAGTTGCGGTACCGCCGAGCACAGCCCGATGAGCACGCTCGCCCCCGCCAGCACCCAAAACGACGGCGCCAGGGCCGCGCCGGCCAGGCAGGCCGCTGCGCCGCCCAGCAGCCACAGAATGAAGCGCTTGCGCTCTAGCTTATCCCCTAGGGGCACCAGCAGTAGCATACCCAGGGTGTAGCCCACCTGGGTGGCCGTGGCCACGAGGCTGGCTTGGCTGTCGCTCACGCCGAAGCTGCGCCCGATGGCGGCCAGCAGCGGCTGGTTGTAATAAATATTGGCCACCACCAGGCCGCAGGCCAGCGCCATCAGCCACACCAGGCCGCCAGAAAGGCGGGTGGCGGCCGGGGCAGGGGTAGCGAGTAACATATCAGGCATAGTGCCTTCTCAAACTGCTGGTTTAGCGGGAAGGTTGCCCCTGGTGCTGTTTCACGCAGCGGGCACTGCGGGTTACGCAGCAGTACGCAGCGCGCGGATAATTCCCGTACAACGCGTTATTCCCCTACCTCACTTCCTCGCTCATGAGCCGCGGTTTTGTAAAAGAAGACGATGTCCAGACGCCGCCCTTGGTGCCGCCCCGCGCCGCGCTGCCGCCCGGCATCCCCAACTACGTGACGCCCACCGGCCTCGCGCAGCTGCGCCAGGAGCTGGTGCTGCTGGAAGCCGAGCGCGCCCTGGCCGAGGCCGACCGCACCCAGACCGACACCGACCGCACCTTCCGCCTCTCGCTGCTTCATGGCCGCCAGGCGCTGCTGGCCGAGCGCCTGGCCAGCGCCCGCCTCGTAGACCCCGCCACCCAGCCGCCCGGCGAGGTGCGCTTCGGGGCCACCATGCGCCTGCGTAGCCCAAGCGGGGCCGAGCGGGTTTTCACCATCGTGGGCGTGGATGAGGCCGACGTGGCGGCGGGCAAAATCGGCTTCGTAGCCCCGCTGGCGCGGGTGCTCATCGGCGCGCGGCCGGGGCAAGTTGTGGCGCTGCCCCTAGGGGGTAAGGCTGAAGAGGTAGAAGTGCTGGAAGTAAGGTATAACTGATTAGCCAACTGTTATTTTAGCTGTCTGTCCTTGCGAGCGCAGCAATCGCACCAGAACGAAATCGTGCGGGTGTCGTTCTGGTGCGGTTGCCGCGCTGCGCTCGCAAGGACAAACGAATAAATAAGCTTCTGAATACTAGCTTGCCGCGGCCTGCCGCTTATACATGCCGGGCGTCAGGCCTTCGTGCTTTTTAAATAGCGCCTGGAAGTAGGAGAGGTTGTTGAAGCCGGCCCGCAGGCAGGCATCGGCCACGCTGAGGGTGGGTTGGCGCAGCAGGCGCTTGGCCTCGGCCAACCGCTCGTGCACGATGTACTCGACGGGCGTCAGGCCCAGCTCGCGCTTGAAGAGGCGGAAGAAAGTGGCCTTGCTCATGCAGGCCAGGGCACTCAGCTTCTCGATGGGCAGTGGCGCGGTGAGGTGCTGCTTGATGTGCTGCACCACCGCCGCAAAGCGGTGCGTGGTGAGGTGCCGGGCGTAGTCGTGGAAGATGAGCTGGCGGGCCTGGGTTTGCATGAGGCGCACCAGCAGCTCTTGCAGCGTGAAGCCGGCCAGCACATCCTTGGCGGCGTGGGTGGCGCGGGCGGTGGCCACCAGGCGCCCTAGGGTATCGGTCAGCTCGGGGGTGTTGGTGAGGTGGGCAAACTCGGGGCCGGCTAGCTGCCAGGGCTGGTGGGGCTCGGCCAGCGGGTAGCGCTCGTTCAGCAAATCCACGGTTTGGCGGATGCTGGCGGGCGCGATGGCCACGGCCAGGCACTGCGTGGGCTGGCCTAAGTGGGCCTCCGGGAAGTCAATTTCCATCAGCTCGTCCTCGCCCACCACCACCGACTCGCCGGGCAGGTAGTCGAAGGCCGGGCGGCCGGGCAGGTGCATCACCTTCTTGCCTTGCAGCATCGTGGTGAGGGCTAGGCCAGCCAGGCGCAGCGGCACGCGGTAAGCGGCCTGGTGCGTCTCAAATATGTTCAGCTCAAAAGCTTCCAGGGCGAAAACCGTGCGGTTCTCCACCAGCGAGTGCAGCCGCTCGGGCGCGAGCGGCGGCGTGGCGGCAGGTAAGTGAACGCGGGTGGGGAGCATAAGGCGGGTAGGGAAGCAGGGAAGGCCTAGGGGATAATGCAACCAAAAAGAACGTTATGCTGAGCCCGCGAGGAAGCTTACCTGCGCCGCCTGCAAATCGTAGTAGCAATGCCAACGCGGCGCGAAGGAGATTCCTCGCGGGCTCGGGATGACGTGCTGCTACGTCACGTAGTGAGCAAGTACTCACTAAAGAAGTTGCGCCAATTTCGACATTTTTTGCGACAATACCACAACCCGACCCCTAGGGCCCTGGCCAACCTTTGCCTTGTTCTTTAACCCCTCGCCTACTTCCCACTTCGCCATGGCTGAAACCCTCGAAGCGCCCACCTCCGTAGTGGCCCGCCCCCAGTTTAAAACGCACTACGACAATTACATCGGCGGCAAATGGGTGGCCCCGGTGAAGGGTCAGTATTTTGATAATCCCTCGCCCATCGACGGTAAGAACTTCACCAAAGTGGCCCGCTCGACCAAGGAAGATATTGAGCTGGCGCTGGACGCCGCCCACGAAGCCTTCCGCACCTACGGCAAGACCTCGGCCACCGAGCGCAGCAACATGCTGAACAAAATTGCCAACCGCATCGAGGAAAACCTGCCCTACCTGGCGGCCGTCGAGTGCGTGGAAAACGGCAAGCCCATCCGCGAAACCACCTACGCCGACATGCCGCTAGTGGTGGACCATTTCCGCTACTTCGCTAGCGTCATTCGGGCCGAGGAAGGCAACGTGACAGAACTCAACAGCACCACCGTGTCGATGAATATCCAGGAGCCCCTAGGGGTAATAGGACAAATTATTCCCTGGAATTTCCCGCTGCTGATGGCCACCTGGAAGCTGGCGCCCGCGCTGGCCGCCGGCTGCTGCGTAGTAATGAAACCCGCCGAGCAAACGCCCGCCAGCATCATGGTGCTGATGGAACTGATTGGCGACCTGCTGCCGCCCGGCGCCGTGAACGTGGTCAACGGCTTCGGGCTGGAAGCGGGCAAGCCGCTGGCCTCGTCGCCGCGCATTCAGAAGGCCAGCTTCACGGGCGAAACCACCACCGGCCGCCTCATCATGCAGTACGCCGCCGAAAACCTCATTCCCGTGACGATGGAGCTGGGCGGCAAATCGCCCAACGTATTCTTCCCTAGTGTGCTGGCCCACGACGATGACTTCCTTGACAAAGCCATTGAGGGTGCGGTGATGTTTGCCCTCAACCAGGGCGAAATCTGCACTTGCCCCTCGCGGATGCTGGTGCACGAGGACATCTACGACGAGTTTATGGCCCGCGTCATTGAGCGCGTGAAAGCCATTAAGCTCGGCAACCCGCTGGATATGAACACCATGATGGGCGCGCAGGCCAGCAACGACCAGTTCGAGAAAATCCTGAGCTACCTGGAAATCGGCAAGGCCGAGGGCGCCGAGGTGCTCACCGGCGGCGAGGCCTACGCGCAAACCGACGGCGAGCTGGCCGAGGGTTACTACATCCAGCCCACCGTGTTTCGGGGCCACAACAAGATGCGCATTTTTCAGGAAGAAATCTTCGGCCCCGTGGTATCCGTCACCACTTTCCGCACCACCGAAGAGGCCATCGCAATGGCCAACGACACGCTGTATGGCCTGGGCGCCGGGGTGTGGACGCGCGACGCGCACGAGCTGTATGAGGTGCCGCGCGCCATTCAGGCCGGCCGCGTGTGGGTGAACTGCTACCACGACTACCCGGCCGGCGCGCCCTTCGGCGGCTACAAGTCGTCGGGCTTCGGCCGCGAAAACCACAAGATGATGTTGAGCCACTACCGCCAAAACAAGAACATGCTCATCAGCTACAGCGAGAAGCCCCTAGGGTTCTTTTAGTAGCTAAACAGGTATTAACAGAGACCGTCATGCCCATCTGCCGTCCGCTTGCCGAAGCATTTTTGCCGAATAATACGGCGTGGTAGAGATGCTTCGGCAGGCGGACATCAGATGGGCATGACATGCTTTTCACGGGGGGCATAGCCTACTTGCAACCGGCGCGGTCCCGGTGGCATCTAGGGGGTAGTTATCCCTGAACGCATTCGTTATGAAGCTACTAGCCCTAGGCCCCGCCTTGCTGCTGGGCGCCACCGCCGCCCACACCCAGCTACTACCCGTGCCTAATACCCGCAACCCCGACCGGGAGCAGACCGCTACCGAGCTCGGCCAGCGCCCCAGCCGGCCCGATACCTTGCCCGCCGGGCGCGACCACATGCCCATTGCCGACCCCGGCCGCCGCGGTGCCACTGCCATGCCCAACTCGCGGCTAAGCAAGAGCTTAAGCAGTAGCAACGGCTGGTATCACTACTGGGATTCAACTCGCCAGCTAGCTTATGAGTGGCGGGCCCGCCTCGGCAGCAGCGCCGCGCCCGATAGCCTCGTCATGGTGTATCAGCAGGCTACCGGCGCTACTTATATTTACCGCCGGCGCCTCTCGCCCACGGCCACGCCGCGGCTGCTCAGCCCCGGCAAATAACTGCCCGCTCCCATGTCCACTTCCCGTGTTCTCGTAACCCAGGCTGCCGAGGCTACCATCGATTTGCTGCGCGACGAGCACGGCCCGCTCATGTTTCACCAAAGCGGTGGTTGCTGCGATGGCTCCTCGCCGATGTGCTTTGCCAAGGGCGAGTTTCGGGTGGGTGGCAACGACGTGTGGCTGGGCTGCATCCACGGCTGCGATTTCTTCATGAGCGCCAGCCAGTTTGCCTATTGGCAGCACACCCAGCTCACGGTGGACGTGGTAAAGGGCCGCGGCGCCAGCTTCTCGCTTGAAATACCCCTAGGGGTGCGCTTCCTCATTCGCTCGCGCCTTTTCACCGAGGAGGAAGAACGGGACATGGCGCCGGTTTTTGCTGGCGATGAGTACCCAACCGAGGCCTAGGAAACCGCTAAATACAAAAGGCCGCTGCAAGTCATTGCAGCGGCCTTTTGCTTAGTAAGGCGGCCATGTTAGCTAAACAGCTTGGGCACAAGCTATTTGAGGTTGCCTATTCGAAAATCCGGCTTGGCACCGGGCGTAAAGTCACGCACAAAGCCGAAGCTGAAGTCGTCAGGCAAATCGTCTGTGGTAGCGCTGCCCCAGGTATAGCCTTCGCAGTCCACATGAAAGCTGATTTTGGCTAGATACCCGCCTTTATCAAATTCCAAGCGGTCATATTCCAGCAGAATACCGTCTTTGGCTACGGCCTGCTTGATGGCGACAAGCTGCGCAAACGTGCTGGTTCGGCTAAAGAAAAAAGCAACTTTGGTAGGGCCTTCCGCGCGCATGGCGGGGCTAGGAAGAGATAACGGCGCTGCCGATACCGCAGCGCAAGACAGCATACAGCCAAGGAGCAAGTTTTTCATAAAGCAGACCCTAGTAAAGTGATGAATACCCTCACCCCGTGTAAGGGCTGGTAAGTTACTGCGTTGGGCCCTATTTAGGCGGCTGCCCCCTAGGCACTTATTTCGCTTGCACCGGCAGGTCTTCGAGCTGGGCCAAGCTGAGCTTCCAGGTGCCGTCGCCGGCTTTCTTCCACACAAAAACGTAGTTGCCTTGGCCGTCGCCGGTGGTTTTTTCACTGGCGGTGGGCAGCACGTCTACCGAGAAGGTACCCGCCTCGTAGGCCAGCGCGTCGGAGTTGCTGCTGCTAACGGTGTTGGTCTTGAGGTTAGAAATAGTGCTGATGGTGGGCGTCACCCATTTATTGGTCACCTCGCTCTTGCCGCTGAAGTGGGTTTCGCCCTGCAAAAACTGCACGTCGTCGCCCAGCATCGAGGCCACCTTGGCGGCGTCCTTGCTGTTCCAGGCACTGATAAATTGCTGGTCGAGGCTGGTTACATCGGCCGCTGCCCCGGTGGTAGCGGGCGCGCCGGGCGTGGCGGTGGTAGTGGCCGCATCGTTGTTTTTGCCAGAGCACGACGCCAGGAGGGCGGCTACGCACACGAGGGGCAGAAAAGCTTTCATATCAAGGGTTTTGGGGTAGGAGGAGATTATGGATAGATGCTAATGACTGACTACTAGGAACTACTGACGGATGAGGTTAGTACTGAATGACTTGGCAGTAGCTTACTAGTCTCTAGCAGGTAATTATTAAGGGCTTACCAGCTCTTGCGGAGCACTTTAGAGTAGGGATAAGCAGCGCCGGACACGCCGGACTGGAAGTTAGGCAGGTAGCCCGCGGCTACGGTGGGCTCGGTGTTGGCAGCTACCAGGGCCGTGGTGGTAGCAGCGGCGGTGGCAGCTACGGTGGCTTGGGTACGGGCGCGGTCGGCAGCGCTAAGGCGGGCCGTGACTTCGGCGCGCTCCTCGGCGGTGTGGGCGGTGGCGGCGCGGGTTTCGGCGGCCTGGTGGGCGGCTACGGCGTTGCGCTCGGCGGCGGCAGCGTGGGCGTTGGCTTCGGCAATGCGCTCGTTGGCGGCGGCGCGCTCGGCGGCCAGGGCCGCGGCTTTCTTCTTCTTGCTGTTGATAACGGCGCCTACGCCGTAGCCAGCCGCCGCGCCCCCTACGCCGCCAAGGAGGGCGCCTACTTTGCGGTTGCGCCCGTTGATGAGCACCCCACCCAAGAGGCCGGCGGCCCCGCCAATGGCGGCGCCTTTAGCCTGAGGGCTCCAGCCTTTGCGGGCCTGGGCCTGGGTTTTGGGAGCGGTGAAGAGCGTGAGCAGTAAGGCCGGAATGAACAGCAGCCAGCTAATGCGTTTCATAAAAAGAGAGCTGTAAAAGGTGAGAAAGGAACTTTATTGCGGAGGCTTTTGCAAGCACTGTGCCAGGTACGCAGCCGCCGGACGGCAGGTTTGGGCGCGAGCCCGACTATTTGCCAGGGCAGTGAGCTACTGGCAAATAGGTTAGCAAGCACCCGTAGGGTTCGGCTTCGCAAGCTGCCGCCTAGCCCTAGGGCCGGCGCTGGGCTACTGCTGGCGCACCAGCACGCGCACGTCCACGTTGCGGCCGTGGTCGTCGGCGCACGAGACTTTGACCTCACCCAGCGGCGGCCGAAAAAATACCCGCCCGGTGACCGGGGCCGCCTGCACAAACCGGTCGTTGACATACCAGTACACCTGGCGCACCTCGGCCGGCGCGGCGCAGCTTAGCAGCAGTTGCTGCGGCTCGCCCGCGTTCAGCACGTACTCGGCGTGGGCGGCGGGCGAGGTAATGGCGAGGGCCGACGCCACGCCGTCGCCAGCCTCGGCGGCGCTGGCTTGCACCAGGCGGCAGGCGGGGTTGTGGGGCGGCAGGCGGCGGGCGGGCAGGCCCTGGCTTTCGCGAAAGGCCAGCACCTCGGGCGCCAGCCTAGGGTACAGCACGCGCCGAAAGCCGGTGGCCGGCACGCAGGCCCGGCAGTAGCACACGGCCCCGTCGGCCGACACCAGCACCTCCTGCTGGTGCTGGCAGCGCTGCCCGCTGCTCGTGCCGGGCAGGTAGTAGTCGATGAGCTGGTCGGGGCAGTGCGCGCCGGGCACTAGGCCGGTGGCGGCGCACACCAGCCGAAAATCGATGCCGGCCGGCGGCGCGTACCAGTTGGCCGGTGCGTTGTAGCCTAGGGTGTTAAAGAGCGCAAAGAGTAGCGGCGAGGCCACGTCGGCCCCGGTGAGGGCAGGGCTGCCGCGGCCGTCGAAGTTGCCCAGCCATACCCCAATGGTGTACTCCTGGTTGTAGCCGATGCTCCAGGCATCGCGGCGGCCGTAGCTGGTGCCGGTTTTCCAGGCAATGCGCGGCAGGTGGCGGCTGGCGGCGGCATCGAGCGGCAAGTCGGGCCGCGTGCGCTGGGCCAGAATGTCGGTGATGAGGAAGGCGGCGCCCTCGCTAAGTAGGCGTTGGTAGGCTTTAGGCGGGCCCAAAGCCCTGGGCGGTGTCGCCTCGCCCCGCTTTTCGCCGCCTGGCAATTCCTGCTCCCTGCTTCCCGCTTCATACTTCAACGCGGCCCACCGCCCGCCGTCGGCCAGCGCCGCGTACAGGCCCGTTAGCTCTTCCAGCGTGGCGCCGCAACCGCCCAAAATGGTGCTTAGGCCCAGGCGGGGCGCGTCGCGGGCTACCTGCCGGAAATGGGCCTGGCGCAGCGTAGTAGTGAAATTAGTCACGCCTACCTCGGCCAGCATCCGCACGGCCGGCAGGTTGAGCGAGTAGGTGAGGGCGCGCTCCACGGTTACTTCGCCCTGGCAGCGCTTGTCGAAATTTTCGGGCCGGAAGCCCTGGAAGTTGGCCGGCACGTCGGGCACCACGGTTTTGGGCGTGGCCAGGCCGCGGTTGAACGCCAGCCCATACAGCAGCGGCTTGAGCGTAGAGCCCGGCGAGCGCACGGCCCGCACCCCATCGACCTGCCCTAGGGCCGCGGCGTCGGCAAAGTCCACCGAGCCCACGTAGGCCTCTACGGCGCGGGTGCGGTTGCGCACCACCAGCACGGCCGCCTGCGTGATGTCCAGCGTAGCCAGTCGGCGCACGTAGTTGCGGGCCAGCTCCTCGGCGCGGGCCTGGCTGGAGGGTTGCAAGGTGCTGTGGATGAGCGCCTGGCCGGGGTGGGCCAGCACCAGCCGCCGTGCCAGGTGCGGGGCCAGGGTGGGGGCGCCGTGGCGGTGGGCGGCGAGCGGCTCGGCCAGCGCATCGGCAATGTCCTGGGCCGGGAAGAGGTGGCGCTGCCCGAAGTAGCGCAGCCAGCGGTTGCGCTCGCGCACGATGGCTGGGTTGTCGCGCCCCAGCACCAGCCCGGCCGGCCGGTTTGGAATGATGGCCAGGGTCACGGTCTGGGCCAGCGAGAGGTAGTCGGGCGGCTGCTGGAAGTAGAGCAGCGCCGCCGACTTCACGCCCTCGATATTGGAGCCGTAGGGCACCAGGTTGAGGTAGAGCTGCAAAATCTCGGCCTTGCTGTAGTGGGCTTCGAGCTGCGTGGCGCGCGCCATTTCGAGCAGCTTGTGGGGCCAGGTGCGGCTTTTGGGCTCCAGCAGCCGCGCCACCTGCATGGTAATGGTGCTGGCGCCGGTGGTGCGGCCCCGGCCCAGCAGGTTGCGCCCGGTGGCCTGCACCACGGCCAGCGGGTTGATGCCGAAATGGTAGCGGAAATACCGGTCTTCCTTCTCAATAATGGCCGTTTGCAACGCCGGCGTAATTTCGGCCAGCTCGGTTTTCATGCGCCACTTCTGGGTGGGGTTGAGGTAGGCGTGCAGCACGCTGCCATCGTGGGCCAGCACCAGGGGCGAGTACTGCGGCGCGGGCGGCAGCGGAAATAAACGGTCGAGCAGCCAAGCCGCGCCGGCCAGGGCCAGCAGCGCGCCGCCAAGCCAGTAAAAGAGCCGTGGGTGCCGCCGCTGGTGCATAGCCAAAAGTAGTGCCGCCGCGGGCGCCGGCCCTAGGCCCGCCCGCTTTAAAAAAGGCCCCTAGGCCGGCACGCGCCACGCGCGGCCCAGCCAGCGCAGCAGCGTGCGCTGCCAGCCCGGCCGGCGCTCAAAGTGCAGTTTGCTTTCGGACAGCGGGCGCAGGGGCACCTCGCCTAGGTGGGGCAGCAGCGCGGGCAGGGGCTGGCCGGCGTAGCGGGCAAAAAAAGCGGCCAGCAGCGGCCGGGCCTCCTTCAGGTTCCAGTAATGAAACACGCCCGGCGTGGCCGCGCGCACGGGGCCAGCCGCGCTCAGCACCGCGCTAAAAGCCAACTGCTCCATCACGTGCTTGGGATAAAAGCGGTGCAGCTCGTCGGTGAGGCACAGCACTTGGTCGAGCAAGGGCGCGTCGGCGGGGTGCAAACCCAGTACGCCGGCATTGTACATGGGCGTGGCCAGGTTGAGGACCGGGCCGCCGCACTGGCTCACAAAACCGTGGCGGCGCAGGTAGCGGCCAATCTTGCGGTTGAGGTAGCCGCCCTGCCCTAGGGTGCCCTCGGCGGCGTGCATGAGGCGCGGGCCGGCCGCGAGCCAGCCAAGTACCTCGGCGGGCGGGCGCTCAAACAGCGTGTCGGTGTCGAGGTAAAGCAGCGGCCCCGCGTAGTGGGCGGCGGCGTGGCGCAGCACCTCAATCTTGACGCGGTGCACAAAGTCAATATTGCCGCGCCACTGCTGCCACTGGTCGGCGGCAATGGGCTGGTAGCGGATGGCGGGCTGCGGCCCTAGCAGCGCCTCCAGCTCGGCGGGGGCATCGGTATACACCACTACCTGCACCGCCTTGCCGAGGGTACCGCCGCCCGCCGCGTAGGCCGACAGAATGCTAAAGGCGGCCTCGTGGCGAATGCCGGGCTGGCCGTAGGCTTGGTAAACGAGCGTAGAAGGCATAGCGGCGGCGCGGGCCAGCAAAGGTTGGGGTGGCGGGCCGGCGCATGTGCCGGCCCGCCCGCAGCTAGCGGTAACTTTGCGATGCCAACGCAAAACTAAGCCGGCCCTCCCAGCTTTAGTAGCTGCCACCAGCCAGGCCGGCCGCGCCGGCTACCAGCGTAGCCGGGGGCCTAGGGCCGGCTTTGAGTTGCGTGGCGGCTGTTTTTTTTCTTCAAGTTTTTCTCAATTTCTAGGGGGACTACTCCCCCTACTTTTTCCCCGCAGTATATGGCAGGTAAACTCACCGGCAAAGTAGCCTTAATCACCGGCGCCAGCGCGGGCATTGGCGCCGCCTGCGCCCGCGCCCTGGCCGCCGAAGGCGCGCAGCTTATCCTCACGGCCCGGCGCGAAGAGCGGCTCGATGCGCTGGCCGACGAGCTGGCCGCCCACGCCCCCAGGCCCATTCTGGTGGTGGGCGACGCCCGCGACGAGGCTACCGCCCGGCAGGCCGTCCAGGCCGCGCTCGACGGGCCCGGCCACCTCGACATCCTGCTCAACAACGCGGGCACCGGCAACTACAAGAACCTGGTCGATACCAGCGCCGACGAATACGACGACCTGATGGACACCAACATGCGCTCCACATTTCTGTTTACGCGCCACGCCGCGCCGGTGCTTATCAAGCAGGGCTCGGGCACCATTCTTATGCTCTCGTCGATGGCCGGGGTCTACGGCTTTGCGGGCGAGGCGGTGTACTGCGCCACCAAGTTTGCGCAGGTCGGCTTCGCCCAAGCACTTGATAAAGAGCTGCGTCCGCACGGCATCAAGGTGGGGGCCATCTGCCCCGGCGGCGTCAAAACCGAGTTTGCCCTGGGCCGGGGCCGCACCGAAGCCAGCGTAGCCGACTCGGGTATGCTGGAGCCCGAAGACGTGGCCGGCGCCGTGCTGCTCGCCTGCACCCAGTCGCCCGGCTCGCGCATCATCGAAATTCAGATGCGTACCATGCAGGAGGCGCTCTAGGAGTTGGGTAGAGCACCGGACAAAACATCAAAAAGAACCTCATTCCGAGCTTGCCGAGGAATCTCGCTTATGCCACCAGGGCGACCCTAGGCGGCATAAGCGAGATTCCTCGGCAAGCTCGGAATGAGGTTCTTTTTATGGGCATAGGTTTCCTACTACCCGCCCCTACCGCACGCGCACCACGCCGGCGCCGTTGTAGCTGTGGTACTCGGCATTATACATGGCGTCGGCGCTCACGGGGCCGAGCTTGAAGGTGCCCTTGCTGACGGCGCGGGCCAGGTAGGCAAATACCTTGACCTGGGGCGTGGCGGTGGTGAAGATGTTGAGGCGGTCGTCGCGCACGTCGAGGTAGTCGGGCGTGGCCAGGCCGGGCAGGCTTACGTCGCGCTGCACCCCTAGGCGCGGGTTCTCGATTTCGAGGCCGGCGGGTAGCAGGTCAGTAATGGCCACGTTCTTGACCTCGCCGGCCGCGTCGGCGCTTTGCAGGGCGATGACGACCAGCACCAGGTCGTTTTGCTTGAAGCTGGCGCCCGCCAGCGGCTTGCCGTTGCGGTCGGCAAAGTAGCGGCGTACCTTCAGGTACTTGTCTTCCTCGCGCACCTGGCCGCGGGCGCTCACGCCCTCCAGCTGCCAGTAGTAGTAGAGCGCGCCGCTGCCCAAGGCTTTGAGCAGCAGTTGGTAGTTGGCCACGTTCTTCACCGTCAGGTCTTTGCCCGTAAACTGCCCTAGGGCTTTGCCACCCGCCGAGAGCGTGGCCGTGGCGGTGCTGGCCTGGGCGCGGCGCGCGATTTTGCCCAGCGCCAGCAGCGCAAAGGCCGATTCCTGAGTGTTGAGGTAGCGCGCGTCGTGCACCTGGCGGCTAAGCTGGCGGGCCAGCGCGGCCACCTGCGGGTTGGTGGGCTCGGTTTCGAGCAGGGCGTTGAGCACTAGCGCCTCATCGCGGATGGGCGAGGAGAAGGCGCCGGCCAGCTCGCGCACGTAGGCCTCGGGGGCGAAGGTGGTAGGCAGGGTTTGGCGGTAGGCCTGCTGCTGGCCGCCTAGGTTGTAGGCGCAAGCCAGCAGGTAGCGCCCCTCGCTGGTGAGCAGCTGGCCGTGGGCGCGGTAGTAGTTGAGGGCCACGGCGTCGGGGTGGCCGGCCAGGGCCAGCACGTAGAGCGAGTAGGTGGCCTCGCGCGGGGCAATGACCTTCTCGCGGGCAATTCGGCTCACGTCGAAGTACTGGAATTTCTCGGTTTCGCGCTTTTTGAGGCGGAACTGCAAGTAGCGCAGCACCTTATCGAGGATGCTTTGATTGACGGCGAAGCCTGCTTGCTTGGCTTCGAGCAGGAAGTGGGCGGCGTAGGCGGTGGCCCACCAGTTGTCGTAGTCGCCGCCCGGCCAGTAGCTGAGGCTGCCGTTGTAGAGCTGCATGCTCTCGATTTTGCGGATGGCCTCCTGCACGTGGTAGTTGGGGTTGTAGCGCTGGGGCCTAGGCCCCGTGCCCGCCTGCTGGGCCAGGGTAGCTGCCAAATCGCCGAAGTACAGCTGCGGAAACGCCGCCGACACGGTTTGCTCGAGGCAGCCGTAGGGGTATTGCAGCAGGTAGTTCAGGTTTTTGGAGAACTGCGTGAGCGGCGAGCGGCTCAGCAGCAGCTGGCTACGCAAGGTGCTGGGCAGGAAATCGGTGCGCAAGTCGAGCGTGGCGGGCCGCCCGGCCGCTACCTCGCCGCTGCCGGTGCGCGTGGCAAGCGGCGCGGCGGGGCGAACAGGAACTTCAATAACTTCTGTGAACCTCCTAGTTGGGTCATGCATCCAGTCCCCATCCCGATTTTCATTATCAAGTTTGCTTATATAGGCAACCGTTTTGAATTCAGCTATTCCAATTTGCTTCTGAGCAACAGCCTTGAATACTAGTGTTACTTCGCTATTAGGTTTTATATGAGTAGGAACTGTGGCAAACCCAAGAGGATTGCGACGATTGTCATTTACAAATGGACCAGTAATGTCTATGTTGACTTCTACATTCATGCCAACAGATTTTGTATTCGTCAGCGTCACCGGCACGTCAATCGTGTCGCCGGGGCTAGCAAATCGGGGCAGCGCCGTGCTGATAACCACTGGGTCGGCCACGCGCATGGTGTGCTCGGCCGAGGCGAAGGCGTCGTCTTTGTAGGCCACGGCCATTACGCGCAACGCGCCGCTGAACTGCGGCACCCGCACGCGGTAGCGCACCACGCCGCTGGCATCGGCCGTGAGCAGACCGCTCCACTTGGCCACCAGCTTCACGCGGCGGCTGGGCACGGGGGTGGTGCGGCGGGCCAAGTCGGCGGCGTCGCCGCCCGAACTACTCGTGCTGCTGCTGCCCAGCTCGGGCAAGAGGAAAGGGTAGATGTCGTAGGCGCTCACCTCCAGGGCGCGCTTCTGGTAGAAGTAGTGGTAGGGGTCGGGCGTACGGTAGTTCTGGCGCTGCAAAATGCCCTCGTCTACCACCGCCAGCGTCACCTGGGCCCTAGGGGCCGTGCGCACCTCAATGGTTTGGAAGGTTTGCGAGCGGCTCAGCTCCGGCGCTTGCAGGCTAAGGGCCAGGTGAGTGCCGGGCTTCTCCACCACCAGCGGCACGAAGCCGCGGGCCACCGTCAGGGGCAGCGAGTTGTCGTGGATGGGCCGGATGGCGGTGGCCGTCACGTACACGTTGGGCACGTGGCCGGCGCGGATGGGCACGCTCACGCGGGCCGATTTCTGGTCGGTATCCACGTAGAAGTGGTCGAAGACGTGGTTGCGCTCCACCGTCACCAGCACCCGGCCCGCGAAGGGCGTCTTGAGCAGCAGCTGGGCCGTTTCGCCGGGCTCATACTTGGGCTTGTCAGCCTCAATGGTCACCTCGCCCTCGGTGTTCACCTCAAACGAGTTGCCGGCCGTGTCGCCGCTGCCGTAGGCGTAGAAGTGGCTGGCCACGTAGCTGCTGGCGCCCGGCCGGCTCACCCGCACCTCGTACTCGCCCGAGTACGTGGGCGTGAAGCTGAAGCCGGTGCCCGCGCCCACGTCAAGCGTCTGGCTGCTCAGCGTTTGCTCGCGCTTCTGCGAGTTGTACACGTAGCGGCCGCCCTGGCGCTCCAGCACCGTTTCCCAGAGCAGGCGCACCACCCGCACCTGGGCGGGCGCCGTGGTGGGCCGCCCGGCCGGCGTGAGGGCCAGCAGCTTGATGGGCAGCGGCTGGCGGGTGCTCACCAGCTCGGGCAGCTTCTCGATGCCGAACATCGTGGCCTGGGTTTGCACCTCGAAAGTAGCCAGGCGGTTCACCGGCCGCCCGGTTTCGTCAAATACCGTGGCGAAGGCCGCGCCTTCCAGCGTGCCCAGGTCGCGCACGTCGGGCAGTTGGTAGGCGGCGGTGCCGCGGCCGGCGGCGTCGGTTTCGCCTTCGCGCACCTCCTTCTGGAAGCGCGCCGCGATGCCCGTGGGCGGGGCTTCCTCGCCGTACTCGCTGCGCTGGGGCCGCTCGCCGGTGTTAATACTGAAGTCGTAGCTAGGGTAGTTCTTGGCCGAAAACGCCTTTTCTTTCAGCGAAAACTCGACCTCGAACTTGCGCCCGGCGGCGGGCGGGCCAAACAGGTTTTGGGCCGCGATGCTGGCCGTTACGGTGCTGCCCGAGCGCACCACGGCGGGCGCGGCCGTCACGGTCACCTTCAGGCGGTCGGGGATGAACTCCTCCACGCTTATCGGCCTGGAAGCCAGCAGGATGTCGTTGCCCGTCAGCACTTCCAGCGAGTAGGTGCCGGTCATGGCCGTGGCGGGCAAAATGAAGTGCGATTCCACCGCGCCGGCCGCGCCCAGCTTCTCGCCCAGGCTGGCGTACTCCTTGCCGGTGGGCAGCAGCAGGCGCACCTTCAGGGGCAGGCCGGCGGGCGGGGTGCGCCACTCGTCGGTGCGCACCACCGTGTTGGTGTGCAGCGTGTCGCCGGGCCGGTACAGGTCGCGGTCGCCGTACAAAAACGCCTGGTAGTGCGCCGCGTTGCTAGTCAGCCCGCCCACGGCAAAGCGCGAGGTTTCGACCTGGCTCTTGGTGAGCGGCAGAAACGAGAAGTCGGCGCCCTGCGTGGCCGTTACCAGCCCTAGGCGCAGGGGGCTGCCGGCCGCCAGGCTGTCGTAATTGAGCCGCGCCACGCCCTGGCCGTTGCTCACGGCGGTGCCCATCAGCTGGTTGTTGGTGCTGATGAAGCGCACCGTGGCCCCGCCCACCGGCCGCGCCCCGCGCAGGCTGTTCACGAACACCACCGCGCCGCCGGCGTCCTGGCGCGCAATCAGCCCCAAGTCGGTGAGGGCCACCAGCTTGTCTTGGCGCACCCACTGGCGCTCAGTGTCCTGCACCCGCACCACGTACAGCCCTTTCAGCGGCGCGCTGAACTCTAACTCTTTGAGGCTGAGGTTGAGCAGGCGCAGGCCATTTTCCTGGGCTAGCCCGCTGGTGGCGTAGGTGCGGGTGAAGAGCACGTCGCCCCGGTTTTCGAGCTCGTAGTAGCGGTAGCTGCGGTCCACGTACTCGCCGTCTTCGCCCGCGCTGCCCCCTAGGCCCTCCTCGTCGTCGTCGGGGCTGTCGTAGCCGTACTGCTTATCCTGGCGCAGCAAGTCCTGGATGTTGCTGGCGTACACCTTGGCCACGGTCACCTTCACGCTGGTCACCGCGTTCAGGCGCAAGCCCAGGTTGCGGTTGCCGCCGGCGCCCAGGTACATGGCCTTGTCGGCGCTGGCAAAGTCGATGCTGGGCTGGCTGTCGCCGAAGCTCACGGCCTGCTCGAACTTCTCCACCAATTGCCCCCCTAGGGCGCCGCGCACGCCGGGGGCGAGGCTTATCTGGTAGGTTTTGCCCACCTCGAAGCCGCCGCGCAAGGCCAGCCCGCTTTCCAGCGCCTCCACCGCGTAGGGCACGGCGGGCGTCACCTTCAGCAGCGGCTGCACATCGGCCACCGATACGGGCTGGTTGGTGAGCAGGGTGATGATGGGTTGGCCGCTCAGCACCTGGCCGGTGAGTTCGCGCACTTGCAGGGTTTGCTGGTCGGGCACCTCGGCGTCGGCCTGCAAAGCGGCCGTGGTAGGCTGGCGGCCGCCCACCGCGTTCAGCCCGGCGGCCACCTCAAAGTGCAGCGGCGCATCGGGCCGCACCTCCTGGGTAAGGCTGAGGCCTAGGGTCTTGTCGGGCTCAGCCGCCGTGAGGGTGAAGGCCACCGGGCGCCCATTCTGGCTTACGCGCAGCCGATGGCGCAGGTCGGCGGGCCGCACGGGGTAGTTGAACAGCAGGTTGGCGCGCAGCTCGGTGGTGCCCGCCGCCCGGCCGCTGCGCCCGTAAAATACCTGCGCGCCCCCTAGGGCCAGAAACGGCGTGTGAAACCGCGGCTTGCTGAGCGCCACCCGCTGCTGGCCGCTGGGCAAGGCCGCCGGCCGCAGCGCCGCCCGAAACACCGTGCTGGGCCGAAACGGCTCGAGGGGCGAAAAAATCAGCTCGCGCCCGTCGTCGCTCCACTTAAACTTGCCCCGCATGGCCGGCTCGAAGCTCACGTAGCGCGTGGTGTCCCAGCGCCCGCCCTGGCCGGCGTGCACCACCGGCTCGTCGAAGCTGAACACCAGGTTCTGGCTCGGGTCAATTTCCTCGCCGGCCGCCGGGTTGGCGACGCTGGCTTGGTCGGTAGGCGGTGTTTTTGAACAGGAAAAAGCGGCGAGCAAGCCCACAAAAAGCAGTGGCGCAAAGCGGCAAAGGCGCATGGTAGAGAGGCGAGTAAACCCACGTGAAAGACGGGTGAAAGGTAGCGGGCGCACGGCGGCTAATTGCACGGCCAGGCGGGGCTAAGTGGAATTATTATTGCCCGGCCCGCGGGGCTGGCCGGGGGCTCCCGTTCTGGCCCCCGGCAACCTGGTAGCGGGCCGGCGCCCTAGCTTCGCAGGATGCTATCGCACCCGCACGAGGTTTTTTTGGCCGTGGCCCAGCACCTGAGCTTCACGCGGGCCGGGCAGGCGCTGTTCATCAGCCAGTCGGCGGTGAGCAAGCAGGTGCGGGCGCTGGAAGAGCATTATAAAACCGGCCTCTTCGAGCGCCTAGGAGGCAGCGTGCGCCTCACCCCGGCCGGGCAGCGCCTTTACGAGAAGCTGCTGCAGGCTAGGCAGTTGCAGCAAGAGCTGCACCAGGAAATGAGCGCGCTCAGCCCGGCGTTTGAGCCGGCCGTGCACCTGCTGCTGGGAGCCAGCACCACCATCTCGCTCTACGTGCTGCCGCCGGTGGTGGCAGCCTACCTGCGCCAGTACCCTAGGCACCAGCTCAGCCTCAAAAACCGCAACAGCGACAACATCTTGCGCGCTTTGCTGGAGCACGAGATTGAGCTGGGCATCGTCGAGGGCATCCACAAGGTCAGCCACGTCACCTACACGCCGCTGCTCACCGACGTGGTGGTGCCGGTGTGCGCCGCCACCAACCCGCTGGCCAGCCGTGAGCTCAGCGTGGGCGACTTGCGCACGGTGCCGCTGGCCCTGCGCGAAACCGGCTCGGGTACGCTGGCCGTGCTGGAAGAAGCGCTGGCCGCCCAGGGCCTGCGTGTGGCCGAGCTGCCGGTGCGCGTGCGCCTAGGGGGCACCGAGGCCCTCAAGAACTTCATCCGGGTGGAGGATACCTGCCTCGCCTTTTTGCCCCGGCAGGCGGTGCTCAAAGAGCTGGCTAGCGGCGAGCTGGCTGCCGTAAAAATCAAGGGCTTGTACCTCGAGCGCAAGTTCAATTTCATCCAGCGCAAGGGCACCGAAAACAACGGGCCCTACCGCGACTTCCTGCGCTTCACGCAGCGCTATTATGCCGCCGGGGAATAGCCCATGCGCAAACTCCATATCTGCCAGGCATAGCAAGCGCCCAGTGGCCGCCGGAAATTTGAGGTATGAAACCTGCTATTACTACGGCCGCCTCGCGGCTGCACGAGCTGCGCTGCGCCGCCTGCGGGCAAGTGCACTCCGCCCTTGAACTGCAAACTGTATCAGCCTGCTGCCAGCAGCCGCTGCTGGCGGGCTACGACCTCAGCTGGCCCCCGAGCCGCGAAGAAGGTATTAATCAGAGTGCTACCTCCATGTGGCGCTACGGGGCGCTGCTACCGCTGCTTGACCCGGCCCACAAAGTGACCCTGGGCGAGGGCCTGACGCCGCTGCTGCCGCTGCCCCGCCTAGCCGCCCGCTACGGCTTCCAGTCGCTCACGCTCAAAGACGAAGGCCAGAACCCCACCGGCTCGTTTAAGGCGCGCGGCCTGAGCATGGCCATCTCGAAAGCGAAGGAGCTGGGCGCGAGCGGCTGCATTATCCCCACGGCCGGCAACGCGGGCGTGGCCATGGCGGCCTATTGCGCTCGCGCCGGCCTAGGCGCCACCGTAGTAATGCCGCGCCACACGCCCGAGGCTTTTAAGGAAGAATGCTACTGGTACGGTGCGCACGTAGAGCTGGTCGATGGCCTCATCAACGACTGCGCGGCCCGCGTGCGTGAGCTCAACGCCGGTGGCGAATGGCTCGACATCTCGACCCTCAAGGAGCCCTACCGGCTGGAAGGCAAGAAAACGATGGGCTACGAAATCGCCGAGCAGCTTGGCTGGCAGCTACCCGACGTGCTGCTGTACCCGGCCGGCGGCGGCACCGGCCTCATCGGCATCTGGAAGGCCTTTGCCGAGCTGAAGGCCCTAGGGTGGCTGGCGCCCGAAACCCCGCTGCCCCGCATGGTGGCCGTGCAGGCCGAAAACTGCCGCCCGCTCTACGACACCTACTTCGGCCACCAGCCCAACTGCCACGCCTACCAAGGCCGCCCCACGCTGGCCAACGGCCTGGCCGTGCCGCGCCCCCTGGGCGAGCCCCTGATGCTGCGCGTGCTGCGCGAAAGCCAGGGCACGGTAGTAAGCGTCAGCGAGGAAGCCATGCTGGAAGGTATGCGCGAGCTGGGCCAGCAGGAGGGCCTGTTTGTGGCCCCCGAGGGCGCCGCCGTGTGGATGGCCGCCCGCCAGCTGCAAGCCAGCAACTGGCTGCGCACCGACGAGCGCCTGCTGCTGCTCAACACCGGCAACGGCCAGAAATACCTCAGCAACGTGGCCGGCCGCGCGTGGGGGTAATGGTTAGTGGTTAACGTTTGTCATTGCAAGCGCAGCGCGGCAATGACAAACGTTAACCACTAATCACTAACCACTATTCCTCGACCTTTGCGGGCCATGCGCATCCTGCACGTTCTTTCGGCCGATTTTTTTGCCGGCTCGGTGGCCTACGCCGTGGCCCTGGCCGAGGCGCACCGCCGCCAGGGCCACCAAGTGTGGCTGGCGTCTGACGCGGCCAGCCTGCCCACCGGCGCCACGCTGGTGCAGCTGCCCATCAGCCGGCGCAAGTATAAGCAGCGCTGGCGCAATATCCGGGCGCTGCGGGCGCTTATGCAAGCTGAAAATATCGACGTGGTGCACGCCCACTCGCGGGCGGCCAGCTGGGTAAGCTACTGGGCCGTACGGGGCCTAGGGGTGCCGCTGGTGAGCACCGTGCACGGCCGCCAGCACCTGCACGCCTCCACCTCGCTCTTCGACATTTACGGCGATAAAGTTATCGCCATTTGCGAAAACCTGGCCCGGCACCTGCGCGAGGAAGTGAAGATGCAGCCGGAGAAAATAGCGGTTATCCCCAACGGCGTGGCTTTTTCGGACGTGCCCGCGCCGCCCGGCCCGGTGCCCGCTGGGTTGCGCCTGGCGTTCATCGGCCGCTTCAACGGGCCCAAGGGCGAGCGGGCCGCCGCGCTGTTCGAGCACGTATTTCCGGCGCTGCTGCGCGAGTTTGGCACGTTGCGCGTGGCCCTCATTGGGGGCGAGCTTAGCCACTTGCCCGCCAGCGGCCAGGCGGCCCTAGGGGCCCTGCAAACCGAGTTTGGCGCGCGTGTGGAGGTGGTAGGCTTTAGCAGCGACGTGCCCGGCTGGCTGCAAAAAACCAACTTGGTTGTGGGGGCTGGGCGCGTGGCCATCGAGGCGCTGGGGGCCGGCGTGCCGGCCCTGGCGCTGGGCGAAGCCTGCTACGCCGGCCCCATCACCGCTGCCAGCTACGCCGCCGCTGCCGCGTCCAACTTCGGCGATATATTGCCCCAGGTGGGGCTAGCGGCCGTGAGCTGGCCCCAGGTGCTGGCCGACGCCCGCGCTGCGCTGGCCGCGCCGGCCCCAGTGGCGATGGCGCTGCAAGCCCAGGTGCGCCACGACTACGACCTAACCCGCATTGCCGGCCGTGTGCTGGGCGTGTACGAGGCAGCTCGCATGCAGCTAGCCGTGCCCCACTGGCTGCCGGTGCTCATGTACCACAAAATCCCGGATGCGGCGCCGGCCAGCCAGCACCAGACGTTCGTTACGAAAGACAACTTCGCCCGCCACCTGGCTTTCTTTCAGCGGCATAAATTTACCGCCCTCACCTTCGCCGATTACCAGGATTTTGCCAGCGGCCGGCGGCCGCTGCGCGAGTTTCCGCGCAAGCCGCTCATCCTCACCTTCGACGACGGCTACCTCGACAACTACCACAACCTGCTACCCCTGATGCAGCAGGCCGGCTACCGGGGCGTGCTGTATTTGCTCGGCGATTTTGACCTGCGCCACAATGCCTGGGACCTGGCCGCCGACCCCACCGAGCCGAGGGCCGAGCTGATGAGCGAAGCCCAAAAAGCCGCCTTCGTGGCCGCCGGCTGGGAAATTGGGGCCCACACCCTCAGCCACCCGCACCTGCCTGCGCTGCCCGCCGCCGCCGCCGCTCACGAGCTAAGCGCCAGCAAAGCCGCCCTAGAGCAGCGCCTGGACATCGAGGTGCAGTCCTTCGCCTACCCCTACGGCGACCTTAGCCCCGCCACCAAGCGCCTGGTGGCCGAAGCCGGCTTTCGCTACGCCGTGGCTACCGATACCGGCGGCCTGCACCTGGAAGACGACCGCCTGCAAATCTTCCGTGTCAACGTCTTCCCTCACGATACCCTCGCCAGCCTCTACAAAAAAACCGCCTCCTGGTACCGCCGCTACTACCGCCGCAAGCGTGGTAAATGAGTAAGATAGACGGTCATGCTGAGCTTGCCGAAGCATGACCGTCTATCTTACTCATTTACCACCTTACCTACCCGTACTTGGCCGAAGGGGCAGGCATCGAGCATGATGCAGCGGCCGCAGGCGGGGCCGTGGAAGTAGCAGCACTTTTGGCCGTGAAACATGAGCGCCTCGTGGTGGTCGTATACCTGCTGGGCGGTCCAGTCGGGCGGCAGTAGGGCAGCCAGTAGGGCGTGGGCCGGCCCTTCGCCCACCTTGGGCCCGATGAGGCCGAGGCGCTGCGCCACGCGGTGGTGGTGGCTATCGACGGGCATGGCCGGGCGGCGCAGGCAGCTAAATAGCAGTACCGCCGCGCTGGTTTTGGGCCCCACGCCGCTGATGCTTTCCAGCCAGGCGCGCGCCTCGGTAATGGGTAGCTCGCCCAGAAAATCGAGCGAGCAGGGTGGGCGGCTTTCGTCGCCGCAGCGGCGGCTCACCTCGCGCAGGACGCTTTGCAGGCGCGGGGCCTTCTGTTCGGGCCAGGTGCAGGCCGAAATGGCGCGCTGCACCTCCAGGGTGGGCGCCTCGCGCACGGCTTCCCAGGTCGGAAAAGTAACCCGCAGACGCTCGTAGGCGCGGTGTGAATCGGCATTTTTGGTGCGGTGCGACAGCAGAGCGCTTATTAACTCGCTCAGCGGGTCTTTGTCGCTGAAAAATAAAAACGGCGCCCCATACTCGGCGCACAGGCGGGTGTGGGCCAGCAGCGCCTGCTGCTGGCGGGCGGCAAACGAGTTGGTGGAAGGAGAGAGAGCGGGCATACCCCACCCATACCACCAAAGCCGGCCGGAGGTTGCGAAGGCCTAGCCGCTGCCGCCCAGTAAAAGCCAGCTAGCTACTAGCTAAAAATCAGCTAATTGTGAAGACGAGGTGAGCCCTGGGCTACCGGGCGCCGCTGTTGTAGAGCGCAATGGCCTGGCGCTGCGCCGATGCCTGCTTGCCCTGGAAAATGAGCGGCACGATGAGCACCGGAATCGCCGCGTATAAAAACGGCGAAATGCCAGTCGAGTTGGTCTTAAACGACTGCAGCGCGCCGTAAATCAGCAAGCCGCCACCCGCGATGTAGGCCGCCGTGATAGAGGTTTGGTAGCGCCGAGCGTTGGCCAGCAGCGCCTGCGCCCCGGCGTTGTCGGCGGTAGCTAGCTGCAGGTTGCGGGTGGTTAGGTTCTGAATGGGGCCGTTGTCCTTCGAGAAATATTCGGTTTTGGTGGTGCGGTAGCCGCCGTAGGGCGAGCCGCCGTAGCCCATGCCGTAGCCCCCTAGGCCCCCGTAGCCCATGCCACCGTAGCCGAGACCTCCATAGCCCAGCCCGCCGTAGCCCGGCGAGTAATTGGTGTTATAGGTGGCGTAGAGGCTGAGGCGGCCGGTTTTTTCGCGCCGCAGCGTGGCCTCGCGCGCCGAGTTGGGCAGCGTGGTGCGCACGTAGTGGCCGGTTTCGTTTTCATAGAAGCCTACCTCGTTGAGGTCGATGCGGCGCTGGCCATCGAGCAGCAAAAAGCTGCGGCCAAACAGCGGCGACTTCACTACCACGTCGCTCACGTTGTAGAGCTGCCCACTGCGCAAGCCCACCTGGTAGCGGGCCGGCCGCGTCGAGCCGCCCATGATGTAGGGCTGGTTGCCGATGGGGCCGGGCGCGGGCTGCGGCGCGGCGCCCACCGGGGCCGCCAGGCCCGGCTGGGCCTCGGCCGGAGCGGGCTGCGCGGCCGCCGGCAGCGGGCGGGCCGAGTCGGCGGCCACGGCTGCAGCCGGCGCGGGGTCGAGCTGGCGTGGGGCGAGCGCCGGGCGTGGGGTATACGTGGGCAGCGAAGGGGCGCCGCCCAGCTGCCGGGGGGCTTCCTGGGCATGGGCAGCGGTGCAGCCAGCGCCTAGCCCTAGGCCCAGCGCCACAACGAGCAATGATTTCATGCAAGCAAATAAAAGCTCCGTCGGCCACTTCGGCCGGGGGTTGGGTAACGACGCCATCTGCCGAAAAAGTGCCAGCCTCTGGTATTTGCCTGGCCTTATAGGTAAGCTGTTGGTGAAGAGCAAATTAATTCGTGCTTGGCAAGCAGTTCGAGTGCCCAAACTAAAGGCGGCAATCTGCCCAACGTTGTCAGTTGTGGCAGGCCCTAGGGTAGGCTCGCTCACCGGCTGGCCCAGCTCCGGCGCCACCAAAATGCTGCTTCATCGGCACCAGTCAGTCCGAAAGTTGAGCGCAGCTAGTAGCTCTTAAAGGGCTTGCGCGCGGGCGCCCTCGCCCGCATTTCTACCTTCGCGGCCATGTACGCCGCCCGCCCTACGCCGCCCGACCGCATCACCAGCCCGCAAAACCCGCGCATCAAGGAGGTGCTGCGGCTGCAGGAGAAGTCGGCCGAGCGCCGCCGCCAGGGCCTTACCGTGGTAGAAGGCTACCGCGAGCTGCGCCACGCCCAACTGGCTGGCTGGCGCGTGGCCCAGTTGCTGCTGTGCTCCGAGCTGGCCGGCGAGGCCCTTACCCAGGAGCTGCAGGCGGCCCCGCCCGTGGGCGAGCTCCTGTTGGTGAGCGCCGCCGTGTTTGCCAAGCTGGCCGTGCGCGAGCGCTCCGACGGAGTGCTGGCCGTGCTGCACACCCCCCAGCGCACCTTAGTCGACTTGCAGCTGCCCGCCAACCCGCTGGTGCTGGTGCTAGAGGCCGTGGAGAAGCCTGGCAACCTCGGCGCCATCCTACGCACCGCCGATGCCGCGCCCGCCCACGCCGTGCTAGTAGGCGACGCCCGCACCGACCTGTACAACCCCAACGTCATCCGGGCTAGCCTAGGGGGTATTTTTACGGTGCCCACCGTGGCCGCGCCCATGCCCGAGGTGCTGGCTTTTCTCAGGGCCAAGGGCATCCGTACCTTTGCTGCTGCCCTGGCCGAGGGCGCCCGGCCCTACACCGCCGCCCACCTGGCCGGCCCCACAGCCCTAGTGCTCGGCACCGAGGCCGATGGCCTGACGCCCGCCACCCGCCAGGCCTGCGACGAAACCGTTATCATTCCCATGCGCGGCCAGCTCGACTCGCTCAACGTGAGCGTGGCCGCCGCCGTGCTCACCTTCGAGGCCGTGCGCCAGCGCAGCTAGTAGCGGTTAGTACACGGCCAGTGTGAAGCCCAGCGCGCCGGCTAGTTGGCGGGTTTCCTCGGCCTGGCCGTCGGCCACTACGCTCAGCGCATACGAGTCGCTATCGAGCGTAAACAGCACCAGCGCGAGCCCTAGGGGCTCTAGGACATCCTGCAGCGCATCAAGCGCATCGGGCCCTACGAGGCGGCGCGCCCCTAGGGCCTGGCTAGCCAGCCCCTCGGGGCGGCCCTGCCGCGCCAGCGTTTCGTTGAGCCCGTCGGCCAAGTAGTCGGCCGCATCCTGCCAATCGGCTTCCCACACCAGCTCTTCGCTCAGCAGCGCATCAATCAGGGCCACGTCGCGCAGCTCCTGCACCGGCAGGCCACCCTCGATGCCGCGCTCCAGCAGCTCCTCGCCAAACTGCGCCTGGTAAGCCACCGGGTCGGCCAGCACCAGAGCCAGGCGGGGCGCCAGGCGCGCGGTGGCCGCGTGGTCGCCTAGGGTGAAGAGCTCAGTAAACTGAGTTAAAGAATCCATAAAATCTTGCTTAGTAAGCAGACTTGTTCCTAAATTAAGAGACTTACAAATTTGTTCGTCAGGCTGAGCTTGCCGAAGCATCTCTACCGAACAAACCCTTGGGCGATGCGGTAGAGATGCTTCGGCAAGCTCAGCCTGACGTTATTTATTATGCCATTTTTAACTCAGGAACAAGTCTAGTAACTAAAATAAAGAAAGGCTGCCCAAAGGCAGCCTTTCCAACACTTCTCGCATTGTCAGCCCGCGCGGCGGGCGTATCCGCGCAAGCAGCTTAATCTATTAAATCTGCGCTTATTGGGCGTCGGCCGTTTTGGCGTAGCGCAGGCGCTCGTTTTCGTCGAGGAAAATTTTACGCATCCGCACGCTCTTGGGCGTCACTTCTAGGTACTCATCCTTCTGAATGTACTCCATCGCGTCTTCCAGCGAAAACTGGCGCTTGGGCACAATCTTAGCGTTATCGTCGGTGCCGCTGGCGCGCATGTTGGTCAGCTTCTTGCCCTTCTGAATGTTGATGGTCAGGTCGTTGGGGCGGGTGTGCTCGCCAATTACCTGGCCGCCGTACACCTCCTCGCCCGGGTCCACAAAAAACACGCCGCGGTCCTGCATCTTGTCGATGGTGTAAGCCGTGCCGGGGCCGCTTTCCAGCGAAATTAGCGAGCCTGCGATGCGGCCCGGGATGGGCCCCTTGTGCGTTTCATACTCGCTAAAGCGGTGGTTCATAATGGCTTCACCAGCGGTAGCCGTCAGCACGTTGTTGCGCAGGCCGATGAGACCACGGCTCGGAATATTAAATTCCAGGTGCTGCAAGTCGCCCTTGGGCTCCATAATGGTCAGCTCGCCCTTGCGCATCGTCACCAGCTCAATCACTTTGCCGGCCGTTTCTTCGGGCACGTCCACCACCAGATGCTCGATGGGCTCCAGGCGGTTGCCTTTGTCATCCTCTTTGTACAGCACCTGTGGCTGGCCGACTTGCAGCTCGTAGCCCTCGCGGCGCATCGTTTCGATGAGCACCGACAAGTGCAGAATGCCCCGGCCGTACACTAGGAACGAGTCCTCACGGTCGGTTTCCTTCACGCGCATCGCCAGGTTCTTCTCAGTTTCCTTGAAGAGGCGGTCGCGCAAGTGGCGCGAGGTCACGAACTTGCCTTCCTTACCAAAAAACGGCGAGTTGTTGATGGTGAACAGCATGTTCATCGTCGGCTCGTCGATGCTGATGCGCGGCAGGGTTTCGGGGTTGTCGGCGTCGGCTAGGGTGTCACCAATCTCAAAGCCCTCGATGCCCGTCACGGCGCAAATGTCACCGCTGCTCACCGATTCTACCCGGGTGCGGCCTAGGCCTTCAAACACCTGCAGCTCCTTGATTTTTACTTTCTTCACGCTGCCGTCGGCCTTCATCAGGCTCATGTTGGCGCCCTCCTTGAGGATGCCGCGATGCACGCGCCCAATGGCGATGCGGCCCACAAACGACGAGTAGTCGAGTGAGGTAACCTGCATCTGCGGGGTTCCCTCCAACGATGGCGCAGCCGGAATCGACTCGATTACGGCGTCCAGCAGCGGGGTAATGCTGTCGGTTTTTACTTTCCAATCAGTACTCATCCAGCCCTGCTTGCTTGAGCCGTACAGCGTCACAAAGTCCAGCTGGTCTTCGGTGGCGCCGAGGTTAAACATGAGGTCGAACACCTGCTCGTGCACCTCGTCGGGCCGGCAGTTTTCCTTGTCCACTTTATTCACCACCACAATAGGCTTGAGGCCCAGGTCGAGGGCCTTGCCGAGCACGAAGCGCGTCTGGGGCATGGCGCCTTCAAAAGCGTCCACGAGTAGCAGCACGCCGTCGGCCATCTTCAGCACGCGCTCCACTTCGCCGCCAAAGTCGGCGTGACCGGGGGTGTCGATGATGTTGATTTTGGTGCCGTTGTAGCGCACGCTCACGTTCTTGCTCACGATGGTGATGCCACGCTCACGCTCCAAGTCGTTGTTGTCGAGGATAAGGTCGTCGAAGTGCTGGTGAGCATCGAAAATCTTGGAGGCGTGAATGATTTTATCAACCAGCGTCGTCTTGCCGTGGTCAACGTGGGCGATGATGGCGATATTCCGAATATTCTGGGTCATAAGTCAGTTTTTGCGGCCGCAAAGGTACGGATTATCAGGCACAAAACCGAGTTGTGTTTTGATTAAATTAACGGTGCGGCCCCGTTTCATACCCAACAATCCGCTCAAAAAGTGAGTTCGTTAGCTCTAAAGAAGGAAACCAGCAACATCCGAACGTCTGGTGAATTGCGTTCGTTATAGCCCTACCAACTCCTTGCTTTTACCTTCATGCGCCTCTCCTTTTTGCCCCTGCTGCTGAGCGTGGTAGCCTTTACGCCCGCCTGCTCGCAAAGCCACGCCGACCAAGCCAGCGCTGTAGCCGCCGTGCCGGCTGGCCCCCACGGCGCCACCGTGGCCGCTAGCAAATACCCCGAGCCCCAACCAGTTACGGGCAAAGCCGGCGAGTATGCGGTGGTGAAAACCAATGCCGAGTGGAAAAAGCAGCTCACGCCTGCCCAGTACTACATCCTGCGCGAGGAAGGCACCGAGCCGCCCTTCCACAACAAGTATTTCGACAACCATGAGGCCGGCACCTACTACTGCGCCGCCGACCACAATTTGCTATTCACGTCGGCCACCAAATTTGAGTCGGGCACGGGCTGGCCTAGCTTCTGGGCCCCGGCCAGCAACGCCAGCCTGAAAGTGAAATCTGATAACAGCTTCGGCATGAGCCGCGACGAGATTGTGTGCGCCAAGTGCGGCGGCCACCTCGGCCACGTCTTCAACGACGGCCCCAAGCCCACCGGCCAGCGCTACTGCATGGATTCGGACGGGATGCTGTTTGAGAAAAAATAGGTTACTGAGTTCGCGCAAATTAGCCCGCGTCCAACTCCGTTTTGCCGCTTGCGTACTGCTAAGGCCGCCCCGCACTGGGGCGGCCTTTTTGCTGATTAATATGCGCTGCTCGCCCTTTTTTCGCCCATTGGCCCTAGGGGCCGCCGTCGCGCTGGCTGGCTGCTCGGCGTCCGAAACCGCCTCCGAGCGGGCAGCGCCTGCTTCCGAGCCCATCCCTACCGAAGTAAACAGCGACGCCGCCCGCCGGGCCATTTATAATGCCAATTCTCCCGTGCGCGGTACCTCGGTGCCCGCCGCGGCCGTGCCCGACGCCACGCCCAACACGCAGCGCCTCGGCGAGCAGGCGGCCGACATCAACCGCTATAAACGCCCCGAAACGCTCAACACCAACGACCCCAACATTACGCCCACCGAAACCCGAATGCAGGAGCTGGACCGCTCCATCCCTGATACCCTGCGCCGCCCCTAGCCAGTCGCCCCGCGTTACCTCCGTAGAAGTACTACTAAAAAAGGGCCCGGCTATAGCAGCCGGGCCCTTCTCGCTTTTTTCAGGGTATAGTGCAACGGCACCCTAGGCCCCGCTGCAGCTTAAACGTTGTCGATGGCTACGCTGTCGTTGGTAGTGCCGGCGGGAGTGTTCAGCTCGGGGCCGGTGGGCGCGGAGCTTTGGCCTTTAGGGCGGCCGGGGCCTCGGCTAGCGCCCGCAATGGTGGTAGCCTTGCGGGCAGAACTGCCACGCTGAGGGGCAGCAGCGGTGGCAGGGGCAGCCGGGACCGGCTTGGCGCTTGCTTTTGGGGCAGTGGCTTTAGGCTGGGTGGTTTCTTTGGCCGGAGCTTTAGTTTTGGCGGTAGTCTTGGCGGCCGGGGCAGGCAGGTTAATATCGTTGGTGCGGCCGGGGGCTAGCGTGTCGTAATGCTTCACTATCGTGTGTAGGGCCTGCTCAAACAGCTTTTCCGTGTCCACGTCGAGGCGGCGGGTTGCTTCCTTTACTACATCTTTCAGTTTGGCCTTCGTTTCTTTGCGAACGCGAGTGACCATTTCCACCAGCCGGTTATCAAGCTCTTTTTGCAGCTGCTTGGCGGCCGTTTTCAGGTTTTGCTTCTGGTCCGATTTCTGGTTGGCGTGGTCGCTGCTGAGTGCTTTAGTGGCTTTGCGCTGTTGCTTATCAGCTTTGCGCTGGGTTTTTTCTTCCGGAGTGCGCTTGGTAGCAACCGCGGTGTCGGAGGTGGTTTTTTTGGCCATGGGTGAGGAAGAATACTAAATAAAATGCGCGCTGCAGCGAAGCGTCAATATTTTCGCTGCTAAGCTAACGCACGTGCTGCGTCTTTTGTTAATAGAATATCGCTCAGGCATTTTTAATTAGCAGCCAGCTGTTTTTAGCGGCCCTTTGCTCTTATTCTTCACTTCTTTTTGCTGCGCGGCCTAGGGCGGCGCAAAATTAACTAGGCTTGCTGCCTTTCAGATGTCTTCACAACCAAAGCGTTATACCGTTACGGCCGCCTTGCCTTATGCCAATGGGCCGGTGCACATTGGCCACTTGGCGGGCGTGTATTTGCCAGCCGATATTTACGTGCGCTATTTGCGCGCTCAGAACCGCGATGTAAAGTTTATCTGCGGCTCCGACGAGCACGGTGTGCCCATCACCATTCGGGCGCAGAAGGAGGGCATTACGCCGCAGCAGGTAGTTGATAAATATCACCAAATTATTGGCGATTCGTTTCGCGATTTTAACGTGTCGTTCGACGTGTATTCGCGCACTTCTTCGCCCACGCACGCCGAGGTTTCGAGCGAGTTTTTTCGCAAGCTCTACGCGGATAATAAATTTATTGAACAAACCACCCAGCAGCTCTACGACGAGCAGGCGCACCAATTTTTGGCCGACCGCTACGTGGTGGGCACCTGCCCTAATTGCGGCAACGAAAATGCCTACGGCGACCAGTGCGAGCGCTGCGGCACCTCGCTCAGCCCCACCGAATTAATTAATCCGCGCTCGATGCTAAGCGGCAACACGCCCGTGTTGCGCGAAACCAAGCACTGGTTTTTGCCTCTGAACGAATACGAAAACTGGCTGCGCGAGTGGATAATTGAGGGCCATAAAAACGATTGGAAAACCAACGTATATGGCCAGTGCAAATCGTGGATTGACCAGGGCCTGCACCCTAGGGCCGTGACGCGCGACCTCGACTGGGGCGTGCCCGTGCCATTACCCGATGCCGCGGGTAAAGTACTATACGTGTGGTTTGATGCGCCCATCGGCTACATCTCGGCCACTAAGGAGGCGTTTCCCGACGAGTGGGAGAGATACTGGCAGGACCCCGACACCAAATTAGTGCATTTTATTGGCAAGGATAATATCGTGTTTCACTGCATTATTTTTCCGGTAATGCTGAAGGCACACGGCGCATATATTTTGCCTGATAACGTGCCGGCCAACGAATTTCTAAATCTAGAAGGCGACAAAATCAGCACTTCGCGTAATTGGGCGGTGTGGCTGCACGAGTACCTGCAGGATTTTCCAGGCCAGGCCGACGTGCTGCGCTACGTGCTGTGCGCCAACGCCCCCGAAACCAAGGACAACGACTTTACTTGGAAGGATTTTCAGGCCCGGAATAATAACGAACTAGTAGCGACCTTAGGCAACTTTGTGAACCGCGCCGCTGTGCTCACGCAGAAGTTTTTTGATAGCCAGGTGCCCGCCCGCGGCGAGCTACAAACTATTGATAAAGAAGTATTTACGCAGATAGCTGAGTTTCCGGGTCGGGTAGGAGAGCTAATTGAGAACTACCGCTTCCGCGAGGCCCTGGGGGAGGTGATGAACCTGGCGCGCCTGGGCAATAAATACTTGGCCGACACCCAGCCCTGGCACTTAATTAAAACCGATGCGGCCCGCACCGGCACGGTGCTGCACGTAGCCCTGCAAGTGGCCGCCGCCTTGGTGCCGCTGCTTACGCCCTTCCTGCCCGAATCAGCTCAGAAGCTGGCCGATATGCTTAATTTTGAGCCCGGCGACTGGCCGAGTGCCAGCCGCGCCGAGCAGCTGCCCGCCGGCCACCAGCTGCGCGAGCCAGCGCTGCTATTTGCCAAAATTGACGATGCGGTGGTGAATACCCAGGTGCAGAAGCTGCTCGATACCAAAAAAGCCAATGCCTTGACCGCCGCGCCCACCTCGGCCGCTAAGGAAAACGTGAGCTTCGAGGAGTTCGGCAAAATGGACTTGCGTGTGGGCACCATTGTAGCCGCCGAGAAGGTAGCCAAAACCAAGAAGCTGCTTAAGCTTACCATCGACACCGGCCTCGACCAGCGTACCATCGTCAGCGGCATTGCCGAGGCATTTATTCCGGAGGCCCTCATCGGCCAGCAGTGCCTGGTGCTGCTCAACTTAGCCCCGCGCGAAATCAAGGGCATCCAGAGCCAGGGCATGCTATTGCTGGCCGAAAATGCCGATGGTACCCTGGCCCTGATGCAGCCCGGCGCTGCCGTGCGCAACGGCAGCTCGGTGCTGTAGTAAAAGTGAGTAGGCATATTCGCCGACACTCACAAAAAATACGCTTGGATATCTTGCGATACCAAGCGTATTTTTTGTGAGCTATACCGATGAGCTGGATTAGATGGGGTCTTTTTCTGCTAACCTTTGGCGGAACCATCGTCATAGCTATCGGCGCCGGCTGGGAAGGCATTAAGTTGCTGAATACAAAGGACGCGGCCGGCCAGCGCCGGCCGCTACCAATTTGCCTGGGATTGTTTTTGTTGCTTATTTCCGTGGTTTGTGCGGTTAGCGTGCTGAATTTCTTTTACTAACTACTTCCCGTTCACCACGTTCATAGCTCGCTCCAGCCCTAGGGCCCCAAAGGCCAAAATAGCCTCGGCGGCGGCTTCAATGCGCGTGGGTAGCTCAATTTGCTCGTCAGCTGAAAACGGGTCTAACACGTAATCAACCTGGTGGCCTTTCGGGAAATTAGCGTCTACCCCGAAGCGCAGGCGGGCGTATTTATCGGTGCCCAGCGTGGCCTGAATATCTTTCAAGCCATTGTGGCCGCCTGCCGAGCCTTGGCCTTTTAGCCGCAACTTGCCAAACGGTAGGGCCAAGTCATCGGTCACGACCACCATATTATCTGCTGGAACTTTGAGCGTGCTCAGCCAATGCGCGGCCGCTTTGCCGCTCAAATTCATGAACGTAGTCGGCTTTACCAGCACGTAAGTGTGGCCCTTGCTCCGAAACTCGGTGGTGAAGGCGTGGCGACCTATTTCAAAGCGCGGCGCATCGAATTTCTGCGCCAAATAATCGGCCACTATAAAGCCGATATTGTGCCGCGTATCAACGTATTCGGGGCCAATATTGCCAAGGGCAAGAACCAGAAAAGTCATCGCAGATTTAACAGATTAAACGGATTTTATAGATACGCTTGCTGCGCAAGCTGACTACGTTAGGATAATAAAGCAACTATAGAGGCTAGCTGGCGGGTAATATCCAGTACCCTCTACTTAACCGCAACAAAAAAGGCTGCCCCTACGGACAGCCTTTTCGCTCGAATATAATCAGGTGCATAATTAGCCGCGCGAGCGGCGCATCTGCGAAATCCGTTTAATCTGCGATTATTTGTTACCGGCCAGCTCGCCTTTCAACGCGCGCGGGATGGTTACGGTCGCAATCGGCGCCTGCGCGTTGGTCAGGATGGTGTAGTTGGTGGGTTGCACCGCGCCTACTTTCACCGACTTGCCCAGTTCTAAGGTGCTGATGTCAACTTCTACGTAGTCGGGTAAGTTTTCGGCCGTAGCCTTTACCTTCAGCTTGCGCAGCTTGCTAGCCAGCTTGCCGCCGGCCAGTACGCCCGGCGAAACGCCCACATACTTCACCGGAATATCCATTTTCACTTCCTTACCTTCCTGTAGCTCCAGAAAGTCAACGTGCAGCAGCATTTCGTTCACGGGGTGAAACTGGGCCTCCTGCACAATGGCGCGGTAGGTAGTGCCCTCCACATTCAGGTCCACGATGTGGGCCTCGGGAGTATACAGCAGCTCGCGGAACAGGATGGCGGGCACTGAGAAATGCACCGTGTCCTGTCCACCGTACAGCACGCACGGCACTTGCGCATCGAGGCGCAACGCTTTGGCGTCCGTCTTGCCGAGATTCGCTCTTTTAAACCCTACAATCTCCAGGCTTTTCATAAAAGAAGTTGGTTTGAAATGAATTACCGCCCCGGCAGCTTTGCCGAAACGGGCCGCAAAGGTACGCCCTAGGGCCGGCAAAAGCAACCGCTAGCTAAACAAGGAACTAATGCTCTCGTGCGTGACCACGTTGCGAATGGCCGCGGCAAAAAGCGGAGCTAGCGAAATGACGCGCACCTTCTCATTTTCTTCGCGCTGCGGAATGGTGTCGGTCGTAATAAGCTCGGTGAGCTGCGAGGCGCGGATGCGGGCGTGAGCCGGGCCCGACAGCAGCGGGTGCGTGATAACGGCGCGCACCGAGTTGGCGCCGCGCTCCATCACCAGGTCGGCGGCCTTGCAGATGGTGCCGGCCGTGTCCACCATGTCGTCCACAAAGACTACGTCCATGCCCTTCACGTCGCCGATTACTTGCATCGAGGCAATTTCGTTGGCCCGCAGGCGCATCTTGTCGCACACTACAATCTCGGCTCCAAATTTCTTGGCGAAGGCGCGGGTGCGCACTACGCCGCCCACGTCAGGCGAGGCAAAAATGAGGTTCTCCAGATTCAGCGACTTGATGTAGGGCGCCGTCACGGTGGCCCCGTCGAGGTGGTCCACCGGAATATCGAAGAAGCCCTGGATCTGGCCGGCGTGCAGGTCGCAGGTCATCAGGCGGTCGGTGCCCACGCTCTGAATGAGGTTGGCCACCACCTTGGCCCCAATGCTGACCCTAGGCTTGTCCTTGCGGTCTTGGCGGGCGTAGCCCATGTAGGGCATCACGATGTTCACCTTGTGGGCCGAGGCGCGCTTGCAGGCATCCACCATCAGCATGAGCTCCATGAGGTGCTCGCTGGGCGGAAAGGTACTTTGGATGAGAAATACCTCGCAGCCGCGCACGCTCTCGTCGAAGCTGGGGCCGAGCTCGCTATCGGCGAAGCGCTGCAGCGAAAGCGCCCCTAGGGGCTGGCCAAAGCACTGGGCAATGTGGTGGCCAAGCGCCTGCGAGGCACTGCCAGCAAATATCTTAACGATGGGTTCCATAAGCAGGAGCAGGGCGGCAGGGTTGCCGTTGGCAGTAACGGGCAGCCCGCCGCCCTAGGGAGGGTGGGGCCGGAATAAAAAGCGAAAGGCGCCGGCCTGCTCCCGAATGGGAGAAGCCAGCGCCTTTACTGAAATAGTCGAGCAGTGTCGTTGTTGTCCGACCAGGGCTCGAACCTGGACTTTCTTGAATCAAAATCAAGCGTGTTGCCAGTTACACCATCGGACAGGTTCCCGGCGGGCGGGGTGCCGTTCGGGGCTGCAAAGGTACAAACGGAACGATACGAGGCAAGCGGGTAGTAAACTTTTTTTGTGAAAAGTGCGGTGCCGGCCTTTGCGCTCCAACGGCCCTAGGGCTAGAATGGGGTGAGCTTTGGGTGAAAGCCAGGCAGTTTGGCGGCGCCAACGGGGCCCGACGGGGCAGGGCCTAGGCTTTGAAAAAGGCGGTTTTTGGCGTACTTTTGCACCCTGAAAAATGGACTTTAATTCTCTAAAACAAAACCAAATGGCGAATTCGGGCAAAATCACCCAGGTTATCGGCCCCGTGGTGGACGTAAGCTTTGCGGGCGAGAGCGACCTGCCTAATATTTATGACGCGCTGGAGGTAACCAAGGACAACGGCCAGGTAGTAATGCTGGAAACCCAGCAGCACCTGGGCGAAGACCGGGTGCGCACCATCGCCATGGACTCGACCGAAGGCCTGACCCGCGGCGCCGCCGTGCGCAGCCTGGGCCACCCCATCACCATGCCCACCGGCGACAGTGTGAAGGGCCGCCTGTTCAACGTAATCGGCCAGGCCATCGACGGTATTCCGCAGCCGCAAAGCACTACCGGCTTGCCCATTCACCGCAATGCCCCCGCATTTGAGGAATTGGCTACCTCGTCAGAAGTTTTCTTCACCGGCATCAAAGTAATCGACCTGCTGGCGCCCTACGTGAAGGGCGGTAAGATTGGCTTGTTTGGCGGCGCCGGCGTGGGCAAAACCGTACTTATTCAGGAGCTTATCAACAACGTGGCCAAGGCCTACTCGGGCCTGTCGGTGTTTGCCGGCGTGGGTGAGCGCACCCGCGAGGGCAACGACTTGCTGCGCGAATTCATCGAGGCCAATATCATCCGCTACGGCGAAGCCTTTAAGCACTCGATGGAAGAGGGCGGCTGGGACTTGAGCAAAGTGGACATGGCCGAGATGGAGAAGTCGCAGGCTACCCTCGTGTTTGGCCAGATGAACGAGCCTCCCGGAGCCCGCGCCCGCGTGGCGCTCTCGGGCCTCACCATCGCCGAGAGCTTCCGCGACGGCGACGGCACCGGGGCCGGTCGCGACATCCTATTTTTCATCGACAATATTTTCCGCTTCACGCAGGCGGGTTCGGAGGTATCGGCGCTGCTGGGGCGGATGCCGTCGGCCGTGGGCTACCAGCCTACGCTGGCCACCGAGATGGGCGCCATGCAGGAGCGCATCACCAGTACCAAGCGCGGCTCGATTACTTCGGTGCAGGCCGTGTACGTGCCGGCCGACGACTTGACCGACCCAGCCCCGGCCAACACCTTTGCTCACCTGGACGCCACCACGGTACTGAGCCGCAAGATTGCCGAACTGGGCATTTACCCCGCCGTGGACCCGCTGGACTCGACCTCGCGCATTTTGGACGCCACCGTCCTAGGGGCCGAGCACTACAACACTGCTCAGCGCGTGAAGGAGATTTTGCAGCGCTACAAGGAGCTGCAGGACATTATTGCCATCCTAGGGATGGACGAGCTGAGCGAAGAGGATAAACAAACCGTGAACCGCGCCCGCCGCGTGCAGCGCTTCCTATCGCAGCCGTTCTTCGTGGCCGAGCAGTTTACGGGCCTCAAGGGCGTGCTGGTAGACATTAAGGACACCATCCGCGGCTTCAACGAAATCATCGACGGCAAGTACGACCACCTGCCCGAGGCGGCCTTCAACCTGGTAGGCAACATTGAGGATGCGGCCGCCAAAGGCGAACGCCTGATTGCGGAAGCGAAGTAAGTTTTTAAAATGTGGAAAATGTAGAAAAGTGGGAGATGTGAAAATTGACGGCAGTCAGTGAGCGCGCAGTCCCACGTTTCTACATTTTTACATCAGCCCATTTCCACATTTAAAGACTATGCATCTCGAAATCATCACGCCCGACCGGAAAGTATTTGAGGGTGAAATATCGTCGGTGCGGTTTCCGGGTTCCGACGGCTCATTTGAAGTGCTGAACAACCACGCGCCGCTCATCTCGGCCTTGCAGGCCGGCGATGTGGTGCTGAACGGGGGCGGCGCGGGTACCTTCCACATCAGCGGCGGCATTGTGGAGGTGCTGCGCAACAACGTGGTGGTGCTGGCCGAGTCAGCTTCGGCCTAGGGCCTCCCTTACTAGCAAAGGCAGACAGCGCCCCCGCTGGCTTCGGCTGGCGGGGGCGCTTTGGCGTAGCAGGCAGCCTTTGCAGGTTGCTTTTCGTTCATCAGCTACTTAACTGCTGGCTCCTGGTTTCGCGCCCATGACCTTACCAACCGAAACGAATATTTACACCCCTAGGCAGCGCTACGTGCTGCTCATTATCACGCTGGTAGTGCTGGGGCTGCTGGCCCTGTTTGGACTGCTCGATTACCTGACCGCGTTTCTGGGGGCAGGCATTCTGTATGTGGTGCTGCGGCCGTGGTTTACGGCCCTGGTGCACAAGCGCCAGTGGAACCGCACGCTCGTGACGGCCTTGCTCCTGCTGTTTGCCACGGTAGTGCTCATTATTCCGTTGTTCGCCCTTACGGCGCTGCTCATCGACCGGGTGCGCGAACTGTCGCAGCATACCGACGAAATATTGCAGAACGTGCAGCGCATCGAGCGCAAGCTAGGGGTGCAGGTGACGCAGCAAAACCAGGTGCGGCAACTATTGCAGCAGGGCGCGGCCCGCGTTAGCCAGTGGTTGCCTACGCTAGCCAGCAGCGTGCTCAACATCCTCGTGATTGTGGGCCTGATGCTATTTACGCTCTACTACTTATTCACGCAGGAAGAGCAATTTCTGGCCGGGCTGCACCGCTACCTGCCCTTCCGCGAAAAAACTATTGACGAGCTAAACGAGTCGCTGCGCAACAACGTCAACTCGAACGTGCTGGGGCAGGCCCTGGTAGCCCTGGTACAGGGGCTGCTCACCGGGGCCACGCTGTGGATATTTGGGGTGCCCGAGCCGCTGTTCTGGACGGTGGTGGCGTTTTTTCTAGCCTTCATCCCCGTGCTGGGTACGCCGCTGGTATGGGGGCCGGCCGCGCTCTACCAGTTTGCGCAGGGCCACAACAACCAAGGTATTGGTATTCTGCTGGTTGGAGTTATCGTCATCATCAACATCGACAACCTGCTGCGCATCTGGCTGGCCAAGTACATGGGCGATATTCACCCCTGGGTAACGCTAGTAGGCCTGACCCTCGGGGTGCAGATATTCGGCATCGTAGGGCTGGTAATCGGCCCGCTGCTGCTGTCGTACTTCATCGTGCTCATGCGCGTATTTGCCCGCGAAAACCAGGCCTTGCTGCACCTGCTGCCCAGCAGCCTCCTTACCAAGGCCGAGAAAACGGTTGAGCACCAGACGGAAGCGGAAAGTAGGGCCAGCGAAATTCGGCGGGCGTAAGGGGGCGTGGCCCGCGCCTGGTACCTGGGCAGATTGGCTGGCGCCCGGTATTTGGCGCATATTTGCCCAGCTAACCAACTCCGGCCCCAACGGGCCCGCGCTAACCCAGGCGCGGGCAACGCGCTCCTCCTAATGGACCTGACCCCGATTCATCCGAAAGTCACCCCCATCTACCAGACTTCGGTTTTCAAGTTTAGCTCGCTGGCCGAGCTGGAAACTTACTATACCACCCCCGACCACGGCGGCATGTACGGCTACTCGCGCTCGGAGCACCCCAACTCCGACGAGCTGGTGGCCGAGGTAGCGAAGCTGGAAGGCGCCACCGGCGGGGGCGTGGCCACCGGGGCGGGCCTGGCCGGGCTGCTGGCCGCCGTGCTGGCCACCTGCCAGGCCGGCGACCACGTGCTGTGCCCCGCCGAGCTGTATGGCGGCTCGGTGGTGCTGCTCTCGCAGGAGCTGGCCCGCCTGGGCATCGACACGACCTACGTGCCGCTGGCCGAGCTCTACGACGTGGCCAAGCACCGCCGGCCCACCACCAGGCTGGTGCTGGCCGAGGTGCTCAGCAATCCGCTGCTGGTGGTGCTGGATGGCCCTAGGCTGGCCCAGGCATGCCGGCAGCAGGGGATTCTGCTGCTGATTGACAGTTCGTTTACCTCGCCCATCCTGACGCGGCCCCTCGACTGGGGCGCCGATATGGTGTGGCACTCGGCCACCAAGTACCTGGCCGGCCACTCCGACGTGACGGCCGGCGTGGTGGTAGCCCGCGACCCGGCCCTGGGCCGACGCCTGCGCCAAGTAGCCACCAACCTGGGGCTGATGCTAGCGCCGCTCGACAGCTGGCTGGCGGTGCGCGGCCTGCGCACGCTGCGGCTGCGCATGCGCCAGCACTCCGAAAACGCGCTGGCAGTGGCCCAGTTTCTGGCCGCGAGCCCGGCCGTGGCGCAGGTATTTTACCCGGGCCTGCCCAGCCACCCCGGCCACGCCCTGGCGGCCGCGCAACTGCTCAACGGCCTGTACGGCGGGATGCTGAGCGTGCGCTTGGCCAACGACTCGGCGGCGGCCGTGGATGCTTTCATTCAGAAAACCAAGCTTTTCCCCCTGGCGCCATCGCTGGCGGGCGTGCAGTCGTCGTGCTCATACCCGGCGGCTACCTCGCACCGGGGCCTCACGCCCGCGCAGCGGCAGGGGCTGGGCATTACGCCGGGGGTGCTGCGCCTGAGTGTGGGCATTGAGGAGCCAGCCGAGCTGCTGGCCGATTTGCAGCAGGCCCTTCAGTAAGCCAGTGGCCCCTAGGGCCGGCGTATGAGCATTACGCAGGCCCTAGGGGCCACTGGCTTGGGCGGATGCTGAGAGCCTACAGCTTATCCGAGACTTCTTTGGAAAGCTGGCGAGCCGTGCGCAGGGCCTGAAACTCGGCTTGCTGCGAGCGAATGGTTACTTTATCGTCGAGCGAGAAGCTGTCGCGCAGCTGGCTGTAGCGGCCGTTGAGGCTGCTGAGCACGTTGGCGGCATTGGTCCAGTCGGTTGTTTGCCAACCCTGGCGGTCGGCGCGCACGCGCTCAATAAAGCGGCTATAGGCACTCGCCAGTTCGGGGGCGCTGAGCTTGGATACCGCCGTTTTCTCGCGGAAAAAGTCCGACACTACCGCGTCGCTGGCCGGCGCTGCCGGGGTAGTATCGGCGGTGGCGGTGGTGCCCACGGGCGTGGCTACCGAGCCGGCCGGCACCGTGGTAGTGCGGGTAGTACGCCGAATTACCTTACCCGTTTTCGGGTCGAGGTCCTCGGTCACTTCCGTTACCTGCTGGGTAGGTTTGGTTTGGGCAGCGGCCGCCAGGGGCAGCGCCAAACCTAGGGTAAGCAAAAGGGTGGAGCGGTTCACAGCAAAGAGAATGATTGGGGCTTTAACGGCAAAAAGCTGCCTGGTGGCTAGCCTCCAACCTTTGGCAATTACCGCACCAAAGGCGGCGCGGTGCCCCTAGGGGGCTGGCAGGTAACTACTTACCGAATAGGCGGGCCCACTGCCAACCCACTCACCGCTTGCCTAGCCCTAGGGTCTGACTGGGCTGGCGCCGGGCCCACTTACAGCCACTATGCCGTCGGCAGTCAGGTTTACAGAGCCTCGCGCAGGGCGCGCAGCACGCGGCGCAGGTCGTCGTCGGTGAGGGCGGTGCCGCTGGGCAGGCACAGGCCACGGGCAAAGAGGTCCTCGCTCACGGCCCCGCCGTACCTGGGCGCGCCCGCAAACAGCGGCTGCAGGTGCAGCGGTTTCCAGAGCGGGCGGCTTTCTATTTTGAGTTTTTCGAGGTGTTGGCGCAGGCTTTCGGGGGTAGCGGCGGTAGCCTCGGGGTCGAGCAGCACGGTGGTGAGCCAGCGATTGGCGCGGCTGCCGGGCAGCTCAAGGGCCGGGGCTACCGCCAAGCCGGGCAGGGTCGCCAGGTGCTCCTGGTACCAATTAAAAATTTCGCGGCGGCGCTTCACCCGGTCGTCTAGCAGTTCGAGCTGGCCCCGCCCAATGCCGGCCAGCAAATTGCTAAGGCGGTAATTGTAGCCCACCACCGAGTGCTGGTAGTGCGGGGCGGGGTCTTTGGCCTGGGTAGCTAAAAACAGCGCCCGCTCGGCCAGGGCCCGGTCGGGGGTGACGAGGGCGCCGCCGCCGCCGGTAGTTAATATCTTATTGCCATTAAACGAAAACACCCCCACTTGCCCGAAGCCCCCTAGGGGCCGCTGCTGCCAGGTAGACCCCAGGGCCTCGGCCGCGTCTTCCAGAATAGGAATGTCGAACTCGGCGGCCAGGGCCAGAATCTCGGGCAGGCGGGCCGGCATGCCGTATAAGTGCACCAGCACCAGCGCCTTGGGTTTTTTGCCCAGGCGCAGGCGGTCGGTAATGGCTTCGCGCAGGCGGTCGGGGCAGAGGTTCCAGGTGGCGGGCTCGCTATCCACAAACACCGGCGTGGCGCCGCAGTACAGAATAGGGTTGGCCGACGCCACGAACGTGAGCGAGGGGCACAGCACCTCGTCGCCGGGGCCCACGCCCAGCAACAGCAGCCCCAGGTGCAGCGCCGCCGTGCCCGAGCTAAGGGCCACGCAATAGGGCACGCCCACGATGGCCGCCAGCTCGGCTTCGAAGCCCGTGAGATTGGGGCCTGCCGGAGCTACCCAGTTGTCCTCCACGGCTTTGTGCAGGTAGTTGAGCTCGTGACGGCCGAGGTGCGGCGGCGATAAATAAATACGGTCCACTAGAATAAGAAGGCAGGCGGCCGGCCCGGCGGGGCCGGGCGTTGGCAGCGAGAGCAGGATACTAAACTGGCCGCGCGGGCCCTAGGGGCAGCCGCGCGGCGAAGCCACAAAGATGGCGGCTTCCATTTGCTTACGGGAGGCAAGCGGCCAAAGCTGAAAAAAGTAGCGAGTTGGCGTCCCTATCGCCGCTCGTAAGTTTCGCCTTTGGGCGGCAGGATTCTGGCCGGTACGCCCGCCGCCGTAACGCCGGCCGGCAGGTCGCGCACGGCCACGGCGCCGGCGCCTAGCGTGCTGTGCGCCCCCAGGCGCCGGCCCTGAATAATGGTGGTCTTGGTGCCCAAGTAGCAGCCGGTTTCTACGTGCACGGCGCCGCTTATATCGACGTGGCACATCAGCGAGCAAAAGTCCTCCACCACGGCGTTGTGCCCCACGGTGGTGCCCAGGTTCAGCACCACGAACCGGCCGATGCGCACATCCGTCGTCAGCATCACACCTTGCTGAATGATAGTACCTTCGCCCAGCGCAATGTTCTGGTAAGGCTGCAGCACCACGCCGGGGTGCACGATGGTGGGGAAGCTAAGCTGGGGCGAGCTGAGCCGGGCCACCACGCCGGCGCGGGCGGCGGGGCTGCCCACGGCCACGGCCACGGCCAGCGGCTCGGCAGTGGCGTTGAGGTCGGCGGCGGTGCCTAGGTAGGGCAGGCCGCCAATGGCAGTGCTGGCGGGCGGCTGGTCGTCAAAAAAGCCGCGCAGCGTCCAGGTGGGCTGCACTTCGTTGAGCTGGCGCAGCAGCAGCAGCACCTCGCGGCCGAAGCCCCCGGCTCCAAAAATGACTAGCGGCGGTGCAGTCTCGGGAGCGTCGTACTCAGAGAAAAAAAGCTGGGTCATGGCAAAGCAAAAGCTTGTTGGCTGGCCGGTTATACGCAGCCATGCCCCTAGGCGAAGGCAGGTGGCCCCCAGCCGGCAAAGAAAACGCCCTGCGGCGAGGCAAGGCGTTTCGGGATAAATGCGCGAGCAACGGCCCCCTAGGCGGCCAGCATAGCCTCGCCGTGCTGGCTGGTATCGAGGCCGCGGGTCTCGTTTTCCGCGTTTACCCGAATGGGCACAATGGCGTTGGTGGCTTGGTAGAGCAGCCACGAGCCGCCAAACGTGAACGCGCCCACCACCAGCAGCGTGAGCAGGTGGTAGCCCAGCAGCGCCGGCCCGCCGCCGGTAAACAAGCCGCCCTTTTCGGCAAAGAGCGCGGTGGCCAGCATGCCCACGATGCCGCCCACGCCGTGGCACGGAAACACGTCGAGGGTATCGTCGAGGGTGGTTTTATTTTTGAAGATAACGGCCGCGAAGCTCACGCCCGACGCCAGAATGCCGATGGCAATGGCCGGCCCGTAGCTAACGTAGCCCGCCGCCGGCGTGATGGCCACTAGCCCCACCACGGCGCCTACGGCCGTGCCCATGGCCGAGGGCCGCTGCCCGCGCGAGGCTTCGAGCAGCATCCAGGTGAGCATGGCGGCGGCCGACGCCAGGTGGGTGGTCACGAAGGCCTGCACGGCCTGGGCATTGGCCCCGAAGGCCGAGCCGGCGTTGAAGCCAAACCAGCCGAACCACAGCAACCCGGTGCCCAGAATGACGAACGGAATATTGACCGGCTCGTGCGAATGTCCGTCGAGGTGGGCGCGGCGGCGGCCGATGGCCAGCGCCCCGGCCAGCGCCGCAAAGCCCGCCGAAATGTGCACCACCGTACCGCCCGCAAAGTCAAGCACGCCCCACTTAGCCAAAAAGCCATCGGGGTGCCAGGCCCAGTGCGCCAGCGGGCAGTAAATGAGCAAACTAAAAAGGCAGATGAAGATGAGGTAGCCCCAAAACCGGATGCGCTCGGCAAACCCCCCGCTGATGAGGGCCGGCGTGATAATGGCAAACTTGAGCTGAAACGCCGCGAATAGCACCAGCGGCAGCCCGGCCCCTAGGCGCGGGTGCGGGGCCGTGCCCACGTTGTTGAACATGAAAAATGTGCGCGGGTCGCCGATGACGCCCCCGATATCGTCGCCAAAAGCCAGCGAAAAGCCCACCACGTACCACAGCAGCGACACCACCCCTAGGGAAATGAAGCTTTGGAGCATGGTAGAAATAATGCTGCCCCGGTTGACCATGCCGCCGTAGAAGAACGCCAGGCCGGGCGTCATGAGCAGCACCAAAGCCGAGGCCATCAGCATCCAGCCTACATCGGCCGGGTTGAGGGCGCCCGCCGCGGCCGCCGGATGCACCTGCGGCACAAAGGCCCCGAGCAGGGCCAGCACCACCAGTACTAGCAAAGACGGGCGAGCTAATCGTTGCTTACGCGACATAAATTTTCACTGAAATTATAGGAATAGCCTCCGCGAAGATAGGCGGTAGCTTATAAAACCATGATATTCTTCCTAGGGTAGGGGTAATCTACAAGGCGTTTTCCCCAGAAGTATACTAGTTGATTGCGGTTAGGGATATTAATGCGTGACCGTAGGTTTCGAGAATATCCGCTTAACTTTCAGCTACTCGGCAAGTTGCTTAGCCAACTCTTTTACCATCTTCCTCGTCTAGCTTTATATTATGACTCATAAAACCAAATGGTTAGTATTTGCCCCCACTGGCCTCCTAGTAATTGGCGCGGGAGCTTGCTTGGTAGGCTGGGCTACTACCCTCAAAAACCGCGGGGCTACCACGGGCCGGTGGGTGGCCGCGGGCACGGCCGCGCTCGGCGTGCTCAACGCCGGAGTAAGCCTGTTTGGCCGCGGCGCGGTAGAGCAAGCGCTGTACGAAATGCGCGAAAAGCCGCTGGCCGCCGCGCCTACTTACCATACCATCAGCCAGTTGTAGCGGTAATTTGGCCTTTTAACCCGAGGCCGGCCCTAGGCGTTTGCGCACGGGCCTAGGGCCAGGTCACAAAAAAAGCCCCGGCCAATGCCGAGGCTTTTTTGTGCTTGAAAGTCAGGCTGAGTTACTCCGCCGACTTAGCTTCTATCTTCTTACTGTCCTTGCGGAGCTTGCTGCTTGCCTTATAGCTGGCGCTCTTGGTCTTTTTGGCGCCTTTATGGAAACCGCTCTTAATTTTTGAGCCTGCCTTGTGAGCTACGTTGCCAGCGGCATCAGCCGTGTTGCTAAGGGCGGCGCCCACGTTGGTTTTGCCGGTGGTGGTAACAACTTTCTTCGTGCCGTTATCGCGAGTCTTTACTTCGGTAGTAGGAGTTTGGGCAAAGGCGGCGGTAGTGAAGGCGCAGGCGGCGAGCAACAGAAGTGCTTTTTTCATGGTTGAATGAGACTATTAAGGGTGTTTGTAAGGCCTTTTACGCGGGCCGGTAGCGCGGGGTTCGCTGTGGCGCCCGCCCTGCATGATCAAAGCCCATGCCAGAACGAAGTAGCCGGCTGCGCCCGCCGCTAGCGTAGTGCTGGGGCAGTGCTGCTAGGGCAGTAGCAGCGAGCTGTCGCCGTAGCTCAAAAAGCGGTAGCTGTGGGTTAGCGCGTGGATGTATACCTGCCGCCAGCCGGGCCCTAGCAGCGCCGCCACCAGCAGCAGCAAGGTGCTTTCGGGCTGGTGGAAGTTGGTAATCAGCCCCTGCACCAGCTGGAAGCGGTAGCCGGGCGCAATGAGCAGCCGCGTGCTGGCCTCTACCGCCGCCGAGCCAGTGCGTTCCAGGTAAGCGAGCAGGGCCTGCAGGGCCGCAGCCGGCGCCACCGCCGGGCCGGTGGCGTAGGGCTGCCACTGGCTTACTTCGAGCGGGGCGGCGGGGTTTCCGTGCAGAGCCGCCCCTAGCCAGTACAGGCTTTCGAGGGTGCGCAGGCTGGTAGTGCCCACCGCAACTACCGGCCCCGCCGCCGCGGCCCGGTGCGCCAGCAGCTGCCGTACCAAGCTGGCTTGCACGATAATAGGCTCGGCGTGCATGGGGTGGTCGGCCATGGTGGCGGCCTTCACGGGCTGGAAGGTGCCGGCCCCTACGTGCAGCGTGACGTGGCCGGTGGCCAGGCTGCGCGCGGCCAGCTCGGCCAGCACCTCGGGGGTGAAGTGCAGGCCGGCGGTGGGCGCCGCCACGGCCCCCTCGCGGGCGGCGTACACGGTTTGGTAGCGCACGGCATCCTGGGCGGTGTCGGGGCGGTGCAGGTAGGGCGGCAGCGGCAGGTGGCCCGCCGCCCGCAGCACCTCGGCAAACGGCAGCGAGGTGGGTTCCCAGCGAAAGTCAAGCAGGCTTTCGCCGCCCTCGGCCGCCTGGCGCTCGGCCCACAGCGTGGCCGGCTGGCCAAACGCTTGGAAATCAAGCTGCACGGGGCCGCTTTTCCAGCGGCGGCCGTTGCCTACCAGGCAGCGCCAGGTGGCGTGGCCGGTTTGCTGCAGGGCCAGCTCCAGGGTGCGGTGCGGGGCCACCGGCTCCAGGCAAAATAGCTCGACCTGCCCGCCGCTGGGCCGCTGGGCCAGCAGCCGCGCCCGCACCACCCGCGTATCGTTGAATATCAGCAGCGACCCTAGGGGCAGCTCGGCGGGCAAGTCGCGGAAGGTGTGGTCGCTGATAACGCCCTGGCGGCACACCAGCAGGCGGCTGCCGGCGCGGTCGGGCAGCGGCTCGGGCGCAATGTGGGCGGGCGGCAGCTCGTAGTGAAAATCCTGGATGCGCAGCTGGCGCGGGTCGGCAGTGGGGGAGGGCATGGCGGCAAGTTGGGGCGGCAAAGGTCGGGCACCCGTTACTTGCGCGCTAAACCCGCGCTTTACTTTACGCTATGCGCCTCCCTAGTTTACTCTGCCTGTGGGCGTGGCTGCCCATGCTGGCCGCGGCCGCCCCGCCCGCGCACCCCTACGCCGACGCCACGCGCCGCCGCATTGCCACCGCCCAGGACGAGCGCAACACCGCCGCCCTGCTGCCCTTTCTGGTTGATAAAAACGTTGTTTACCGCGCCGCCGCCGCGCTGGCTTTCGGTTCGGTGCAGGATACCACCGCCGTGCCCGCGCTGCTGCCGTTGCTGGCCGATAAAAGCGTGACTGTGCGCCGGGCCGCGGCTTTCGCCCTGGGTGAAACCGGCAACAAAACTGCCACCGAGGCCTTAGGGCAACGCCTGGCTAAAGCCACCGACTACCAGGAGAAAAAGGCCCTGGGCGAGGCCCTGGGCCGCTGCGTGCCGCGCGCCTCGGTGCCGCTGCTATGGCAGTCGTTACCCGCGGCCCCCGACACGGCCAGCCGCACGGCCCTGGCTTGGGGCCTGTACCGCGCCGCGCTGCGCGGCCTGGCCACGCCCGAGCTGGTGCGCCAAGCGGCCGCCACGCTGGGCCAGGCCAAGGCGCCCCTGGCGGCCCGGCGCGGCGCCTCGGCTGCCTTAGTGAGGGCGCGGGGCGCGGGCGTCGACTCGGCGCTGGCGCAGGTGGCGCTGCCGGTGCTGCTGAAAGCGATGGCCGCCGACCCCGACTATTTTGTGCAAGCCAACTGCGCCAGCACCCTAGGGCGGCTGCGGCGCCGGGGCGTGCTGCCGGCCCTGCTGGCCGCTACCAACCAGGCCGATTTTCGGGTGCGCATTGCGGCGCTACGGGCGCTGCCGGCCCGGCCCTACGCCGTGAGCACCGCCGCCGTGGAGCCCGCCCTGCGCCGCGAGCTGCCCCAGGAGGCGCTAGCTGCCGCCGAGTGGCTGCTGCGCACCCGCCCCGATAGCCTGGCCCCGGCCTCCGACCTGCTGGCCCTGGCCCGCCGCACGCCGCACTTCCGCGCCCGCACCACCGTGCTGCAAGCTGCCCTGCGCTACGCCGCCCCACCCGAGCGCCTGGCTGTGGCCGATACCATTCGGCAGCGCCTGGCCCGCACTACTAGCCCTTACGAAAAAGCCGCCCTGCTCACGGCCCTTAGCGAAGACCCCGCGCAGTTCGACTTCCTGGCCCAGCAGGCGCAGCAGCTAGCGCCGCCGCTGGTGGTACCTGGCACGGCCCTAGGGGCGCTGGTGGCGCTAAGGGGCAAAAAAGAATTTCCCGCCGTCCGGCAGGCCGACTTCACGGCGGTGCTGCGCCGGGCGCTGGCCAGTGGCGACGTAACCCAACTGGGCATTGCCGCCGAGGCGCTGGCCAACTCCGCCCTGGTGCCCGCCCCCGGCCCTGACGACCTGGCCGCCCTGCGCCAGGCCCAGGCGCGCCTCACTCTGCCGCGCGATGTGGAGGCTTGGCTCGGGATTCAGCAGGCCCTCGATAAAATTACCAAAGCCCCTAGTCCTACTGCCCCGCCCGCTACCCCCCGGCAGCCCATCGATTGGGCGGCGGTGCAGCGCGTGCCGGTGGGCCAGCGCGTGCGCTTTATCACCACTAAAGGGCTGGTAATAATGGTGTTGAAAGTGGAGGAAGCCCCCGGCTCAGTAGCCACGTTTGCGCAACTGGTGCAGCGGCACTTCTACGACGGGCTGTACTTCCACCGGGTGGTGGCCGACTTCGTAGCCCAGGGCGGCGACCCTAGGGGTGATGGCTCGGGCAGCCTGCCCGCCACGCTGCGCTCCGAGTTTTCCTACCTCACCTACGGCACCGGGGCGGTGGGCCTGGCCTCGGCCGGCAAGGACACCGAGAGCTGCCAGTTTTTCTTCACCCATCTGCCCACCCCGCACCTCGACGGGCGCTACACCATCTTCGCCCAGGTGGTGGAGGGCCAGGCCGTAGTGCAGCGCCTCGAAGTGGGCGACCAAATGCTGCGCGTAGAATTGCTATAAACCAACTCCGGCAGCTTGTTTTAAGTTATGAAATACCGTTTGCTAGGGCTATTCTGCGCCCTATTTGTGCTGCTAGACCTAGCGGCTACCTTCGTGCAGTACGACCGCTCGGTGCTCGACGGCGACTTGGCGCCCATTGTACATCCGTCGCCCAGCTACGCGCCGGTGCTGCACGACCCGTTTGGGCTGGCGGTGCTTACCAAAGACTCCATCTACGCCGCGCCCAATCGGTTTTTTGCCCACCTCAGCATGGTAGGCTACTTTCGGGCGGTGCCGGGCTGGCTGCAACGGGCCGGCCTGCCCCCGATTGCGAGCGTTTACGCGGCGCAGGGGCTGTTCTGCACCCTGCTGCAGGCGCTGCTGCTGTATGCGCTGGCGGTGTATGCCACGGGCACGGGGCGGCTGGGTAGCTGGCGGCTATGGCTGACGATGGCCTTGCTGGCGCCATTTTTTCAGGCGCAGGGCTACGCCAGCGAAATGGCCATCGTGCCTAGGGCCGTCACTTACGCCTTTTTTTATCCCCTGCCGCTGCTGCTGCTGCTACTGCTGCTGCGGCCCTTCTACCGCTGGGCGCGGGGCGAGGGGTGGCGCTTGGGGCCTTTGGGCGTAGCGGGCTGCCTAGGCCTGATGGTAGTGCTGGCCTTCAACGGACCCCTGGTGCCGGGCGTGGTAGCGGTGCTGCTGCTCGGCGCGGCGGTGCAGTGGCTGCGCACGGCGGGCCCGCCCGCCGGCTGGCTGGCCCGCTGGCGGCAATTGCCCTGGGTGCCCCTGCTGCTGCTGCTGGTGTTTGGGCTGCTGTGCGCCTACTCGCTCTACATTGGGCGCAACAACCTGGAGAGTATGCTGCCCAAGCATAACGTGTGGGGGCGCTACCTGCGGCTGCCCTACGGGGTATTTCGGCAGCTAACCGGCAAGCTGGGGGTGCCGCTGCTGGTGCTGGCCTGCCTGGGCAATGTCTACCTGCTGCGCCGCCACGTGCCCCCTACGGCCGAAAACCAGCGCATCCAGGCGGTACTGCGGGCGCTGGGCTGGTTTGCGCTGGTTTACGTGCTGCTGCTGCCGCTGGGGGGCTACCGTACCTACCGGGCCTATAGCCTGCGCTTCGACACGATTTTGCCCATTACGTTGGGGATGCTGTTTTTCTACGCCCTCTCGGCGCTCTACTTACTGCGCCACCTGGCCGGCCGGGCCCGGGGTGGCTACGCGGCGGCGCTGGTAGTCATCGCTTTCATCTACGCCAATGCCGACCGCCGGCTGCAAGTAGCCGATGGTAACAACTGCGAGCGCGTGGCCTTGGCCGAGCTAGCGCAGGCGCCGCCCACCACGCCCGCCGTTCACTTGCAAGCCGACTGCAACGTACTATCGTGGGAGCCTATTACCGACCCTAGCCAGTCGGCCGACCAGGCTGCCGTCCTTAGCTACTGGGGCGTCACGTGGGGCCCCCGGCCCTACTACCACTAGAAACCTGATTTTCGTTAACTCACCTTCTCTGCCTACTCTATGCCGTTGCCTACGCCCGTCTCACTTACTCAATTCGACACCTATACCGACCGCCTCAAAGACCTGGCGACCCTGTATTTGCCGCACCTGGCGGCGGCGCTGGTTATGCTGGTCATCGGCTGGTACGTCATTGGCTGGCTGAGCCGGCTGGTGTCGGTAGCCGTCGAGAAGGTAGACGTATCGCTGCGCTCCTTCCTCACTAGCCTGTTCAGCATTGCCCTCAAGGTGCTGCTGCTGATAAGCGTGGCGGGCATGTTAGGCTTTCAGACTACCTCGTTCGTGGCCATTCTGGGGGCGGCGGGCCTGGCCGTGGGCTTGGCCCTGCAGGGCACGCTGGCCAACTTCGCGGGCGGGGTGCTCATCTTGCTCTTCAAGCCCTTTGTGGTGGGCGATGTCATTCAAAGCCAGGGCAATACGGGCACCGTGCAAGCCATCCAGATTTTCAATACCATCCTGCTCACGCCCCAGGGTGATACCGTGATTCTGCCCAACGGCGCTACTTCCAACGGCGTGATTATCAACAAGGCGCACCCCATGCGGGCGCTAATTGAGCTAGCGCTGGAGCTAGACGCCAATGCCGACCTCGACGAGCTGCGCCAGAAAGCGCTGCCCGTGCTAATCCAGGACGTCGCCACCCTCGCCGACCCCGCCCCCACGGCCGTCGTTACGGCCCTCAAGCCCGGCGGCAGCATGACCGTGGCCTTCCGCGCCTACACCGCTCCCGGTCAGGAAGACGATACCCGCAACCGGCTGCTAGACAAGTTGCAAGCGGTATTCAAGACGGTGTAGAGGCGCGGACGACGCGCCCCTACACCGGCACTACCACTACTTTCTTAGTTTCGAAAAACTCTTCCTCAAAAAAGTCTTTCAACTCTACCGCTTGCGCTACCAGGCCGCTTTCAGCGATTTCCTCGGTCAGGTCGCCGCCTTTCAGGTAGTAGAGGCCCGCGCCGGGCGCCGGGTGGGCTTTGTAGCGGTGCAGTATCCAGGGGTGAAAAGTAGCCAGGCGGGCCACGGCGCGGCTCACCACAAAGTCGAACTTCTCGCTCACCTGCTCGGCGCGGGTTTGCGCCGCCGTCACGTTCGCGAGGCCTAGGGCGGCGGCCATAAACTGCACGGCCCTAATCTTTTTGCCGATGCTATCTACCAGGTGAAACCTCACTTCCGGAAATAGAATGGCCAGCGGCAAGCCCGGCAGGCCGCCACCGGTGCCCACGTCGAGCACCGCGCTGCCCTTGGGGAACTGCACCACCTTGGCAATGCCCAGCGAGTGCAGTAGGTGGCGTTCCAGCAGGTTGTCGGCATCGGGGCGGGCCACCAGGTTTATCTGGGCGTTCCAAGCCCGAAACTCAGTTTCGAGCTGCGCAAACTGCTGCTGCTGCCTGAGAGTGAGGTCGGGGAAATACTTGGTGAGCAGGGACATAAGGTGGATAATAGAATAGGGGAGAGGCGAGCAAAAAAGCAGAACGTCATGCTGAGCTTGCCGAAGCACCTCTCCCGAACTACCCCTAGGGCCAATGTTCGGGAGAGATGCTTCGGCAAGCTCAGCATGACGTTCTTTTCGTCAGTACGAGCCGGAACAATACTAATTAAATAAACTCTTTCTTATCCTTCACCATGTCGAAAAGCAGCTCGCGGGCGCGGTGCAGCTGGGCCTTGACAGTGCCGAGGGGCGCTTTTAGCTCGGTCGCGATTTCCTCGTAGCTCAGCTCGTCGAAGTAGCGCAGGCTTACCAGGCGCTGGTACTTGTCGGGCAGCAGCGACACGACGTGGCGCATTATCTCGATTTTCTGGTTCTTGATGGTCGTATCGGCCGGGTTCAGGTCATTGTCGCGAAACTCGAGCTGAATCTCGTCGCCGTCGCCCATCTTCACCGCCGAGTCAATGCTCATGGTTTTGATTTTATTCTTGCGAATAAAGTCGATGCAATTGTTGGTAGCAATGCGAAAGAGCCAGGTGCTGAACGCGAACTCGGGGTTGAACTTGTGCAGGTTCTTAAACGCCTTGGCGAAGGCCTCGATGGTGAGGTCCTCGGCGTCGTCGGGGTTGCGCACCATCTTGAGCACGACGTGAAACACCGGCTTCTTGTAAATCTGCATCAGCTCGGCGTAGGCCTTCTCGTCGCCGTGGTCCACGGCCGCCCGAATGAGCTTGAAGTCGTGGCGAGCCTTGGAGGAGAACTGCTTTTGGATATCTGAAGAATTTACTTCCATTGGAGCGGGCGCTTCAGGAGCACGGACGTGCCCCAGGCGCAATAAAGTACGAGGTAGAGGAAATCGAGCAGCGGTAGGGTGGCCGCGGGCAGGCGCTGGTCCAATCGACGCGCCAGCGGTATATAAACAGCCCAAAGCAGCAATGTTCGGGCCAGCCAGATTGAAGCCAAAGATACAACATTCTGGGGCGTCAAATTGGCACCCAATAGCATCGGGGTAAACACGTAAAAAAGCACGTTGCTACCCATAAAAACCCCTAGACGGCGGCGGTCGGCGGGTCGGTAGCGAGTGCCGGCCGAGAGGTGCCGCCGTTTCTGACGCCACCATGCTTGCCAGGTGCCCGCGGGCTGGCTGCGGGTGTGGGCGGGCGGGTCGGCCACTACCGCCGCGCGGGCCCCTAGGGCTACCGCGTCCTGCACCAGCAGGTCGTCGTCGCCGCTCAGACGGCGGATGTGGCTGGCAAAACCTTTGGTGCCCAAAAACGTGGCGCGGGTATAGGCCAGGTTGCGCCCCACGCCCATGTAGGGGTGCCCGGCCCAGGCCAAACTCAGGTACTGGGCGGCCGTGACGAGCGTTTCGTAACGGATGAGCTTATTAAGCAAGCCTGGCTGCTCGTCGAAGCCCGAGAAGCCCAGCACCATGTCGGCCCCGCCGCGCTGGGCAAAGCCGCGCTGCATCAGGTGTAGCCAGTTGGGGCCCAGGGGCCGGCAGTCGGCGTCGGTAAACAGCAGGCGCTCGTGGCGGGCCGCCTTAATGCCCAAGGTGAGGGCGTATTTCTTGGGGGCGAAGCCGGCCGGCGTGTGCGCCACGCTCACCAGCCGGAAGCGGCCGGGGTAGTACTGCGCCACTTGCTGGGCAAAAAGGTGGGTGTCGTCGCGGCTGCGGTCGTCGATGAGCACCAGCTCGTAGCCGGCGGGGTAGTCTTGGCGCAGCAGCAGCGGCACTAGCTCGCGCAGGTTATCCAGCTCGTTGTGGGCGCACAGGATGATGGAAACCGGCTCGGCATCCGGCCCCGGCCCGGTGGGCCCGGCCTCGGGCGGGCGCCGCCCAAAAGGCCGGAAATACCGCAGCCAGTACCACAGCTGCACCAGCAGCAGCGGCAGCAAAAGCAGCGTGGGCGGAAGCGAGGACAGCGGGGGAAAGGGCAGCACGGCAAGCAGGGCCCCAAAGGTACGGCGAGGCTTTGGCGGCCCCTAAGCCAATTGGCTTAACCCCGCCGCTACCTCGCCGGCCACGCGCTTTGGCTGGGCGAACCAGCAGGCGCGGGCGGCGGTTAGCGGTACCTTTGCCAGTCGGCCGCCGGCGGCTGTTTTACTTTATGACGTTTGAACTACAGGCCCGCGACGCGGGCAGCAAGGCCCGCGCCGGGCGCCTCACCACGGCGCACGGCACCATCGAAACGCCCATTTTTATGCCCGTGGGCACGGCCGGCACCGTGAAGGCCGTGGGCCAGCGCGAGCTGCGGCAGGACGTGCGCGCCCAAATTATCCTCGGCAATACCTACCACCTCTACCTGCGCCCCGGCCTGGAGGTGCTGCAAGCCGCTGGCGGCCTGCACCAGTTCAACGGCTGGGACGGGCCCATCCTCACCGACAGCGGAGGCTACCAGGTGTTTTCCCTAGGGGCTACCCGCAAGATAAAGGAGGAGGGCGTCACGTTTCGCTCGCACATCGACGGCAGCAAGCACCTGTTTGCGCCCGAGGGCGTGATGGATATTCAGCGCCGCATCGGGGCCGACATCATCATGGCCTTCGACGAGTGCACGCCCTGGCCCTGCGAATACGACTACGCCCGCCGCTCGCTGGATATGACGCACCGCTGGCTGCGGCGCTGCATCGCGCGCCTCGACAGTACCGAGCCGCTCTACGGCTACGAGCAAACGCTGTTCCCCATCGTGCAGGGCAGCACTTTCCAGGATTTGCGCCGCCAGTCGGCCGAGTTTGTGGCCGAGCAGGGCCGCGCCGGCAACGCCATCGGGGGCTTGAGCGTGGGCGAACCCGCCGCCCAGATGTACGAGATGGCCGAGCTGGTGTGCGACATCTTGCCCCCGGACAAGCCGCGCTACCTGATGGGCGTGGGCACGCCGGCCAACATCCTGGAAAACATTGCCCTAGGGGTCGATATGTTCGACTGCGTGCTGCCTACCCGCAACGCCCGCAACGGCATGCTCTTCACGGCCCAGGGCATCATCAACATCACTAATAAGAAGTGGGCCACCGACTTCTCGCCCATCGACGAGGCCCTAGGGGGCTACGCGAGCACCTTTTACACCAAAGCCTACCTGCGCCACCTCTTCCAGGCCCAGGAGCTGCTGGCCTCGCAGATTGCCTCCTTGCACAACCTCACTTTCTACCTCTGGCTGGTGGGCGAGGCGCGCCGCCACATCGTGGCTGGCACCTTCGCCGCCTGGAAGCCGGGTATGGTAGAGCAGGTAGCCAGGAGGTTGTAGCTAGTTAGCAAAACAAGCGTCTGTCATTGCGAGCGGTAGCGAAGCAATCGCAGATGTTTTTAACCACCCACTGCTATGAATACTTATTACGTATATATTTTCACTAACCAATACAATACCGTGCTCTACGTGGGCGTCACGAACAATCTGGAGCGGCGCGTGATGGAGCACAGAGCGGGCGCGCACGAAGGTTTTACCAAGCAATACAATCTTAACAAGCTGGTGTACTTCGAAACGCCGCCCAGCGTTCAGGATGCCATTGCGCGTGAGAAGCAACTTAAGGCCGGCTCGCGAGCTAGGAAGCTTGCCTTAATAAACGAACTCAATCCGGCTTGGCAGGATTCAATGGCAGATTAGTAGAGCCGGCAGTATGTAAAACTGACCAGACGGATGGTGCTGGTGCAACTGCTTCGCGTTGCTCGCAATGACAGACGATTAGCTACGCCTCATGCGCATACTTGATAAATACATTATTGGTAAGTTTCTCACCGCGTTTTTTTTCACGGTGCTGATGCTAGTGTCGGTGATTTGCGTGATTGACTACACGGAGAAGAACGACGACTTCTTGCACCACAACTTGTCGTTCTGGCACGTCTTCACGCATTACTATATCTACCTGTTTCCGTACTACGCCAACCTGCTCTCGCCCATCACCATCTTCATCGCGGTGGTGTTTGTGACGGCCAAGTTGGCCTCGCGCACCGAACTGGTGGCTATGCTGTCGAGCGGCATGAGCTTCGAGCGGCTGCTACTGCCCTACGTGATAGGCGCCGCCGTGATTGGGGCGCTCACCTTCGGGCTTATCAGCTGGGTTATCCCCCTAGGCACCAAGCAGATAGTGTTGTTCGAAAGCCTGCACGTGGAAGAGCCCTGGCACTTCGATGGGCGCAACGTGCACATGAAAATCGGGCCCCGCACCTACGCCTCGCTCGAGAGCTACGACAACGTGCACAACGTGGGCTACAACTTCGCCCTCGAAACCATCGACAGTACCACCATCTTGCGCCGCCGCCTCAAGGCCGACGTGCTCACCTGGGACTCGACCAAGCAAGCCTGGCACCTCTCGGCCCAAACGGTGCACACCTTTGGCGGCGGCAACCGCGAGGCGCTGCTCACCATTCCGCCCCGCGATACCACCCTCAACCTCTACCCCAAGGACTTTGGCAGCACCTACCGCCTGGCCGAAACCCTGACCTCGCCGCAGCTCAACGAGCTGATACGCGAGAAGCTAGAGCGCGGCGCCGCCGATACGGCCAAGTACTTGAGCGTGAGATACGAGCGCTACGCCTACCCGTTTGATGCCATCATCCTCACCATTATTGGCGTGGTGCTCAGCGCCCGCAAAAGCCGCACCGGCGTGGGCGGGCAAATTGCCCTGGGGTTTGTGCTGGCGTTCGTGTTCATCATCTTCGTCATGCTCTCGCGCAACCTGGCCTCGGTGGGCACCGTGCCGCCCATCGTAGCCGCCTGGACGCCAGGGGCCATCTTCTCCGTGGTCGGCTTTTTCCTGTACCGGGTGGTGCCGAAGTAGATGGGAAATAGGCACTGAAAGAACGTCATGCTGAGCCCTGCGAAGCATCTCTACCACGCCGCAAGGGTAACCCCTAGGGCGTCGTTCGTAGAGGTGCTTCGACAAGCGGACGCCAGATGAGCAGGACGTTCTTTCGTTATTAGAAACCAACAGTATGCTCAAAGACTACCTGCGCCTGCATTTTATCGTGTTGCTCTGGGGCTTCACGGCCATTCTGGGCAAGCTCTTGCAGCCCATGCCGCCCGTCGAGCTGGTATTTTGGCGCACGCTGCTGGCTAGCCTGGGATTGGTGGGGCTGCTGGCCGCCCGGCGCCTAGGCTGGCGCCTAGCCCCCCGCGAGGCCCTCAAGCTGCTGGGCGTGGGCGCGCTGGTGGCCACGCACTGGATTACGTTTTTCCTGGCCGCGCGCCTCTCCTCGGTGAGCGTGTGCCTGGCGGGTCTGGCCACGCTGGCGCTCTGGACCTCGGTGCTCGAGCCGCTGGTGCTGTGGCGCCGGGTGCGGCCCTACGAGGTGGGCCTAGGGCTGGCCGCCATGGTGGGCTTGTATTTGATTTCGCAGGCCGAGCTGACGCAGCTCACCGGGCTGCTGGTGGCGGTGGCGTCGGCGGGGCTTTCGGCGCTGTTTAGCGTGCTCAACTCGCGCCTGGTGCAGCGCCATGCGCCGGTGCGCCTCACCTTCTACGAGATGGTGGGTGCTTGCCTGAGCATCAGCTTGTTCTTTCCGTTTTATACGCGCTACCTGGTGCCCGACGGCCGCCTGCACCTCGCCTGGCACGGCTACGACTGGCTATGGCTGGGGCTGCTGGCCGGGGCCTGCACGGTCTACGCCTTCGCCTCGTCGGTCGAGCTGATGAAGCGCCTCTCGGCCTTCGTGGTCAACCTCACCATCAACCTGGAGCCGGTCTACGGCATCGTGCTGGCCCAAATCCTGTTTGTGCTGCGGGTGCCGGGCTTCGGGCAAGAGCGCATGAGTAACGGCTTTTACCTGGGCACGCTCATCATTCTGGCCAGCGTGCTCATCCACCCCTTGCTTAGCCAGTGGAACCAGCGCCGCGAGCGCAAGAAGACGGCCGTAGAAGTGGTGGTGTAACCGTGCCGCAGGGCGCCCCAGGGCTATTCTAGGGCGTAGTACCAGGTGCTGGTGGCCACGCCATTTGCCGCCAGGCGGAAGCGCAAGCCATCGGGCGCAAGTGGCTAGTAGGCTACAGCGCGCCGCGCCACACCAGAAATTCCGGCTCCCAGGCCAGGGCGGGCGCTTCGCCCAGGCCCGGAAACAGCCCGTACACGGCCGAGCCCGAGCCCGAAAGGCTGGCGTAGGTGGCCCCGGCGGCGTAGAGGCGCGCCTTGATGGCGGCCAGCACCGGGTAGCGCGGGGCCAGCGAATCCTCAAAATCGTTGCTGATGGTGCCGGGCCAGTCGGCCAGCGGCTGCCCTAGGGCCTCGCGCAGCGAATAGGCCGGCGGGCGTGGCACGATGCCCGCAAACGCCTCGGCCGTGCTGATGTGCAGGCCCGGATACACTACCAGGCAGGGCGTGCCGCGCAGCTCGAGGGCCAGGGGCGCTAGCTCGTCGCCGCGGCCGTAAGCCAGGCAGGGCGCATTGTGCAAAAAAAACGCGCAGTCGGCCCCCAGGCGGCGAGCGTAGCCGGCGAGCTGCGCCGGCGTAGCCCCTAGGGCAAATACCTCGTTGATAGCTTGCAGCGCAAACGCCGCATCGGCCGAGCCGCCCCCTAGGCCCGCGCCAATAGGCACCAGCTTATGCAGGTGCAGCTGGGCGGCGGGCAGCTGGGGGTAGTCGGCCTTTAGCAAGCTATACGCCTTGAGGCACAAGTTGGTAGCTAACTCGCCGGGTACCGGCCGGCCGCTCAGGGTGAGGCTGCTGGCGGCTTGGCCCTTGGGGGCGAGCAGCACCTCCAGGGCATCAGTCCAGGGCAGGGGCACGAAGGCCGTTTCGAGGTCGTGGTAGCCATCGGGCCGCCGGGCCGTCACGTACAAGCCCAGGTTCAGCTTAGCATTGGGGAAGGTGAGCAAGGCTTAGTAAATTTGAGGTGGTGAAGCGCTGCGCACGCAAGCCCATCTAACCAGCTATGTCCTTTATTTCAAGTCTTAGCCTTGTGCCTGGCCAGGCAGTAGCCGCCGCTGCCCTGGGCTTACGCACCGCCCGAGGCCCGGCAAAAGTAGTGCACCTGCGAGGCCTGGCCGCCCGCCGCCCGGCCGCCGAGTGGCCCGCCTGCTACGATGCCGCTATTCCGGACGGTGCCGCCTGCCGAGGCAGCAAGAATGCCCAGCCCCAGCCCACTATTGCCCACACCCTCGCCGGCTTGCGCCTCAACTGGAACTGCCACTGCGTAGACCCCGCCGAGACAACCGCGCACCACGCGCTAGCGCAGGAGTTTCGGCAGTTGCTGAGGCAGCCCACCGAGCTTTCGGCGGCCGAGGTAGTCGTGCGCCGGGCCCCCAGCGAGGCCGTGGCGTGGTGGAGCGAGCGGGTGCTGCACGGCCGGCGCGCGTTTCAGGCCGCCCACCTCACCGGCCAGGTTGTACTGAAAAGCGGCTTTCGGCTGGCGAGGGATGTATAAGTACTTCAAGCCAGTTGCCGACCGCCTCGCGGCTGGCCTGGGGCTCCTGGTTTTGCTGCCGCTGCTGGGGCTGCTGGCCGCGCTGGCCTACCTAGGGGGCCTGCGGCCGGTGCTGTTTTGGCAGCAGCGCACGGGCTACCTGGGCCAGCCGTTTTGGGTGCTGAAGCTGCGCACCATGACCCAGCGCACCGATGCGAGCGGCCAGCTGCTGCCCGATGCCCAGCGCCTTACCAGGCTGGGCCGGCTGCTGCGGCGCACCAGCCTCGACGAGCTGCCCCAGCTGTGGAACATCTTGCGGGGCGAACTGAGCCTGGTGGGCCCTAGGCCCCTGCTGCACGCCTACCTGCCGCTGTACTCGGCCCGGCAGGCGCGGCGGTTCTTGGTGCGGCCCGGCCTCACGGGCTGGGCCCAGGTAAACGGGCGCAACGCCATTTCGTGGGAAGAAAAGTTTGAGTTTGATAACCAGTATGTTGACCAGCAGAGCTTGGCATTCGACTTGCGCATTTTGTGGCGCACGGCCGGGCAGGTGCTGGGGCGCCGGGGCGTGGCGGCCGCCGGCGAGGCCACCATGTCGCGCTTTCAAGGCAGCGCGGCCCTAGGGCCACCCCCCGCCCAAAGCTGACGCTGGCCCCCGCCCACCGGGGCCGCGCCGCTGGGCTCAATACCTTTGCCGCGGGGCCGTTGGGGTTCCGCCTTCTTCCGATTCAATCAATCCATGACCAAGTTCCTTGCCCTGGCCGCTTTGTTGAGCGCTGCTGCGCTGCCGGCCGCCCAGGCCCAAACCAGCCCCACTACCCAGCTGCGCCCAGTGGCCCATTTTCGGGGCATCCGGGTGGGCGGCGGCATTCGCCTCACCCTCGCGGCCGGCCACGAGCAGCGCGTGGAAGTGAGCGCCGCCACGCCCGATTTTGCGGCTAACATCCGCACCAAGCTCGAGGATGGCATCCTGATAATCTCCTATGACGACCTGCTGGAGCGCGACGACCGCAAGCTGCTCAAAACCGACCACCAGCTGCGCGCCACCATCACGGCCGATTTCCTGACCTCGCTGGCGGCCACCAGCGAAGCCACCGTGCAAGCCAGCGGCAACTTTGCCGCGCCCGACTGCGTGCTCGACGTGACCTCGGGCGCCAAGCTTACGGCCACCGGCCTGGCCCCCGAGGTGCTGGTAGTGCGCGAAAACGGCGGGGCCGTGGTAACGCTCGCCGGCACCGCGCCGCGCCTCGACGTGCGCGTAAACGGTGGCTCGACCTACGAGGGGCAGCAGCTGCAAAGCGTGCGCGGCCAGGTAGAGGCCAACGGCAACAGCACCGCGCGCATCGCCGCCAGCCAGGAACTGCTCATCGAGGCCAATAGCGGCTCCAAAGTGAATTACTACGGCTCGCCCGTAGTATCGCGCGACTTGAACGGGGGCAGCATTAGCAGCGCGAAATAAGGGCGTTTGCTGCTAGGTTGTTAGGCTATGTACACCGCCGTAAAAAGCGCATCATGCTGAGCATGGCGAAGTATCTCTACTGTGCCGCTTAGGGGCCGTTCGATAGAGATGCTTCGCTAAGCTCAGCATGACGCGCTTTTTACAGTTTTGCTCTACTGTAAAAGTCTCCTAGTTAAGAGGTTATTTGTATTCTGGCAACTAACGCCCTAGGGCAAATACGGCCGGGCGCTTGTGCAGGGCCGGCAGCGCGGGCAGGCGCCGCCACTCGGCCACGGGCAGCGTGCGCAGGTACTCGGTGGGGGCCGTGAGGTCGGCGGCTACGCAGAGGCGGGTGGCGGGCTGCAGGTGGGTCAGCAAGTCGCTTAGCAGCTGGTCGTTGCGGTAGGGCGTTTCGATAAACAGTTGGCTTTGGTCGAGGCGGGCGGCGTCTTTTTCGAGCGCCTTGAGGGCCGCCAGCCGGCCGGCCTTTTCGATGGGCAGGTAGCCGTGGAAGGCGAACCGCTGCCCATTCAGCCCCGAGCCCATGAGGGCCAGCAAAATGGACGACGGCCCCACCAGCGGCCGCACCACCAGCCCCAGGCGGTGCGCCTCCTGGGCCAGCGCCGCGCCGGGGTCGGCAATGCCGGGGCAGCCGGCCTCGCTGAGCACGCCGGCGGCCAGGTTGCCGGCCAGCAAGGGGGCTAGGGCGGCCTTCACCTGCGCGGGCGTGCTGTCCTTATCAATCAGCTCAAAGCGAATGCTTTCGATAACGCGGTGCGGCGCCACTTCCTTCACGAAGCGGCGGGCGGTGCGCAGGTTTTCGACCAGAAAGTAAGGTAGCTCGGCCACGGCCGCTACCACCTGCGGCGGCAGCACCTGGGGCGCGGTGCCCTCGGCGAGGGGCGTAGGCAGAAGGTAAAGCATTTGGCAATTATCAATTATCGATGAGCAATGAGCATGACGTTCTTTTTCTGCTCATTGCGCAAGGCTCATTGTTGCGAAGTTCTTTACCAGCTCAAATACCTCGGCGGGCTTTTCGGCGTGCACCCAGTGGCCGGCGTCGGGCACGGTAGCCACCTGCGAGTTGGGGAAGAGGGCCGGGATGCCAGTGAGCTTGTCTTCGGCCGTGATGTAGTCGGAGGTGCCGCCGCGGATAAAGAGCGTGGGTTTCAGGAAGGGCTGGGCGGCCGTGATTTCTGCGCCAATGGCGGCCAGCTCGGCGGCCAGCACCGGCAGGTTAATGCGCCAGGCAAAGGAATTGTCTTCGCGCCGATACAAATTCTTAAGTAGAAACTGCCGCACGCCGGGCTGCCGAATGTGCTGCCCGAGGGCCGCCTCGGCCTGCGCGCGGTTTTGCAGGGTGGCCAAGTTCACGGCTTGCAGCCCGGCCACGATGTCATCCTGGTGCGCCATGTTGGAGAAGCGCGGGGCGATGTCGACCACCAGCAGCTGGGCCAGGCGCGCGGGCTGGGTGAGGGCCAGGGTCATGGCCACTTTGCCGCCCATGCTGTGGCCCAGGAGCGTGAGGCGGGCCGGGTCGAGGGCCAGGTGGTCGAGCAGGGTGGCCACGTCCTGGGCCATGAGGGCGTAGCTGTGCGCGGGCGAATGAAACGAGCGCCCGTGGTTGCGCAAATCGACGCTGACCACGCGCAGGCCGGCCTCCTCGGCCCAGCGGCGGGCCAGGGTCTGCCAGTTGTCGAGGGTGCCAAACAGGCCGTGCAGCACCACCAGCGGGGGGGCGCCGGGGTCGCCCTGGTCGAGGTAGTGGAGGAGAGAAGCAGCGGAATCGGACATGGAGCAAAGGTCGGGCAGGGGCGGGAGATTGGGAGCTGGCTTGTCAGGGCGGGCCTGCGAACCAAAGGAGGGCGTGGCCAAACAATCGCATCTGCACAAGTAGCCTAGGGTGTTGTGCGGGTGCGATTGTCGCGTCGGCGCTCACTACGCAACGTGCTCGCCATGACCGTAACGCCTCCATTACTGATTGTTAATTACTCATTGCTCATTGCCATCACACCCAGGCCCAGGCGCGGTTCTGCTCGTCTACCCGCACGCCAAACTCGCGCAGGTACTTTACCAGCGGCCGCATATCGGGCAGCATGAGCGAGGTGAGCACGAGGTCGCCCTGGGGCAGGGGCAGGCGCAGGTACTCGTAGCGCCGCCAAAACACGCCCGGCCAGCGGCAGCGGTGCCACTCGACCGGGCCGGGGCCGGGCCAGCCCTGGCGGCCGGCATCGTAGGCCAGCGCGCCGTGCAGGGCTACTTGCAGCTGGCCCTGGGTGGGCACGAACAGCAGCTCGGTGGCGGCGTTGCGGGCGTAGTAGCGCAGGTGCAGCAGCAGGGCCGGGGCGGCGAGGGCCAGCACCGCCCCCAGCAGGCCCCAGGCCAGCCAGCGCTCGGCCGCGCTGCCGCCCAGCAGGTTGGGGCCGGCGGCGGCCAGGCCCGCCGCCACGGCCAGCACCGGCCAGGCCAGCAGCGAAATCTGCTGGGTGGCGGTGAGGCGGTAGCGTGTGGTTTTGCGCGAAAAGAGGCCTAGGGCCCAGCGCAGCCCCGCCAGCGCAATTACCAGCGCCACGGCCACTTCCAGTAAGGAGCGAAGTACTCTCATGCGCTCAACATACGGGTATAAACGGCCCGGAAGGCCGCGCCCACCGCTGGGTAGCTAAACTCGGCCACCGCCCGCGCCCGCATGGCGGCCGCGCTAAAGCGCCCAGCCGGCGCCGCCAGGGCCTGCGTAAGGGCCGCGGCCAGGGCCGCTTCGTCGCGCGCGGGCACCAGCAGCCCTAGGGTGCCATCGTCGGGCAGCAGCTCGGGCACGCCGCTCACGCGGGTGGCCACGGCGGGCAGCCCGCTGGCTTGCGCTTCGAGGAGCACGCAGGGCAGGTTTTCATAGTTGGAAAACAGCACGAACACCGCCGCCCGGCGCATCTCCTCGGCTACTTGCGCGGGCGTCAGCTTGCCCAAAAACTCCACGGTGCCGTCGGCCAGCAACCCCAGCTCGGCGGCCAGCTGGCGCAGGGCGGCCTCGGCCGGGCCGTAGCCGGCTACGCGCAGGTGCAGGCCGGGCAGGGCGGGGCGGGCGGCGCGCAGCCGGGCCACCGTGCGCAGCAGCCCGCTCAGGTTCTTGGCCTTTTCGTTGAACGCCGCCACGTTGAGCAGCCCAGTGCGCGCCCTAGGGTCGGTGGGCGGGTGAAAGAGGTTGGTATCGACCACGTTGGGAATAACGACGGTGTGCACATTGACGCCCCCTAGGGCTGCCAGCGCCCGGCGCAGGTCGTGGCTGACGGGCGTGTAGGCCGCCGCGCCGCGCACCAGCCAGCCCGCCAGCCAGCGCCGCACCGGGCCCAGCTGCTCCACGTTGGCGGGCTGAAAAATCGTCCAGTTTTCGGTAATCAGGTAGGGCCAGCCGTGGCGCCCGTGCAGCCAGCGCGCCAGCACGGCCGTGCGAAACAGGATGTGGGCGTGCACCACGTCGGGCGCGGCCCCGCCCCAGTGGCGGCGCACGGCGCGCCGCCCGCGCCGCATGGCCAGCAGCCAGAGCCCCAGCTTTAGCAGCTTGTCGAGCGCCGCCCAGCCCGTGAGGCGGGCGCGGTAGTAGTAGCGCCAGGTGGGCACCGGGCCGCCGAGGTCGTGGTCCTCGGCCAGCAGCCCCGCCACGGGGCCGCGCGCCACGGCGGCAAACACCACCACCGACTCGATGCCCGGCTGCTGGGCGATGGCCGCCACGTGCCGCGCCACGAAGTCGCCGTCCTGGTCGTCGTAGCGGTGGGGGTACCACTTGGGCATGTGCAGAATTTTCAAAAGGGCGCGCGGTAACTACCCGGCAAAAGTAAAGCCTGCCCCACTGGGGCAGGCTTTAGTAGCTGCGCAGGCCCTAGGGCCCTGGCACTGCCAAAGGGCCTAAAACAGGTAGCGCACCCCCAACTGCCCCTGCCAGCGCGAGGCCAGCTGGTCGATGGAGTAGGTGGCGGGCTGGCTGAAGGTGAAGGCCGGCGTGTTGTAGGTAGTAGCGCCGTAGCTGGTGCTAAACGCGCCGGCCGCGTTCACGAAGCCCACTTGCGAGAGGCCGGTGCCGAGCGTCGAGTTGAAGGTGTTGGGCACGTAGTACTGGCGGCCCCAGCTGTTGTTGAGGAAGTTGCCCACGTTCTGAATGTCGAATGACACCTGAATGGCGTGGCCCTGGGGCACCTGGCCGGCCTCGTTGGCCTGCAGCTTGCCGATTTTGGCTTCCACCATCAGGCGCACGTCGGCCTGGTTGTTCCAGGGCGTGCGGGCGGCGTTGCGCTCGGCATACTGGCCGCGGCGGTTTTTCAGGTACGGGTCGTTGTCGATGAAGCTGCTGAGGGCGGCGTACTGGGCGCCGTTGTTTTCTAGGGTGTAGGCGGCCGTGCTGCTGGCGCGGCTCACCAGGGCAATGTCCTGGGCCGAGCCGGGGATGTAAGCCAGCTCCACGTTCTGCTGGCCATTGCCCAGGAAGTTGTTGTTGTACACCCAGGTGTAGGGCGCGCCGGCGGCGTAAGTAGCCACGGCCGTAAAGTATCCCGTGAAGCGGCCGCTGTTGGTGCTCTTGTGCAGGTTGACGGTGGCTACGAAGCGGTGGCGCAGGTCGAAGTTGGAGTAGGCCAGGGCCGGGTTGTTCACGTTCAGGGCCGGGTTCAGCTCCCAGTTGCTCTGGGGCGAGTTGCGGATGCCGTTGCTGATGTCCTTGCTCACGCCGTAAGTGTAGGCGGCCGTCACGTCCAAGATGTTATTGAGCGTTTGGCCTACCGAGCCGGTAAACTGGTAGCGGTAGCCCTGCTGGGTGTTGGTCAAGAAGAAGGCGTTCGACAAGCCGGTGTTTACGCGAGTAGCGGCGCTGGTGGTGCCGGGGAAGGTGTAGCCTGCGTAGCGGGGGCTTTCCTTCGGCCCGTTCGGGAAGTAAGTCACGTTGTCCACCAGGTTGATGTTCTCGAACTTTACGTCCTGCAACGTCTTGGTGTACAGGCCCTCTACCGAGAAGCGGGTGCCGCTGGCCAGCTTGAAGTCGAAGGCCAGCGACGAGCGCCACACCTTGGGCATCTTGAAGTTGTTGTCCACCAGGTTCACCTCCGTGGTGCTCTGGGCCGAGGCCGGCAGCTGGCTGTAAATCTGGTTGGGGTTCTGGCTCAGCTTATACACCGTGCCTGCGCCGGTGCCGGCCGGCTGGCCCGCCGCGCCAATGGTGCCGGTCTGGATGTTGTTCAAGTCTACCGAGTTGAAGTTCACGCCGTTGTTGTAGTAGGCGTAGCCAAACCAGGCAAACGGCACGCGGCCGGTGAAAAAGCCCGTGCCGCCGCGCACCACCAGGCTGCCGTCGCCGTTCACGTCGTAGTTGAACCCTAGGCGAGGCGACACCTGCAGCTGGCCCAGGTACTGGTTGTTGAGCTGCTGCCAGGGCGTGTGCGAATACGTCTGGTTGAGGGTGCGGGCGTCGTTGTTGGGGTCGTTCACCAGGCCCGTGTTCAGGGTGGGCTTGGTGGGCAGCGTGGCAATGTCGAAGCGCAGGCCGGGCGTGATTTTCAGGCGGTCGGTCACCGTCCACTCGTCCTGCACGTAGGCGCTCAAAAAGCTGATATTGAACGCCGCCGAGGGGTTGTTGAAGTTGTAGTCGTAGGAGTTGTCGGTCTTGTTGTAGGTGCCGCGGATGCGGCTGGGCTGGTCGGCCAGAAACTGGGCCACGTTGTTGTACTCGATGCGTCCGTTCCAGGAGTTGATGAAGCCGTAGTCGATGTGATAAAACTCGTTGTGCGTGCCTAGGGTCAGGGCGTGCGCGCCTTTGTAGAAGGTGAAGTTGTCGGTCACCTCAAACGTTTTCTGGCGGGTGTTGAAGATGCTCGCCTCACGGTCCGAGCCCAGCAAAATCTGGTTCGAGCCGGCGTAGTAGCTGCTGGTGCCAGGCGTGCCCACGCTGGTGCCCACGTTGTTTATCTGCACCGCCGGAAACAGGCTGCTCTGCCCGTTCAGCAAGTCGCGGTAGTCGTGAATGTTGGTGTAGCCTACGATGAGGTTGTTGGCCAGCGAATTCGAGAAGTTCGACTTCACTTCCAGCACCGTCGAGTTCTGGATGTTGTGCTGGTTGTAGTCCTGCGAGCCGAACTTAAACAAGCTGCCCGAGCGCTCCAGGTTCGAGGCTACCGACGTGATGAAGTTGTGGCGCAGCGTGATGCTTGTCTTGTCGCTGAGGTTGAAGTCGAGGCGCCCAAACAGCTTATCGCTGTTGGCGTAGATGTTGTAGTCGCCGTAAGCCCCTACGTCGTAGCCGTAGGTACTCTGCAACTTGTTGCTAATCACCTGGGCTAGGTCCAGCGTCACGGGCGAGCCGGGCTGGCCCGCGCCAAAAAACTGCGGCTCGGTACGGCGAGCAGTTTCGCCGTTCACGAAGAAGAATAGCTTGTTCTTGATAATCGGACCCCCTAGGCGGAAGCCCTGCTGGTTGTCGTGGTACGAGGTGCCAATCTTAGTCAGGTTGCCGTCTACGCTCTTGCCCGTAATGGCCTGGTTGCGGCCGTAGCCGTACACCGAGCCGTGAAAGTCGTTGGTGCCCGAGCGGGTCACGGCGTTCACCGAGCCGCCCGTAAAGTTGCCCAGCTTCACGTCAAACGGCGCCACCTGGGCCTGAATCTCCTGAATGGCGTCGAGCGAGATGGGGTTGGCGCGGGCCGAGCCGCCGGGCAGGCCGCTGGTGCCGCTCTGGCCCCCTAGGGAGGGCGAGAAGCCGATGGCGTCGTTGTTCACGGCCCCGTCCAGCGTCACGTTATTATAGCGAAACGACGAGCCCGCAAACGAGCCGTTGTTGTTGCGCGGGTCGAGGCGCGTAAAGTCCTGGATGCTGCGCGAGATGGTGGGCAGCTGCTGCAGAGCAGCGCGGCCCACGTTAGTGCCGGCGCCGGTTTTGGTGGCCTGGGTGCTGCCCACCACCACTACTTCATTGAGGGCCTGGGCTTCGGCGGCCAGCGTCACGTTCAGCTTGGCCGTGTTGCCCAGCGTCAGGGTGATGTTGCCAATGGTCTGGGTGGTGTAGCCCACGTAGCTAATCTGCACCTGGTAGGGCCCGCCGGGCCCTAGATTGGGGATGGTAAAGCGCCCGTCGGGCTCGGTGGTGGTGCCGCGCTTCACGCCGGTGGGCACGTTGGTGGCCACTACCGTCACGCCAATCAGCTCCTCACCTTTGTCCGACACTACCTTGCCACCAATGGCCGAAGTAGTGACCTGCGCCGAAGCCAAGCGGCTCAGCAGCAGTAGCATAAGAAGGACTGCCAAGCGCAAGGTAGTCCGGGGTTGCATAGAAGTGTGCATGTAGAAAGGGGTTTGGTCCTATTCGACCACAAAGGTCCCCTTCAGCTAAGCCCCACCGGCTGGCTTCGGGTTTATCAAATTGTTGGTAATAAGGCGGCTACGTAACATTGAAGTAATCTTGCCTGCCAAGTGCCTCGTCCTCAGCGGCCCGCCCGGGCCTGCTGGGGGCCACCGTTTGCCTTGCCCAGTGGCCCTAGGCCCCCGCTGCCCCCAAACCTGTGGCCGCGCCTAGCTTTGCGGTGGCTGGCCTAGGCCCTAGGCCCGGCTGGGTAAGCTAAGGGCAGTTCGGCGGGTAGATGCCCTCGTTGGGTCAAAACCTCCCGGTCGGGTCAGCCTGCCATCTCAACTTTGTACCACGATTTGCCGCCTAGCCGGCGGTTCCTCCCCATGCTGCTTTCCATGACTGGCTTCGGCCAGGCCCACCGCGAAACCGACCACTACGCCGCTACCGTCGAGCTGCGCTCGCTGAACTCCAAAACCCTGGATTTGAGCTTACGTCTGCCGCGCTTTCTGCAAGCCCATGAGCTTGACATTCGGCAGCAAATTACCAAGGCCCTGCTGCGCGGCAAGGTCAACTTCATTTTTGACTACACCCGCGCCGCCGGCCCCGCCGGCCCGGCGGCCCCCATTAATCGCGCGGCGCTGCTAGCCGCCTTCGCCGAGCTGCGGGCCGTAGCCGACACCCTAGGCCTGCCCACCGGCGAGGAAACCCTGCTGGCCGCCCTGCGCTTGCCCGGCGTGGTAGCTACCGCCGCCGATGCCCCGCCCGCCGACGCGGCCGCCGAGCCCACCTGGGCTGAGCTGCAGCCGCTGCTCACGCAGGCCCTGGCCGCCATGCAGCAGTTTCGGCACGACGAGGGCCAGACCCTGCAGCGCGAGATACTGGGCTACGTGGCTACCATTCGGCAGCAGCTGGCCGCCGTGGAGCTGCACGACCCCCAGCGCATCGCGCACGTGCGCCAGCGCCTGCACGCCCACTTGGCCGAGCTGACGCAGCATGAGCAGTTCAACGCCACGCGCTTCGAGCAGGAGGTGCTGTACTACATCGAAAAGCTCGACATTGCTGAGGAAAAAGTGCGCTTGGCTGCGCACCTAGACTACTTCGAGCTGGCAATTCAGCAGCCCGACGAGGCCGTAGGTAAAAAGCTGGCCTTCCTGGCCCAGGAGATTGGCCGCGAAATCAATACCATTGGCTCGAAGGCTAACGATGCAACCGTGCAGCACCTAGTGGTGGGAATGAAGGAAGAACTGGAAAAAATTAAAGAACAACTCAACAATATTCTATAGATAACTGCGCAAAAAAAAGCTTGTACTAACAAGGATTGACTTTGCATTTTTATAATAAAATAAAATTGATTTTTTTGAGTTTATAAAATTTATTTTCGCATCAAGTATTTAACTGATTGTAGATATCATACTGTATTTCTGTTAGTTATTAATGAATGTTGTTACATGAAAACCCTGGAATAGGCTATATAGTATCTTTATTGGGTTGTGAATAATAGTTGTACTTTGGTAGTAACTTAGTGCCAGTAGAAATTGTATATGATTTATTAAAGCATTTATTACTACTTCTCTCCGTTTAATCCCATGAAAGCACTACTACTTCTCCTGTTAGTCGTTAGCACTAGCTTGCTAATGGCAGCCCGCCCGGCTTCCGAAATAGAGATGGTAAAGAAGCGGGTGCTCAGCGAGCGCGTTGAGTTGCTCATCCCCAAAGGCTTCGAGGTAATGACCGAGCAGCAAATGGATTTTCAGTACGCCCACGCCAATAGCCGTCCCAGCGTGGTGTTCACCAACAACAACCTGGTGTCGCTGGCTTTTAACTACTCCGACAACGAGGCCGACCAGGATATGGTGGAGGTGTACGAGGCAAACTTCGCCAAAGGCTACCACAAGCAGTACAAGGCCGCCACGTTTTTCAGCGAAGGCGTGAAGGAAATGAACGGCCGCAAGGTGGGCTTTATCGAGTACATGAAACCCGAAATGGGCCACGAGGTGTACACGCTGGTATTCTTCACTGATGTGCAGGGCAAGTTGCTCATCTGCACCTTCAACTGCGCCGACCGCCAGAAGCCCGAGTGGGAGCCGCTGGCTAAAAAGATTATGGCCTCGCTAAAAGCCAACAACTAAGCGTATTGCTCGTGCTGTATAGGGTGTTATAAGTAAAAATGGTTGCAAGTAGGGTTGATTATCGGTAAGCTATTATATAAGAACAGGTTAAGTTATAAATGAAAGAAGCAAAAAGCCCCGGCCGATTAACGGCCGGGGCTTTTTGTTGTCCTCGCCCCTTGCTGGTCGAGAAAGTCGCGCACTAGGCCATAGGCACCCGCGAAGCCGGCCAGCGACAAGGCGGCCGGTTGGTCGTGTACGTCGTGGTAGGCTAGGCTGCCGCCGCGGGTGTACATAAAAAAAGCCGGCACGCCGGCTTCTGAAAAAGGAAAGTGGTCGGAGTTGGCGGCCTTGCCGCGGGCCGTAAGCTTGGGTAAGTAGCGGTGCGCGTCGTTGAGGGCCGTGAGCTGCTGATAGGCCGTTTCGTACACGCGGCCATTCACGATGGTGGCACCTTCCTCGCCGGTGCCCAGCAGGTCGAGGTTGACCAGGAACTTGATGCGCGCCAGCGGCAGCAGCGGGTGCTGCACGAAATAGGCGGAGCCGACCAGCCCCGCTTCCTCGGCCCCGAACAGTAGAAACGCCACCGAGCAGGCGGGCTGGTTTTCGGGGCGGGCGTAGTGGGCGGCTAGCTCCAGCAGCAGCGCCACGCCGCTGGCATTGTCGTTAGCGCCGGGAAAGTAGGTGTCCTTGCCCATCATCCCGAGGTGGTCGTAGTGCGCCGATATTATCAGAAAGCTATCGGGCTGCGCGCGGCCGCGCACCACGGCGGCCAGGTTCTGGGTTTGGTAGTTGCGCAGCAGCTGGGCGTCAACGGTTAAGTGGACAACGGACTGTGGGTGCCAACTGTTAGTTAGTACTTCCAAACGGGGCTGCTGAGCGTGGTCGCTGGCCAACGAGGCCGTTAACTTGGGTACCAGCGTAACCCAGGCGAACGCTGAATCTAGGTGCTGCCGGAGCGGAACCGATAGCTCGGGTAGCCGGGCTTGCTGGCGGCTGGTTAGCACCAGCACCCCCAGGCGGCGGTGTTGCCAGGCGCGGGCCGTATCGGGGTTAGCAAATACCAGCGAATCGAGCAGTAATGGCTTGGCGAGGCCGTTGCGCATTGGCCCCGAATTGGGCGCGGCAATAAATTCTGCCCCCGGCTGCAGCGCCTCGCCGCCGTTCGAACCCACCACATTATTCACCGCCAGCCTCAGCGCCCCCGGAAACGTGTTCACGTCTAGCACGAACGGCTGCGTGTAGTCGGGCGCGAGTGGCGCTAGGCCCAACTGGCGCAGGCGGCTGCGCAGGTAGGCGGCGGCCAGGTGCTCGCCGCCCCGCACATAGCCGCGCCCGTGCAGCTTCGGCGCCGCCAGCTCCTCGATGGTGCGGCGAGCGCGGGCGAGGTTGGGCGCATCGGGGGCCCTAGGGGGAGCCGGCTGGGCCGTGGCTCCTAGGGCCGCCACCAGCAGCAAGCCGGCCGCGGCCGCCAGCCGGCGGCGCCCCACGCCAATAAGTAGCAGCGCCAGTATCACGCCGATGCTGTCGCTCAGCAAGTCGGACCACTCGGCCTGGCGGCCTAGGTGCATGGCGTATTGCAATACCTCGATAAGCGCGCCCAGGGCCACGCCGCCCAGTAGCACCAGGATGCGCGGCCGGATGGCCCAGGTTTGCACCCAGGGGTAGGCCAGCAGCGCCAGCAGCCCAAACACCCCCGCGTGCGCGGCCGTGTCGAAGGAGAGCAGCTTCCAGGCGGGCGTGGCGGGCATGTCGGCGGCCGGCGTCAGGGTCAGCACCAGGATGGTTATCGTCCAGAGCAGGGTGGGGTAGGGGCTGCTAAACAGCTGGCGGATTGTCTTCATAGTCAGTGAGTAGGGCATTAATAGACCGCCACGCCGCCTAGGCCTGCCCCAGCGCTGCAAGGCCACTAGCGCAAGGCTAGCGGCTTCGCAGCCCCCTAGGGCGGGCCCACGCGGCATGGCGGGTGGGAAAGGTAAAAATAAAGGCTAGGCTGCTGGCGGCTACGCGCCCACCAGCTCGGCATAGGCTTCGGCCGTGAGCAGGTCGGCCAGTTCGGCGGGATTGCTGAGCTTGAGCTTGATAATCCAGCCCTCGCCGTAGGGGTCACCGTTCACGGTTTCGGGGGCGTCGGCCAGCTTGGCGTTTACTTCGGTCACGGTACCGCTCACGGGGCAAAACAGGTCGGAAACCGTTTTTACGGCCTCCACGGTGCCAAATACGGCGTGCTGGGCCACGTCCTTGTCGAGCGTGTCCACGTCCACGTACACAATGTCGCCCAGCTCGCGCTGCGCGTGGTCGGTGATGCCGATGGTGGCCGTGTCGCCGTCCACGCTAAGCCATTCATGGTCTTTGGTGTAGTGCAGGTTAGCGGGGGTAGTCATGGGGGCGTAAGTAAGCGGGTTGGGGGAACTAGTGAAGTTGCTGGCGGCAAAAGTACGGAGCCACCCGCTGCCCTAGGGTCCCTTGGTTGGCAATAAGCTCTTATGGTAGTGGGCCGGAGTGGAGCGTCGTGCTGCTTAGCTAGTTGCTTATTGCAAGCTGTAGCGTAGCTGCAGGCCGCCCTCGGTGGTGGCGTTGCGGAAGGCGTTGCTGACGCGGGGCTGGGTAATGGTTTGGGTGAAGTAGAACTGCAGGTTGAGGCGCGTGTTGAGCAGGTAGTCAATGGTAGGGCGCAGCTGCACCGTGAGGGCGCCGTTGGTAACCTGGCTGCTCGAAATACCCGCCGAGGGGGCCAAGCCCAGCGTGGGCGCATCCTGCGGGTCCACCACGTTGATGATGCTGCGCTGCACCGTGTAGTTGTCGCGAATGCTCATGTCGAGGCGGGCCGAGAGGTTGTTTTTGAGCACTCGCTGCTCGCCGCCCACCCGGAAGGGCAGCTTGACGCCCCGCGCCGCGTAGCCGATGCCCACAATCAACTCGGTAGTGTGCAGTTCGGTTACCTGGGCGTTGGTGATGTTGAGGGCAATGGCACGGCTGCTGCGGTACTCGGCCCGGCCGCTTATCGCGTTCACCGTCTGGAAGTTGACACCGATGAGCGGGGCTAGGCTTTCCAGGAAGCTCACCTGCCCAATCACGTAGTAGGGCACGTACTGGCCGGTGGCGTTGCGCAGGTAGGGCACGCCGCCCACGCCGCCAAAAAACTCGGGCTGCTGCTCGTAGTTGGTGGTGGTGGTGTAGCTGCCCAGGTTGTAAATCGACGAATAGGCGTGGTTGATAACGAACGAGCGGAAAATGTCGCGCAAGCCCGGCAGGTCGGCCAGCGTGCGGTACTCGATGGTCCAGTTGGGCAGCGGAATCAGGGCGAAGGGGTCAAACTTCTTGGCCTGGTAGCCGGCCGAGGTGCGGCCCCAGTATGCATCCAGAAAGGCCGGCAGCAGCACATCCTGCGAGTTGTAGCTGTAGTAGCCTTCCACCTGCTGGGAAGTCGTTACGGGCCCGGTCGGCGTTTGGGTGGTGGTCGTCACGGTCGTGAAGCGGTTGGCTTGCTGCAAGCGGTCCTGCACGGTAGCACGGTTTTGCACGAAGCGCTCAAAGGCCTTGCTGATTTCGCCGTTGGCGCTCAGGTCATTAAAGAGCGACTTGATGGTGATAGTGCTGGCGCTATACGAGCCGGTGCCCAGGGCCTGCGAAGGCGCATTGTGCAGGTCGCTGTAGGGCGTGAGCTGCCCTAGGGTGCGGTAGGCGGCCGAAGTCGTGTCGATGGCGTGGCGGTAGTAGGCCTCGGCGTTGCGAATCTTCTGCCGCCGCAAATCGAGCTGGATATTGAAGCCGCGGAAGGGCTCGAGGGCCGTGCGGGCCGTCAGGTTTTCGGTCAGGATATTGGAGAGCGGCGTATTGAGGTACTCGCTGCGCTGGGTGTACCAACCGTTACGGTTGGCCAGCGCGTAGAGGGCGCTGGGGTCATACTGCTGGCCCAAGATGAACCCTAGGCCCGGCGCCGCAAACTTGGGGCTGAAGCCCAAGTACTGCGTACCCGGTAGGTAGCCCGGCAGCAGCGTGCCCGTGCTGCGGGCGTAAGTGAAGTTGAGGGTGCGCGCCGTCATGATGGCCCGCAGCACCGCCTTCACAAAACGCAGCGGGTCCTTGCGGGCCGTGTCGGGCGCCGTGGGCTGGGGGCGCACGGCTATCGGCGTCAGGCTCGGGTTGTTGGGGTCGGGCAGCGGCGGGCGGTTGATGACGGGCGCCGGCGCGTTGTTGATGATGTTCAGAAACTTCACCTTGTTGTAGAGCTTCACCAAGTCAATCTTGCCGTTGGCGCTCAGCTCGGCGTTGTTTTGGATGGTATTACCCAGGTTAATCTTCACCGTGGTGGTGTCGGTGGGGTCGGGGTCGAGCGGGTTTTTGGGCGCCGGGGCGCGCAGGGCCGTGCTGGCCGCCTGCCAGGTGAAGTGGGCCGCGTAGCGCGCGTCGGCGCTCAGCCAGTCGGTAAGTGGGAATTTATCCAGCGGCAGGCGGTAGGTGAGGGCGGCCGTTTGGTTGAAGTTGGTGGTGCGGCCGCCGCGCAGCAGGTTTTCGCGCAGCAGCATCTGGTTGCGCTGCGCGTCGGGGCTGTCGCCCACGCTGCGCCCTAGGCCCTCGTCAATCACCCCGCGGTTGGTGGCGGTGTAGTCCAGGATGAGCGCCTTGGTCAGGTCCCACTTCAGTTCGTAGATGCGGTTGATGTAGAACGACTTGTAATACACCCCGTCGATGCCCGCCGTGCTGGGCAGGGTGCCCGGCTCGGTCACGCGCTGCAAAAACCGCTCGTTGTAGCGCCGGTCCAGGTCGGTGCGGAAGGCGAAGCGGGTAGGCAGGGGCGAGAAATTGACCTCCTTGAATATTTTCAGGTACGGGTTGTCGAGGGCCTTCACCTTGGCCAGGGGCGTAAAGCTCTTGGGCTGGTTTTGGTACACGTAGGCCAGCGCCGCCGTAAACGAGCGCGTGTAGTCGCGCTGGGTGTTGATGTCGCTGTACAGCCGCTCGGTGATGGCGTAGCTGACGGCGAAGTTCTCAATATCCCAGGGGTGCACCTTGGTTTGGGCGGGGCCGCGGTCTTTGCGCACGTTCAGCAGCGAGAGGCTGCGGGTGCTGGTGCGCGTGATTACCAGGTCGCGGTAAGCCGAGGCGGCGGCGGCGTCGCTGCCAAACTTGGTCAGGCTCTGGTCGAGCTTGGTGTCGGGGTTGAGCGGGTCGTACTGGGGGGCGCGGGTTTCGCGGCCCACCTGCACCAGCACTGGCACCCGCAGGCGCAGCGCGGTAGGCAAAAACTTGTCGGCCGCTATCGTCGCGTTCAAGTCGCCGCGCAGCACGTCCTCCGTCGAGCGCTGCTGGGCCTTGTCCTGCAAGCCGCCAAAGCCCACGCCGATAAACGAGCCGGTGGCCGTGATGTTGGCCAGGTCGGCCAGCTTCACGTTGGCGCGGGCGTTGGCCGCCCAGCCGCCCTGGCTGTCGAAGTCAAATACCCGGAACTCATCGGCCCACAGCGTCACGGTTTTGTCGCCGGTGTCGGTGCCCACCGGGTTTAGCACGCCAATCATGCAGCCCTGCACCTGCGAGAAGTCGGGCTGGCCCACGATGGTGATGGTGGCGCCGCTGGCCAGCGTCTTCACGTAGGGCACCATGTATTGGGGGTTAACGCTAGCGTTGCGTTCGGCCTTGGCGTCGATGAAGTCCTGCAGCGCCACGTCGATATTGTTGGCCTCGGGCCACACGTCCAGCTGCGTGGTGCCGCCCTGGGGCGTGAGCTGCAGCGGCAGCGCGTACTCGTAGTAGTTCTGGCTGTAGTCGGTGCCGATGCGGATGAAGGCGCGCACGTCGCCGCTGCGGGTAGTGGGGCTGCTGCTCTCGCCGTGCAGGTACATGCGCAGGCGCTTGTAGCGCAGTAGGTTGGTAGCCAGGTTCTTGTAGGCCGCCTTGCCGTAGCCGTCGCGCAGGTTAGTGATGGTCAGGCGCAGGCTCTGCTCGTTCTGCTGGCGCGACACGGCCGTCGAGCCGTACTCGATGTCGCGCTGAATATTGGGCGGCACCACGTAGGGAATCACGGGCGTGCCCGTGATGGCGGCCGGCCCGTTTTCCTCCACGCTCACCGTCGATACGTCGAAGGCATCGGCGTCGGTGGTCGTGTTCAGGTTGCCGCTGGTGTTGCGCGGGTCCACGACGGTGCTGAGGTAGCGGCGCCACTGGTTGGCCACGAACTGGGGCTGCACCATGCGCAGCACCACCGGCTGGCGCCAGCCGGTCATGTACATACGCAAAAACCGGATGTTCTTGAAGCCCACGATGTTGCCCTGCACCCGCGCGCTGGGCGTGCGGATGGGCACCCGAAACTGGTACCAGTTCACCGCCTGCGTGGTGCCGCCCGTGGCACTGGGCACGTTAGCCGTAATGCGGTCGGTGACGTAGGCCTGGTTGGCCAGCTGGCCCGGCTGCAGGTCGATGGTATACTCGTAGTAGTTCTCGCTGTTTTGCACCACGTTGTCGCGGTTCAGGTCTTCCTTGTCGGGGTAGGCCGTGGAGCTGAGCTGCGAGTTTTCGGGCGAGTTGCCCTCGTAGTTGTCGTAGTTCTTGTAGCGCCCCAGCAACTGCACGTTGTTCACATCGTAGCTCGGGTCGAGGTAGTGGCGGAAGTTGTCGGCCGAGGGGTCGGCCAGCGTGCCGTAGATGGGCGCCACCGTGCCAAACTGCGAGGGATAATTGCTAAAGTATTGCTGCTCGGCCACGTCGCTCAGGCCATCGAGGCCCACGTCTTGCACAGCCCTAGCCCCCGGCGTGGCATTAAAGGCATCGGTGAGGAACTGCTGGGTCGTGACCTGGCCCCACACGGTGGGCGTCACGAGCTGCGCGGGGTTGGCATCGGCGGGCGTGGGCAGGCCATTCTCAAACTCGTGCTGGTCCTGGTCGGCCAGCACATCCTCGCTCACGTTGCCCAGGTTAATCACCAGCCGCCCACCCGCAATGGTGTTGTCGTCGTAGGTGCGCGTTTTGGTGGGGTCGGTGTTCAGGGCCGCGGCCAGGCCGGTGGCGCCCGTCGTGAAGGGGTCCATCAGCCAAAACTCCAGGTACTCCACGTTGGAGTTGTCGAAGTCGGTGTCGAAGGTGATGCCCCTAGAGATGCCGCCGTACTTGCCGAGGTAGTTGGTGGGCGCCGTGTTGGCAAAGTGCACGCCGTCGCTCTGAATGTCGGGCGTGTAGTTGTAGGGCCCGCGCTCCTCGGGGTAGTAGGCCATGTCGAAGGTGTACTCGAAGCCGTTGCCGGTGGCCCCCAGGTCGCGGTTCGGAAATACCTCGTTGCGCGGAATGCCCCGCGTGTAGTTGTTGGCTAGGGTAGCGGCGGCCAGGCCCCCAGCTACCGTGCCGCCGGTGTAGTAACTCTGGTCGATAGTGTACCAGGCCAGCTTGGCGCGCTGGTAGCTGTTGGCCAGCGACTGTAGCCCGCCGCCCGCGATGGGGGCGGGCGTGGCCGCCAGGCGCCAAGCCGGTATCGACGCCAAGCCCCCTAGGGCGTAGGGCGTGCGGGCATTTTCGAAGTCGTCGAGGTAGCTCACCCCGTTTTCGCCCCGGCCCAGCTGCGCCTGCCCCGCAATGAGCTTGGCCACCTCGCCCGTGAAGGCTACCGTCGAAATCTCTTTGGTCGAGATGCCCGGCAGCGCATCCACCAACTTGGTGAGCACCCGGCTTTCCTTGCGCAGGCTGATGTCGGCGCCCAGAATGGTGTTATTGGCCGGCTCGTCGCCCACGTTCACGCGGTTGATGCCGGGCGCCTGGTTTTCCAGGATGTGCATGGCCGTGGCGCCAATTAGCACATCCTTGTTCAGGGCGTAGTCGAAGCGGGCCCCTAGGAGCTTGCGCGGCTGCACTTGCACCAAGGCGTTTTTCTCGAATGTCACCCGCAACTCGTTGGCCGAGTTGAGGTAAGCGGCGTTCAGAATCTTGACCTTAGCCTGGTCGTAAAATACCTGGTAGTCAACGCCCTCTGTCAGCAAAGTGCTGCCCGCAAATACCTTCACCGAGCCCTGGGCTATCCCAATGCCGGGCAGGTTAATCTCGTCGGTGCTCACGCCCTGGTAGCGCCCGCGCAAATAGAACTTGTCTTTAACTTGCTGCTGCTGGGCGTCGCTCTGCGTCTGGTTATACAGCGCCCGGTACACATATTTCTGGGCCAGCAGCCGCTCGCTGGCGGCAATGGTGGCGTTGGTATTGGCCGTATCGAACTGCGCTTGCAAGTAGCTGCCGAACGGCTGCACGCTCGGGAAAATAATCTTCCCCAGGTCGGGGTCAATCGTAATGCCCGAGAAAAAGTCGAAGTTGCCGTCGGGGTTGCGGTCGTTGTTGGCGTTCACCCTATCCAGCCCCAGCACCTGAATCAGGGGCAGGTTCTGAATAGTGGCGCCTTCCTTCAGCGAAATCAAATCGACGCCCGTAATATCGTCTTTATAAATGAGTTGCAGCTGAAAATTGTCCCGGTTGATTTGCGACGTGTTCAGCGGGTACACGTTCTTCATCATCAAATCCCAGGTCGGCGTGTTGCGCGTCAGTAGGTTGGTATTGGCCGGGTTTACCTGCGGGTCCAGCACGGTGCCCACGCCGGGGTTGGTGGCCTTCAGCATCTTCAGGTAAATCACCTGGTTCTGGTCGGCGTTGCTGGCGTACTCGCTCTGGGTTTCGCCCACCGTATACGACTTGCCGTTGAACAGATACTCGTAGCTCACGGCCAGCACCTGGTCGGGCAGCAGGGTGGTGTTCAGGTTCACGTAGCCCAGCTGCGCGTTGAAGGTATACTCGCTGGCCGTCAGCTTGCGGGCCCGGATGCGCTCGTAGTCCAGGTTCTTGGTCAGCGACACCCCGCCGCCGGGCGGCGCCAGGTTGGCCAAAAAGCCTTCCACCTGCAAGTTGTCGCGCGAAGTAGTGCCGCCCGCAATCAGGGTCGAATACAGGTAATTAGCCGAGTTCTTGGCCGGCGAAGTGGCGCTGGCCGTGCTGGTGCTGTTGTAAAACTGCGGCCGGTAGAGGCGCTGCAAGCGCGGCTCGGCTAGGTCCTGCAAGGCCACTACGTTGCGCAGGTTGTCGGTGGTGCGGTTGTCGTTGGTTATCCACACTTCCAGGCGCCGAATCTGGATGCCGCTCGACAGCGTAGGCAGCCCGCGCAGTGCCACGTCGTAGCGGTCGCGGAAAAACTGCGACAGAAAGAAGTGCCGGTCGCGCTCGTACTGGCTGGCTTTTAGCTCAAACGTGCGGCTCTGAGCGCCGTTCTGCACCCGCACCTCATCCTGCGAGCCGCGCAGCGTGGCCGCCACGGCCGTTACCCCTAGGCGCCCAAACTGCAGCTGGGCCTTGGCCCCAAACAGGTTCGAGCCGCCCGTTATCAGCGAGTTGTTCAGGGGCATGCTCACGTTGCCCAAATCCAACTTGCGCAGAATGTCGGTGGGCTGCCCGGCATAGTCGAACTTCATCTGGTTGTCGAAGTCAAACGCCGCCTTGGTGTCGTAGTTGAACGTGAGCTTGAGCTTGGTGCCCACCTGGCCGCTCAAGCTCAAGTTCATGTTCTGGTCGAAGATGAAGTCGCCCACGCTCTGCTGGCGCAAAGTCAGGGCCGGGTTGCGGTTCACGTTGAAGCGCGCCCCGGCCTTGAGCGTGAGCGAGCCCGCCGGCCGAATATCCACGTAGGAGCCCCCGAAAATGCGGTCGGCAACGGGCCCGAGGTAAATCTTGGGTATCAGGCGCTGGGCCTGGGCGGTGCCGGGCGCCGCCGCCGTGGCCGCCACGCCCCCTAGGGCCTTCTGGCGGTAATAGTCGGTAATGGCCTGCCGCTCCTGAAACCGCAGTAGCTCGGCTTGCGAGATGGTGCTTGGGTCGCGGTAGTTAACCGCTGAGCCAGGCGCGCCCACGGTTTCGCGCACGTCGTACTGCTTCAGGCTGTCGCCGGTGGGCGTTACTTGCAGCGTCACGTTCTTGGGCAGCGGCAGCACCAGCGGCGAGCGGCGGCGGCCCGGCGCAAAGCGGCTGCCCGCCCGGTCGCGCACGGTGCCCACGCGCGGGCGGGTGCTGGGCTTGTAGCGGCCGGTGTCGGCGGGGCTGGCCCCCGCGCCGGGGCGGGGCACCGTTTGCAGCGGCAACCCTAGGCGCGTGGCCCACGTATGCCACCCACCTACGCTACGGTGGCCCGCTGCCCCGGCCCCGCCCACGCCCAGCAGTACCGACGCAGCGACTCCCACCGCGAGCAGCGCGGCCGGAGTAGCGGAAGTAAATTTAGCAGAGAATAAGTACTTCAAGCAGAAGGTAGTAGCTGTGGGCTTCCAGCCGTTAGCTGTCAGCCCACGTTTCAGAGTTAAGAATGGCGCCGTGGACAGCGCCAGATGGCTGCCCCGGTTAGCCGGGCGTAAATAGCTAATAGCCAGCAGCTATTAGCTAAAAGCTCAATTAGATTTCAGGGCAAACTTGATTAGCGCTTCCACGCTCAGGTCCGGGCCATGCTTGTGCTGAATCTGGTCCAGCGTTTTTTCGGCGGTGGCCCTGGCAAAGCCGAGCATAACCAAGGCCTGCAACGCTTCTTGGCGGTGCGTATTGTGCTGGCGGGCCAGCGGCACGGTTTCGACGCCCGCTTTGGCTAGTAACTCGTCTTTGCGCAGCTTATCCTTCAGGTCAAGAATCACGCGCTGGGCCGTTTTGGGCCCCACGCCCTTAATGCTCTGAATGGCGCGCACATCCTCGTTCACGATGGCCTGGCGAATCTCGCCCACGCCCATGCTGCTCACCATAATGATGCCCGTGCCCGGCCCGATGCCCGACACCGAAATAAGGTGCAGAAACAGCGCTTTCTCGTTGGGGTCTAGAAAGCCGTACAGAGTTTGGCCGTCTTCCTTGATGTGCTGGTAAGTATACACCTTCACGCGCTCGTCTTCGGCGGGCAGCTTGGCGTAGGTGGCCAATGAAATTTTTACTTCATAGCCCACCCCACCGGCATCGATAATGGCTTGAGTAGGGTCTTTATAGGCGAGTTTACCGTCGAGGTAGGCAATCATAAAAGCAAGGTAGTAGGCGCGGGAAGCTTGTAGGATGGGGCGCTTGCCACTCCAAATTTACTCCCGCGTAGTCCAACTCGAAAGGCGGCTGGCTGGGCCGCCCGGCCTTTTTCAGCCCCTAGGGTCCGCTTTGGCGTAAACCTTAGCTTCTAACTTTTTCACCATGAGAACACTCTTACTCGCCTTTGCCGTTGCTCTGGCCCTAGGGGCCTGCCAATCGTCGCCTTCCAAAACCAACGTGCCCGCCGATGTGCCGCCCGAAGAAAACGCTGCCCCTAGGGCCGATACCACGAGCGGCGTACGCTAGCGGTAGAAGTAAAAGTGAGTAGCAACACGCACGTCAGGCTACGCGGGACTCAGCTTAACGTGCGTGTTTACTATTGCTAGGCGCTCTTTACAGCGCTTTGCCGTCGCGCTGGGCATCCACCACCGCAATGGCCGTCATATTAATGATGTCGCGCACGCTGGCGCCGAGCTGTAAAATATGCACTGGCTTGCGCATGCCCATCAGCACCGGGCCGATTACCTCGGCGCCACCAATTTCCTGCAGCACCTTATAGGCAATGTTGCCCGACTCCACGTTAGGGAAAACTAGGGTGTTGGCGCCCTTCTCGGCTAAGGGCGAGAAGTCGTAGTTTTCCTGCAGCAGGTGGGGGTTCAGGGCCACGTTGGCTTGCATCTCGCCGTCGATAAGCAGGTCGGGAAACTGCTTTTTAGCCAGCTCGGTGGCGCGGCGCGTTTTTTCGGGCAGGGCCCCGCCCGAGGGCGAGCCAAAGTTGGAGTAGCTGATAACGGCTACCCGCGGCTCGGTATCGAAAAAGCGCACCGCCCGCGCCGTGAGGCCAATAATCTCCACCATCTCCTCGGCCGTAGGGTCGATATTGACCGTGGTATCGGCGAAGAAATACGGCCCGTTCTTGTGCTGGATGATGTACATCGACGACACCCGACGCACGCCCTCAGCTGGTCCAATCACTTGCAGCGATGGGATAAGGCTCTTGCCGTAGTCCTTGGTCAGGCCCGTGATGCAGGCGTCGGCAGCGCCGGCTTCCACCATCATGGCGGCGTAGTAGTTGCGCTCGCGCATCAGGCGCTGCCCCTCAGAGCGGGTGATGCCCCGGCGCTGGCGCTTCTGGTAAAACAAGTCGGCGTAGGCGTCGCGGGTGGCATCTTCGTGCAGAATGTCGATAATCTGGCAGCCGGCCAAGTCGATGTGGTTGGCCTGGGCAATGGCCTGGAGCTTGTCGGGCGGACCTAGCAGGATGGGCAGCGCAATACCCTCGTCGCGCACTAGCTGCGCCGCCTTAAGAATCTTGTAATTATCGGCCTCGGCAAACACCACGCGCTTGGGGCTCTGGCGGGCGGCCGAAGTGATACGGTTCATCAGCTTCTGGTCGAGGCCCAGACGCTGGCGCAGCTCGTCTTCGTAGGCCGCCCAGTCCAGAATCGGGCGGCGGGCTACGCCGCTTTCCATCGCCGCCCGCGCCACTGCCGGCGAAATAGCCGTAATCAGGCGCGGGTCTAGGGGCTTGGGAATGAGGTAGGTGCGCCCAAAGGCCAGCGTGGTGTCGCCGTAGGCGTTGTTCACGATGTCGGGCACGGCTTCCTTGCTTAGCTCGGCCAGGGCGCGCACGGCGGCCAGCTTCATAACCTCGTTTATTTCGGTGGCCCGCACGTCGAGCGCCCCCCGAAAAATGTAAGGGAAGCCCAGCACGTTGTTCACTTGGTTGGGGTGGTCGGTGCGGCCGGTGGCCATTATCAGGTCGGGCCGGGTGCCCATGGCCAGCTCGTAGTTGATTTCGGGGTTGGGGTTGGCCAGCGCAAACACGATGGGGTTGTCGGCCATGTGCAGCAGCAGCTCGGCGGGCAGCACGTTGGCCGCCGACAAACCCAGAAACACATCGGCGCCCGCCATGGCCTCGGCCAGCGTGCCGATGGGCCGCTCGGTGGCAAACTGCAGTTGCAGGGGCGCCAAGTCGGTGCGCGCTGGCGTGATAAGGCCGTCTTTATCAAAGACTACCACATTGGCCGGGCGCACCCCTAGGGCCAGGTACAGCCGCAGGCACGACACCGCCGCCGCGCCCGCCCCGCTCACCACCAGTTGAATATCCTCAATGCGCTTGCCCACAATTTCCAACGCGTTGAGCAGGGCCGCCGAGGTAATAATGGCCGTGCCGTGCTGGTCGTCGTGCATCAGCGGGATGTTCATCTTCTCGCGCAGCTCGGTTTCGATGCGGAAGCACTCGGGCGCCTTGATGTCCTCCAGGTTGATGCCGCCGAAGGTGGGTTCCAGCGCCTTCACGATGCGAATAAACTCGTCGGGGTCGGTGGCGTCAATCTCAATGTCGAAGCAGTCGATGCCCGCGAACTTCTTGAACAGCACACCCTTGCCTTCCATCACCGGCTTGCTGGCCGCCGGCCCGATATTGCCTAGCCCCAGCACCGCCGTGCCGTTGCTGATAACGGCCACCAGGTTGCCCTTGGCGGTGTACTTATACACGTCGTCGGGGTTGCGGGCAATTTCCATGCACGGCTCGGCCACGCCCGGCGAATAAGCCAGCGCCAAGTCGAGCTGGGTGCTCACGGGCTTGGTGGGCACTACCTCAATCTTGCCCTGGGGGCTTAGGGCGTGGTAAGCGAGAGCGTCTTCCTTATTAATTTTCAGCATGGGAATTTCAGGGCAAGAGCAAAAACCGGGGCGTTTCCCGACTGTAATCAGCCCGCGAAATTACGCCGGTCCCACCCAATTGGCTGGCTCTAGGTTCCTAAAAAGCCCGCGGGCGCTTCGCATACCGAAGCGCCCGCGGGCTTTATTTTCAAGCTTAACTACCACCTAGCCGCTCAGCCTATCCGGCTGGCACCACCAGCCGCTGGCCCGATTTTACCGCGTCCGATTTCAGGTGGTTGAGCCGCTTAAGCTCGGCCACGCTCACGCTAAACTGCCGCGAAATGCTGTACAGCGTGTCTTTGGGCTGCACCACGTGCGTAGCCGTGTGCAGCGCCGGGTGAGTAGTAGCTTGCACCACCACGCGGTCAGGCGCGGCGGCAGTCGGCGGCGCGGCTAGGCGCAGCCGCTGGCCGGCCTGCACGCCTCCTGCTGCTGGTAGCTGGTTCCACGCACGCAGCTGAGCTAGGCTCAGGTTGTTTTCCTGAGCCACTTTCGTCAGGTTGTCGCCCGGCCGCACTACGTAGAACGCAGGCTTAGCGGCGGCCGGCTCGGGTGGGCTAAACTGGGGGCTGGCGGGCGCCTTTTCTTCCACGGCAGCCCTAGGGGTAGTTAGCCGGGCCAAGCGGTTGCTTTTGGGCGGCGTGGCTGTGCTGTCGGTGGTGGGCAATGCCTGGTCGGCGGTAGTAGTCACTGGGGCTGCAGCAACGGGCCCGGTGGCCGCCAGCGCGTGTTGATTGGCCTTTTCCTGGCTGGCGGCCCTAGCCAGGGCAGCGGCCCTCAAGGCCAAGGCCCGCTGCTGGGCTACGACGCGCGCCGCTTGCTGGCGCTGGCGCAACACGAGCTCTTTAGCCAATGCTGCCTCGTTTTGAGCCCGCGCCAGGGCCTCGCGGGCAAAGCGGGCGTTGGCAGCGGCTAAGGATTGAGCCACGCTATCAGCTGGGGCAGCCAGGCGCAACGAGCTAGGTAAAGGTGGGGGAGTGGCACCGGCTGTGGGTATCGGTGCCGCCTCGGTGGCTGGCAGCGCGCGCAACACTACCAAGTCGCGGCCGGGACGCGGCTGGGCATTCTTGGGCAGGTTGTTCCAGTGGCGCAGTTGGGCGGCGCTCACCTCGAAGCGCTCGGCCACGGCGGCCAGCGTCTGGCCCCGGCGCACGGTGTAGTACACGCGGCGGTAGTGCGGGGCAGCGAGCCTACTATCGGAGCCAGCAACTAGGGCGGGGGCGGGCCCGTAGCCGGCTAAATACACTGGGCGGGCCAGCAGCGGGCGCGGTAGCTCGGCGGCTGGCTGGCAGTAGGCCAGCAGCGTGGCGCGGTCTACGCCGGTTAGTTGCTCGCGGGCCGTGCTGGGGAAGCGCAGCACGTAGGGCCGATACCCGGCGGGCAGCTCGCCGTGGCGCACCTCGGGGTTGTAGCGGCCAATGGCCGACGAGTCGGCGTAGCCTAGGGCGCGGCTCAGGCGGCGCAGGTCGAAGGCCTGGCCGCGCAGCCCTAGGGTGTCGAGCGTTTCGAAACGCTGGTAGCGCAGGGCCGCGTCGTTGAGGCGGTACTCGGGCGCGTACTTCATAGCGTAGAGCACGGCCGTGAAGGTGGGCACGTAGTTGCGGGTTTCGGCCGGCAGGTACGGATACAGTTCCCAGAAGGTCTTTTTGCCGGTGCGGCGCATCACGCGGTGCACGTTGCCAGCGCCCCAATTGTAGGCGGCCAACACTAGTTCCCAGTCGTGAAACAGGCCGTAGAGGTAGCGCAAGTGCTTGCAGGCAGCCTCGGTGGCTTTCTCGGGGTGCATCCTCTCGTCCACCCACTCGTCGCGCTTCAGGCGCAGGTCGCCGGCCGTAGGGGGCATAAATTGCCACAGCCCCACCGCGCCCACTGCCGACTTGGCTGTGGGAATCAGCGCCGACTCGACCACCGACAGGTACTTTAAGTCAAGCGGTAAGTTGTACTGCGCCAAGTACTTCTCGAAAGTGGGGAAGTAGAACTGCTCGCGTTCCAGTACCCGTTGGGTGTAGCCCCGCTGCCGCTCGGTAAACAGCCGCACGTAGGCCAGTACGGCCTCATTAAAGTGCAGGGGCATGTCGCTTTGTAGGCAGCCCAGGCGGTCGCCTACCAGTTCGTAGAGCGTGGCGGGTGTTTGCAGCCACAGCAGGTGGGCCGAGTCTACGGCTGGCACCAGCGGCGCGGCGGCCAGCGAGTCTAGCTCGGCGGTGGGCAGCTCTACCACCCGGCGCACCGTATCGGTGGCGGCGGGTAGGGCCGTGGGCACTACCTGCCGCTGGGCCAGCGCCGGTATCGCGCCTAGGCCTAGGGCCAGCGCCAGCAGCCGCCGGGGCAGGCGCGCGGGCTTGGCAACGATAGGCACTTGGTGCGAAGCTTTCATTGAGCTAAGGTAAGTGGCAAGTTTTGAACTACCTAACAAAAAGCGAGCGCGCAACAGTACGGCTCAGTCGCCGCTACTGTTGCGCGCCCTAGGCACTGCTAAACCTGTCGGCCGGCGGTAGGCCCGCTGCTCAGGGCCTGGAAGTCAACCGCAAATAAGTGGTTTATACCTCGCTTGGCACCGCCGATGTGGCCCTAGGCTACTACCACCGCCGCTAACCTAGTTAGCCACTACCGGCTCGGTAAGCGTGCCCGCGAAAGCCAGCAAATCGGCCTCGCGGAAGTCGCCGCTCAGAATCTGCAAGCCAATCGGCATCCCCTCAGCGTCGGTGCCAGCGGGGATGGAAATGGCCGGCACGCCCGCCAACGAGGCTTGCACCGTGAAGATGTCGGCCAGGTACATGCTCACCGGGTCCTGCTTCTCACCCAGCTTAAACGCCGTAGTGGGCGTGGTGGGCAGCACCAGAAAATCGTACTGGCGCAGCAGCTCGTTGGTTTTCTCTTTGATGAGCCGCCGCACCCGCTGCGCCTTGGTGTAGTAGGCGTCGTAGTAGCTGGCGCTCAGCACGAAGGTGCCCAGCATGATGCGCCGCTGTACCTCGGGCCCAAAGCCCTGGGAGCGGGTTTTCTTGTAGAGCGACTCCAAATCCGTGGCGTCGGGCGCGCGGTAGCCATACTTCACCCCGTCAAAGCGCGACAGGTTGGAGCTGGCCTCGGCCGTGGTCAGGATATAGTAGGTCGGAATCATCTCGTCGAGCAGCGGAAAATCGACGGCCTCCACCACGTGGCCGTGGCCGCGCAGGGTTTCGAGCGTGGTTTCGAGCGCCTCGCGCACTTCGGGCTGCAAGCCAGCGCGGTCTACGGCATCGGCCAGGTAGCCGATGCGGTACTGCGCGGCGGGCGCCAGCAGTTGGCTGTAAGCGGGCACCGGCGCGGTGCTGGCGGTGCTGTCGAGCCCGTCGGGGCCGGCCATCACTTCCAGCAGCAAGGCCGCGTCGCTCACCGAATGCGTTATCGGCCCAATCTGGTCAAACGACGACGCGAACGCCACCAGCCCGTAGCGCGAAATGCGCGAGTAAGTAGGCTTAAGCCCAATCACACCGCAAAAAGCGGCCGGCTGGCGCACCGAGCCGCCCGTGTCGGAGCCAATGGATGCCAGGCACATATCGGCCTGCACAGCCACCGCTGAGCCGCCGCTGCTGCCGCCCGACACCCGGCTAGGGTCTTGGGCGTTGCGCACTGGCCCGAAGGCTGAGTTCTCATTCGAGCCGCCCATGGCAAACTCGTCGCAATTTTGGCGCCCGATAAAAATAGCGTCCTCGGCTAGCAGGCGGCCCACGGCCGTGCCCGTAAAAAGCGACTTAAACCCGTCGAGAATGCGGCTGCTACTTTGCAGCGAGTGATCCTGGTAAGCCAGCACATCCTTGAGGCCGATGACCATGCCAGCCAATTTGCCTGCCGTACCGGCGGCCAGCTTCTCATCTACGGCCTGGGCCTGTTGGTGGGCTTCGTCGGCCCACACTTCCAGAAAAACATTTAGCTCGCCGTTGCGCCGCTCGATGTTATCCAGGTAATAAGCAACGAGCTGGCGGCAGGACATGGTGCCCGCCGCCAGCTCGCGCTGAATTTCCACTAGGGAAGAATACTGAGGTTTCAATTCTTAAACGTCGGTTGGTGTCTGGTCGAGGCGCGGCTGCGGGCTAGGTACCCCGCTCACGTCCGTAGCGGGCGGAATGGGCGTGTCGTGGTGGTGCGGCACCGGGGGCGAATTTACAGCATTCGACGCGGTATAATTCGTGGGCGGCACGTAAGGCGCGTGATAGTCAGCTACGGGCGGGGCTGCGACGTAGTCGGTAGGAGTTACCGGCGGAGCCTGATACCCTTCGGGATGCGGCTGATAAGGCTGGTAGGGCTGGCTAGCCGGGTTATAAGGTGGCTGCTGGTACTGGTCGGGCTGCTGGTAAGCATTAGGCTGCTGATAGTTAGGCTGGCCTGGCTGCCCAGCTCGCTCAAACTCGTTGCGAATCTCGCTGCTAGCGTCCTTAAACTCGCGAATGCCTTTACCTAGGCCGCGCGCCAGCTCCGGAATCTTATTAGCCCCGAAAAAAATAAGGATAACGACAACAATCAGAATCATCTCGGAGCCGCCAATATCACCGAGGAAAAGCAGGGGGGTATGCATAACAAACTCGAAAAAGTACAGGATTAAATAGTAAGCTACCAAGGTGCGGTAATGGCTTGGTGCGGGCGGCTAACTACGCCGATGTCCTAGGCCGCTTGGCTAGCTAATAGGCTGGCCGTTAGCATCGTAAGTGGTCGGCGCGGCGGGCCTGGGCTGCGGCTGGCCGTAGGACGGCTGGGTGGGGTAGGGCTGCTGCGCCGGTTGCTGCGCGGTGTAGTCCGGCTGGCCAGCGGCTGGGTAAGCCGGCTGGTTGGCGTTGTAAGGCTGCTGGTTATAGGGTTGCTGCGGCTGGTTGGGATTGTATGGCTGATGCGTTTGCGGGGCTTTGTTAGCATCGGTGCTGGCATCCTTAAACTCCCGCACGCCCTGGCCGATGCCGCGCATCATTTCCGGAATACGCTTGGCGCCGAAGAACAGGACCAGAATCAGAATAATAAAGATGATGGTCTTAGGCTGCTCGATAAATAGAAAAAGCGTGGATAGTAACATGGGAGAAGGCCAAACGGCCAATTGGAGTGAGAAAAAAGTAAATACGAGAAACTAAGCCGATTGGTCGCACAAAGGTAGGCATGCCCAGCGGGTGCCTTGGCTTCGCCAACCTAACGCTGAACGAGTCAGCTTAATGCCCTAAATTTTTTGCGGCCGCTGCATCTAGCCAGGGTAAGCGAACTAATGGAGCAGACTGAACAGTTTTTTGCCCTTTTCGTCAAGAAAATACTTGTTTTTGCTAAAGCAGATTTTCTTATTTTAATTCTGTAGTGCAATTTTGTGCCGGTTAGCAGCCTTTGTCTGGCTTACTGCCTAGCGGTAGTCAGGCCTGAGGAAGTTGGCTAAGTTTGTTTTCATAGCTCAGAAAGGCGTTGGGTATTACCCAACGCTTTTTTATTTTTTCCTTGTTAATGAGCCAGTTGCCTTCTAAAGTGGGTGGCTTTGCCTTAATACAAGAAAAGCCTTTTACCTAACTACACTCCCCTAAAATGCCCTAGGAGTGCTAAGCTATTTGCTAGCCCTAAAAGCAAGGCTATAGAAGTAGCTAAACATATAGAGACTTATAGGTTGAAAGGTTTAACACAAAAAGTATGCGAAAAACACAATTATGAATAGTTGGCTTTATAAGTTTCTACTTATAAAATTTGGGCATTTTAACAAAAAAAAACTATCTGCCTAGGTTGCTTGCCGAAGCAATTGCGGCCCACCTTCGAGCACTATTACCGCGCCCACATAGGTCAGCGTGAGCCCTAGGCCTAAGGCATAGCCGGGCCAGCCAGTGAGCGAGGGTAACGCTAACTGCGCCGCGAGCACTAGCCCGACCGCCGCGGCCAGCCAAGCCAGCAGGCGCCCCACTGGGTAGGGCACCGGGAAGTGCCGCTCGCCCAACCACCAGCACAGGCCAGCCATCAGAAAGTAGCAAGCCAGCGTGGCCCAGGCGCTGCCTAGATAGCCCAGTACTGGAATAAGTAAGAAATTGAGGACGATGGTGAGCACCGCCCCCGCCGCCCCAATGTAGGTGCCGTAGTAGGTTTTATCGGTGAGCTTAAACCAGACCGATAGGTTGTAGTAGACCCCTAGGAAGAGGTTGGCCAACAGCAGGATGGGCACTATCTTTAAGCCTGTGAGGTACTCGGGACGCCGTAAAAATAGGGGCCCTATCCAGCTCAGGTTCAAGCTGATACCTACAAAGATGAAGCTGCAGCAGAGCGTGAACCACTTAAGTACCAGCGCGAATGTGGCCGGAGAATTTTTTTCGGTGCTTTGGCTGAAAAAGAACGGCTCGGCTGCGTAACGAAAGGCCTGGATAACCAGCGACATAAAAATGCTGAGCTTGTAGCAGGCACCGTAGATGCCCACTGCCGCTAGCGCGCTCAGCCCTGGGTAGAAACCCGCTGGTAGCCAGGCCGGCAGCAAAATCCGGTCGAGCGTTTCGTTGACCATACCCGCCAGTCCCATCAGCATCAGCGGCAGCGCATAAGCTAGTACTGGACCTAGAAAGCGGCGGCCGGGCCAACGAAACTGAAAATCGAACAGTTCGCGCGCCAGCAGCAGCAGCGTGAAAGCCGACGCCGCCAGATTGCTCAAAAACACGTAACCCACGCCCAAACTCGGGTTATATACGGCTGCCACCAGCGGCTGCAGCCCGGCCAGCACCGTGCCCGGCGCGGCCTGCTCCACGGCCGGGCACAGCACCACAAAAAACAGATTCAGCCCCACATATAGTAGGATGTTGGCTAGGCGCACGGCCGCGAACTTGCGGGCTTTATTTTCCAGCCGCAGGCGGGCAAAGGGCAGGGCTGCCACCGCATCCAGCCCCAGAATAAGGGCCATCCACACGGCATATTCCTGGTGGCCGGGCGGCACGTGCAGCAACCCCAGCAGCGGCCGAGCCAGCAAAGCCAGCAGCGCGGTAAAGCCTAGGCTGCTGAGCAGCAGTAAGCTAAGCGTCTGGTTATACAGCTCGCGGCGGTCGGTGCCCGGCCGGTTGGCGAAGCGAAAGAATGTGGTTTCCAGCCCGTAGGTGAACACTACGTTCAGAAAGGAAACGTAGGCGTACAGCCCTGTCACGATACCATAATCGGCTGGGGCAAAGTGCTGCGTGTACACGGGCACCAGCAAGTAGCTGAGCACCCGCCCCACGATGCTGCTGACCCCGTAGATAGCCGTCTGGGAAGCCAGCCGCTTCGCTATGCTCATGTAATATTGGCTGAAGTAAATAGCTTGAAAGCTACTGATTAGGCTGGCTGCAACCAGTTGATTATGAAGTCTTAGGCTTTATTTACCCTGAAACACAGCCGGCCGCTTCTCTAAAAAGGCCGCCGTGCCCTCCTTGAAGTCAGCCGTGGCAAACGCCTGGCCAAAGGCCGCCGCCTCGGCCGCAAATCCGGCTGCACCGCCCGCACTAAAGTAGGCATCTACGCATCCAATGGTGAGGCCCACCGCCAGCGGACCTTTGCTCAAAATTTTGAGCAGCAAGTTCTTAGAAAAGCTAAGCAGCTCGGCCTGCGGCACTACGTGGTTAGCCAACCCCAGGCGCAGGGCCTCGTCGGCCTTTACTTGGTCGGCGGTCAGCAGTAGCTCCAGCGCTTTGCTTTTGCCCACCAGCTGCACTAGGCGCTGCGTGCCGCCGTAGCCGGGCGGTAAGCCCAGGTTTACTTCGGGCTGGCCAAAGCGGGCATTCGTGGCGGCTACCCGCAGGTGGCAGGCCATTGCCAGCTCGCAGCCTCCCCCTAGGGCGAAACCGTTGACGGCGGCCACTATGGGCTTAGGGCTGGTTTCGAAGCGTCGAAAAACTCCTTGCCCGTAGGCCGACAAGCGCTGGGCGGCCGCGGCATCGGCGGTAGCCGCTAGCTCGGCAATATCGGCGCCGGCTACGAAGGCCTTCTCGCCGCTGCCCGTTAGCATGATGCCGCGCACGGCGCTATCAGCCAGCGCCTGCTCAATGGCCTGGTCCAGCTCCTGGATGGTGGCAGCATTGAGCGCATTGAGTTTGGTGGGGCGGTTAACGGTTAACGTTAGAATGCCGGTGGTGGCATCCAACTCGTAAAGTAGATTCTCGAAAGTGGCAGCCATAAGCAAACGGGTGGATGCGAGTAAAAGCGGCGCCAAAGGTACGGGCAGAGCCAAAAGTTGCTTAACTCGATAAAAGCAAAAGCTACTGGTAAGAAAGCTAGGTATTGAGCGAAATTATGCACGTTTACCAAAGTTTAGCTGCCACCTTTGCCGTGTTAAGTGTGAAGGAGTTAAGTCGGTTGCCGTTCAAGATACTAAACGGCATCGGGAGCAAATATCATTAATGCAGCAGGCCACTTTCTCCACATTTTCCTTTACCACTTTCCTTTTCTATGAGCTTTGTTTCCGAATTCAAGGAGTTCATCTCCAAAGGCAACGTGCTTGACTTGGCCGTTGGCGTAATCATTGGGGCCGCATTTAGTAAAATTGTGTCGTCGCTGACCGATGATATCATTATGCCAATTTTGGGTGTTTTCACCAAAGGCATTGATTTTCAGAACCTATTCGTGACTCTGGATGGCAAGCAGTATGCCACGCTGGAAGACGCCAAGAAGGCCGGCTCAGCTGCCGTCGCCTACGGTAACTTTATTAATGCTGTCATTTATTTTCTCATTATTGCCTTCATCATCTTCTGGGTCGTGAAGCTGGCCAATCGCTTTAAGCGCGCCGCGCCCGTGGTGATAGTAGCCGACCCCATTCCTTCGAAGGAAGAAGTGCTACTTACCCAGATTCGCGATTCCCTGCGGGCACGGCCCTAGGGAATAGCCAGCGAGTAAGGCAGTAAGCGCGGCTTGGCTTGGAAATTGTTCTGGGCCGAGCCGTGTTTTTAAGCTAACTTCAGCTTTGCTTTCCCCGTTTTTTATGCTACTTTCTTGCATGAAGAAATTCACTGTTTCTGCTCTGCTAGCCGGCGTTGCGCTGCTGGCGGCCACTTCTACCCAAGCACAAACCACTGCGCCTGATTTTCCCACCAGCGCGTCGGCAACTGCTCGCCCGCCAGCTAAGCCGGCGCCTGACGCTGCTCGTATGCGCCGCCAGCAGCAGATGAGCCCCGAGGATGCCGCCCGCGACCAACAGCTACAAATAATGGAGGCGCGCACGGGCAACACCAGTTTCGGCATGGCCAAAGCAGGTCCCTCTAGCCAGCAGGATAAGGCCAGCGGCTCCTTTCGAGTGCTTAGATTTAGGGAACTGCGGGGCCAGGAGCAGCAGCGCGGCGAAACCCGCCGCGTGCAGATGGGAGCCCGCACTACGGGCAAGCCGCTAAAACAGAAGAAGCATAAGTTCCTCTTCTTCTAATTACGGATTACGCGGATTTTGTGGACGATTGCCTAATTATCCTAATTCCTTTAGAGAAGACAAAAAAGAGAGGCTGCTAATAAATAGCAGCCTCTCTTTTATTTAACGTCCACAAAATCCGCGTAATCCGCGATTAGAGCTTACGCTTAATTTCCTGCTCTTCAAAGCCTTCAATATTGTCGCCCTCTTGCAGGTCGTTGAAGCCCTTGATGGAAATACCGCACTCGTAACCCTGGCGCACTTCCGACACATCGTCTTTGAAACGCTTGAGGTCCTGAATGTCGCCGGTGTACTGCACGATGCCATCGCGTACTACCCGGACCTTGGTTTTGCGGGTTAGGGTGCCATCGGTCATCATGCAGCCAGCGATGGTGCCAACTTTGGTGATATTGAACACTTGGCGCACTTCGGCGTTGGCCGTTATTACCTCGTGTAGGGTAGGGGCCAGCATACCCTCCATCGCGTCCTTCACCTCGTTGATGGCGTTGTAGATGATAGAGTAAAGGCGAATGTCAATCTGCTCTTGCTCGGCCAGTCGGCGCGCGCTTTGCGAGGGCCGCACTTGGAAGCCAATGATGATGGCATCGGAAGCCGAGGCCAACAGCACGTCGCTTTCCGAAATAGCGCCTACCCCTTTGCTCAGGATATTGACCTTTACTTCGGGCGTGCTCAGCTTCAGTAGCGAGTCAGACAAGGCTTCTACCGAGCCGTCCACGTCACCTTTCACCAAGATGTTCAGTTCCTTAAATGAGCCGATAGCCAGGCGGCGGCCAATCTCGTCGAGGGTAATGTGCTTCTTGGTGCGAATGCTTTGCTCGCGGGCCAACTGCTGGCGCTGGGTTGCCAGCTCGCGGGCCTCGCGCTCCGTTTCCATTACCTGAATGCGGTCACCGGCTTGCGGAGCACCCGTCAAGCCTAGTACCTGTACGGGGGTAGCGGGGCCAGCCAGCTTTTTACGCTTGCCACGGTAGTCGGTCATGGCTTTTACGCGGCCATAGTGCGGGCCCGCCAGCACGATATCGCCTACGTTCAGGGTGCCGGTTTGTACGAGCACGGTGGTCACGTAGCCACGGCCTTTGTCTAGCTCAGCCTCTATAACTGTGCCTACTGCGTTACGGTCAGGGTTAGCCTTGAGGTCCAGCAACTCGGCTTCGAGCAATACTTTCTCCAACAACTCCTCTACCCCTAAGCCCGACTTAGCCGAAACCTCCTGGCTTTGGTATTTGCCACCCCACTCTTCCACTAGAATGTTCATCTGCGAGAGCTCTTCGCGAATCTTCTCCGGGTTGGCCGAGGGTTTGTCAATCTTGTTGAGCGCAATAATGATGGGCACCCCCGCCGCTTGCGCGTGGTTAATAGCCTCCTTGGTTTGCGGCATCACCGAGTCGTCGGCCGCCACCACAATAATAGCGATGTCCGTCACCTTGGCACCACGGGCACGCATGGCCGTAAAGGCTTCGTGACCAGGCGTGTCGAGAAAGGTAATGGGTGAGCCCGACTGGGTCTTTACTTCGTAGGCGCCAATGTGTTGGGTGATGCCGCCTGCCTCGCCCTTCGCCACATTAGCACTCCGGATGTAGTCAAGCAGCGACGTTTTGCCGTGGTCCACATGGCCCATGATGGTCACGATGGGCGCGCGGGGCTGCAAGTCCTCGTCGGCGTCGTTAATCTCGATATTATCGTCTTCCTGCTCTGCCGATAGGAATTCCACGTCATAGCCAAACTCATCGGCGATGACCGTGATGGCTTCGGCATCAAGGCGCTGGTTGATGGACACGAACATGCCCATGCCCAGGCACACCCGGATAACCTCGTTCACGTTCACGTCCATGAGTGAGGCTAGGTCGTTGGCCGAAATAAACTCGGTCAGCTTCAGCGTCTTGGCATCCAGCTCGTTTTGGGCACGCAAGGCTTCGCGCTCTTCGGCGGCCATGCCCCGTTTATCGCGGCGGTACTTGGCGCGGTTGGCGGCGGCGTTATTTTTGCCCCCACTCAGCTTGGCCAGCGTAGCCTTAATTTGTTCCTGAATCTGCTTGTCGTTCTGCTCGGGCGTGAGCGCCGGTTGCGGCGCGCGGTTACCCTGGCCGGGACGGTTGTTGCCACCTGGGGCGGGTCGGTTGTTACCACCCGGACCCGGGCGATTGCCGGGCTGCTGACCTACACCACCACCGGGGCGGTTGCCCTGATAGCCACCGCCCTGTTGACCAGTGCTTGTGTTTCCGCCCGCATTGCCGCTGGGCTGGCCGGGTACTGGTAGGCGCTGGCGCTTCTTTTGGTTGGTATTGCTAAGGCCACTCTTCCGCACGTCGGACGAAGCCACCGGACGAGGGCCACGGCCACCACCAGGGCCGCGCCGGCTATTGTCAACCGGCAGTTGAATCTTGCCAAGCACGGTTAGGCCTTTCAGCTGGTCAGCTTTAGCCACGATAGTGCCATCTTCAGTAGTGAGTGCTTCTGGTTGCGAGGCAGGAGCAGTCGCCACGGGCTCGGTCACAGCAGACGCCGCTGGGGCAGGGGTCGCTGCGGCCGGAGTAGCAACTGGTGCTGGTGTAGGTGCCAGGGCAGCTACTGGTGCGGCTGCTACTGGCTGGGTTACGGGTGCCACGGGTGCTGGTGCTGGGGTAGCAGTGGGCGTAGGCTCGGCCGGGGCAGCGGCTACTACTGGCTGTGGCTGAGCAACGGGCGCGGGCACAACAGGTCGGGGCTCCGGAGCTACCGTGGCTCTAGGCTGGGCCTGAGACTGCGGAGCCGAAGCAGCTGGGCGCACTACGCGCCCCTTGCTGTCGAGCTCAATCTTGCCAAGCACTTTCAGACCAGGGGCAGCCGGGCGAGTAGTATCGGGAGCAACAGGAGTAGCGGGCGCTGCTGGTGCAGCCGCCTCAGGAACTGCCACTGGCGTTGGTACCGCCTCGGGGGCGGACACAGTGGCTACTGGTACCACGGTGGGCGCCGGGGCGGTCGCAACTGGTGCTGGCGCCGCCACGGCTGCGGGAGCCGGCTGCGGCTTAGTTGCGGGGGCTGGAATTGCAGCCGGGACCGGACGAGCCGCGGCGGCCTGGGCCTGCGCATTTAGCTCGCTTTGGCGGCGGGCTTGGGTATGGCGCTCCGCTTGCTGCTTTTCCTGGGCCGATGAGGCAAATTCTTTCTCCAACAAAGCCACCTGCTCGCCGGTCAGCTTCGTGGTGGGCTTATTTTCGACTGCAATGCCCTTGCGGGCTAGGGTCTCGACCGCCCGGTCGATTGCGATATTCAGGTCTTTGGCCGCCTGAAGAAGCCGTTTAGGGGTTGCTTCCGCCATTTACTAAGGGGTGCGAACGAACGTTCTGGAATACAAAGGTAACGGGTAAATCGGGCCAGCGGGCTATAAACCGGCCAACTGGCCCGATTTACTACCTCGTTCGCTGGCGGTTAGCCCCGGCGCTCATTCGGCGGCCGGGGTGTTGTCGGTAGTCGGGGCGGTGGCTTCATCCGTGGTCAAGTCCTCGTCGTCGGCAAATTCCTGGCGGATAACACGGTACACGTCGTCCACCGTTTCTTCCTCCAACTCGGTGCGGCGCACGATGTCGTCTTTCTTCACGGCCAACACGGCGCGGCCGGTATCGAGGCCAATCTTCTTAAGCTCAGCAATAATCCATGGCTCGATTTCATCGGTGAACTCGTCGAGCGAGATGTCTTCTTCGTAGTCAATAGCTTCGCGGAACACGTCGATTTCCATACCCACCAGCCGCGAGGCCAGCTTGATGTTGGCGCCGCCGCGCCCAATGGCTAGGCTCACCTGGTCGGGCTTCATGAACACCGAAACCCGGCCGGTTAGTTCGCTGATTTTCATCGAGCCTACCTTGGCCGGGCTCAGGGCGCGGGCAATGAACAGCTCCAGGTTGTCGGTGTAGTTGATGATGTCGATATTCTCGTTCATCAGCTCGCGCACTACCGGGTGAATGCGGCTGCCCTTCATGCCCACGCAGGCACCCACGGGGTCAATGCGCTCGTCGTAGCTCTCCACGGCTACTTTGGCGCGCTCGCCGGGCTCGCGCACCACGTTTTTGATGGTGATGAGGCCGTCGTAAATTTCGGGAACCTCTTGCTCAAACAAACGCTCCAGGAAAGCTGGGGCGGCGCGGCTTAGAATAACTTTGGGCGAGCCATTTACTACATCGACGCGGTGCACTACGGCGCGCACGGTATCGCCCTTGCGGTAGCGGTCCTTCGGAATTTGCTCGCCCTTAGGCAGTACCAACTCGTTCTCGTCTTTGTCCAGAATAAGCGCCTCGCGGCTCCATACCTGGTACACCTCGCCGGTGATGATTTCGCCTACCAGGTCCTTGTATTTCTGGTAAAGGTTATCGCGCTCCATGTCCTTCACGCGCTGAATGAGCGTTTGACGGGCTAAGAGCACGGCGCGACGGCCAAAGTCCTCAATCTTAATGGGCTCAGCTACCGATTCGCCTACCTCAAAGTCAGGCTCAATCTTCTGCGCTTCTGCCAGCGGAATCTTATCGAAATCCCAGATATCCTCCGAGTCATCGTCCACGATTTCGCGGTTACGCCAAATTTCCAAGTCGCCGTTGTCGGGGTTGACGATGACGTCGAAGTTAGAGTCGTCCTCGAAACGCTTCCGAATCATCGTCCGGAATACGTCGTCCAGAATCGACATCATTGTGGGCCGGTCGATGTTGCGGCTCTTGGCGAACTCCTGGAAGTTCTCGATGAGTAGCCGGGCGTTCAGGTCGGCGGCAGCGGCGGCCACTTCCTGGGGGCTAGGGGTTACTTTTTTAGCCATGTTTTTTAGCTGTTAGCTCTTAGCTGTTAGCTCTTAGCTGCGTTTCGCACCGGCTGGCGGTAGCTAACGGCTAGTGGCTGACGGCTAATAGCTCATTTGAAGGAAATAACAACTTTCGCTTCCTTTATGTCCCCGAAAGGAATAATGACGGCGGGCAGGACATTTTTTTTAGTCTTGACCTTCACTACTTCGGTGATTTCCAAGCCCTCGGGCAGCACGCTCACGAGCGGGCCGGTTTTCTCGGTGCCATCCTGCAGCTGCAGGTGCAGCGAGCGGCCCACGTGGCGCGCATACTGGCGCGCATCGGTGAGGGGCTGGTCGGCGCCGGGCGAGGTTACTTCGAGTGAGTACGCGGCTTCTTCGCCGTAAGTGGCCTCCATGGCGCGGTTGAGGCGGCGCGTAACGGTCGCAATCTCGTCGATGCCCAAGCCAGTGGGGCCGTCGAGCGTAACGGTAATCTTGGGCAGCACCGAGTCGGACACGGTGAGGCCTACCACAAACAGCTCCGTATCGCCGAGGGCCTCGGCGAGCAGCTGCTGAATTTGGAGGCGGTCGTATTTGGCCATGGTGGGCAGGGGCAGGGCAAAAAAAGAGGGGACTGCGCGTCCCCTCTTTTCAGATTGAATACAAATTTCGGGGGTAAAGGTACGAATCTAGGTTGGGCTTTGCAAGCAGGCGCCGCAACCCTTTACTACCCTAGTACCCTAGGGCCGCGTCGTCGCCCCTAGGGTCGGCGCCTCCCTGCAGCTGGCCGCCCGGCAGCACCCGAATGAGGTCGAGGCGGCCCCAGGCGGTGCGGGGCTGGGGGTTAAAGCCTTTTTGCTTGAGGGTTTGCTCGGCGGCGGGGGCTAGGGCGCCGGCTTCTCCGTCGAGCTGGTCGGGCAGCCACTGGTGGTGCAGGCGCGGGGCGGCGGCGGTTTGCTCAGCATCGGCCCCGTAGTCGACCACGGCCAGGATGGATTGCAGCACGGTGGTGATAATAGTGCTGCCGCCCGGCGAGCCCGTGACGAGGGCCAGCTTGCCGCCGCGGGCAAGGATGGTGGGCGTCATGCTGCTGAGCATCCGCTTGCCGGGCGCAATGGCGTTGGCGGCGCCACCCACCAGGCCGTACATGTTGGGCACGCCGGCTTTCGAGCTGAAGTCATCCATCTCATTATTAAGCAGAAAGCCCGCACCGGCCACCACTACCTTGCTGCCGTAGGCGCCGTTGAGGGTGGTGGTGCAGCTCACGGCGTTGCCCTGGGCATCCACGATGTCGTAGTGGGTAGTTTGGTCACTTTCGTAGCGGGGCAGGCCGGGGCCGGCCGTAATCTGGGTGCTGGGCGTGGCCCGGCCATTGGCGGGCAGCGTGCCGAAGCGCTGCTTATTATAAGCCTTGGCCAGCAGCTGCGCCACGGGCACCCGGCCAAAATCGGGGTCGCCGAGGTAGGTGGCGCGGTCGGCGTAGGCGCGGCGCTCGGCTTCGGTAATCAGGGCCACAGCGGCGGGCGTGTGGTAGCCCAGCTGCCCGAGGTTGTAAGGCTCCAGCATTTGCAGGATTTGCAGCAAAGCCACCCCGCCGCTGCTGGGCGGCGGCATGGTAAGCACTTCGTAGCCGCGGTACTGGCCCCGTAGCGGGTCGCGCCACTTGGGCTGGTAGCCGTCGAGGTCGGCCTGGGTAAGCAGGCCCTGGCTACGCTGCATATCGGCCAGCAGCAGCTCGGCGGTGCGGCCCTGGTAGAAGCCCGCGCGGCCCTGGTCCTGAATGCGTTGCAGGGTAACGGCCAGCTCGGGCTGCTTCAGCGTATCGCCCTTTTGCCAGGGCGTGGCGCGCACAAACGCTAGGGCCTGGCCGGGGTTATACTGGCCGAAGCTCTCGCGGGTGCGGTTGAGGCCGGCGGCTTCCTTTTCGGTGAGGGCCACCCCTAGGCGGGCCAGGCGTACGGCCGGGCCCACCAGCCGGGCCCAGGGCAGCTTGCCCAATTTTTGGTGCAGCGCCACCATGCCGGCCACGGTGCCGGGCGTGCCCACGGCCAGCACGCCAGCCGTACTGCGGCCGGGCACCACGTTGCCGCTGGCATCGAGGTACATATCGCGGCTGGCGGCGGCGGGCGCCGTTTCGCGGAAGTCGAGGGTGCCGGCCGGGCCGGCGTGGTCGCGGTACACGAGGAAGCCGCCGCCGCCAATATTACCCGCCACTGGCAGCACCACCGCCAGGGCAAACTGCACGGCCACGGCCGCGTCGTAGGCGTTGCCGCCTTGTTGCAGCACGTCGCGCCCCACCCGCGAGGCCACCGGGTGCGCCGACACCACCAGCGCGTGCTGGGCCACCACGGGCGCGGCGGCCGGCGGCAGCTGGCTGGCGGGGCGGGCGGGCTGCGCCAGGGCGGTATTGGCCACGGCCAGCCCTAGGGCCCCGGCCTGCCAAAAGGTGCGTACGAGTAGTTGCATCGTGCAAAGTAGCGCCCCTGTTCGTCATTGTGGGTGAGCGCGCTACTTTTACCTGGCAACCCTCTACTCCCGTCCCGCCATGGCTTCCGACATGCTGACTCCCGCGCCCACCCTCGCCCTTGCCAAAGAAGATGGCTGGCTGCAGCCCTACGAGCCCACGCTGCTGGCCCGCCAGCAGCGGCTGACCGACCGCCTGGCCGCTATCACGAAGGAACACGGCTCGCTGGGCAAGTTTGCCACCGCCCACCAGCGCCTAGGGCTGCACTACGACGCCAAGCGGCGCGGCTACGTGGTGCGCGAGTGGGCGCCCGGCGCCGAGCGCGTGAGCTTGGTGGGCGATTTCAACTTCTGGAACCGCGAGGCCGACCCGCTAACCAAGGACGAGACTACCGGCGTGTGGGAGGTGTTTCTGCCCGATACCGAGCAGGGCCGCCGCCTAACCCCCGGCGCGCGCTATAAGCTGCATGTGGTGGCCCACGGCCAAGGCAAAGACCGCCTGCCCGCCTACCTGCGCCGCGCCGTGCAAGACCCCGACACCAACGACTTTGCGGCCCAACTCTGGGTGCCCGAGGCGCCGTTTGCCTGGGCCGACCAGGCCTTCCGGGTGGCCAACGCCACCAAGGGCCAGCCGCTCATCTATGAGGCGCACGTGGGCATGGCCCAGGAAGCGGGCCGCGTGGGTACTTACCGCGAATTTGCCGACCTGATTCTGCCCCGCATTCAGGCCGAGGGTTACAACGCCGTGCAGCTCATGGCCGTGCTCGAACACCCGTACTACGGCTCGTTTGGCTATCACGTGGCCAATTTTTTCGCGCCCAGCTCGCGCTTCGGCACGCCCGAAGACCTGAAGTACCTGGTGAACGAAGCCCACCAGCGCGGCCTGGTAGTGCTGCTCGACTTAGTGCACTCGCACGCCGTGAAGAACGAGGCCGAGGGCCTGGCCGATTTCGACGGCTCGGGCAACCTATACTTTCACAAGGGCGCGCGCGGCAACCACCCCGGCTGGGATAGCAAGCTCTTCGACTACGGCCGGCCCGAGGTGCAGCAGTTTCTGCTCAGCAACCTGCGCTACTGGCTCGAGGAGTTTCACTTCGACGGCTTCCGCTTCGACGGCATCACGTCGATGCTCTACCACCACCACGGCGAGGGGCACACCTTTGGCAGCTACGAGGACTACTTCGGGCCGGCCGCCGACGACGACGCCATCCTGTACTTAATGCTGGCAAGCACCCTGGTGCGCGAGCTGAAAAAATCGGCCCTGCTCATTGCCGAGGATATGAGCGGGCTGCCCGGCTTGTGCCGCCCCCTGGCCGACGGCGGCTTGGGCTTCGACTACCGCCTAGGGATGGGACTGCCCGATTTCTGGATTAAAACCCTCAAGCACCAGCGCGACGAAAACTGGGACCTGGGCGAGCTCTGGCACCAGCTCACCAATCGCCGGGCGGGCGAGAAAACCGTGGCATACGCCGAAAGCCACGACCAGGCCCTGGTGGGCGATAAAACCCTGGCCCACTGGCTCTACGACGCGGCCATTTACACCCACATGGGCGTGCTCGACGGCGACGACCAAGCCGCCCGCGCCACGGCCCTGCACAAGCTCATCCGGCTCGTTACCATTGCCGCTGGCGGCGAGGCCTACCTGGCGTTTATCGGCAACGAGTTTGGCCACCCCGAATGGGTGGATTTTCCGCGTGCCGGCAACGACTGGAGCTACCAATATGCCCGCCGCCAGTGGAGCCTGGCCGACAACCCCGACCTGCGCTTTTCGCAGCTGCTGGCCTTCGACAAGGCCATGCTGGCGCTGGCCCGCGAGCGCCAGCTGCTGGTAAAAGGCCCCGCCCAGCTGCTCAATATCGACTACGGCAATAAGGTGCTAGCTTTTGCCCGCGCTGGGCTGGTGTTCGTGTTCAGCTTCAGCGTGAGCGAGAGCTTCGCCAACTACGGCATTCCGGTGCCGGCGGCCGGCCGCTACCGCCTGGTGCTGCAGTCGGACCGCAGCGAGTTCGGCGGCTTCAACCGCCTCGACGAGTCCGTCGTGTACGATACCCTAGGGGGCGGCGGCACGCCCGAAACTCCGCGCCTCAGCCTCTACCTGCCCAGCCGCGTGGCCCTGGTGCTGGCCCGGCAGTAAGGTGATTAATCACCTTATGGCCTTACTTCCGCTTCTGGCCCTGCCCTAGGCGATACACAGTTTCCTGCAGGCGCTTGGCGCGCTGGTCGGGGGTTTTGGCGCCGGCCAGGTAGCGCACATAGGCGCGCTGGTCGAGCAGGGGCAGCTTTTTATAAAAAGTTAGCGCGGCGGGCGCCTCAGCCAGGGCGGCGGCCAGGTCGTCGGGCAGGGGCACTACGCGCTCGTCGAGGTCGCGGCTGAGGGCCACGCGCAGTACGTCGCCCACGGTTTTGCCCACCGCCCGGCGCACCTCGCGCGGCACGATGAGCGCGTGGTAGCCCTCGCCGTAGGGCGTCAGCTCGCCCAGGTAAGGAAAGCCCTCGATGCTGGTGCGCACCGGCAAGTCGCCCTTGGTGCCATACACCTCGGCCACCGAAAAGGGCACCAGCACCAGCAAGTCGCCGGTATGAGGGTCGGCCTCCAGCACCTCCTCAAATTCGTGTTCAAAATCCGTCATCAGCAAATAAATACTCCCTAGGGGGTGCAAGCTTGGTTGTGCCCGGCAAAGGTACCTGACGCCAGCCCCGCGCAGAAAACGCCCGGCTGACTATTGAGCGGCCTGGCTACCCCTGGGGCCCTAGGGCGCTTTGCTACCCTAGGCCGGGGCGCCGGCGGGCGCGGCGCAGGGCGCGGGCCACGGCCGCGGCATCGGTGGTGGGCACTACCCGCACGATGGCGGGCCCTAGGCCCAGCTCGCGGCGCAGGCGGCGAGCTAGGGCGTAGGTTTCAACGAGCACCAAATCGGCTTGGCGCAGGGCCTGGCGCTGCAGCTCGGCGGGCCAGCCGGCGGCCGTGTCGGCGGGCTGGCGGCCGGCGGCTAGGGCGGGCAGGTGCAGCACCAGCGGGCCCTGGGTGCGCTGGCGCAGCTCGAGGGCGGCTAGCCAAGTAGGCCAGGCCGGCGCATAAATAACTTCGTAGGAGTTCTCTCGCAGGGCCAGCGGCACGGCCAGGCGGGCGTAGCGAATAACCTGGCTGTTGAGGTCGGGCGCGGTGTACTGCCGGGCGGCCGCCACCGAAGCCGCAAACACGCGGGCCCGCTCTTCGGCCGTATCCTCGGGGTCGTCGACTGCCGCGCTGGCCACCGGGTGCGGCGTGGGCGGCAACGAAGTATCGACTTGCGGTAGGCGGTTGCCAAAGGGTCCCAGCGCCAAAAATGCGCCCTGGGGGGCCGCGTCGCTGAGTTGGAGCGCGTCGGCGGGGGTAGTTGCCGCGGGCCGCGAATCGCGCGCCGACCGCAACTCCTCTTCAGGGTTAGCATCCAGTATCTCGGCAGCGGCGAAAGCGGCTTCGGCCAGAGATGTTGTCGGGGTTTCGGCGGCTGCGGAAAAAGCTGGCGGTACGGGTATGGCAGGGGCGGTGGACGCCGCGGCTCCGGCCGGCGCTAGCGAGTTGGCCGCGCTGGTGGCTACGGCAGCGGCTAGTGCGGTAGCTATGGCGCTAGCAGTAGCCAACTCGTTGTCCAGCAACGGGTTTCTAGTCGGTGGGCTGGCTGCTGGCGCGGCGGGCAGCGCGGTAGCTGCAGGCTGAGTTGAGTAACTGGGAGTAGCTGCCGACTCAACTAGGGCTGGTGGCGCAGTAGCCCCCAGGTAAGGCGCGGCGGGCACTTGGAAGGAGCCACTGCGCACGGAGGCCGGCAATTGACTGGCCACGACGTGCAGCACCCGCACGGCTGGCGCAGCTAATGGAGTGAACGCAGTAGCCGCGGCCGGCGTGGCCAGGGCTGGCTGAGCCGGCGGTGACCCTAGGGCGGATGCCAGCTGCGCTGCTACGGCAGGGCTTGCGCTGGGCATAGGCACCGGCCCGGCGGGCGGCAGGGTAGGGGAAGCTGGTTTTGGCGCCGGGGTGGCTGGCCCGGCGAAGGTAGGCTCGGCTGCGAGCGCCTCCTGAGCGGGCCGCGTGGGCGCGAACTCAACCACTGCGGGCAGCGCGGGCGGCAGCAGCACCAGCAGCGCACCCACGGCCGGCGCCGCCTCCACCACGGTACGCACGGTCGGCGCGGCTTCGTCCCAGGCTAAAACCAGCACGGAGAGGGCAGCGGCAGAATCGGGCATGGTGGGAAGCTGGTTTAACTGCGAATAACGGTATCACTACGGGCAGATTAACGCGGCCTCTAAAAATAATTATAGCCGGCTTCAGCCCGCAACTTGCCCTAGGGCATGACAAACAGTGAATTGTCGCATAACGGTAGCCAGCTGGCGTTCTAAAAAGAGCGAATGCCCGGCGGTTTTCGTCCCCAAAGGTTTGCGGGGTTGGGGCTTACTGTGCTGGTTAGGCACCGCCCAAAACTTATCTTGCGGGCTGCTAGTTGCGTCCCAACTACTAGCCGCTGCCTTCGCTCTGCTTTCGTTCTATTTTAACTACGTATATGGCCAATACTACCGTTCAGGAAAATAACTACATGCTGAATGACCTGGCTGCCCAAGGCCGCCAGGAGCAACTACCCGGCGCGGTGCGCCACGCCGAGCAAACCCACGACTACCTCTTCACTTTTTACACCGAAAACGGAACGCAGCTGCTGCTGCACGTGCTCAGCGATAAGATTCTGCGCTTCCGCTACCTGACGCCGGGCGCGGCCGCCGAGCCAGATTTCAGCTACGCCGTGCCCAGCGCGGCCGACCACCACCCCACGCGGCCGGCGGTGCCCACCTTCTTGGAGTTTAAGGAAAAGCCTGACCACTATCGTATTACGACTGGGCGCGTCATTTGCATCGTGTGGAAGGACTCGTTGCGCACGCGGGTGCTCGACCGCTCGGGCAACGTGCTGGCGGCCGATGAGCGGGGCTTTCACTGGCAGTACGACTACGAGAGCGGCAACGACATCGTGAAAATGAGCCAGCAGGTGCCCAGCGGCGTGTGCTACTACGGCCTCGGCGACAAGCCCGCCAACATGAACCTGCGCGGCCAGCGCTTCCTCAACTGGGGCTCCGACACCTACGGTTACGAGAAAGGTACCGACCCGCTTTATAAGAACATCCCGTTCTTTCAGGTGCTGCACCAGCGCATTGCGCACGGCATTTTCTTCGACAACACCTTCAAGGCATTCTTCGACTTTGCCGCCGAGCGGGCCGACGTGACGAGCTTCTGGGCCGAGGGCGGCGAGATGAACTACTACTTCATCTACGGACCTACCTTGCTGGAGGTGACGCAGGAATACACTCTGCTGACTTGCCCGCCCGAGCTGCCCCCGCTCTGGACCCTAGGCTACCAGCAGTGCAAGTGGAGCTACTTTCCGGCCAGCAACGTGCAGGCCGTGGCCCAGGGTCTGCGCGAACGCCAGATTCCGTGCGATGCCATGTACCTCGACATCGACTACATGGACGGCTACCGCTGCTTTACCTGGCACCCGCAGCACTTCCCCGAGCCCAAGAAAATGGTAGACGAGCTGGCCGCCACTGGCTTTAAGACGGTGGTTATCATCGACCCCGGCATTAAAATAGACCCCCAGTATTCGGTGTACCGCGAGGGGCTGGCCAACGACTACTTCTGCCGCCGGGCCGATGGGCCGCTGATGCGCGGCTCGGTGTGGCCGGGCCTGTGCACCTTCCCCGACTACACCCGCCCCGAGGTGCGCGAGTGGTGGGCCGGTTTGTTTGAGGGCCTGATAAAGGACACCGGCGTGCGCGGCGTGTGGAACGACATGAACGAGCCGGCCGTGTTCGAAAAAGGTACGTTCCCCGAGGATGTGCGCTTTGGCTACGACGGCCAGCCTACCTCGCACCGCAAGGCCCACAACATCTACGGCATGCAAATGGCCCGCGCCACCAACGCGGGCGTCAAGCGCTTCAGCCACCCCAACCGGCCCTTCACCATCACGCGCAGTACCTACGCGGGCGGCCAGCGCTACTCCTCGGGCTGGACCGGCGACAACATTGCCAGCTGGGACCACCTGTGGCTAGCCAATATCCAGTGTCAGCGCCTGAGCATCAGCGGTTTCAGCTTCATCGGTTCCGACATTGGCGGCTTCATCGACACGCCTAGCGGCGAGCTTTACAGCCGCTGGATTGCCCTAGGGGCCTTCCACCCGTTCTTCCGCACCCACAGCAGCGGCGACCACGGCGACCAGGAGCCCTGGAGCTTTGGCGAGCCGTTTACGAGCCTGGCGCGGCACTTTATCGAGCTGCGCTACCGGCTGCTGCCCTACGTGTACACCGCCTTTTGGCAGTACACCACCCTAGGCACGCCCATGCTGCGCCCGCTCACCTTCCTCGACCAGGACGACCCCGAAACCTACCTGCGCATGGCCGAGTTCAGCCTCGGCGACAACCTGCTAGTCTGTCCCATTACCCAGGCCGCCGTGGACGGCCGCTGGATGTATTTGCCTAAAGGCCAGTGGTATTACTATTGGAACGACGAGCTAAAAGGCGGCGGTCAGGAGGTGTGGGCTGCCGCCGACCTCACCCGCATTCCGCTCTTCATCAAGGCCGGGGCCGTGGTGCCCATGCAGCCCGTGATGCAGTACGTAGGCGAGAAAGTGGTGGACGAGCTGACCCTGCACGTGTACTACACTAGCAGCGAGCCGCTCGACAGCGTGCTCTACGACGACGGCGGCGAGGGCTACGCCTACGAGCAGGGCCATAAAACCGTGCGCCGCTTCCGCGTGGCGGCTGATGCTAATGGTCTCACCGTCAGCCAAGTGATAGAGGGCGACTACCAGCCCAGCTACGCCACCTACCGCGTGGTGCTGCACGGCTTGCCCACCGCCATCGAGCTAGCCGCCGCCGACGGCCAGCCCGCCACCCTAGGCGAGTACGAAGCCACCGAAACCACCGTGGCCGCCCCGGCCCTGTGGGTCGGCTCCGGCTTCCAGGAGCTGAAGGTGCTGCTGGTTGAGCCGGTTGCGGAGGCCTAAGGCACTTTTCATGAATAAAAGAACGTCATGCTCATCTGGCGTCCGCTTGTCGAAGCATCTCTACCGAACAATCCCCTAGAGGCGTGGTAGAGATGCTTCGACAAGCGGACGCCAGATGAGCATGACGTTCTTTGTTGATGGGTTTTTAGCAGCCTAACTAACTGATTTACTGTTGATAAGTGAGGGCCGTCCTACTCCGCTTCCGCCCCCAAGTATTCGGGGTCGGCGAGGATATTGACCTTGATGAGCGGGCCGGCCTGGTGCAGCAGGCGGCGGCAATCGGCGCTGAGAGCGCGCAGGTGCAGGGTTTTGCCCAGGCGCTGGTAGCGCTCGGTGAGCTTGCTCAAGGCCTCGATGCCCGACATATCAACCACCCAGCTTTCGCGCAAGTCTACCACTACTTCCTTAGGGCACGGTTAGCGTCAGCAGGCTTTCGGTGAGGCCTACTAGGGCCATAATCACGGCGTAGGGCAGCACCAGCTTCAGCGTAGCCCAGGTGTAGGGCACCTGCGGCCAGTGCAGCCGCGGCAGCCCGCCCGCAATGGAGGCAATGTCGCCCACCGACTTGGTGTGCAGCCCGCCCCCCAGCACCAGCGCCGACACCACCACAATGGCCACCAGCGAGCCCGGCACCGCCTTCGTAAGGCGCGGCGTGAGGTAGACCAGCGCCACGGTAAACGCCACTAGCCCCAGCATCAGCCCGAGGGCCGGGCCCGCCAGCCACTGCCCGGTGCCGGCCACCTTAAACTGCGCGAGTTGGGCCATGAAGATAATGATGGCCAGCCCATTGACGAAGCCGTACACCACCGGCTGCGGTACCAGTTGGATAAACTTGCCCAGGCGCAGCAGCCCAATGAGCACCTGAATAAGCCCCATGAGCACCACTGCCACAAACAGGTACTCGGCTCCGTGCTGCGCCACTAGGCTCACGATAACCACCGCCACCGAGCCGGCCGCGCCCGATATCATGCCCGGCCGGCCACCGAGCACGCTGGTTAGCAAGCAAATAACGAACGCCGAGCCAATGCCCACCAGTGGGCTGATATGGGCCAGCAACGCAAAGGCCACTACCTCGGGCACCAGCGCCAGCGCCGTAGTGAGGCCGGCCAACACCTCAGTGGTGGGCTGGGCGGTGTACTGTTGGGAATAAGCGCGAAGCGAAAACATGCGGCGTAGTAAACTAGAAAAGCGCCCCGCTCGCGTGGTAATAGCCTGCCTGGCAGCAGGGTGACAAAAGCCCAAACGGAGGAGGAGGAAAAAAGCAGGGGGCCAAACCAGCGACGCCCGCCGGGCGTCGCGCAGGCAGCCCCTAGGGCCACGCAAAGGTACAAAGCCAAGGGCCGGGGCAGCTTTTAGGTTCCCATTGCCGTAGTACGGGCTGCTCCCTTTACCCTTGCGCAGCCTTGGCCACCGACCCCCAGCCACCCGAATCGAAAACCGCCATCGTGGCTGCCTTGGTGGCCAACCTGGGCATTGCGGCCATTAAGTTGGTGGCGGCGTGGTTTTCGGGTTCGTCGGCCATGCTGGCCGAGGGCATTCACTCGCTGGTGGATACCGCCAACGAATGGCTGCTGCTGCTGGGCCTGCGCCGTAGCCAGCAGCCGGCCGACGAGGCGCGGCCCTTCGGCTACGGCAAGGAGCTGTACTTCTGGGCCTTCGTGGTGGCGGTGTTCATTTTCTCCCTAGGGGGCGGGCTCTCGCTCTACGAGGGCATCGAGCACCTGCGCCACCCCGAGCCGCTCGGCAGCCCCACCTGGAACTACGTGGTGCTGGGGCTGGCTTTCTGCTTCGATGGCTACTCGTTTCTGGTGGGTCGCCGCACCTTCAACGCCCAGCGCGGCCGCCAGCCCTTTTGGCGCGCCTTCCGGGCCAGCAAAGACCCCTCCATCTTCGTGGTGCTGTTCGAGGATGCCTCCGACCTGCTGGGACTGCTTATTGCCTTTTTGGGCGTTTTTTTCAGCCATTTGCTCCACCAGTCCTGGCTCGACGGGGCTGCCTCGGTGGGCATTGGCTTGCTGCTACTGCTGGTAGCCGGCCTGCTGCTGCGCGAAACCAAGAGCCTGCTACTAGGCGAGCCTGCCGATGCTGTCCTGCTGCACCAAATACAGGCCTTGGCCCAGGCCGAGCCGGATGTAGTGCGCGTGGCGGCCCCACTCAGCACCTACCTCGGCCCCCACGAAATTTTGCTGGTGCTGCCCATTGAGTTTGCGCCCGAGCTACCCGCGGCCGAGCTTACTGGGCTGATTGAGAAATTGCGCGCCGCCATCAAGCAGGCGCAGTCCGACATAAAGCACGTCTTTGTGCAACCGGTCACCCCTAGGGAAGCCGGCGACGCGCCAAAGTAAGCCGCTGCGCTTAGTAGCAAGCCAAACGCCCCGGCCGTAGTAGTTACGACCGGGGCGTTTAGCTTGGCAGCAGCCTACCGAAACCCTAAAACTTCAGCGCCACCTGCCCGATGATACTGCGCAGCTTTTGCGGGTTCATGCTGCCGTAGCCAATCCAGTAGTGGGTGTTGGTGAAGTTATCCGCTTTCACCGAGAGGCGGTAGCGCGGCTGGTCGTAGAAGGCGCTGGCATTCAGCACCACGTAGCTGGGCAGCGTAAACTGGCCGAAGTAGGCGTCGTTCGTCACCTTGTTGTCGCTGGCGTAGTTGCCACCTGCCCCCAGCCCTAGGCCCCGTAGTGGGCCGTTGCTAAGGCGGTAGCTCAGCCAGAGGTTGGCCAGGGCGGGCGAGCCGGCCGTGCTGGGGCGGCGGCCCTGCACGTCGGCCGTGGCGTTGGTCAGCTCCGAGTGGTTGTAGGCAAAGCCCGCCACCACGTTAAAGCCCGCAAAGGGGTTGGCAATGACGTCTACCTCCACGCCGCGGCTCACTTGCGCGCCGTTTTGCACCTGCGCAAACAGGGCGGCCCCGCGCGGGTCAGAATCGGTGCGCAAGATGTTCTTCACGTTGATGCTGTACACGCTCAGCGTAGCCGTGAAGCGACCCCCTAGGCGGTCAAACTTCACGCCCGCCTCTACTTGGTTAGCCTGCTCCAGCTTGGCCGTCGTGGGCGCCGTCAGGGCGTTGGTGGCGGGGTTGTAGCCGTAGTAGGTGCCCCGGTTGGCAAAGGAGTTTTGGTAGTTGGCAAATACCGACAGCTGCTCGGGCACTAGTTGGTACACGGCCCCAAACTTGGGCGAGGCCGCCGTTTGGTTGTAGCCGGCATTGGCGCCGTCCGCGCCCTTGTTGGCGAAGCGGTCGACCCGCACGGCGGCCAGCACGTTGAAACGGTTGGTTAGGTTAAGCACATCCGATACGAAAGCGCTGTACGTATTGGTTTCGTTATAAACCGGATAGGTGTAGCCGGGGGGCGTTGTGGCGTACAGCTGGCTCATATTAGCTCCGTTGAAGGCGCCGTAGTTGTAAGTCGGGGAGTTGATGGGCACTTTGGCGTAAGTGCTGCCAAAGAAGAACTGGTCGTTGCGCACGTGCAAAAAATCCAGGCCCAGCACCACGCGGTTGCGCAAGCTACCTAGTTGAAAATCACCGTTGAAGAGCTGCTGAATTTGCTGCAAGCGGCCGTGGCTGTTGCGGGTCGATTGGTCGGATTGCTGCAGCGAGTCCTGGCCAATGCCTTTGCCATTGCCCGTAATGCCGAAGTAGGGCCCGAAGCCGTTGGAATAGCTTTGGCTCGACGCGAAGTTGGTGGACGAGCGGAAGGCCGGCGAAAACTGGTAGTTCACCTGCGCAAACAGGTTGGTGGCCCGGCTCGCGGTCCAGAGGCCGTCGCCCGAATACGTCTGGTGGTAGTCGATGGGCAACTCGTCGGCGCGGTTGGTACCCAGCTGGCTCACGGGCACGTTGGGGAAGAAGAAGGTGCGCCCCGTGGCCGTCGCCCACTGCAACTCACCGTCGAGCGTGATGCTCAGCTTGTCGGTGGGCCGGATGGTTAGGGTAGGGGCTAGGGCATAAGTGCGGCTAAAGCCCACGTTCTGGAAGCTCTTTTCGTAGTTCCAGGCCCCATTCACGCGGAAGAGTACCGTCTTGGCCGCGTTCAGCGGCGTATTCAAATCGAGGGTGGCCCGGTTGAAGTTGTAGCTGCCCCCCGCGTAGGTTACCTCCCCGCCAAAGTTGTCGTAGGCCTTCTTGGTCACGCGGTTGAGCAGGCCCCCGTACGAGGTAAGCGAGCTGCCAAAGAGCGTGCCCGACGGGCCCTTGATGACTTCCAGCTTTTCGAGGTTCACGGCGTCAATGGTCGTGGACACGTTGCCCGTCAGGCCGTTGCGCAGCTGGGCTTGCGTTACGAAGCCGCGCATAGTGTAGTAGCTGCCGCCGTCGCCGGCGCGGCTCGTCGCTTCCCACATGCGCTGGATGCCCGGTACGTTGCGGGTGGCATCATCGGCCGTAAATACCAGCTGCTCAGTGAGGAGCTCCTTGGTCACGGTATTATACACCTGCGGGTTCTCCACGTTTTTGAGTGGCATCTTGGCTACGTCCACGCTGTTGGTACGGCTAAATTTGTTGGTGCGGTTGCCATTCACCACCACCTCCTTCAGCTCGGCGGCGCTCTCGGTTAGCGAGAAGTCGGCCGTCGCAGTGTAGCCCGCCGTCACCGTTACGCTTTGCTGCTCGGTTTTCAGCCCCACCGCCGACACTACCAGCGTGTAGGTACCCGGTGCCACCGGCCGAATTTCGAAGCGCCCCCGCTCGTCGGTGATGTCGCCCTGGGGCTGGCCCTGCAGGCCCACGCTCACCGCCTCCACGGCCCCGCCGTTGCTGTTGGTGATGCGGCCCCGAATAGCTCCCGTCGTTTGGGCGAATGCTGCGCTAGCCCAAGTGAGCAGCGCCAGCGCGAAAAAGGAGGGACGAATAGCGTTCATGGTATTTATTTAGACATATTCTAAAAACATGCAAAGCAAGCACCGTAACCTGCCTGTTACAAAACCGTCGCCCGCCGCCCGCCGTCCATCTCGGCCTTTTAACTGGCGATAGCCCCTAGGTAGTCAGCTGTTTAGATTCATTCTAAAGAGTTCAAAAATATTTTCGCGGGCCCGGCGATAAGTGGCTTGCCGCGTGGTGCTAAGCGTGCGGCGCTCTACCTTGCCCGCCTGATGCATAGCCTGGCTGGTATAGTGTTGCTGGCTACTAATGGCTGGCCCGGCCTAGGCCCAGCTGCGCCGCCTGCTGGGCGCCGCGCCCGATACCGCCGGGCTGGCCCGCGTGCTGGCGCGGCCCGCTTACTACCGCTTGCAAATCAGCCTGATGCGCATCCGGCGCGACGCGTAGGGCGGCCCCACGCCGCCCGGCCCGGGCGCTACCACCTGCAGCCGCGCCAGTATTTCTACCCGGCCAGCAGCATCAAGCTGGCCGCCGCCGTGCTGGCTCTCGAAAAATTCGATTCGCTGCACCTGGCCGCGCCCGCCCTGCAGCTTAGCTCATCCATGCGCACCACTCGGCCTACCCTGGCCAGACGCGCGCCTGGCGCGATACCAGCGCCACCAGCGGCTAGGCCAGCCTAGGCCACTACTTGCGCAAAATGCTGCTGGTGAGCGATAAAGATGCCTGCAACCGCCTCTGCGAGCTGGTGGCCCCTAGGGAGCTGAATGCTGGTCTGCGGCGCCTGGGCTTGCGCCACGCCCGGCTGGTGCAGCACTTGGCCGTGGGCGACAAGCCGCTTGGCGCGTCATACCAACCCCGTGCGCTTCTTCGCCGACACGGCCGGCCAGGTGTTTCTGCGCAGCCGGCCGCTTACTGGGTTGGCGCCTACCCAGCGGCCCGCTTGCGCCCGGCCACCATGCGGGTAGGCCATGCCTACCTGAGCCGCCACGACTCGCTGGTGCAGCGGCCACTCGACTTTAGTCAGGTAACGTGTTTGCGCTGCGCGACTTGCAGCGCTTGCTGCAAGCTGGGGTGCTGCCCCAAACCGTATCTATCCGGCACCGCCCCCGCCCCCACCGCTGCCGCCACGCTGCCCGAAGCCCTAAGCGAGCTGCCGCCCCGAAACCGCTCGCCACGCTACGACTCGCTGCGCTTTCGGGGCACCTACGCCAAGTATTTGCTGGGTGGCGGCCTGGTGCGGCTGCCGCCATGGGAGGCGCGTGTTTAATAAAATAGGCTAGGCCTACGGCTTTTTCATCGACAACGCTTACGTGGTAGATGCTGCGCACGGCATAGAGTTCTTGCTGGCGGCCACGCTCTACGTGAATGCCGACGGTATACGCGACGACAATAAATACGAAGTATGACACCGTAGGTCTGCCCTTCCTATGCGACCTAGGCCAGCGGGTGTACGAAACCGAGTTGCGGCGCCAGCGCCCCGCCCGCTAGCTGGCCCTAGGATTTTGGGCATAAAAAAGGGCGTCCCAGCTTAACCGGAGCGCCCTTTTTGGCAATCGGATGGCCCTAGGCCAGGTTGTTTGAGGAGGCTTTCGCGGTCAGGAATTCGCGGTTGAGGATGGCAATATTTTCCAGCGAGATGCCCACCGGGCACTCGGCGGCGCACGAGCCAATATTGGAGCAGGCTCCAAAACCTTCGATGTCCATTTGGGCCACCATGTTCTCGACGCGGGTAGCGCGCTCTACCTGGCCCTGCGGCAGCAACGCCAGCTGGCTCACCTTGGCACTTACAAAGAGCATGGCCGAGGCATTTTTGCAGGCGGCCACGCAGGCGCCGCAGCCAATGCAAGTGGCGGCCTCAAAAGCGCGGTCGGCAATCTCCTTCGGAATCGGAATTTCATTGCCGTCAGGCGCGCCGCCGGTGTTCACGCTCACGTAGCCGCCCGCCTGAATAATGCGGTCGAAGGCCGAGCGGTCCACGCTCAGGTCCTTATTTACCGGAAAAGCGTTGGCGCGCCAGGGCTCCACGGTAATCGTGTCGCCGTCCGAAAACTTGCGCATGTGCAGCTGGCAGGTGGTGGTGCCTTTCTCGGGGCCGTGCGAGCGGCCGTTGATGTACAAGTCGCACGAGCCACAAATGCCTTCGCGGCAGTCGTGGTCGAAGGCTACCGGGTCCTCGCCTTTGTGCAGCAGGTCCTCGTTGAGCACGTCCAGCATTTCCAGGAAGGACATGTCGGGCGAAATATCCTGCACTTTATAATCCACAATCCGCCCTTCGGTTTGGCGGTTGGGCTGGCGCCACACACGCAGCGTCAGGTTCATCGGTTTAGTATTAAGGGAAGAGGCAGAACCGGCCATTTTCTTAGTCGCTAATAGCTCAAAAATTTACTTGTAGCTGCGCTGGGTGAGCTTCACGTTCTCAAAAGCTAGCTCCTCTTTGTGCAGCACCTCGGGCTGGTTGTCGGCGGTGTACTCCCAGGCAGCCACGTAGGCGTAGTGCTCGTCATCGCGCAGGGCCTCGCCCTCAGGAGTCTGATATTCCTCGCGGAAGTGGCCGCCGCAGCTTTCATTGCGGCTTAGGGCATCGTCCACCATCAGTTCACCCAACTCCAGGAAGTCGGCCACGCGGCCGGCTTTTTCCAATGCCTGGTTCATTTCCTCGCCAGTGCCCACCACCTTCACGTTGGTCCAGAACTCCTGGCGCAACTTCTGAATCTCAGCTTTGGCATAAGTCAGGCCCTCGGCGTTGCGGGCCATGCCGCAGTATTCCCACATCAAGTGCCCTAGGGCCTTGTGGAATTCATCGGGCGTCTTATTGCCCTTGATGCTCAGCAACTGCTCGACGCGGGCCTGCACGCCCGCTTTAGCTTCGGCAAAAGCTGGGTGGTCGGTGGTAACGGGCTTGGGCGGCGTGGCCGCCAGGTAATCGCCAATGGTGTAAGGAATTACGAAGTAGCCGTCGGCCAGGCCCTGCATCAGGGCGGAGGCCCCTAGGCGGTTGGCGCCATGGTCCGAGAAGTTGCACTCGCCGGTGGCATACAGGCCCGGAATGGTGGTTTGCAGGTTGTAGTCAACCCAGAGGCCGCCCATGGTGTAGTGCACCGCCGGGTAGATGCGCATCGGCTGCTTATAGGGGTCCTCGTCGGTAATTTTCTCGTACATCTCGAAGAGATTGCCGTACTTCTGGCTTACTGCCTCAGCACTGGTGCGCTTGATAATGTCGCTGAAATCGAGATACACGGCCAAGCCCGAAGCCCCAACGCCCCGGTTTTCATCGCACATCTGCTTGGCATTGCGCGAGGCTACGTCGCGCGGCACCAAGTTGCCGAAGGCAGGGTACTTGCGCTCCAAAAAATAATCGCGGTCGTCCTCTTGAATGTCCTGCGGCTTCACTTCGCCCTTGCGCACGCGCTCGGCCAGCTCCACGGTTTTGGGCACCCACACGCGCCCGTCGTTGCGGAGCGACTCCGACATCAGCGTCAGCTTCGATTGGTAGTCGCCGCTCACCGGAATGCAGGTGGGGTGAATCTGGGTAAAGCAGGGATTGGCAAAGTAGGCGCCTTTTTTGTGAGCCCGCCAGGGAGCAGTCACGTTGCAATACTTAGCGTTGGTGCTCAGGTAGAACACGTTGCCATAGCCGCCGGTGGCCAGTACCACGGCGTGGGCCGCGTGGGTTTGCACCTCGCCCGTGATGAGGTTGCGCGTCACGATGCCGCGGGCGTGGCCATCAACCACCACCACGTCGAGTAGCTCCGAGCGGGTGTATAGCTTCACCTTGCCGTAGGCTACCTGGCGGCTGAGGGCCGAATAAGCCCCTAGCAGCAACTGCTGTCCGGTTTGGCCGCGGGCGTAAAACGTGCGGCTCACCTGGGCACCGCCAAACGAGCGGTTAGCCAGCAGCCCGCCGTACTCGCGGGCGAAGGGTACGCCCTGCGCCACGCACTGGTCGATGATGCTAACCGATACCTGGGCCAGGCGGTACACGTTGGCCTCGCGGGCGCGGTAGTCTCCGCCCTTAATGGTGTCGTAGAACAGGCGAAACACCGAGTCGCCGTCGTTCTGGTAGTTTTTGGCCGCGTTGATGCCGCCTTGGGCCGCAATAGAGTGCGCCCGGCGCGGCGAGTCGTGGTAGGTAAAGGCTTTTACGTTGTAGCCTAATTCGGCCAGCGACGCGGCGGCGGCAGCCCCAGCCAGGCCGGTACCTACCACAATCACGTCATACTTACGCTTGTTGGCTGGGTTCACCAGCTTCACATTGAACTTATGCTTGTCCCATTTTTCGGCCAAGGGGCCTTCGGGCGCTTTCGAGAGCAGTTCCATAATTGACTAAGCAGTTAGTTGAACGCTAGGGTGAGCTGGTGCAGCACGGCCGGCATATCGCTCAGCAGGGCGCCCTTCTCGTTGGTAAAGATGAAAAAGTACAGCGGCATCGACGCGAAACCGGCCGATACTAGGACCGCGAAAGCGTAGCCAAAGTTCTTGATGAGCGGCATGTATTTGCGGTGGTTGAGCCCTAGGGTCTGGAAACCCGAGCGGAAGCCGTGCCACAGGTGGTAGCCCAGGCTAGCCTGCGCCGCCACGTACAGCAGCACGTACCACCACTGGTGAAAAGAGGATACCACCAGCTTATACAAGTCATCGTTCTTATTGATGTCTGGGTCGAGGCTGCCGAAGCGGGCGCGCCAGAAGAAATTGTACAAGTGCACCAGCAAAAAGACCAGGATGATGGAGCCCAGCAGGCCCATGTTGCGCGAAGTCCATTCCGAGTTTTGCTTGGCCTGCCACTGGTCGTACTTATGCGAGCGGGCGCTCCGGTTGCGGACAACCAGCAGCAGGGCCTCGTAGATATGGAAGCCAAAGCCCAGCACTAGGCCCCATTCGATGGTGCGAATGATGGGGTTGTGCCCCATAAAGTGGGAGTACACATTAAAAGCAACCCCATCATCGTTCTTAAAGAGCTGGAAGTTGCCAATCAGGTGCACCACTAGGAAAGTGCACAGAAATAAGCCCGTCAGGGACATGATAATCTTGCGCCCGATGCTGCTGGTGAAGGTTTTTGTAAACCAATTCATATAACTTACAACCGAAAAAGAGTCTATTTATCGCGCCCAAAGGTAGGGCCGCCCCCGCTGCCAGCCCAAGCTAGCTGGCTTATTTGGAATAGTTCAAAAATAGCTGCCACGTTTGCGGACGCCGCGCCGTGAATCAATCCATTCAGAAACCCGTTAGCGGCTAACCAAAAAGGGTATCGGCTCAACCAACGCCCCGAAAAAAAGGTTGTTTGCCCGGTTGAAATAAGTTTAGCCCTAGGCCCCGTTCTCTTGCCTGCCCCCGTTCTTCCGTACTCCATGCAAAATTCTTTATTCCCCGCAAAATGCAGTAAGCTGGCCGGCTGGCTCCTGGGCCTGGCACTGCTCCTGCTAGGCCTGCAGCCTCAGCTGGCCCACGCCACCCACATTCGGGCCGGCGATATCCAGTCGAAAGTCGATACGATAACGGGCAACCCCAACCACATCTACTTCAAGCTAACGCTGTACTGCGACCCAGCCCAGCAAAACACGCTGCAAACCACTGCCAACATTCTCTTCGGCGATGGCACCCGGCAGGATGGCATTCCAAGAAAGGATAATATCACGGTAAACGATAGGGTGCATATTTATACCTTCTACTTCGACCATACTTTTCCAGGGTCGGGTAGCTACCGAGTCAGCTTTGTGGGAGAGAACCGGGTAGACAACGTGGTGAACCTGCCTGGGGCGGTAAACCAGACGTTCTACATCTGCTCGACTATCACCATCGACCCTACCCTAGGGCGCAACCACTCGCCGATACTGCGAGCGCCAGCCGTTGATAATGCCGGTTTGGGACAGGTGTTTTTCCATAATCCAGCCGCTTATGATGCTGATGGGGATTCTTTATCTTACCACCCTCTGCACAGTTTGCAAGTGCTTGGTGGGGAAGAAGCTGCCCGACGAAATGGTAATAATCCGGACAGCACGGTATGCACTAACTACGTTTTCCCAAACAGTCAGCTTATCGCGCCAGGGGCTACCCAGGTAACTTACCCAGGTATTCCTACCCCTATTGCAGGTACTCTAGCTTCTTACACTCAAGACAAGTACACCGGGCAGATTACCTGGAATGCCCCCGCTAAGATTGGCTACTACAACGTGGCGATGGTGGTAGAAGAATGGCGGCGCTCGCCAGGCGGGTACCACCGCTTGATTGGACAGGTTATTCGTGATATTCAGATTCTGGTTTCGGCCACTACCAACCTGCCGCCGCAGCTCACGGTGCCGGCCGACATCTGCGTGCAGGCGGGCCAGACGGCCACGCTCGCCATCTCGGCCATTGATGGGCAGTCGGGCAA
>JBPBPH010000059.1:0-268348 GCA_050954355.1 Janthinobacterium lividum
AGGTTCAGGCTCTGGCTCTGGCAGATGTAGGCGCCCCGGTCGGCGGCCATGTCGATGATGGTGCGCTGCGAAATCTCCCACACCGTCTTGTACAGGTCCTTGATGTGCTGCGGCACCCTAGCGATGCCCTGCACCGAGCCATTGGCCGCGATGATGTCCTGCTTCATCTGCTCGTTCCAGAGGCCCAGCTTCACCAGGTCTTTCAGCAGGTGCTTGTTCACCACCATAAACTCGCCCGAGAGCACGCGCCGCACGTAAATGTTGCTGGTGTAGGGCTCAAACGACTCGTTGTTGCCCAAGATTTGGGCGGTGCTGGCGGTGGGCATGGGCGCAACTAGTAGCGAGTTGCGCACGCCGTGCTCCACTACCTGGCCGCGCAGCGTGTCCCAGTCCCAGCGGCCCGACTTGGGCGTCACGCCCCACATGTCAAACTGAAATACGCCCTTGCTCAGGGGCGAGCCGGGGAAGGTTTCGTAGGCCCCATCCTTCACGGCGAGGTCCTTCGAGGCCGTCATGGCGGCGAAGTAAATCGTCTCGAAGATGTCCTCGTTCAGGCCCTTGGCCTCGTCGCTCTCGAAGGGCATGCGTAGCGCGATGAACGTATCGGCCAGCCCCTGCACGCCCAGCCCGATGGGCCGGTGGCGGAAGTTGGAGCGCTCGGTTTCGGGCACCGGGTAGTAGTTCACGTCGATTACCTTGTTGAGGTTCAACGTAGTCTGGTACGTGATGTCGTAGAGCGTCTGGTGGTCGAAGCGCAGGTTGCCGCTGGCGTCTTCCACCAAATAACGGGGCAACGCCAACGAAGCGAGATTACATACGGCAATCTCGTCTTTATCAGTGTACTCCATTATTTCCGTGCACAAATTAGACGACTTAATCGTGCCTAAATTTTGCTGGTTGCTCTTGCCATTGGCGGCGTCCTTGAAGAGCATGTAGGGCGTGCCCGTTTCGGTCTGGCTTTCCAAGATGTGGAACCACAGTTCCTGCGCCTTGATGGTTTTGCGGCCGCGCCCCTCGCGCTCGTATTTGGTGTAGAGCTTCTCAAACTCGGGGCCCCAGGTGGTGTCGAGGCCGGGGCACTCGTGGGGGCACATCAGCGTCCAGTCGCCGTTGGCTTCCACGCGTTTCATGAACAAGTCGGGCGTCCAGAGGGCGTAAAACAAGTCGCGGGCGCGCATTTCCTCTTTGCCGTGGTTCTTCTTGAGGTCCAGGAATTCGAAAATGTCGGCGTGCCAGGGCTCCAGGTAAATGGCGAACGCGCCCTTGCGCTTACCGCCGCCCTGGTCTACGTAGCGGGCCGTGTCGTTGAAGACTTTCAGCATCGGCACCAGGCCGTTGGAGTTGCCGTTGGTGCCCTTGATGTAGGAGCCCGTGGCGCGCACGTTGTGCACGGCCAGCCCGATGCCGCCCGCGCTCTGCGAAATCAGTGCGCAGTCTTTCAGCGTCTCGTAGATGCCCTCAATCGAGTCGTCCTTCACCGTGAGCAGGAAGCACGACGACATCTGCGGCTTGGGCGTGCCGGCGTTGAACAAGGTCGGCGTGGCGTGGGTCATCCAGCGCTCGCTCATCATGTGGTAGGTCTTGATGGCCGAGTCGATGTCGTCTTTGTGGATGCCTACCGACACGCGCATCAGCATGTGCTGGGGCCGCTCCACCACTTTGCCGTCAAGGCGCAGCAAATACGAGCGCTCTAGGGTCTTAAAGCCGAAGAAGTCGTAGTTATAGTCGCGGTCATAGATAATGGCCGAGTCCAGGGTGTGCGCGTGCTTGTGAATCACCTCCCACACGTCCTTGGCGAGCAGCGAGGCGTTGTCGCCATTCTTGGGGTCCTCGTAGGTGTAGAGGCGCTTCATGGTGCTCGAAAACGACTTCGAAGTCACCTTGTGCAGGTTGCTCACCGCGATGCGCGCCGCCAAGATGGCGTAGTCGGGGTGCCGCGTCGTGAGCGAGGCGGCGGTTTCGGCCGCCAGGTTGTCGAGTTCGACGGTCGTCACGCCATCGTAGATGCCGTCGATGACCTTCTTGGCCACCTCAATCGGCGAGACGAAGTTTTGATTAAGCCCGTAGCAAAGTTTTTCAATGCGGGCGGTTACTTTATCGAACTTGACCGACTCGCGGCGGCCATCGCGTTTGATTACAAGCATGTTATCTAGGTGCTAGGTGGGCAATTGCTGCTAAAGAAGCCTGCCAATAACTTTGGCAGCTCGCGGTTTAGAAGCTGGAAATTAGTTCCCTTGTTTGGGAGTGCCAAAGGAAATAATTAGAATTTTTCCACATACCCTGAAAATGAGGCTGCCCGGCCGTTTTTCAGCCCCTAGCCCGGCCCGCCAGCGCCGCCGTTACGCAATTCATTTGTATATCCAGCTAGCGCCGGCGGGCCCCGTAGCGGCCCGTCCTCACCAGCGGCGCGCCTGTGGTGGCGCCCCTAGGGGCACGGGCGGCCCAAAGGCCTAGCGCGAGCAGCTTTGAACTATTGGCTTGGCATTTACCCACAGGCGGCGGCAAAAGGCGCAGGGCGTGAGCGCGGGGTCAACCTGGCCGGCAGCTATGCCCTAAGGCGGCTAGTAAATTTAAAATTTTAACGTGAAATCCATGACTTTTTACGAACTTAGTAGTTTATTAATCAGAACTTTCCAATCCTTCTACTATGCCTTCCAATAGTACCATTATAGTGCCTACGACTACTATTTTGCCACCCAGTTTTCAACCATTCGAGCAGCCCAACCCAGCCGTAACCGATTTTCTCCAAAACATTTTACTAGACGGCCTCTGGTACTGGAATCTGCTGGCACCGGCCGAGGCCTGGGTGAATGCCAAGTACTGGCAAACCCTGGGCTACGGCCCCGACGAGCTACCCACCCCCCCCGAGGCGTGGCGCGCCCCACTGCACCCCGCCGACTTGGCCGAGGCCCAGCAAGCCGCCGAAGCCTGCCTGCGCGAGCCCAACCGGCCCTTCGACCAGCTACTGCGCGCTACGCACCGCAACGGGGCCACCGTATGGATGCAGTGCCGGGGCCTCGTGCTGCGCAACGAGGCGAACACGACCGCTTGGCTACTGGGCGCGCTCTTTGATGTGAGCCACGAAAAGCAAGCCCAGGTGCAGGCCGAAGAGCTGGCTGAGCAATACTGTCAGGTGCTGAGCAGTGAGTCGGTGTACATCGTTAAAACCGATACGCAGGGCGATTACACGTTTGCCAACGAGTATTTCTACGAGCGCTTCGGCTACGGCCAAGACATCATCGGCACCTCGTCGCTGCTCAGCATTGTGGCGGAAGACCGGGCCAAGTGCCTCGAAACCGTGATGCAGTGCTTTGCCCAACCCACCGTGCACCACCACGTGGTGCTGCGCAAGCTGGCCGTTGACAACACAGTAAAGTCCAACCACTGGGAGATGAAAGGCCTGCTGGATGAGCAGGGGCGGCTACTCGAAATTCTGTGCGTGGGCTACGACGTGACGCTGCTGGTCGAGAACCTGCAAAAGCAGCAGCACCTGCTCGACGTGACCAGCCAGCAAAACCTGCGGCTGCAAAACTTCGCCTACATCATCTCGCACAACATCCGCTCGCACTCGGCCAACTTGACCTCGTTGGTAGAGCTGCTGGCCGAGGCCAAGGGCAAGGCGCAGAAGAGCATGTTCTTGCAGATGCTGACCACCAGCACCGAGCAACTGGCCGATACCATCGTGAACCTCAACGACATTGTGACCATCAACAGCAATGTCAACAAGCCCAAAGCCATCCGCGCCCTGCGCACCGAAATCGACAGCACCCTGGAAATACTCAGCGTGCTCATTCGGCAAAACCATATTGCGGTGGAAGTCGATGTGCCCCCGACCCTGGCCGTGACCGTGGTGCCGGCTTACCTCGACAGCATCTTGCTCAACCTCCTCAGCAACGCCGTGAAGTACCGCTCGCCCAGCCGGCCGGCTTTCATCCGGCTGCACGCCCACGCCGAGCCGGGCGCCGTGGTGCTCACCGTGCAAGACAACGGCCGGGGCATCGACCTAGTGAAAAACCGCGCCAAGCTCTTTGGGATGTACAAGACGTTTCACGACAACGAGGATGCGCGCGGCGTGGGCCTGTTTATCACCAAAAACCAGGTTGAAGCCATGTTGGGTACTATTGCCGTAGATAGCCAAGTCGATACCGGAACAACTTTCACTATTCATTTCAATGAAAACGCCTAAACTAGCTTACGTAGTAGAAGACGACCGTATTACGGCCGCTATTACCGAGCTAATTGCCAAAAAGGATTTGCGCTGCCGCACCGTCCAAACCTTTGGTAACGGCCAGTTGGCCTTCGACCAGCTCGCCGTTACCGTGCATAATGGCGGCGACGTGCCCGACCTTATTCTCCTCGACCTGAACATGCCGCTCATGGATGGCTGGGAGTTTTTGGAGGCGCTGGGAGAGTTGGCGCTGACGCAGCAGATGTGCGTCTTTATCCTCACCTCTTCCATCCACCCCGACGACATGGCCAAAGCCACGGACTACCAGCAGGTGAAAGGCTATTTTTCCAAACCCTTGGACAAGCCCAACGTCAGCCGCATGCAGACGCTGCTAGAAGAGTTGGGTGGCTACCAGTACGCAGCCCGGTAAGGCGCGCTGCCGTGCTGGTTACCTTAGCCCGGTAGGCCCGTCGGCCTACTGGGCTCTTTTATGCGCCATCACCCACCACGCGCCGGCGGCCAGCACTACACCCGCTGCAAGAGCCCCTAGGGTTACGGGCGGCCCAAAGGCCTGGCACGAGCAATTCTTGAAAAGGGGCTTGCCATTCACCCGCAGCCGGCGGCGGCAAAAAGCGCAGGGCATGAGCGCGGGGTCAACCTGGCCGGGTAGCGGTCAAGAATTAGCAGTAATACTCATGGCTAAAAACGCTAAGTGGTTGCGCCTAAATACCCGCATTGCCCCCGATGTAACCCAACAAAAAGCCCCGACTTCTAAGTAGAAGTCAGGGCTTTTTAATGCACCGGCACCGGCCGCAGCTTAAAAATCCTCGTCGAGCGAGAAGGCGTTGCCCTTGCCCTCGTTCATCACGCCAGCTTTCTGGTACTCGGCCACGCGCTTCTCGAAGAAGTTGGTTTTGCCCTGCACCGAAATCATTTCCATGAAGTCGAAGGGGTTGGTGGCGTTATAAATCTTGGGGCACCCTAGGGCCACCAGCAGCCGGTCGGCCACAAACTCGATGTACTGGCTCATAGTGCGCGCGTTCATGCCGATGAGGCTCACCGGCAAGGCCTCGGTCACGAACTCCTGCTCAATGGTCACCGCATCGCGGATGATGGCCTGCACGCGCTCCTGGGGCAGCTTGTTTTCGAGGTAGCTGTAGAGCAGGCAGGCAAAGTCGCAGTGCAGCCCCTCATCGCGCGAAATCAACTCGTTCGAGAACGTCAGGCCGGGCATCAGGCCGCGCTTCTTCAGCCAAAAAATCGAGCAAAACGAGCCCGAGAAGAAAATGCCCTCCACGGCCGCGAAGGCAATGAGGCGCTCGGCGAAGTTCTCGGAGTTAATCCAGGTCAGGGCCCACTTGCCTTTCTTTTCCACGGCGGGCACCGTTTCGAGGGCGTTGAAGAGGTAGTCCTTCTCCTTGGGGTCTTTGATGTAGGTATCAATCAGCAGCGAATAAGTCTCGCTGTGAATATTTTCCATCATAATCTGGAAGCCGTAGAAGCAGCGCGCCTCGGGCAGCTGCACTTCCTGCATGAAGTTGATGGCCAGGTTTTCGTTCACGATGCCATCGCTGGCGGCGAAGAAAGCCAGCACGTGCTTGATGAAGTGGCGCTCGTTGTCATTGAGGCCGTTCCAGTCCTTCTGGTCTTGCGAAAGGTCAATTTCCTCGGCCGTCCAGAACGAGGCCTCGGCCTTTTTGTAAAACTCCCATACTTCGGGATTTTGGATGGGGAAAAGGACGAACCGGTTAGGGTTTTCGGCGAGTAAAGGCTCCATGTATAGTAGGGTTTCGAAGAGAAACAAAGAAACGAGTTGACAGCACCGATTGGCGGCAGAGCGGGCGCTGGGGCGGCCCCGCCAACTGGTTTTTCAAAGATAGGCTGGGCAACTCCTTGGCCAAACCACCCGTTCGTAACCGGCCTTCTGGCTAGCAGCAGGCCTAGGCTATGAGTAGCGCATGAAGTGCCCACGGCGAATAAGCCGATTTATAACCACTTATCCACATTTTAGCTGTGGATAACGGCGGTTGTCCACAAAAATCGCTATTCTCAATCTGAGACTTACTATCAATCACTTAGCGCAATACTGTCACGCAGCTAAAATTTTTAGGCCTTTCTTCATCTCGGCAACGGGCTTTTGGGGCCGAGCAAATGACGATTAACCACTTAGGCTTGGATTTGCCGCGAAAAAGCCGTACTTTTGCCTTCCCTTTTGAGAACCCTACCGCGAACTATCATGTACGCCATCGTAACTATCGCCGGCCAACAGACTAAAGTTGAGGCTAATAAATTTGTGTATGCCCACCGTCTGGCCGGTAATGTCGGCGATTCGGTTGACTTTGGCCAGGCGCTGCTGACCGACGACAACGGCACTATCAGCGTGGGGGCCCCTACCCTGGACATTGCCGTAAAAGGCACCATTGTGGCCCACGTGCAGGGCGATAAGGTATTGGTGTTCAAGAAGAAGCGCCGCAAGGGCTACAAGAAAATGAACGGCCACCGCCAGCAGTTCACCAAGGTCCTGATTAACAGCATCGGGTAGGTTTTGAGCTTTTAGCTGATGGCTGTTAGCCGTTGGCTTTGAGCCCAGATTAGCTTTTGTATATTTTTCAAAAAGCTATCAGCTAACGGCTAATAGCTAACAGCTTACTAAAAAATGGCACACAAAAAAGGCGTCGGCTCGTCTAACAACGGCCGTGAATCGCATAGCAAGCGCCTCGGCGTGAAAATCTTCGGCGGGCAAGCGCTCGTAGCTGGTAACATTATCGTGCGTCAGCGCGGCACCAAGCACCACCCCGGCTCGGGCGTGGGCATTGGCAAAGACCACACGCTGTTTGCGCTGGTTGATGGTACTGTCTTATTTCGTAAAGGCCGCGACGAGCGTTCATTCGTATCGGTAGTGCCAGCCACCGTGCCGGCTGAAGCTACTGCCTAAGTTACTTCTATACTTATAGGTATTTGCAAAAAAGGCTACCTCACCGGGGCAGCCTTTTTTGCGTGCCCTAGGGCCCGTTTACCGAGCTAAGTAAAGGCGAATGTTCACTTGCGCGCCCACATCCCAGTTATGGCTAGGCAGGTAGTATTCGGCGTTGGTGCGGGTGGGCGCCAGCACGCCCAGCCCCGCGCTCAGGTCGTAGAGCACGTGCGGGCGCAACCGGTTTTGCACGCCCCACAGCGCGTAGAGCGCCGGCACTACCAGCATGCGGCTGCCCACAAAGCCGCGGGTAGCGCCCGTAATGCGGGTACTGGCTTGGCTTAGCGTGGCGTTGGCTTCGAGCGCCAGGTATTTGCCCAGCTCGGGCACGCCGGGCTGCTGAGTGGCGGCCCCGGCTGGGCGGCCGTAGTAGCAGCGGGCCCCGAGGCCTAGGGCCGCGGCGGGCAGGGTGGCAGCGGCCCCCACGGCCGCCCGTCGGCGGCGGCGCAGGCTTGTGCTGGCCAGTTGCATATCGGTATCGAGCTGGGCATACAGGCTAAAGCGCGAGTTCACGCGGTACTCAGTAGCCAGCGACAGTGGCATAAGCAGGCGCCAGTTGGTGCTGGTGCGGCTGTAGCTGAGGTGGGTGAGGCGCAGGCCACCCTTCAGCAGCCAGGGCGAAAGGCGGGACAGAGCGGCCTCAACCGGCGGCAGGGCAACCTGGGCCGGTGGCGGGGCCTGGGCCAGGCTAACCCTAGGGGCACCCAGCAGTACCAGCCCGGCCAAACCACAGCGGAGCGCGCAAGCAAGCAGCATAAGCAAAAAGAAGACGAGCGAAAAACAGCTTCTAAGATAGCGGCTTAGCGGCCAACTGGCGCAAGATTTTGCTAAGCTGCCGGGCGTGGCTGACGATGAGAAAATGCCCGGCCCCCGGCACCAGGTAGTCGATGGCGGCGCGGCCGGCCGGCAGCAGCCGGTCGCGGGTGCCATGAATGCGGAGGGCGCCCGGCAGCCCCGGCCCGCGCCAGACTAGCAGCTGCCCCGTGGCCCAGCGGGCAAACGCCGGGTCGGTGGCGCGCAAAATCTCGCCGAGCAGGCGGTACTCGGCCCCGCCCCGCGCGCCAAAAAACCACTGCGCCGCCCGCGGCAGCCGCGCCAGCAGGCCAAACGGCACCAACCGGTGCAGGCCCGTAGCGCCGGCCAGTTGCAGCCAACAGGGCAGCTGGGTGGGGCTGCCGATGCTGGAAACGAGCACCACCTGCGCCAAGGGCCGCAGCCGCCCGATTTCCTGCGCTAGCAGCCCCCCAAACGACACGCCCACCAGCCAGCAGGGCTGGCCTAAGGGCACGGCCGCGGCCAAACGGGCGGCGTAGTGCGCTAGGGCCTCAGCGGGGCTGAGCGGCGGCAGCCACGGCAGCACCATCACGGGGCCTGGCAGGTGCAGGCGGCGAAAAACGCGCTCATCGGCCCCTAGGCCAGGAATTAGGTAATGCACAGCGCCAAATTAGTTGGCCTTAGTACTTAGCCGCCAGCCGCCACCTAGCTTATTGCGAGTTTATGCAATCGATTAGCGGCTTTTTAGGCGGCAGCTTCTGGTGGCCTGGCGGCTGGGGCCGGCGTGGTAGCGGGCCTATTTTGGGCGGCTGGCCCAGCAAGAATCCGTTGGTTTTGAAGTTCTAAGCTAAAGGTGACGAGCAAAGCACCGCGCTGGCATATCTTGCGCATTATGGAGTTTAGGTGCTATTTCCGCCTTTAGCTCAGTTTCTCCTTCCCGCTGTTATGAAAACGCTTTTACGCCGTGGTTTTAGCCCTGTGCGCTGGTGGCAGCCAGCGCTATTGCTGGCGGCGCTGAGCAGCGGCCCGCGGCCCGCCGCGGCCCAAGTGCTGGCCGCGGCCGACTCGGCTGCGGTGGCCGCCTCGGTAGTAGCGGCCACCCGCACCTACACCAGCGTCCTAAGCCTCGCCACGGTGCTCTACGACGGGGCCGAGTACGTGGACTACACAGTGCCGGGCACGCGGGGCCACCAGTTCTTTGGCGGGCCGGAGGCGCAAACGGGCAGCGTAGTGTACCGCAGCGGCACCTTTGCCAACTTGCCCCTGCGCTACGACCTGGTGCGCGACCAGCCCATTTTGCTGTATCCCGGCCAGGCCGTGGCCATTATGCTGGTGCCCGAGAAAGTGGCGTCCTTCACGCTAGGCACCCACCGCTTTGTGCGCGTGGTAGGCGACTCGCTCACGGCGGGGGCGCTGCCCACGGGCTTTTACGAGCTGCTGGCCGACGGCCCGGTGCGCCTGCTAGCCCGACACAGCAAGCGCGTGCTCCAAGCCATTATCAGCCAGACGCTTACTTTGGAGTACCGCCAAACCGATGCGCTGTACGTGCGCACGGCCACGGCCACGGCCGAGGTATCGAACCTGAAAAAACTACTGGAACTGCTGCCCAGCCACCAGGACGAGGTGCAGCGCTACGCTCGGCAGCAGCAGCTCAGCTTTGCGCCCGCCGGCCGGGCCGAATCGGCCGAGCGCCTGCTGCGCTATTATTACACGCTCCGGCCCTAGGGCCCAGTGGTACTTCTACCCTTTTCCATGACCAAACTTTACCCTTGGCTACTTGGCGGGGCGTTGCTGCTGGCCGGGCCGCGCGCCTGGGCCCAGCAACCGGCGCCCGCTACCATCAGCGGCGACTTTCGGGGCCTGCGCTTCGAGCAGTTCGTGCTGCGCCTGGAAGCCCAAACGCCCTACCACTTCTACTTCGACCCCGCCGCTACCGATACCGTGACGGTGCGCGTGCAAGCCAGCGCCCTGCCGCTGGTGGCGCTGCTGACGCAGGTGCAGCAAACTACGCGCCTGAACTTCGCCATCGACGAGGCCACGCGGCGCGTGTTCGTGACCAAGGACTACCCGCTGCAAACCCAATTGCCCGGCAGCTACTTCCAGCCGGGCGCCGCGCCAAGTGCCCTAGGGCCTGCTGGCCCGCCCAGCCCCCTAGGCCCACCCAGCGCGGCGACTACCTCGGCGGTAGCGGCCGGCAATTCGGAATTTAAGCTCTATGAAGTAGGGTCGCGGCAGGCAGCCAGTGCCGGCAGCAAGGTCACGCTGGCGGGCGTGGTGCGGCTGGCGGACAGCGGCCGGCCCGCCATCGGGGTGGCCGTGTACGTGGAAGCGCCGAGCGTGGGCGCCTCGACTGACCGCGAGGGACGCTACAGCCTCACGCTGCCGCCGGGCCGCTACAACGTCAATATCCGGGGCATGGGCGTGCGCGCGGCGCGGCGGCAGGTATGGCTGCACGGCAGCGGCCAGCTCGACTTGGAGGTGGCACCCGACGTGGCCGTGCTGAACGAGGTGGTGGTAGAGGGCCAGAAGGAGCGCAACGTGCGCGGCCTGCAAATGGGCGTGCAAACGCTGGATATCAAGACGATTAAGCAGGTACCTACCGTGTTTGGCGAGGCCGATATTTTGCGGGTGGTGATGGCGCTGCCGGGCGTGAAAACCGTGGGCGAAGGCAGCACCGGCATGAGCGTGCGCGGCGGCGGCACCGACCAAAACCTGGTGCTCTTTAACGACGCCGTGATTTACAACCCGGCGCACTTATTCGGCTTTTTCTCGGCCTTTAACCCCGACGTGATTAAGTCGGTAGATTTGTACAAAAGCGCGATACCGGTGCGCTACGGCGGGCGCCTCTCGTCGGTGCTCGACATTCAGGGGCGCGAGGGTGGGCGCAAAAAATTCGGCGGCTCGGGCGGCATTGGGCCGCTTACCAGCCGCCTGGAACTGGAAGGGCCCCTAGGGAGCAACGGCGACGGCACCGCCAAGGGCTCGTACCTGGTGGGCGGCCGCGCCTCGTACTCGGACTGGCTGCTGCACCTGGTGCCCAACAGCGCCCTGAAGAACAGCGCCGCCTCGTTCTACGACCTCAACACGTACATCACCTACGATTTTAACGCGCACAACTCGCTGTACGCGAGTGGCTACTACAGCCGCGACCGCTTCCGGCTGGCCAGCGACACGGTGTATAACTACCACAACGCGGCCGCCAGCCTGAAGTGGCGGCACGACTTCACCGACAAGCTGCAGGCCTTTTTTATCGGCGCTTACAGCAGCTACGACTTCGGGCTTTCGACTACGCGCAACGTGGCCGCGGCTTCGACCTTTGACTACGCCATCAAGCAGGTGTCGGGGCAGGCCAACTTCAACTACCTGGCCAGCGCCAAGCACACGCTGGACTTTGGAGCCAGCTCTATTTTGTACAATACCCAGCCGGGCAATTTGAATCCGCTGGGCGAGCAGTCGCTGCTGCTGCCCGTCACCATTCAGCACGAGCGGGCGGTGGAGAGCGCGGTGTACGCCTCGGAGCGGTTCGACGTCAGCCCCAAGTTCTCGGTGCAGGCGGGGTTGCGGTACTCGTTTTTTCAGGCCCTAGGGCCCCGCACGGTCACCAACTACCAGGAGGGTATTTCGCGCAGCGAGAGCACTACCACGGGCACCAGCACCTACGGCCCCGGCCAGGTGCTGGCCCACTACCAGGGGCCCGAATGGCGCTTCTCGACCCGGCTGGAGCTGACGGCGCACTCGTCGGTGAAGGCCAGCCTGACCCGGATGCGCCAGTACATTCACCAGCTGACCAACACCACCGTGGTGTCGCCCACCGACAGCTGGAAGCTGAGCGACAACTACATCCGGCCGCAGGTGGGCGACCAAGTGAGCCTAGGGTACTACCACAACTTCAAGCGCAACACGGTGGAGTTTTCGCTGGAAGGCTACTACAAGCGCACCCACGACTTTCTGGATTATAAGAGCGGCGCCATTCTGCTGCTCAACCCGCACCTCGAAACCGACCTAGTGAACGCCGAGGGCCGGGCCTACGGCGTGGAGGTGCTGCTGCGCAAAACGGAGGGCAAGATAAACGGCTGGCTGAGCTACACCTACGCCCGCTCCTTGGTGCAGGTGAACACACCTACCGACCAGGTAAACGGCGGCGCCTGGTACCCCAGCAACTACGACAAGCCCCACGATGTGACGCTGGTGGGCAACTACCGCTTCTCGCGGCGCTTTAATGCCTCGCTCAACTTCAACTACAGCACCGGCCGGCCCATTACGCTGCCGCTGGCCAAGTACTACGTCGACCAGGCTCTGCGCGTGTACTACTCCGACCGCAACGCCTACCGGGTGCCCGACTACTACCGCGTGGATTTGGCCGTGAACTTCGAGGGCAACCACAAAATCGAGAAGCTAGCCCACAGCTCCTGGACGGTGGCGGTGTACAACCTGCTGGGTCGCCGCAACCCCTATTCGGTTTATTTTCAAACAGTTAATGGCCAGCTAAAGGGCTACAAGCTCTCCCTTTTCGGCGAGCCCATTCCGACCGTCACCTACAACTTCCGCTTCTGATGGGCCAATGCTTTTCTTGCGGCTGGCGGCGGATGCTACTACTGGCCCTGCTGGGCCTAGGGGGCTGCACAGAGCCCTACGCCCCCGATGTAGTGGGCACCTCGGCCCGCTACCTGGTGGTCGATGGCTTCATCAACGGCAACGGGCGCACGCGCATCACGCTTTCGCGCACCGAAAACATTGCCGCTACCACCCCGCCCCCCGCCGAGCGCGGGGCCACCCTTTTGGTAGTAGATGACGCGGGGCAGCGCTACGCCCTGCGCGAGCAGTCGGCGGGCTTTTACCAGTCCGACAGCCTAGGGCTGAGTTCGGCCCGGCAGTACCAGCTACGCATTACCACGGCTGGCACCGGCGCGGCTATCTACGCGTCGGACCTGGTACCCCTGAAAGTGACCCCGCCCCTTGACAACCTGCGCTGGCAGCTCGACGGCGACTACGTGCGGTTTTCGTTCGACACCCACGACGCTACCGGCCAGTCGCGCTACTATCGCTGGGGCGTTGTTGAAACCTGGCAGTTCAACTCCGGCTTCAACTCCACGCTGGTGTACGACCGTCAGCGCGATGCCATTGTGGGGCGCCCGGCGGCCGCGGCCATCTACACGTGCTGGCGCACCGAGCGCTCGTCGCTCATCAAGCAAAGCAGTACGGCCCAGCTCAGCCAAGACGCGCTCACCGCCGTACCGCTGCTGGCCATTCCTACCGTGGCCGAGCGCTTTAAGGTGCGCTACAGTGTGCTGGTGAGCCAAATGGCCGAAACGGCAGCCGAGTTTGCCTACTACGAGGTGCTGCGCAAGAATACCGAGGCCGTGGGCACCGTCAACGACCCGCTGCCCTCGCAGCTCACCGGCAACGTGCACCGCGTGGGCAACACCACCGAGCCCGTGCTGGGCTTCGTGGGCGCCCACACCGTGCAGCAGCAGCGCCTGTTCATCAACCGCGCCGATTTGCCCTTGCCCAACGCGTGGAAGTTTGACGACCCCTACCGTACCTGCTCGCCGGAAACCCTGGGCATCGAGTCGCTCCGGGGCCCGGGCATAGATTCGCCCATCAGCCCCGACCGCATTCCGCTGTACTACGCCCCCAACAGCGGGCTCATTAATCCCATCCTGATTGCTGGCTCGCGCGAGTGCGTGGACTGCCGGGTGCGGGGCACCACGGTAAAACCCAGCTTCTGGTAACCTCTTTCCTTGCGCTTTACGCTTATGCGTCGTTCCTATTTTCACTTGTGCGCGTTGGCCAGCGGGGTGCTGCTGGCCCTAGGGGTGGGCAGTTGCGTCGAGCCCTACCTGCCGGAGGTAGATAACGCCAACGCCAACTTCCTGGTGGTCGATGGCTTCATCAACGGCAACGGGCGCTCGACGTTTCTGCTTTCGCGCAGCCTCAACCTGGCCACCACTACCGCGCCGCCCCCCGAAAAAGGCGCCAAGGTGTACCTCGTGGACAATGCGGGCGGCCGCTACCCGCTGCCCGAAAAAGTTAGCGGCACCTACCAGTCGGACAGCCTGGTGCTGAACCCGAGCCGGCAGTACCAGCTCAGCATCCTCACCAGCGCCAACGCCAGCTATACTTCCGACTTGACGCCGCTAAAGGTGACGCCGCCCATCGACAAGCTCGGCTTTCAGCTGGCCGACGGGCAGGTGCAGCTGGTAGCGAGTGCCCACGACGCCAGCGCCCAAACCAAGTACTACCGCTGGAGCTGCGTCGAAACCTGGGAATTTAACGCCGCCTTTGGTTCGGCGCTGGAATACTTCCCGCTCAAGAACGGCTCCAATGGCAACGTCTTCATCGATATCCGCACGACGCCCATCTACACGTGCTGGCGCACGGAGCGGCCCACCGACATTGTGCAAACTACCTCGGCCCAGCTCGGCCAAGATGCCATCAGCAACTACGTGATACGCAGCTTCTCGCAACGGGCCGAGCGTGTGAAGGTGCGCTATAGCGTGCTGGTGAGCCAGGTGGCCGAAACGGCCGAGGAGTTTGCCTACCGTGAGGTGCTGCGCAAGAATACCGAGGCCGTGGGCACCGTCAACGACCCGCTGCCCTCGCAGCTCACCGGCAACGTGCACCGCGTGGGCAACACCACCGAGCCCGTGCTGGGCTTCGTGGGCGCCCACACCGTGCAGCAGCAGCGCCTGTTCATCGCTAAAGCCGACCTGCCGGCCCGCGACCCCTACGACTACGACACCCCCTACAATACCTGCGTTGCCAGCGACATCCCCTTTTGCGATGCGCAGGGCTGTGATGTGGAGGGAGTTTACAAGCTGTTTGCCTCGCCCGACTACGTGCCGCTCGACTTCGTAGCCATTCCGGGCTCTAGCATGGGCGGCATCAGCAGCGCCTCGGCCGACTGCGCCGACTGCCGCCGCCGGGGCAGCAACGTAAAGCCCAGCTTCTGGTAAGCGGCGGGCAGCAGCCTTTACCAGCGGCCGGGCCCTAGGCCCCTTTTCTGCTACTAACCTTCTTTACCTAGTTCGATGCCGCTGCCTTTCTACTTTCTTCGGCGCCGGGTGGGTAGCCTGGCACTTGGGCTAAGCCTGGGCCTGGCAGCCAGTGCCGCCCAGGGCCAAAGCCCGGCCGACTCGCTAACCCGGCAGCTGCGCCGCTACAGCCAGCAGGCGCTCACCGAGCAGCTTTACGTGCACCACGACCGCCCCGCCTACGCCGCCGGCGAAACCATGTGGCTGAAGGTGTACGCCGTGGATGGCACCCGGCACAAGCCTTTGGCCATGAGCAAGGTGGCCTACGTAGAGCTGCTCGACGCCGCCCGCCGCCCCGTGCTGCAAGCCAAGCTGGCGCTACGCCAGGCCACCGGCCAGGGCACGCTGGCGCTGCCCGCCGAGCTGCCCAGCGGCCGCTACGTGTTGCGCGCCTACACCAACTGGATGAAGAATGCCGGGCCCGACTACTACTTCCAGGCCCCCATCAGCATCGTGAATACCTGGCAGCCCGCCGCGCCGCCCACCGCCAGCGCCGCCCCACCGGCCCTCGACTTGCAGTTTTTCCCCGAGGGAGGCCAGCTGGTGGCGGGCGTGCCCGGCCGGCTGGGCTTCAAAGCTACCAATGCCCTAGGGCGCGGCGTGGCCGTGGCCGGCACCGTAGCCGACGAGCGGGGCACCGTGGTAGCGTCCTTCCAAAGCCTGCGGGCGGGCATGGGCAGCTTGGAGTTTACGCCGGCTCTAGGGCAGCGCTACACTGCTACCGTGGCGCTACCCGGTGGCCAAAAGCTAACGCTGCCGCTGCCCGCCGCTGCTGCCCAGGGCTACGCGCTGCAGCTGAGCGAGGCCGGCCCCAGCCTAACGCTGCGGGTGCAGGCCCGGCCCGCCACTACCGAAACCCTGTACCTGGTAGCCCACACCGGGCAGCGCGTCACGGCCACCGAAACTGCGGCCACGGTGGGCGGCCAGGCCGTCTTTCAGGTTGATGCGCGGCAGCTGCCGCCCGGCATTTCGCACCTTACCGTGTTTGCGGGCCGGCGGCCGGTGGCCGAGCGGCTGTACTTTAAGCGCCCTACGGCGGGGCAGCTGCTGGCGGTGCAGGGCCAGGCGGGGGCCGCCAGCTACGCCCCGCGCAGCCGCGCTACCGTGCAGCTCCAAACCTGGCAGCCCGCCGCCCTTTCGCTGGCCGTGTATCGGCTCGACTCGCTGGCGGCCAGCGCCCCGGCCACCGATATTGCCAGCTACCTGCTGCTGGCGGCCGACCTGCCCGGCTACGTGGAGGATGCCGGCTACTACCTGCGCGACTCCAGCGCCACCGCCCGCCAAGCCACCGACAACCTGCTGCTGACCCAAGGTTGGCGCCGCTTCCGGTGGGAGGACGTGCTGGCCGGCTCGCCCCCGTCCGCCGTCTACCCGCCCGAGCTTAACGGCTTTCAGCTGCTGGGCCGCGTGAGCGGGGCCAGCGGAGCGCCGGTGCCGAGCAAGGTGGCCTACTTGTCGCTACCCGGCCGCACGTTCTGGTTTGGCAACGCCGTGAGCGATGCCACCGGCCAGGTGCGCTTCGAAGTGCCCAACCTCTACGGCTTGCGCAAGCTGGTGCTGCAGCCCAACTCCGCCACCGCCGACAGCCTGCTGCGCGTGGAACTGCTGAGTTCTTTTACGGCGGGCGGGGGCCTAGGGGGGCTGGGCCTAGCCGCGGCGCCCGCGCGCTGGGCTACTTCCCTGAGCGAGCGGCACCTGGCGGGGCAAACCCAGCGCGCCTACCCCGCGCCGGCCGCGCAGTTTCGGGCCGTGCCGGGCGATACGGTGGCCTTTTATGGCAAGCCCGACGAGCATTTCTTCCTGGATGAATACACCCGCTTTCCGACCGTGGAGGACGTGATGCGCGAGTACGTGCCCGCCGTGCTGGTGCGCAAGCGCCGCGACGGCTTCCACTTCGTGGTGATTGACCGGCCTCGGCACATCAACCTGCAAGAAAATCCGCTGACGCTGCTCGACGGCCTGCCGGTGTTCGACATCAACCAAATCATGGCCTTCGATCCGCTGAAAATCAAGCGCCTGGACGTGATGGCCAACCGCTACTTTCTGGGCACCCAAACCTACGACGGGGTGGTGAGCTACGTGACGTATAAGGGCGACTTGGGCGGCTTCCCGCTCAACCCTAGGGCCCTCATCGAGGAATACGAGGGCCTCCAGGTGCCGCGCGAGTTTTACGCCCCGCGCTACGACACCGACTTGCAACGCCAAAGCCGCCTGCCCGATTTGCGCAACCTGCTTTACTGGAGCCCCGACCTGCGCCTAGGCCCCAACCAGCCCCAAACCGTCGATTTTTTCACCGGCGACCAAGCCGGCCGCTATCTGGTGGTGGTGCAGGGCCTGGGGGCCGATGGCCGCCCCGGCAGCACCAGCTTCTCGATTGAGGTGAAGCCGGCGCTATAAAAGAGGCCCTAGGCCTTTTTAAAACCAACTACCCCTAGGCCGCCGCTACCAGCACTTCGGGGTCGTTGTGGGCGGGCGAGTTCACGCGGGTGGTCACGGCGTACTCCTTCATCAGGGTGGCGTCGTAGGGCAAAAGCAGCTGCTGGTGGGCAGCAGGGCCCAGGTCGTCGGCCAGCCAGGCGCGCTCGGCTTCGGGGCCGGGCAAAATGACGGGCATCCGGTTGTGGATACTGGCCATCAGGGCGTTGGGCTCGGTGGTGATGATGGTGAAGGTGGGGTGCACCTCGCCCGAGGCGCGGTCCACCCACTCGTCCCAGAGGCCGGCGAAGGCGAAGGGCTCTTCATTTTGCAGTAAGATGCGGTGCGGCGTTTTGCCCTTGCCGGTGGCGTCCTGCCACTCATAGAACGAATCGGCTAGCACCAGGCAGCGCCGCCGCGCCAGCAGCGCCCGGAAGCTGGGTTTCTCGCCCAGGGTTTCGGCGCGGGCGTTGATGGGCTTGGGGCCCTGGGCGGGGTCGCGGCTCCAACTGGGCACCAGGCCCCAGCTCACCAGCTGTATCTGCTGGGGCGCGGCGTTGGTGATGATGGGCAGCACCTGTGAGGGCGCGGCGTTGTAGTTGGGCGCAGGGCTAGCGGGCTCGGCGGCCCCGAAGCGCTGGGCTAGCCTAGGCGCGGGAGCAATAACGGTGTAACGGCCACACATAAGACCACTGATTAGCACGGACTTTAGCGGATTTCACAGATTTTGTGGACGATTACTCCACGCTGCCCTTACCGCTTATTTAGGTATGATTACGAAAAAAGCCACCCTAGGGGTGGCTTTTTTTACTACAGCGTAACGCCCACAAAATCCGTGCAAATCCGCTAAAATCCGTGGTCTTACTTGTAGAGCTTCTCGTAGTATTCCCGGGCCATGCGGCCGCTCTCAAACTCGGGCTCCACGTTCTGCATGGCTGCCTTGCGGATTTTGAGGAACTGCTTAGGCTGGTCGTAGTAGAGGGCCACCGCCTTTTCGAGCACGTCGTAGAGGTTGTTGGCTTCGATTTCGTCCTTTTGCTCGGTGGGCAGCGCCACGTCGGCGTGCTCGACGAGGAAGCAGTTCTCACCGTCTTTGGCAAACTCGGGAATCCAGCCGTCGGCGATGCTCACGCTCACGCAGGCGTTCATGGCGGCGGTCATGCCGCTGGTGCCGCTGGCCTCGCGCGGGTAGCGCGGGGTGTTCAGCCACAGGTCGGAGCCCTTCTTCATTTCGGCGCTCAACTCCAGCTCGTAGCCCGTGAGCACGGCGCAACGGGCAAAGTCGCGGGTCATCTTGATGATGCCGTTGAAAGTATCGATGGCGCCCTGGTCTTTGGGGTAGGGCTTGCCGGCCCAGATTATCTGCACCGGGCGCTCTGCATTGGTAACCAGCTGCTTGAAGCGCTCGAAGTCGCGCAGAATAAGGTCGGCGCGCTTGTAGCCGGCAAAGCGGCGGGCCCACACGATGGTGAGCGCCGCGGGGTCGAAGAGGTGGCCGGTTTGGTTGGCCACCACCTTAAACAGCTCTTTTTTCAGCTCCTTCTTGCGGGCATCCAGGGCCGCGTCGTCCTTGGCCTTGCAGGCGGCGGCTAGCTGCTGGTCGCGCCAGTAGCTACCGTTCTGGCTGTTGGTGATGGCGATGATGGGGCAGATGCCCGCGTAGTGGCCCCACATGTCGTTGGCCACGTCGCCGTGCACCTTGCTCACGCCGTTGGCCCGGCGGGCAAAGCGCAGCGCCGTGAGGGTGTAGTTAAGTGAGTCGCCCTCGATGCGGGCCACGCGGCGCACCTCGTCTTCGGGCACCCCCGAGAAGAACGACATGTCGCTGAGCAGCTGCATGGGGTGCTCCTCATTGCCGGCCAGCTCGGGCGTGTGGGTAGTGAAAACCAGGCGTTTCTGCACCTCGGCCAGGTCGCGGCCGTGCTTCTGGTAGAGGTAAAAAGTGAGCGGCACGCCGTGGCCCTCGTTGAGGTGGTAGATGTCGGTTTGGCGGCCCAGCACATCGAGCAGCTTGCCGCCGCCAATGCCCAGCACCATGCTTTGGGCCACGCGGGCGGCCGTATCGGGGTCGTAGAGCTTGTGCGAGATGGTGCGCGAGAGGTAGTCGTTCTGCTCGATATCGGTGGTGAGGAAGAACATGGGCGCGGTGCCAAACGTGTCGGGCGCCAGGTACCAGGCCTTTACAAACACCTCGGCATCGTGAATGACGATGGGAAACACGAGGCCCGTGTCTTCGAGGAAGGAGTAGAACTTGCGGCGGAAGGCGGGCGTCATGAGCTGCTCGGCGTCGCGGTCCTGGTCGTAGTAGCCGTAGCTCCAGAGCATGCCGATGCCGATGAGGTTTTGCTTGAGCTCGTAGGCCGAGCGCATGTGCGAGCCGGCCAGAAAGCCCAGGCCGCCCGAATAAATTTTCAGGCTCTGGTCGAGGGCGAATTCCATGGAGAAATACGCCGCCGGAGCCTTGTATTTCGGGGCCGGAGTGTAGGGTTTAAACTGAAATGCCATAGGAAAGAAAGCAGTAGCCGCCTGCTACTAAGAGGGTTCACAGCTGCAAAGGAAAGGCGCGCGCGTGGTTCGCGCGCCGGCCCGCTGTATTTTGCTGATGCTTTACGGGGTTGGTTTCCGCAATGGTTTGCGGGCCAATTTACCCGCTGCTGGGCCGCTTTACCGGCTTTTTACCCTGCTTTTACGCCCACTCTTTCCTCGTTTTCGCATGTCTGCATTCCGCTCGCTGCTGCCGGCCCTGGCCGTAGCCCTTTGGCTGGGCCCCACCCCTAGCCCCGCCGCCGCGCCCGCCCCGGCCCAAGGCCCACCCGCGCCAGCTAAGGCCGCGCCCGCCAAGGCCGCCGCCCCGCGCATCGACCCCACCTACTGGTTTGTGGGCATGAAAAACCCCAAGCTGCAGCTGCTGGTGCACGCGCCCGGCATTGCGGGCAGCACGGCCACCCTAGGGGCTTACCCCGGCGTAACGCTCGATGGCTTCGAGAAACTGGAAAGCGCCAACTACCTCATTGTCAACCTCACGGTGGGCCCCGAGGCCAAGCCGGGCCAGCTCAAGCTCACGTTTAAGGGCGCCAAAAACCTGACCGCTACTTACGAGTTGCGGCCCCGCAACCAAGACCCGGCGCGCACTCAAGGGCTCACGCAAGCCGACTTTATTTACATGCTCATGCCGGACCGCTTCGCGAACGGCGACCCTAAGAACGACGTGGTGAAGGGAACCCGCGTGAACCACATTGCCCGCGACTCGATGTACGCCCGCCACGGCGGCGACCTGCGGGGCATCGAGCAGCACTTCGACTACCTCAAGGCCCTAGGGGCCACCGCCATCTGGCCCACGCCCATCATCGAAAACGATATGCCCCGGGCCAGCTACCACGGCTACGCCGTTACGGACTGCTACCAAGTTGACCCGCGCTATGGCACCAATGCCGAGTACGTGCAATTTGTGCAACATGCCCATGCTCAAGGCTTTAAGGTGGTGCAAGACATCGTACTCAACCACTGGGGCAGCTACAACTACCTGTTTCTGGACAAGCCGGCGGCCAACTGGTTTCACGAGTGGCCCAGCTTCACGCGCAGCAACTACAACGCCTACGCCCTCAACGACCCCCACGGCTCGCAGTACGACAAGAAGCGCTACAACGACGGCTGGTTTGACACCTCCATGCCCGACGTGAACCAGAGCAATCCTTACGTGGCTACCTACCTGACGCAGAACTTTTTGTGGTGGGTGGAAAGCACCGGCCTCGATGGCTACCGCATCGATACCTACCCCTACTCCGAGCCGCACTTTTTGATGAGCTGGGGCCGGGCCCTGCTGGACGAGTATCCCAAGCTGACGATGTACGGCGAGGCCTGGGAGGGCAGCACCGCCGAGCAGGCCTTTTACGCCCAAAACATCATGCAGCCGGTCGATGGCTTTAAGTCTAACCTGCCGGGCGTGCTCGACTTCATCACCACCTTCGCCATTGCCGACGCCCTCAAGGACGGCAACCTGGAGCACCTCTACCAGAGCCTGCAAAGCGACTGGCTCTACGTGGACGCCACCCGCAACGTGACCTTCCTCGACAACCACGACATGAGCCGCTTTTACTCAGTGATTGGTGAAGACTTTGCCAAGTACAAGATGGGCCTGGCCTGGCTGCTGACTTTGCGCGGCATTCCGCAACTCTACTACGGCACCGAGGTGCTGATGAAGAACTTCTCGAACCCCGACGGCAAGGTGCGCGAGGATTTCGCCGGCGGCTGGGCGGGCGACAAGGTAAACTACTTCAAGTCGCGGCCGGGGCAGGCGGGTGAGGCGTTTGACTACGTGAGCAAGCTGGCGCAGTACCGCAAGGCGCACCCGGTTTTGTCGAGCGGCAAGCTCATGCAATTCATCCCACAGGAGGGCGTGTATACCTACTTCCGCTACAACGACGCGGGCGAGTGCGTGATGGTGATTGCCAACGTGGGCAAAAGCGAAAAAACGGTGGACGGTGCCCGGTTTGCCGAGCGTACGGGCGGCTTTTCGTCGGGTATGAACGTGGTGACGGGGGCGACGCTCTCCGACCTCAAAACGTTGAAAGTGCCGGCTCAGACGGCTTGGGTGGTGGAGCTGCGCAAGTAAGCTTTCCCGTTCGCCAACCCGTCAGTTCCTACCTTCCATGAAACTGCTCACCCTAGCGGCGCTGCTGCTAGCTACCTCCACTACCCCGCTCGTGGCCCACGCCCAAGACCCCAACACCACCGCCGAAACCCCGCAGGATAACAAGCTGATAATCTACCAGCTGCTGCCGCGCCTGTTTGGCAACAAGGTGGCCCTCAACAAAACCTACGGTACCATCCAGGAAAACGGCTGCGGCAAGTTCAACGACATCACCGACCTGGCCCTTGAAAAAATAAAGGCCCTAGGGGTGTCGCACGTGTGGTACACTGGGGTGCTGGAGCACGCCACCCTGACCAGCTACCCCGGCATACCCGCCGACGATGCCGACGTGGTGAAGGGCCGCGCCGGCTCGCCCTACGCCGTGAAGGACTACTACGACGTAGCCCCCGACCTGGCCGTGAGCGTGCCCCACCGCCTGGCCGAGTACGAGGCCCTCATCAAGCGCACCCACGCCCACGGCCTAAAGGTGCTCATGGACTTCATCCCCAACCACGTGGCCCGCTCCTACCACTCCGACGCCCACCCGGCCGGCGTGGCCAACCTAGGGGCGCAGGACGATAAAAGCCAGGCCTTTGCGCCCCACAACAACTTTTACTACCTGCCGGGCCAGCCCTTCGTGGTGCCGGCCGGCTACAACCCCCTAGGGGCCAGCAAGGGGCCGGGCGAGGATGGCCAGTACCAGGAGGTTCCGGCCAAAGCCACCGGCAACGACGTGTTTTCGGCCGCGCCCTCCGTCAACGACTGGTTTGAAACCATCAAGCTCAACTACGGCGTGGACTACCAGCACGGCCGCGCCCCGCACTTCGACCCCATCCCGAGCACTTGGCTTAAGATGCGCGACATCCTGGTGTTCTGGGCCCAGAAGGACGTGGACGGCTTCCGCTGCGACATGGCCGAAATGGTGCCCGTCGAGTTTTGGGCCTGGGTTATTCCCGAATTAAAGAAGGTAAAGCCGGGCCTTATTTTCATCGGCGAGGCCTATAACCCCCACGAGTACGGCACCTACTTCACGAAGGGCAAGTTCGACTTCCTCTACGACAAGGTGGGCCTCTACGACGGCCTGCGCCGGCTGATGCGCCAGGAGGGCAACGTGGCCGACATCACCCACGTGTGGCAAACGGAGAGCGCGGGCTTCGGCTCGCACATGCTGCGCTTTCTGGAAAACCACGACGAGCAGCGCATTGCCAGCCAGGACTTTGCCACCGACCCGCGCCGCGCCATTCCGGCCATGGCCGTGTCGGCGACCCTAGGCAGCGGGCCCGTCATGCTGTACTTTGGGCAGGAAGTGGGCGAGCCGGCCCTCGGCGCCGAAGGCTTTTCGAGCGCCGACGGCCGCACCAGCATCTTCGACTACTGGGGCGTGCCCGAGCACCAGAAATGGATGAACCAGGGCAAATTTGACGGCGCCCGCCTCAGCGAAAACCAGCGCCAGCTGCGCGACTTCTACGGCCGCTTGCTGCGGCTAGCGGGCAGCAGCGAGGCCATCCGGGCCGGCCGGTTTTATGAACTGCAAGAGGCTAACAAAATCAGCCCCGGCTACGACCCCAGCAAGCTCTACGCCTACTTGCGCTACAGCCAGGGCCAGCAGGTGCTGGTGGTGGTCAATTTCAGCGGTTCCCAAACGTACACGCCCACGCTCACCATTCCGCCCGCCGCCTGGCAAGCCATGGGCCTAGGCCCGCAGCAAGCCTATACCCTGCGCGACTTGCTGGGCGGCGGCGCGGCGCAGCCCGGCACCGCCCCGGTAGCGCTGCCGCCCCTAGGGGCCTTGGTGCTGGAAATCAAGCCCCAGCCGTAACTTTCTCCCCGCTTTCCCACCCCTACTCACCCCTTTTATGGCCGGCTCCTCCGTCATCGTCGACTCGCCCAATATGCGCGTCAAGCCCCGCCTCTCGTTTTGGCAAATCTGGAACATGAGCTTCGGCTTTTTGGGCATCCAGTTTGGCTTTGCCCTGCAAAACGGCAACATGAGCCGCATCTTCGAAACCATGGGCGCCAAGGAAGACCAGCTGGCTTTTTTGTGGCTGGCCGCGCCCACCACGGGCCTGGTCATTCAGCCCATTATTGGCTACCTCTCCGACCGCACCTGGAGCTCGCGCTGGGGCCGGCGGCGGCCATTTTTCCTGATAGGGGCCATCTGCGCTTCGCTCGCCCTGCTGGTGGTGCCCAACGTGTCGGCTCTCTGGATGGCCGCCGGCATGTTGTGGATTATGGATGCCAGCATCAATATCTCGATGGAGCCCTTTCGGGCGCTGGTGGGCGACATGCTACCTAGCAACCAGCGCACTACTGGCTTCGGCACCCAAACTTTCTTTATTGGCATCGGGGCCGTAGTGGGCTCTTTGCTGCCATTTATTTACACTAAGTGGCTGCATTTTTCCAACGTAGCGCCCGCAGGCCAAATTTCGCCCTCCCTGAAGTATGCCTTCTACACGGGCGGCATCGTTTACTTTCTGGCCGTGGCCTGGACGGTCTTCACCACCAAGGAGTATCCGCCGGTGAATATGGAGGAGTTTGAGGCCGAAAAGCGCCGCACGGCCGGCTTCTGGAACATTATTAAGGAGTCGTTTGCCGGCATTACCGACATGCCGCGCACTATGCGGCAGCTGGCCATCGTGCAGTTTTTCAGCTGGCTGGCCCTGTTCTCCATGTGGATTTATGCCACGCCGGCCATCACCAGCCACATCTACCACACTACCGATACTACCTCAAAAATTTACAACGAAGGCGCCGACTGGGTAAACGTCTGCTTCTCGGTATATAACGGCGTGTCGGCGCTGGCGGCGCTGGCGCTGCCCCTCGTGGCCCGCGCCACCAGCCGGCGCGTCACGCACCTGCTTTGCCTCACGGCGGGCGGCCTAGGCCTCATTTCTATCTATTTCATCCAAGACCCGCACCTGTTGCTGCTCTCGATGGTGGGTATCGGTATTGCCTGGGCCAGCATCCTGAGCATTCCCTACGCCATGCTGGCGGGTGCGCTACCTACCAACAAAATGGGGTATTACATGGGCGTGTTCAACTTCTTCATCGTGCTGCCCCAGATGCTGGCCAGCGTCACACTGGGCTTCTTCACCAAGCACCTGTTTCACAACGACTCGTCCCTCACGCTGGTGCTCGGCGGCGGCGCCATGATACTCTCGGGCCTGCTTACCCTGCGCGTGCACGACGCCGACGATATTCGCCTGCCCAACGACATGAGCCCGGCCGAAAACCTGGCCTACGACGCCCTAGCCAGCGCTAACCCGGAAGTGTGAAGCAATGAGCAATTAACAATGAGCAATGCCCTGCTATTTTCCTGAGGATAACGGGGCATTGCTCATTGTTGATTGCTCATTGCTTCCTACTCCTCGTGGCCCGGTAGGGCCCTAGAGGGCGCGGCAGCCTGCTGCTTGTCCTCCAGCGCCAGGCGGGCCTGCTCGGCGGCCGAGGGCTGGCGCGCCAGCTTGCTGAGGTCGGGTTGGCCGGCATCCACCCAGGCGGTGTACCAGCAGGCCCCAATGAGGCGGGCGGCGTAGCGCAGCTGCCGCGCTACCTGGCCTCCCAGGCGGCGGTGGTAGGCCTGGCTGAACTCGCGCGAGTACACCCGAATGGTGCGGGCACCGCGCTGCTCGTAGGCATACTTGCGGTCTTCGGGCAACTCCTGGCTCACGAGGTGCTCCAGGGCAAACACCGAATCGACGGCGGCGTGGGCGCGGGCCACGGCCGCCCAGGCCGCGTCGGCGGGGCGCTCGAGGTAAGGCGCCTGGCCGGTTAGCAGGTCGTAGCCATCGGCGTTCAGCTCGGGCAGGCGCGACTCCCAGAGGCCGTGGATGCCGGTTTGGCCCGTGAGCTGGCCGTTGTAGTTGCGGGTGGTATGCAGCGGCACGCAGGCATCGGCCACGTAGTGCCCCAGGTCGGTGGCCAGGCGCAGTATCTGGTCGGCATCGCGGGCCGCAAAGGCAGCTTGCAGCTGGCGCTCCATGCGGGCCACCTGCCAGGGCATAATGCCGTGGCGCAGCAGCGAGTCTTCGCCGCCCGCGCGGGCTATGGCGTCGGCGTAGGCCCTAGGCAGGCCGCGGCCGTGGGTGGTGAGGGCGCTGTCGCCGTACACGTCCACGTCCAGGAAGTGGCGCGGCGCCTCGCCGGGCACCAGCGTGCGCCGGGCATCGGGCCGGGTAGCGTTGGCCGTGATGTACTCAATGTTGGCCTTGAAAAACGGCAGCATCTCGGGCGGCAGCGTGTACACGGCCAACCGGTTTAGCAGCCGGTGGCCGTAGAAGCCCCAGGCCTGGGCACGGTAGCTCAGCAGGCCTAGGCACGCCATACCCAACCAACTGCTTAGGCGCAGGGAGTTTCTCACCCTCGCAAGGTAGCTACAACTGACGGAGCTTGTTAAACAGCCCTTTATGCGGCGGGCGGGCCGCCAGCAGCAACGCCTGGTCGAAGTGGCGCTGCACGTAGCGTGGCTGGGCCTGGTGCTGCTCAAACCGCTCCAGCGCCTCGCGTTCGCGCCGCTGGCTGAACCGCGCCCAGCGCACCAGGTAGCCCACGAAGTAAGCCGATATCATGGCCGTCGATACCACCTGCGACCCCGCCACAAACTTACCCGCCGCGGGGTCAGGGCTCGCAGCCTGCACAATGGCGGAGGGCAGCAGCGCGGCCTCTAGCAGCCCGATGTAGCGGCCTGCGCGCCGGTTGCGCTGAAACAGCCGGTGCAGCACCACTGCGCTGTCGGCGTGCGTGGGGGCGAGCCGGAAGCCAGGGGCCGCAGTGGGCAGTTGCTGGGCGTGGCCGGGCCCTAGGCTCGCTAATCCTAGCAGGGCGGCAAAAAGTAGCGGTAGTTTCATAGCCAGCAAGGAGTTAGGAAGGTGAAAAGCATAGGCGCCCCGAAGCTATGTACCCGGGCGCCGGTTTCCAAACCAAGCTATTGGAAACAGGCAAAGGGCCGCCCCTTTCGGCGCGGCCCTTTGCCGTAGTACGCTCCCTAGGGCCTAGCGCCGCCCGGCGCCCGTCGGAAACTTCATGCGGTACTCGTGCTTCACGTCGCCCTTGCTGATGCGGGCCAACTTGCCTTTCAGCAGTTGCTTTTTGAAGGCCGAGAGCTTGTCGGTGAACAGCACGCCCTCCAGGTGGTCGTATTCGTGCTGAATGATGCGGGCGGTCATGCCCGAGAAGCCTTCCTCGTGCACCTGGCGATTTTCGTCTTCGTAGCGCAGCACGATGTCGGGGCAGCGGTGCACCAGCTCCCGAATGCCGGGAATGCTGAGGCAGCCCTCTTCGAAGCCCCATTCTTCGCCGGTTTCGCTTACCATGCGCGGGTTGATAAAGGCGCGCTTCACGGCCGGCTCAGGAGTTTCATCGCTGGGCTCGTCGTCCTCGTCGGGCGTCACCATCGGGCCCGAGTCGATAACGAACAGGCGCACGGCCCTGCCCACCTGGGGGGCAGCCAAGCCCACGCCGTGGGCCGAGTACATGGTTTCGAACATATCCTGCACCAACTGGTGCAGCTCGGCGGCCGGAGAATCGGTCGGCAGGTCTTTGGCGCGGGTTTTTAGCACCGGGTCGCCCACCGCCACTATCGGATAAATCATTGTCTAAGAGGAGATTCTAAATAAGATTGCAGAATAAGCGCGGCGCTCACCTTGTCTACGGTGGCCTTGTCCTGGCGGGCTTTGCGGCCCAGGCCCCCAGCCAGCATGGCCTGCTTGGCCAGGCGCGAAGTGAAGCGCTCGTCGATTTCGTGCACCGGCACGCTAGGGGGCAGCTCGCGGCGCAGGCGGCGCAGCAGCCCCACCACGGCGCTGGTCGAGTCGGTAGGCTCATTGAGCAGCGTGCGCGGCATGCCCACCACCACGGCCGCCAGCGGCTCGCGCTGCTGGTAGTCGAGCACAAACCTCATAACGTCTTGGCTATGAATAGTATCTAGGGGCGAGGCGATAAGCTGCAGCGGGTCGGTAATGGCCAGCCCCACGCGCTTGTGGCCGTAGTCGAGGGCAAGAATGCGGCCGGGCGTGGGCATGGAACGAGGCTGAAGAGGGAGGCTAGCGCAAAGGGCCGAGGGGGTTGCTAACTCCAACCTGCCAAGCGTATTTGCGCGCCGCAAAGATACGACCTGATGTTTCCGGGCCTGGTCAACAGCCCTAGGGGGTGGGGCGGCGCTAAGGCTGCTTAGGCTTTTCAAATAAAAAATAAGGACTTAATTAGAAAAGGTCGATTTGCTTGCTTGGAACAGCGATGATATGGCCGAAGTGCAATAATTTTGGGTGCAACCGCCAGAAATTCCTGCTTGAGTTAAATTTTACGCCGCGCCTTAGCCCATGCCTGCCCCCTTGCTGCCACCCGGCGCTGCCATTGCCTCGCCCGCTCGCCCCCGGCGGCGCTGGCTGCGCGTGGCGGCCCTGCCGCTACTCACGCTGGGCATTGGCATCATCTTGGGCACCAACCCTTTCCGGCCCCACTCCGACAACCCCGATGCGGTGGCGCGCGGCTACCTGCGCTACAAGGAAATCCTGACGGCCATCGACCGCGACTACGTGGACACGGTAGATGCCGACGCGCTCAGCGACTACGCCGTGGCGCAGCTGCTGGGCCACCTCGACCCGCACTCCACCTACATTCCGGCCCGCGAGCGCGACCAAACCGACGCCTTTTTGCAGAGCTCGTTTGACGGGGTGGGGCTCGACTTTTTTATGTTTCGCGACACGGCCACGGTGTCGGTGGTGGCGCCCGGCGGCCCGGCCGCGGCCGCGGGCCTGCTGCCCGGCGACCAGCTGCTGCGCGTGGGCAGCACGCCGGTGGCCGGCACCAGCCTGGCTACGGCGCCGCTGGGCCAGCTGCTGCGCGGCCCCAGGGGCAGCACGGTGGCCCTAGGGCTGCTGCGCCGCCACGAGCCCTTTACCCTGCACCTCACCCGCAACCGCCTGCCCAATGCCTCGGTAGAGCCGGGCGTGCTGCTGGAGGATGGCCAGACGGGCTACCTGCAGGTAACGCGCTTTGCCGCTACCACTTACGAGGAGTTTAAAACCCAGCTGGCCGGCTTGCAGCGCCAGGGCATGAAGCGCCTGGTGCTGGATTTGCGCGGCAACCCCGGCGGCTACCTCGACCGCGCCACCCGCCTGGCCGACGAGTTTATCGGCGGCTCGCGCAAGCTGGTATACACCCAGGGCAAGGAAGAGCAGTACGCCACCCAAACCTACGCCCGCGTGGCCGGCGACTGGGAGCAGCAGCCCCTGGTGGTGCTGGTGGACGAGCACAGCGCCTCGGCGGCCGAGGTGCTGGCCGGCGCCCTGCAAGACCACGACCGCGCCCTGCTGGTGGGCCGCCGCACCTTTGGCAAGGGCCTGGTGCAGCAGCCCATGCAGCTGCAGGATGGCGGCGAGCTGCGCCTGACGGTGGCCCGCTACTACACCCCCGCCGGCCGCTGCATCCAGAAGCCCTACGGCCCCGACCGCGCCGCCTACCAGCGCGAACTAGCGGAGCGCCAGCGTCGCCCCGAGCTAACGCTGGCCGACAGCGCCCACCTCGACCCCGCCCTGCGCTTCCGCACCGACCACGGCCGGGTGGTGTACGGTGGCGGCGGCATCATGCCCGACGTGCTGGTGCCCCGCGATACCCTAGGGCACTCGGCCTACTACCAGCGGCTGCTGGCCAGCGGCGCGGCGGGCGCCTACGCGGTGCGCTTCTACCAGCAGCACAAGGTAGAGTTGGCGGGCTTGCACTTCGCGCAGTACCAGGCCGTTTTCCGCGTCACCGATACCGAACTGGACGGCCTGATGCGCTTGGCGGCCCGCGCTGGGGTGCCCGCTAGCCCCACGGCGCTGCGCAGTTGCGCCCCGGCCCTGCGCAGCTACCTCAAGGCCAGCATCGCCCGCACCGCCTACGGCCCCGAGGCCGCCCGCGCCGTGCTGCGCGACACCGACCCCGAGCTGCAACAGGCCCTGCACGTGGTGCAAGACAGCACCGCTCAGCTGGCGCTGTTGGGCGGGCATTAAGTCGCAGTGGCGGCTTGGTTTGCTATGGGGGCCTAGGGCCCTATTTTAGCAATTAAGCCGCCTAAGCAACCCAGGCTGCTAACTAGCGCTCAAAGCGCTCATTCCTCCTCTTTGCGTAGGTCGGCTGGGTCGGGCTGGTGCTCTAGCAGGTCGGCAGGCTGGCAGTTCAGCGCCTGGCAGATGGCGGCCAGGGTGCTGAAGCGCACGGCTTTAGCCTTGCCGCTTTTCAGGATGGACAGGTTGGCTAGGGTAATGCCCACGGCTTCGGCCAGGGCGCTCAGCGACATCTTGCGCCGGGCCAGCATCACGTCGAGGTTCACGAGGATGGGCATCAGATAACGAGTTCAGCTTCCTGGCTCAGCACCACCCCGCGCCGGTACACGGCTGCGATAACGAGCAGAATGAAACCCACCTCGAAGCCCGGTACCAAGTCGTCGGTATTGAGGCGCACGTAGTGGCTGAGGGGCCTGGCCAACTCGGCCACGCGGTAGGCCGGCACCAGCGCCCACACCAGCGGGTAAGCTACGTACCGCCAAATGTTTACGCTTCCCACCAGCAGCGCCAGCTTCAGCAGCCGCCGGCCGTTGGCGGGGGTAAAGGGCGTGCCAGACGCTACATCTTGCAGCAACCCAAGCAGCAGCCAACTGCAGCCAGCCAAAAACAGCAGCCCCACCACCGACAAGTTGTCGTCGAGCGCCCCTAGGGCCATCAGGCCGGCCCGCTTCCAGGCGGTGGGCTCGCGGTAGCACAGCAGGGGCGCGTGCGGGTCGGCGGCCAGTTCAAACCCAGCGCTGGGGCGCAGGGCGGGCAGTGGTCCCCGCTCCTCGCGTGGCTGGCCACCATGCTGGCCGTCGTTATAGCCAGCTTGGGCATCGTGCCAAAAGCCAAACATATTGGGGCGGAAGGTATCAAGCCGCAGTCGCACTTCGGGCTCGTTGGCAGCATCGTAGACGCGCCCGGCCAGCACCAGCGCCATGACACCCGTAGCCAGCAGAATGAACAACATCAACGCCCTGGCTAGGCGCAGCGTAAAGAGTAAGCTGGTGTTAGCCATTGCAGACGTTTGGTTTAGTGAAGGTGCTGCAAAGAAACGTTTTATTTATCGAAAAACAATAATACACTATTGATAAACAGAAAATATTTATCGTTTATTGCTTGTCCTGCCGCTGCGCTCTTAAAAGCTAATGGGCTTTCGCGGTACCAGGAGTTGCTCCTAACGCTAGGAAAAAGCAAAAACAGAACGTCCTGCTGCGCTTACCGAAGCAGGACGTTCTGTTTTACGACTGGGTACCTATCCTAGTAGTCTAGGGCCTTCAGCTACAGCGTTGCCACGGCCAGGCGGTTGTAGTAATCAAGCATTTTTGCCACTTCCTGGGGTACGCAGCAGTGCAGGTTGTTGGTGCGGGCAAAGGCGCTCACCTTATCGACGCGCTCATTTAGCAGGTGCAGCACGTCGGCTTCTTTCAGGCCGAGCTGGCGCAGGGGCTGGGGCGCATCGTAGCCGCAGCCAACCAGCAGCACTTGGCCGGGCGTGCTGGTGCCGGGCAGCAGCAGCGGTAAATAAGCCAATACCAGCGGGCCTGCATCGGTAGCCGTCAGCACCTGCACGGCCTCGCGCCGGTCGGGCTGGCGGCTTTCTTGCACTAGGCGCGGGCGGTAGCGGCGCAGGGTAGCCGGGTTGTCCTCGGTGCCTAGGTCGAAGCCCCGCAGCGCGGCCAGCGGCCAGTACGTGGTGCTGTCGGCTTGGAGCGAGTCTTGCACCTCCACCACGCGCTGCCCCACGTGGTAGCGTAGGCCCAGCACCAGCACGCGCCGGCCCGAGAGCAGATGCAGGTACCCTACTTCATACTGGCCCTCGTTGAGGTAGGCGCCGGGCTGCTGGCTGATGGCCGCCTGGGTTAGCTGCCGGGCGGCCGGCGTATTCGCCTGCTGCACCAGCGCCTGGCTCGGGTCGGTGGTACGGGGGCGGGCTTGCGCGCAAAAAGCTAGCAGGCTCAGGGATAGCAGCACCAGGAGGAGGACAACGTTTTTCAAGGGGTAGCAGCTTGATAGGTAATTGAACATATCAAAACTAAGCCCTACTATAAGTGCTTACAAGTGCACTACAATAAGGATATTATCCAAACACAGCGTTTGACAGTTGACTTGAAGGCCGTTCGGATTAAACTTTTCCAACCTCAACATAGCCTCATAGCTCATTGCGGCGACCCGGCGTTGAACAATCGTTTTGCTCGCAATGAGTTGCTAAAGACCAGCCCGCCAGCCCGCCGCACAGCAAATACTTTAAAAAATGCAGTTAATTGTTCAGTTTAAGCCCACCCCAGACCTAGAATAGCCCGTGGCGGGGTGTTTTTTGGCTTGGCCACTGCCGCTGCTAGCCCCGGTTGCGCCCGTACTGCTCGTGGCTGCTCACCCAGTCGCTGCTGCTGATGGCGGCCCCTAGGCTGAGCTCGCCGGCCAGCACCACGCCGGCCACTATTTCGGCCAGCTTGTTGGCGCTGCCCTCGCCCACGCAGCCCAGCAGGCGCAGGTATTCGTTTTGGGTTGCCAAGCCGGTGCCGCCGCCGTGGGTGGCCACTATCAGGCTCGGCAGGGTGATGTTGAGGTACAGGTCGCCCGCGGAGGTTATCTCGGTGTAGAGCACGGCGGCGCTCGATTCGCTCACGTTGGCCACATCCTGCCCGGTAGCGATAAAAAGGGCCGTGATGCCATTGGCCGAGTGCAGCCCGTTGTTGTTGGCCCCGCTCAAAAACGCCCCCACGTTGCTCACCTGCCCGTGGTAGGCCAGCTGCTCGGGCGTCACGCGCAGGCGCTGCTGCAGCACGTCGCGCGTCACCGTTGCCTCAGCCACCACGCGCTTGCCCCGCGTGCGCATCATGTTGATTTGCGAGGCTTTCTTGTCGGTAGCGAAGTTCGATTCGAGGTAGAAGCGCCGGATGGGTACGCCGGGGTAGTTCTCCAGCATCCACGAGCAGGCGGCAAACGTGGCGCGGCTCACCATATTCTGCCCGGCCGCGTCGCCGGTCGAGAAGTTGAAGCGCAGGTAGGCAAACTTGCCCGCCAGGTACGCATCAATATACTGCAGCTTGGCCACGCGCGAGGTGCTTTCGGCCGCGGGCCGAATCAGCTCCAGGCTCTCGGCCACCCAGCGGCTGAAGTCGCGCGCTCCCCGCGCATCGTCAAACACGAACGCCGGGGCCCGCTGCATGGCGTCGGCCACCACGGTGCACTTCACGCCGCCGCACAGGTTGAGCACCTGCATGCCGCGGTTGTAGCTAGCCACCAGCGTGCCCTCAGTAGTGGCCAGCGGTATCAGAAACTCGCCCTCGGCGTGCTCGCCGTGCATGGCAAGCGGGCCGGCCAGCCCCACCGGCACCTGCGCCACGCCCACAAAGTGCTCGCAGTTACCGCGCAGGGCGTGGGGGTCAAACGAGTAGTTCTTTAAGTGCTCGAACGCCTGCCCCGTAAAGCGCTCGGCAAATTCCTGCCGCGCCCGAATGGGTGCCTCGGCGTAGTCGTCGTCGGTGGCCCTAGGAATACGCCCGCGGCTATCTTGCTGCGTAATAGCATCCTCCACTTCCAGGCTCAGCGGCCCAAAGGCATCGGTGCTGAAGCGTACCTGCAGCTGGTGCGTGCCCGCGGGCAGCGGCGGCGTGGCCAGCACAAAGGTGAGCTCCTGGCCCACGAACAGCTCCAGGGTTTGGCCGGCGGCGGGCCCTAGGGTAGTAGCTGCCCGCCGCGCGCCGCCCAGGTCAAGCTCAATGGCACTAGCGGGCACCACCTGGTCGCCAATTTTTACTTGCTCCAGGCCCGTCAGGCGCACCGCGTCGAGGCGATTTTTGATGCTGAAAGCCACGCTCTGCTGGTCAGGCAGGTTGCGCAGGCTGCCGCGGTTATACAGCAGCTTAAGCAGCATGGGGCTGGGTATAAAGACCATAGCTAGGATGCGGCACGGGGCCTATAGTGGGTGGGGCAGCAAGCTAGCAACCCAGTTCCGAAAAGCTAGGCGCCAGCCCAGCTGCGCGCCAGTTAGCCAGGTGTAGGCAGTATGAAGTTGGAAATTCTAGTCGCTCTCGCTAAAACCCCTATCTAGCTTTCGCAGTTATAGCCCGAACGACCCTACCCTAGGGCAGTTGCTTTTCCCGCTATCCAGGCGAGGCGGTCACTTTCGCGGTAGCCAACCCTGGTAACTGTTATCTTTACGGTTTCATTGCAAAAACAGGGCCTCGGAAAGCTGCTTTCCGCGATTTCTTCCCTCTATGAATTCTTTATACGATTATCCCCGCTTCACGCTCGGCCAGGAGTTGACAGCCGAGCAGCGGGCCTTCTTCGCCAAAAATGGTTTTCTGCACTTTCGCCCTTTTGCCTCGCCCGAGCAGGTGCAGGCTTACTTGAAAGCTACGCAGGAGGTGCAAGCTAAGTGGCTGGCCAACAGCGTAGAGAAAGTAAATGGGGTGCCCATCAAATACGGCAAGGATGTGGATGGCTTGCCCATCGTGCAGCGCTTCGCCTTTGCCTCGCAGCACAGCCCTGTGCTGCACGAGCTACTCCAAGACGACCGTTTTAAGGCCCTGTTTCCTTTGTTGGAATTGCAGGAAGGCCGCGTGGGTGAAAACGAGCGCGACGGCCTGGTAGTCAACCACTACGTAAATGTTGAAGGCTCAGAATTTAGCCAAATGGGCTGGCACACCGACTCGTTGCGCGACGTTTTTTACGGCAAGCGCATCCGACCCATGCTCAACGTAGGCCTGCATCTCGACGGCACCAAGGCCACCAACGGCGGCTTGCGCGTGATACCCGGCACCCATCGCCAGGGCATCGGCAAGATGCTGTTTCGCAAGAAGTATTATAAGGATGTTTTCTACGACCCCAACGAGATTGCCGTCGAAACCGAGCCCGGCGACCTCACCGTGCACGACGGCCGCATGTGGCACCGAGTGGCGCAGTCGCCGCTAATAGGGGCTGCCTCGCGCCGCCGCGTGATGTACGTGCCCATCATCGGGGGCAAGTACCAACCCAAGCGCGACGACAGCCCCACGCCATTCTACCTGCGCTTCCTGCACCTAGTAAAGTAGCCTAGCTGTGCCAAGCACTACCCAAAACCGGGACGTTACCGAGCCACTGTGCCCGGTGGCGTCCCGGTTTCTTGTTGTTGAAACCCATATGGGGCGCACTAGCTTGACCACCTTGCCCTAGGCCCACCTCCCTCAAAGCTTAGGCTTAGCGCGTTGCTTAAGGGTGCAGTAGCTTACCAGCGGGCAGTTGTCTTCGGTTAGGACAACTGAAACTGTGCAGCTGAGGCTATTTAATAAAAAATCTGTTTTTTATTAAAAATATTTTTCTCTGATATTCAGTATTTTAACGTAAAACACCTAGTAGTGAGTGCGTACTTACCAGTAATTAGTGAGCTAACACTTACCATGGTTTCAAATTATGTCGTAATATTGTCTCACTAACGGTTAGCGAGTCCCACCCGGTTAGCAGTTAGGTTACTCTTTTTACCACTTCCTAAGTAGCTAGTTGTCGTCCCACCCCAACTAGCGGCGCTTACCACCCACTCTTTAGTACCCAGTTGTCGTCCCACCCCGACTGGTAGAACCTCTGCCCCGCCCCGGCCTGGCAGAATATATTGTCCTCCAACCGGCTGATTCGCTCCCCGCGAATTGGCCGGTTTTTTTTTGAAAATGCCCCGTTCAGTTCAGCTTTTTGGCTGCTTGGCGGCGCTAGGCCGCAGTTTTCGCCCGACCTTTGCCCCTTGGTAGTCGGCAAGCAGCTTATTTTCGGGAGTTGCGACCTCGCCTCACACCTTTTTCTTACCCGCTTTCGACACCTGCCATGCTTACCCGCCGCCAACACATTGCCAACGTGGCATTGCAGCTTTTTGGAGAGCGTGGGTACAACGGCACTTCTACCCAGCAGATTGCCAAGGCCGCGAGCGTATCAGAAGCGCTCATTTTCAAGCATTTTGGCTCGAAAGAGCAGCTGCTCGACTTCGTAATTAAAAGTGGCTACCAGCGCATTATTGAGCATAATCGCGGTGGGCTGATGGAAGAAGACCCGCTCACCTTTATCCACAGCGTCATTGAGCTGCCTTATAAGCTGGTGCAGGAAGAACCTTTTTTCTGGAAGCTGCAGTACCGGCTGGCCGACCACGAAACCGCCCGCCAGCAGCACGAGCGCTTTATGCGGCCGGTGCCAACGCGCTTGCAAGTAGCATTTGAGCAGCTAGGCTACCCCGAGCCGGCCAAGGAAACCAGCCTGCTGCTACTACTGATTGAGGCGCTCTGGAAGATTGAGGCCAACAAAACCGACGAGCACGTGCGCGAAATGCTCGACTTCATTAAACGCAAGTACCAAATGCAGTAGCCCTAGGGGCTGCACTCTTGGCTAGGCGGGCCCTAGGCTCCCGCCCGGCGCACAACCCATACACCGGCTGCTCATCACCGCCGACTGCCGACTGCCCCCAGCGGGCCCGCGAGCTAGCCCAGGCCGGGCGCGACGCGGAAAAAACACCCTGGCCCGCGCCCGCAAGCTGGTGCTTGGCGAGTAGGTATTGGTGCTCGGCAACCGCACCATTATCTGCGGCTGAAAGCGCTGCCATAGCCAAGCAGCCCATGGCTTTTTGGTGAAAACGCTCGTATCCCTTAGGGTTAACCAGTGTTTGAAAGCTTGTGTCGCGTACTATCATCGTCTCTAATCGCCTACCTACCAGAGTTATCCGCACTGGGGACAACCTTACCTTCCAGCCCAGCGAGGGCGGCTTGGCCACGGGCCTAGGGTCGGTGTACCGCACAGGCGGCAACCTGTGGGTTGGCTGGCCGGGGCTGTTTGTGGGCGATGCCACCGAAGAAGCGTACATCGGCGCCGCCCTGGCCGCCGACCACATGGCGCCGGTGTTTCTGACGGAGAGTGAAATCAGGGATTTTTATGAAGGTTTCAGCAACTCTACGCTGTGGCCTACCTTCCACTACTTCAGCGAGTTTGCCAGCTACAAGCAAGCCCACTGGGATGCTTACGTGGCGGTGAACGAGAAATTTTGCGCCGCCGTGCTCGCCCACGCCGGGCCCGACGACACCATCTGGGTGCATGACTACCAGCTGCTGCTGCTGCCCGAACTGCTGCGCCGCGCGCGCCCCGAGGCCACCATCGGCTTCTTTTTGCACATCCCCTTTCCGTCGCAGGAGCTGATTCGGGTGCTGCCCTGGCGGGCCGAGCTGCTGCGCGGGATGCTGGGGGCCGACCTCATCGGCTTCCATACCTACGGCTACATGCGCCACTTCTTGAGCGCCGTGACGCACGTGCTGGGCTACCCAGCCCAGAATGGGCAAATTGAGACTCCGTACCGCTCGGTGCGGGTCGATGCTTTCCCAATGGGCATTGACTACGAGCGCTTTGCCCAGGCGGCTACCGCCGAGGCTACCCTGGCCCACGTGGCCGAGTACCACGAGGCATTGCGCGCTACGCGGGTGATTTTGTCGATTGACCGGCTCGACTACACCAAGGGCATTGCCCAGCGGCTGCGGGCCTTCAACCTGCTGCTGGAGCGCTACCCCGAGTGGCGTGGGCAAGTGAGCTTGCTAATGCTGGTGGTGCCCTCGCGCGACCAAGTGGCGCAGTACGCGGCCCTCAAGGAGGAGATTGATGAGCTGGTGGGCCGCCTCAACGCGCAGTACCGCACCATCAGCTGGAATCCGATTCTGTACTTCTACCGCTCGCTGCCCCTAGAGGAGCTGGCGGCGCTCTACCACCTGGCCGAGGTGGCGCTGGTAACGCCCATGCGCGATGGTATGAACCTGGTAGCCAAGGAGTTTGTGGCCAGCAAAACCGACCAGCGCGGGGTGCTCATTCTGAGCGAGCGCGCCGGAGCCGCCCGCGAGCTGTCCGACGCGCTGCTCGTCAACCCCACCGACCTGCGCCAGCTGGCCGAAACCATGCACGAGGCGCTGGTGATGCCCGAGGCCGAGCAGGTAGCGCGCATGAGTGCCATGCAGGAGCTGGTGCGGCGCTACACCGTATTCTCGTGGACCAAGCTGTTCATGAACCAGCTGATATACACCAAGATGAAGCAGCAGACCCTAGCTCCCGAAATGCTAACCGCACCCGTGGCCAGCGAGCTAGCGCAGGACTTTCGAACGGCCGCGGGCAACCGCCTGCTGCTGCTCGACTACGACGGCACGCTGATGCCCTTCTTCCCCAACCCCCAGCAGGCCAGGCCCGACCCGGAGCTGCGCCAGCTGCTGCGCAACCTTACCGAACTGCCGCGCACCCAGGTAGTTATCATTAGCGGGCGCGACCGGGCCACCTTGCAGCAGTGGCTGGGCGACTTGCCCCTAGGCTTCGTGGCTGAGCATGGCGTGTGGCTGCGCGGCGCCGAGGGCGACTGGGAGTTGCTGCAGCCGCTACGCAACGACTGGAAGCGCGACCTGCGCCCCGTGCTGGAGCTGTACGTGGCCCGCACGGCCGGCTCGTTTATCGAGGAAAAGGACTACTCGCTGGTGTGGCACTACCGCCGGGCCGACGCCGACCTGGGCGAGGTGCGCGCCCGCGAGCTGCTCAGCCACCTGGCCTTCATGACGGCCAATACCGACCTGCAGGTGCTAGAAGGCCACAAGGTGCTCGAAATCAAGAATGCGGGCATCCATAAAGGCGCGGGCGCCGCGCGCTGGCTAACCCGCTACGTGCCGGGCTTCGTGCTGGCCCTGGGCGACGACCGCACCGACGAAGACACCTTCCGGGCGCTGCCGCCTGAGGCCTACACCGTGCGCGTGGGCCTGGCCCGCTCGCTGGCCCGCTACAACCTGGCCACCGTGCCCGAGGTGCGCCAACTGCTGCGCCAGCTGCTGGCGTAGTGGCCCCAGGGGCTCGCGGTGGCCAAAAGGATGGAATACTAAAAAGGCGGTTTGGCTGCGCGCTGCACAGCCGATTAGCCTTTTTTGCGACCAGGGGCCCTAGGGCTACCCGGCCGGTCAGAAGCCCACGAACTGGGGTTGATCGCGCTTTTTGGCGATGCGGTAGGCGGCATTTACCAAGCCCACGTGGCTGTAGGCCTGCGGAAAATTGCCCCACTGCGCGCCGGTTTTGGCGTCTACGTCCTCGCTCAGCAAGCCCAGGTGGTTGGTGTAGGTGATAAGGTGCTCGAACTCGGCGATGGCCTCGTCGAGGCGGCCCACGCAGGCCAGGGCTTCCACGTACCAAAAGGAGCAGATGAGGAAGGTGGTTTCGGGCGTGCCGAAGTCGTCGGGGTGGCGGTAGCGGTAAAAGAGGCCTTCGGGCGTTTTCAGCTCCTTTTCCAGCTCCAGCAGGTGGTGCCGGGCTTTCTCCGAGTTGGGGTCGAGGTAGCCCATGGTGATGAGCTGGATGGTGCTGGCATCGAGGTGCTTGGAGCCAATGGCGTTGGTGTACACGCCGCGCTCGGCATCGAAGCAGTCCTCGATGTGGGCCTGCGAAACTTCGAGCAGGCGGGCGGCTTGGGCGGCCAGCGCCTCGTGGCCTAGGGCCTTGGCCACGCGCAAGGCGGCGTGGCTGCCCGCCCAGTGAAACAAGTACGTGTAGCAGTGCTTCTGGGCAAGGTGGCGAAACTCCCAGAGGCCGGCGTCGGGCTGGTCCATGGTCTGCTCAATCAGGCGCAGGGCTTCCTCCACCAGCGCCAGCGGGGGCGTGCGGCCGGGCTCCTGGAAGCGGCAATCGACGTAGAGCGGCAGCAGCGCCACCAGTATCTGGCCATACACGTCGTTCTGGATGTGGGTGTAGGCGTCGTTGCCGATGCGCACGGGCTGGTTGCCAAGGTAGCCGGCCAGCGGCAGCTCCTGCTCTACCAGCTCGGCCTGCCCGCCAATGCCGTAGAGCGGCTGGTACTTGCCAGCGGCACGGGTCGAGATGTTGGCAATGAAGTGGAAGTAGCGCTCCATCTCCTCCAGGTGACCAATGTTGTTGAAGGCCGTCAGGATGTAGTACGTGTCGCGCATCCAGCAGTAGCGGTAATCCCAGTTGCGGGTGCTGCCGGGCGCCTCGGGCAGGCTGGTGGTGCTGGCCGCAATGATGGCGCCGGTGTCTTCGTACTGGTGAATCTTGAGGGCCAGGGCCGAGCGAATGACCTGGCTCTGGTAAAACTGCCCGATGCTGGTGCTCTTCACCCAGCCGCGCCAGTAGGCCAGCGTGCTGGTGAGGAAGCGCTCGGCGGTGCTTTCCAGGGCGGCTTCCAGCGGCGCGCCGTAGGTGAGCACCAGGTACTTGGTTTCGTTGAGGGCGAAGTCTTCTTCGTCGAGCACGTAGGTGAGCGGGATGTTGGTGGTAAGGCGCACTTCCTCCTCCAAACCCAGAAACGCGATGTGGTTGGAGCTGCGGCGGCGCGTCAGTTCCTGCTCGCCGTAGCGGCCCACCGGGCGGCAGGCCACCCGCACCCTAGGGGTGCCGGCCAGCGGCTCTACCTTGCGGATAAACATGAGCGGCTTGTAGTAGCGCTCGTACTGCAGGAAGCGCGGCGCAAAGTCGGTGACGCGGTACTTGCCGTCGGCCGCTTCAATCTCGGTGCACAGCACGTTGGTGTTCGGCACGTAGTGCTGGGCGCTGGTAAACTCGGCCGCCACCGGCCGGATGCTGTACTCGCCGCCCTTCTGCTCGTCGAGCAAGGGCCCAAATACGAAGCTGCTGTCGAAGCGCGGCCAGCAAAGCCAGCGCACGGCCGTATCGGTGCCAATGAGGGCCAAGAAGGCGCAATTGCCCACCACCCCCATGTCGTAGGTGTGTTTTGTCATCAGGAAGAACCCCGGCGCCGGGCCGGGCTGGTACTGCCAGGGTGTACCTTATTCAGGTGGTGCAGGTTGTATTTGGGTTCTGGGTAGCCGCCGCGGGCGCCGCGCCGTGCCAGTCGCTCAGCTGGTTTAGGATAGGCAGCAGCGCTTGCCCGTGCGCCGTGAGCGAATACTCGACGCGGGGCGGCACCTCGGCAAACGCCTCGCGGCGCACGATGCCGTCTTCTTCCAGCTCCCGGAGCTGCTCGGTAAGCACCTTGCGCGAAATGAGCGACAGGCGCTGCGCCAGCTGCCCAAAGCGGCGCGGCTGCGTCAGGTACGAGATGATAATGAGCTTCCACTTGCCGCCCAGCACGCCCATCGTGCGGGTCATGGCGCAGGCCGAGGTGCAAAAAGCAGCGTCTCTCATCGGGTGGGCAGCCGCCAGCGGCAGCCGTTGTGGGGGTTAGTTACGCACAGGTAACCAGTTTGTGCGCCGAAATGATTGCTGTTAGTAACCAGGAGTAACCTTTGATAGTTCCTTGCCGAAACCAACCCTAAAACCTCGTTTCAACATGCAAACTTCTCAAAAGCTCGCCGGTAAAATTGCCCTGGTTACGGGCGGCACGGCGGGCATCGGCCTGGCCACGGCCCAGCGCTTCGTGGCCGAGGGCGCGTTCGTCTTCATCACCGGGCGGCGGCAAGCCGAGCTCGATGCCGCCGGGCAGCTGCTCGGGGCCAACGCCTTTGGCGTGCGCAGCGACGTGAGTAACCTCGCGGACCTCGACGCGCTCTTCGCCATTATTAAAGCGCAGAAAGGGCGGCTCGACGTGCTGTTTGCCAATGCGGGCATTGCCGAGTTTGCGCCCCTAGGGGCCGTGACGGAAGCCCAGTACGATCGGCAGTTCGACATCAACGTAAAGGGCACCTTCTTTACCGTGCAGCAGGCGCTGCCGCTGCTGGCCGAGGGCGCGGCCATCGTCGTGATGTCGTCCATCGTCGGCAGCAAGGGCTTCGAAAGCAACAGCGTGTACAGCGCTACCAAAGCGGCCATCCGCTCGCTGGCCCGCACCTGGACCAGCGACCTCAAGGCCCGCCGCATCCGGGTGAACGCCATCAGCCCCGGCCCCATCGAAACGCCCGGCCTCAATGGCGTGCTCGACACGCCCGAGCAGGTGGCGCAGTTTAAGGCGCAGATGGTGAGCGCCGTGCCCCTGGGCCGCGTGGGCAATGCCGACGAAATTGCCAAAGCGGTAGTTTTCCTGGCCTCGGACGACAGCAGCTACGTGACGGGCGCCGAGCTGTTTGTGGATGGCGGCATGGCGCAGATATAGCGCGCCCGCAACTCAGCCGGGCCGGCTACAGCGCGTAGCCGGCCAAGCTAGCAAGCCGCCGCTCCATATCCAGGGCGGCGGCTTTTCTTTGGCCGACACCGGCCGCCGGCCGCGCCCGGCCCCGGCCCGTATAGCGGGGGCTATGCACCCTTCTTCTCCTGCCGCGGCCCGCGCCCGCCCCAACCTCACGCAAGGCCCCATCCTGCAATCGCTGCTGGCGCTGGCCTGGCCCATTGTGCTGGGCAACGTGCTGCAAACCGGCTACCAGCTCATCGACGCCTTTTGGGTGGGGCAGCTGGGCTCGCGGGCGGTGGCGGCGGTGGCCGTCAGCTTTCCGGTCAACTTCCTGCTCATTGCCCTGGGGTCGGGCTTCTCGGTGGCCGGCTCGGTGCTGGTGGCCCAGAACTTCGGCGCGCGCCATACCAGGATGGTTAACCACGTGGCGGCCCAGGCGCTGGTGCTCGAAACCGGGCTGGCCGTGCTGCTCACGGTGGGCGCCCATTTTGCCTCGCCCTATATTCTGCACCTGATGGGGGCCGGGCCCGACATCTTCGAGCCGGCCAACCAGTTTCAGCGGGTGCTGTTCTGGGGCCTCACCTTCAACTTCGGCTTCCTCATGTTTCAGGCGCTCATGCGGGGCGTGGGCGAGGTCAAGATTCCGCTTTACATCAACCTGGTAACCCTAGGGCTGAACTTTGGGCTCGACCCGCTCTTCATTTACGGCTACGGGCCGGTGCCGGCGCTGGGCGTGGCGGGCGCGGCAGCGGCCACTCTCCTCACGCAGCTGCTGAGCGTAGTGGTGGGGCTGGCGGTGCTGCTGCGCGGGCGCGCGGGCATTCAGCTCAGCTTTGCGGGCTTCCGGCCCGACTGGGCGCTGATGGCGCGCATCTTCCGGCTGGGGGCGCCCTCGTCGGTCGATTTGTCGGCGCGGGCCCTGGGGCTGTCGGTGCTCACGACGCTGGCGGCGGGCTTCGGCACGGCGGTGCTGGCTACCTACGGCATCGGCTCGCGCATTATTGCCCTGGCCATTATTCCGGCTTTGGGCATCTCGCTGGCCTGCTCTACGCTGGTAGCCCAGAACGTGGGTGCCCGCAACCTGCCCAGGGCCCTGCGCACGGCCAACTACGCGCTGGGCGTCAGCTTCGTGACGCTGCTGGCCCTAGGGGGCCTCATCTGGCTGGGGGCCCGGCCGCTGGTGGCCTTCTTCCTGAGGGGCGACGCGCTGGTGAGCGAGCAGGCGGTGGAGTTTGTGCGCATTGCGGCGCTCAGTTTGTGCTTCACGGGGGTGCAGCAAACGGTGTCGGGCGCGTTTCGGGGGGTGGGCAATACGCTCTCGGCCATGGTGCTCACCATCACCGGCATTTGGGTGTTTCAGTTTCCGGTGGCCTGGTACTTGTCGCACCACACGGCGCTGGGGTTCCGCGGCATCTGGTGGTCGTTTGTGGTGGCCAACGTGGGCATCTCGCTCATCGCGGGCCTCTGGTACTGGCGCGGCAACTGGCACGGCCAGGCCCCGGCCGACCCCCTAGGGCCCCAGGTGGCCGCCGCCGCCCCCCAGGAGGACAAGGCGGGCTAGGGCCAGGCCAGGCTAGGTCCGTAGCCCTAGCCTGGCCTGGCCTGGCCTAACCTAGTCCACCGTGAGGCGCAGGGCGCGGCTGCCGCTGCGCACCACGTATACCCCGCGGGGCAGGGCGGGCAGCTGCGCGGTGCCGCTGGCATCGGCCGTGGCCGTGGCCGCCACCCGGCCCAGGGCGTCGAGCACCTGCACCGGGGTGCCGGGCGCGGCCCCGCTCAGGGTGGCCGTGGTAGCTGTGGGGTTGGGGTAGAGGCTGAGGCCGGCAGCGGCCAGGGCCACGGTGCGCACGGGCGTGTAGTGGGCCGCCCCGTCCTGGTCTACTTGGCGCAGGCGGTAGTGCAGCAGGCTGGCGCCGGCGGGCAGGGCGGCATCGAGCAGGGTGTAGGTGCGGGTGGTGGCGCTGGTGCCGGCGGCGGCCACGGCCCCTACCTTGGCAAAGGCCACGCCGTCGAGGCTGCGCTCTACTTCGAAGGAGGCGCTGCGCAGCTCGCTGGCGGTAGCCCAGGCCAGGCGCACGGCGCTGCCTTGGGGCACGGCCGTGAAGCTGACCAGCTCGACGGGCAGCGGGTTGGCCGAGCTGCCCAGCGTCCAGACCGAGAAGCTGGTGATGCCCGCCTTGGTTACCGTTTTGGCGCTGGTGTTCAGGGTGGCGGGGTTCTGGTTCTGCCACGAGTTGCTAGCCCCCGTTTCCGACTTAAAGAGGGTCAGGTTGGCTTCGGGGGTGGCGGGGCTGGTAGCCAGCTCGTGGGCAAAGTAGCTGAACACCATGCTCACGTTGAGCCCGGTTTTGGTGGCCGGCGTGATGGTGAAGTAGCGCAGAATGCTTTGGCTGGTGCCCACGCCGGCCAAGGCCGTGCCAGTGGTGCGCACTACCGGCGTGCTGCCCGGCGCCGCCGAGCCGGCCGTGGGTGTCAGGGTCAGGCCCAGGCCGCCAAAGCTTTCGGCCGCGCCGGCGGCCAGGGTGCGCGTGGCAGCTACGGTGCCCAGCACGTAGCTGGCATCGGTTTCGCCGATGGTGGCGCCGCTGCCCAGCGTGAGCTGGTAGGCTTTGGTGTCGAGCAGGCCGCTACTTAGCAGCAGGCTCGTGCCCACCGTGGCGCTCTGGCTTAGCTGCACCGTGCCGCTGGCCTTGCTCACGGTAAGGGTGCTGAACGCCGTGGGGCTGCTGCCGCTCAGGGTTTGGGTGGCGGTGGCCCCTAGGAAGGTAACGGGCCCGGCCAGGCTGGCGGTGCCGCTGTTGGCCAGGTCGCCGTTTACTTGCAGCTCGGCGCCGCTGGACGTGGTCAGGCTGGCGCCGCTGCTAATGCTGAGGCTATTGACCGGGTAGGTGCCGGCGGGCAGGCTGGGGTAGCGGCCGCTGGTGGGCACGGGCACCGTGGCGCTGATACTGGCGGCCGGCACCTGGCCGTAGCTCCAGTTCTGGCAGCTGGTCCAGTCGGTGCTAGCGGCGCCGTTCCAGGTGGTGGCCGTGGTGCCGGCGGGCACCATCACGGTTACCACCAGCGGGGCGGTGCTGGTGTTGCCCTGGTTGTCGGTCACGGTCAGGGCCACGGGCTGGCCGTAGCTGACGGGCGCGCCGGGCGTGGTCCAGAGGGGGCTGCGCGTGAGCGTGCCCAAGTTAGCGGCGGCGCCGGTGGCGTCGGCGGTAGTGGTGCCGCCGTTTTCGTTGAAGCGGTAGTAGGCCACCAGGCCGGCCGTGGTGCCCGGGATGCTGGTGCCGCGGGTGGCGGCAATTTGGGCGGCCGTGCGGGCCACGTTCCACACCCGCACCTCGTCGATGCTGCCGGGGAAGAACTCGCCGAAGTTGGTAGAGCCGATGCGCAGGTTGTCGGCGCTGGGCACGGCGTGCGGGGTGCTGGTGCTGGGGTTGTCCGTGCTCACCTGCGCGCCGTCGAGGTACAGGCGGCGCGTGTTGGTGGCCGGGTCGTAGGTGGCGGCCACGTGGTGCCAGGCGCCGCTCAGGTCGGCGGTGGTGGCGTCTAGGTCATTGGCCCACCAGTAGTGGCGCAGGCCCGTGTCCGACAGGCGCAGGGCGTTTACCTGGTTGTTGTTGCTGTAGCCGCCCCAGCCGATGATGCCGTAGTTGCCGCGCTGGGTGGGTTTTATCCAGGCCTCGATGGTGTAGGCGCTGTTGCCCACGGGCACGGTGGCGCCGCTGCCCACGGCCACGAACTGCTGCGGCTGGGCGGGGTCGGTATTAAAGGTAAGGGCCGCGTTGGAGGTGGTGGGCGTCAGGTCGGCGCAGCTAAAAGTGGTGCGGCTCACGCTCAGGGCGCTGGCCGGGGCCGGGCCGCAGTTGGCGGTGCTGCCGTTGTTGGCGGCGCTGGGGCCTAGGGTGGCGTTGCCGTTCACGTCGAGCGCCAGGGTCACGTTTTGGGTTACGGCCAGCGGCGCGGCGCAGGTAGGCACCACGCTGGTGGCCGAGTAGTCGCCCTGGCCGGTTACGCTGGCTTTGTCGGCGCGCACGCGGTAGTAGTAGGTGGTGCTGGCCGCCAGGCCCGTAATGGCCAGGCTGGTGGCCGGGGCCGCCACGCTCTGCGTAGTCAGCCCGCTGCTGAAGGTGGCGTTGGTGGCCACGTCTACGTAGTACGTCGCCACTGCCCCTAGGGCCGGGGCCGTCCAGTTGGCCACGAAGCCGGTGCTGCCCGCGCCGGTGGCCGCAGTGGCGGTGGGCACCACCAGGGCGTAGCTTTCTACCCAGTTGCTGGTGGTGTTGCCGCTGGCCAGCGCAAAGTTGGTGAGCGTGCCGTTGTTGGCGTTGCTGATGTCGTAGAGGGTCGTGGTGCCGGCGTTGGCGCCGGTGCTGGCCGTGGCGGGCGTGCCCTCATCGCAGTTGTAGTAGGCTACCAGGTTGGCGTTGGGCACTACGGCGGGGCTGGTCAGGTCGGCCTTTACCTGGGCGGCGGTGCGGGCCGTGTTGTACACCTGCACCTCGTCGATGCGCCCGGCAAACTGCTCGCCCAGGCTGGTGCCCGTCAGGATGCGGCTGCCCAGGCGCCAGGTGGTGCCGGTGGTGCTAAAGGCACTGGGGCTGCCCGTTACGTCCAGCACCCCGTCTACGTACAAACTCAGCAGGGTGCCGGTGTAGGTAGCGGCCACGTGGTGCCAGTGGCCGTCGTTGACGACGAGGTTGCCCTGCAAGTCGTTGTTTTCGCCCGCGTAGTAGAGATGGCCGCCCAGCACCAGCAGGCCCGCGCGCTGGTTGCTGGTGGCCGTGCCATAGTTGAAGATGACGCTGGTGCCGGTGCCGGTGGTTTGCACCCAGGCCTCCAGGGTGCGGGCGGCGTTGCCCTGCGGCAGCGCGGCGGCCGTGCCCGTCACGTAGTCGTCGGTGCCATCGAAGGCCAGGGCGTTGCCGGGGGCCGGCAGGTAGGTAAAGGCCGTGCTGGTGGCCGTGTTGGTGGGCGTCGTCACGCTGCTGGTGCCCGTGGCGCTGGCGCCGGCCGGCACCCGGAAGGTGATGGCCGTGCCCGTATTGGTGAGGATGGTGGCCGCCGCGCCGTTGATGACCAGGCTGGTGGCGCCACTCAGGCCGGTGCCCGTGAGCGTGGCGGGCACGCCGGTGCCCGCCGGGCTGGGGCTGATGCCCGTGATAATGGCCGTGGGGGCCACCGACACACCCATCACGTTCAGCACGCCGCCGCTTTGGGTCACTGCCACGCTCTGGATGAGCTTGCTGGCGTTGGCCGCGCTCAGCGCAAACGAAAACTCGTAGAGGCGCGGGTTACTGGTATCGTTGCTGACCCCACTGGTAGTGCGGTTGATGCGCCCGAGGCCCATAATGGCGTAGTTGGCGCCGCCGAACCAGTCGGGCACCGTCACGGCCGCAAACGCCTGGGTGGTGCCATCGGTAAACGTGACGGTAACGACGCTGCTGCCATTGCCCGAGCCGGTGGCGGCCAGCACGTACAGGGTGGTGGCGGCCTGGGGGGTAGCCAGCGTGAGGGTGCCGCCGCCCCGCAGCGAGTTGTTGGCGCTGTAGCTGGCCAGCTGGTACGTGGCCCCGCTGCCCGTGGCGCTGGCGATGAGCCCCCCCGTAGGCAAGCCCACCGTAGCCGCGGTGAGCCCCCCGCTATAGCCTTTCTCCATCAACACGTTGCTGGCCCCGTCGAAGTCGTTGGTAGTGCTGGCCGCGGCGGTGCCGCTGCCGTTGGCCACCACGTCGGCCGTGTAGCCCGTCACGGCTACGGGTACGCTGTTGGTTTGGGCGAGGGCGGGGGCGCCCGCCAGCAGCAGGCCCGCGCCCAGCACCCACTGCGCGCGGGTGGCGGCGGGGCGCGGCGCCGCCAGCACGGGGCGGGCGGCGGCGGGCGGCGGGCTGGCAGCCAGGGCCGCCGGCCGGGGGGTTGTCCAGGGTAGTAAGTAGTTCATAAGACACTAGAGAATAGTTGATTTCATAAGATAAAAACGCCTAGCGGCCGCCCACTGCGCGCCGGCCGGCACCGCCGGGCGCAACGGGCCGCTAGCAAAGGCGCCTGGGCCCTTGCCGCTACCGGCCGGCCCTGGCCAGGCAGGTAGCGGGCTGCTTGGCGCCGCGCCGGGCCCAGGCGCGTGGGGGCGGCAGCCGGGCGGCAGCTAGCCGGCCCCTAGGGGCACTGCGCCCCGCGGGGCCGCCGCCCCCCTGGGGGGTAGCTCGGGCTTGGCGGCCCCAGGGCCCCGCTGGCCGGCCGGCGCCTGGGCGGGGGCTAGCCGGCCAGCGGGGCCCTGGGGCCGCCAAGCGGGCTATTGCACCAAGCGCGAGAGCACGTCGGTGTAGGGCTGCTGGTCGGTGTCGCCGCCCACGGCGGCCACCTTGCAGTACACGCGGTCGGCGCTTTTGCACTGCGAGAGCAGGGCGTCGCCGTCGCGCACCACTACCGTATACCACTCGATGTCGGGCTGGGCGGCGTCGAGGGTGTAGAGGTACTTCATGGCCACGGCGTGGGGCGGGCGCTTGGCCTTGGCGCACAAGGTGCCGGGCTGGGGACCATCCACGAGCTGAAATTTGCCGGGGGCTTCCAGGGTGGTGTGGCGCTCGCGCTCCTTGCTCAGGGCCAGGCCGGTAGAAAGCAGCGCGGCCTCGTCGTCGGGGTAGAGGGCGTTGGCCAGGGTGGCCACGGCGCCCAGGGCCTGGTTAAGGGTGGCGCGCAGCTGGGCCAGCTCGGCGGTTTGGGTGGGCGTGGGGTGCAGGATGCCCACCGCGGCCTGGTAGGGGCCTAGGGCCGCCGCCAGGTCGTCGGTCTGGGCTTTGGCGTCGGGGTAGCGGGGGTTGCCCACGGTGTTGGTGAGGCAGTTCTGGGCCAGCGGCCCGATGTCCATTTTAGCTACGCTGTTGAAGTTAGTAATAAGCTTACGCATACGGGAAATAGATAAAAGGTATAGGGTGAGATAAGTGAAGAAGCGGCGCCCGCCGCCTCGGTCGGCGGCAGCCAGGCCCCGGCTTGGCGCGTAGCAGGCCGGCCAGGCCATTTTACAGACCTGCAACGGCGCGTTGCAGACTTGCAACGGCGCGTTGTAGACTTGCAACGGCGCGTTGTAGACCTGCAACAGCGCGTTGTAGACTTGCAACGGCGCGTTGCAGGCCTGCAAGACGCCTTTGTAGACCTGCAACGGACGCTTACAGGTCTGCAACGGCGCGTTGCAGACCTGTAAGCGTCCGTTGCAGACCCGTAAGAAGCTGTTGCAAGTCGGCAACGCGGCGTTGGAGGCCTGCAACGGCCTATTTAGCGGCGGCACGGCCAGCCGGCCAGTTGAAGCCAGCGCCAGCCCTAGGGCCATCGGAATGGATAAGACCAGGATAACCACCGGCCGATTGCCTGGTGCGATGCCTCAAATATAGAGGCACTTAGCGCACGCGGACAAGCTTATTTCAGGATTCTACTTTTTGTATAACCCGATGTTTGATAAGTACCCAACCGCCTAGGGAGCGGCGGGCAGGGCCACGCCGTAGAGGGCGGCCACGGCGGCATCCACGGCGGCTTCGGCGGCGCGGGTGTCGGCGGCGGGGTCAGCAGCTTTGACGGCCAGAATCTGCGTCACCAAGGCCGCGATGGCAGCTTGCTCAGCGGGCGTGGCGTGGGGGATGGGGAGTTGTTCTAGGTACTGCTTAAAGAAGCGCAAATACCCGCCTCGTATCGTATTAGTTAGGCTCCGAAAGAAGATGTCAATAGGAGCGCTGTTCAGTACACCTAAAAGGAATAGGTTATCAGTCGATAAAAAATAGACGGTGTTGGCCGAGTAGTTAGCATCAGTGTCAAGAGTGAAAGAAAGAACTGGGGCAATGTCAGGAAACAGGACTTTGGGTTTCTCGAACTCCTTTTGAATCTCCATACGAGGCCGCTCTAAAGCAAACCACGGGTAGCGGCCTGCTTTCACCTCAGCCCTGGCTTTCAATTCTGTTTCATACTGCATCAAATACGCTTCGATGACCGGGTACTTTGCCAAATCGAAGTTTCAATCAACGTTGAGTAAATAGCTGGTAGGCTTAGGCTGTTGATAACGCTTAATATCACGGCCTCCCAAATAAGGCTTGATAAACTGTGACACGTTAGAGTCAGCAGCTATTAATGCTTCGCGGGTTGCTTTGTCAAAAACAAATGCTTTGTTAAAAGCCGTTTTTACGCCGTTATAGATTTGTCCATCACCATTCTCAATAAGGTATTCAGCTAGGGGCTTAGCTGCTGCTTTGAGCTTAGCCAATACTTTCTGGCTCGCATCGTCGTCTAGATTCCAACCGTTGGTATCTAAGCCAGCCTGCGATACGGGCCACACGTTGTTCTCTACCAACACGTCCAGGGTAGGCGGGGACAGCTTGGGCAAGGCGGCGGCGCGAAACACGCTGCCGGCCGGGGGCACGGCCCGGCGCACCGACACGATGGCCGGGTAGGTGGTGGCTTCGGCAAAGACGGGCAAGTCGCCAAAGTCAAGGAATTCCAGCAGCGTGTGGTGCTGGGGCAGCCAGTGCCGCAAGGGGGTGCCGTAGCCGGCCCGCAGCCACTTGTTGGGCGCGATGTAGGACAGCTCGCCGCCGGGGTTTAGCAGCTCTAGGCCCAGCTCGATGAAATACACGTAGAGGTCGGCCTTGCCGTCGAAGGTGGCGAAGCGCTGCTTAAACAGCGGCTTGCTGTCGGTGAAGGCCTCCTGCCGGATGTAGGGCGGGTTACCCAGCACCACATCGAAGCCGCGGAAGGCGCCGGCCTCGTCCAGCACCTCCGGAAACTCGAAGCGCCACTCGAAGGCGTCGCGGAAGAGGGCGCCGTGCTCGTGGGCTTTGATGTCGGCGTCGAGCTTGTCGGCCAGCAGCTCCAGGCGGCGCAGCTCAACTTCGCGGGCCTCGGCCTGCTTCGGCGTGTCGGGCAGCAGTTGGGCCTAGGTTTCGAGCACCAGGCGCTGGTTGCGGTACTTGCGCAGGTCTTCGCGCTTGCGGTCCTTCTTGTGCAGCACGGCCGTAAACTGCTCCTTCAGCTGCTGGAAGTAGCCCAGCAGGCGGGCCTTCTCGTCGCGCCCGCGGCTGCCGAAGTAGGCGTGGCTGGCGGCCCGGTACTCGGCCAGCGTGAACTTGCCCTGCCGAAACACCTCCGACAAGTCGGCATCGAGCCCGAAGCGGGCGAGCAGCGAGTTGCCGGTTTTCACGTTCAGGTCGAGGTTGGGCAGCGTCTCCAGCTCGGCGTAGCCGGTTTCGGGCCGGTAGTAGGCGTGCTTGAGCAGCTCTATCCAGAGGCGCAGGCGGCAGATGCGCACCGAGTTGGGGTTCAGGTCGACCCCAAACAGGGCGTGCTCCATCAGGGCGCGCTTCTCGCTGAACAAGGCGCGCTGCAGGCGGGTGCGCTCGGGGCCCACGGTGCGCTGCCCGGTGGCCGCGTCGAAGGTGGCCACGCGGTAGGGCGCGGGCAGGCCGTCGGCGTCGGTCACGAGCAGCTCGTCGTGCTCCACCTCCAGGGTGTAGGGCAGCCGCGCCCCGTCGTCGCCCAGCAATAGCCCCAGGCGGCTCTTGAGGGCCAGCAGCTCGTTGAGGGCGCTCACCAAAAAGTGCCCCGAGCCCACGGCCGGGTCGAGCACGGTGAGGGTGTTGAAGTAAGCGGCGGCGCGCAGGCGCTCGGGCCGCTTGAGCAGGCCCAGGGCGTCCTGCAAGTCGTCGAGGCTGTCGCAGCCCGCCAGCGCGGGCCAGGCCGGCGCCTGGGTGAAGTGGCGCAGCACGGCCCGCCCTAGGGTGTGGCGGGCCATGTACATGGTCACGAAGCCGGGCGTGTAGAACGAGCCGTCCTTGTAGCCGTTTATCTTCTCGAACACCAGCCCCAGCACCGCGGCCGAGAGCAGGGGCCTAGGGGCCTCCGGGGTGGGAAGGCCAGCGGCGTCTGGGGCGGGCGCGGCGGCGCTGGTGGGGTCGGTGGCAAAGTCGTAGGCATCGAGAAAGTAAAGCAGGTAGGGCAGCGCCTCCCACTGCGGGGCGGCGCCGGTGCCGGCCTTGGCGGTGGGCACGGCCGGGGCGCCCGCCTTGCGCAGCACCGAGCCGGGGTAGGGCGCCAGCCCCAGCCCATTGCGCAGGCCGCTGATGTCGAGGGTCTGGCCTTCCAGGGTGCTGGGCTCGAAGAGCGACGAGTTGAGGTAGGGCACGTCGGGAAACTTGGCCACCTCCTCGGCGTCGCGCTCGGCGGGCGCGCGGTTCAGCACCTCAAAGAAGAGCGTCTGCACCTCGTCGTAGTCGGCGAGCTTGGCCGGGTGCAAAAACCGGAAGCGGGCCGCGTGCTCGGGCGCGTGGTAGCGCACGAGCTGCCCCTCCAGCAGCTTGAGAAAGAGCAGGTGATTCACCCACATCAGGCACAAAGCCAGGGCCACGCCTTCGAGCTGGGCCTCCAGGGTGTCGCCGTAGGGCAGGCGCTCGGCGCTGCCTAGGTTGGCGAGGCCGTGGCCGGTGCGCAGCTTGCGCAGGGTGTTTTCGAGGAGCGAGCCGGGCTGCTGCTCGCCCGCGGGGCAGCGCCCAATGCGGCGCAGGCCGCCCTTCTTCTCCTCCTTCAGCCCCATCAAATACAGCAGCTCGTTGTAGAACTCCTGGTTGAGGGTGTTGGGGTCGCGCCGCCCGGCCAGGGGCTCCTTGAGCAGGTAGGCGGGGTGAAAGAGCCGGTAGAGCGCCGCCTGGGCGGCCGGCGCGGCGGGCAGCCCGGCGCGCAGGTCCACGTAGGCCACGGGCAGCTCGCCCCCTAGGGCCGCCAGCTGCTTGCCCGCGATGCTCTCATAAAAGAAGTCGGTGCCCTTCTCGGCCTTGGCCCCCGCCTTCCAGTCCCGAAACGCCTTCACAAATGCCTTGTCTTGCCAAAACAAGCGGTTGAAATCGAGCGCATCAAACACGTACCACTCGTAGCCCGTCGTGATGATAAGGCGGCGGAAGTCGTCGGCCTTCTCGTCGGTGCGGTCCTCCAGATAGTAGAGCAGTAGCTGCTGCAGGGCCTTGCGGTTGAGGTCGTCGGGGGCCAGCATCTCCTTGGGGTTCTTGGGCCCCTTCACCTCCAGCACCACCGCCACCGGCGAGGCAGCCGTGTCGCCGAGGTGCAGCACCAGGTCGCGCTTGCCGTTCACGTTGCCGTAGCGCCCGCCGCCCTCCACCGGCCGGGTCACGAGGCGCAGGAAGTCGAGGATGTGGGTTTCGCCGTGGCGCTCAATCTTGGTGGGGTCGAGGTGGCGCAGCAACTCGCCCAAATGCCCCTTAAACTCGGCGAGCTGAGCGGCAGTAGGGCGCAGGCGGCGCAGGTGAGCGGTGGCCGCGTCGGGGGTCAGAAGCTTGGGCAGGAGCATGGGGTAAAGGTAGCCGCCCGGTTGAGCTTAGGGGGTGGGGCCCAGGCCGGCACCGGGCGGGGGGCCTAGGGGGCGCGGGCGGGGCGCCTCGGCACCGGGCGGGGGAGCGGCGGGGCGGGGGCGGGGCGACAACCCAGCTGCTTTCATCAGCTTACCCACCTGCCAGCGCCAAGGGCCCCGCTCCTAACAGGCCGCGGCCACAAGCCCCGCGGCCCCCTAGCCCGCCTGGTAGGCGCTGGGCCACACGCGCCGCACCAGGGCGCTGCCCAGCCAGTAGGCCCCCCACGAAAAGCAGGGCGCGGCCAGCACGTCGTAGGTGTAGTGCACGCGCTGCACCAGCACCAGCACGGCCACGGCCACGGCCATGCCGCCCAGCAGCCCGCGCCACCAGCGCCCGCGCACGGCCAGCGCCAGCAGCGTAACGGTGGCCGTGTGGCCCGAGAAGAACAAGTCGTGCGTGATGGCCTCGCTGGCGGCCGTGTGAAACAGGCGGTCGGTGAGCGGGTCGGCCAGGGGCACGATGTCGAGGGGCGGCACCAGCGGCACCAGCCAGATGGTGGCCATGCGCAGCACCAGCAGCAGCAGCAAGGCCCACATGCCGCGCAAGAACAGCCTAGGGTGCACCAGCAGCCAGCCCACGCCCAGCCCCACGGCCCCCCACACCAGCAGGAAGATGGGCGCCGTTACGTCGTGGCGCGGCAGCAGGGCCAGCACGGGGTCGGGCAGCAGCCAGCCCGCCCGTTGCTGAATAACGTGGAAGAAGCGCGGCGTGGCGGGCACCACCCCCCCAAACATGAGCGCCAGCAGCAGCAGCCAGCTGCGCCGGAACGCCGGCTGCCCCCAGCCCAGCCGCCAGGCGGCCGCGGGGGTGGCGGCCGCCTGCTCGGGGGTAGCTGCGGGCGTGGCCAGGGGGTAAGTGCGCGTAGCCATAGCCTAATACGTAGGGCGTAACAAAGAAGTAATCTACAAAACTAAGCCCCCTTACCCCGCCTAGCCTACCTGCGCGGCCGCAGCAGTGGTGCGGTGGCCCTGGGCAGCTTCGGTGTGGGTGGGCAGTAGCGCGAAGCGCTTGCCTTGCGAGCCGCTGGCACGGGGTGCTGCTACCGACCGCGCAGCAGCTTTGCGCTACTACCTAGCCCGGTGGCGGCCGGGCAGTACCTTGGCGGGCATGACAACTTTTACTCGCCTGGCGCTTCCTGCCCTCGGCCTCGTGCTGGCCGCCACCCCTAGGGCCAGCCACGCCCAAAACGCCGCCCTCGATGCCCGCATTGCCGCGCTGGCCGCCACCGAAAACGCCAAGGTAGTGGCCTGGCGGCGCGACCTGCACGAGCACCCCGAGCTGGGCAACGAGGAAACCCGCACCGCCGCCCTGGTGGCCGGCCTGCTCAAGAGCTGGGGCCTGGAGGTGCAAACCGGGGTGGCCCGCACCGGCGTGGTGGGCATCTTGAAGGGCGGCAAGCCCGGCCCCGTGGTGGCCCTGCGCGCCGACATGGACGGCCTGCCCCTCACCGAAACCACCGGCCTGGCTTTCGCCAGCACCGTCAAGAGCACCTACCTGGGCCAGCCCGTGGGGGTAATGCACGCCTGCGGGCACGACACCCATGTGGCCATGCTACTGGGGGCGGCCGAGGTGCTCAGCCAGTTGCGCAAGGACCTGCCCGGCACCGTCAAGTTCATCTTCCAGCCCGCCGAGGAGGGCTCGCTGCCCGGCGTGGTGGGCGGGGCCAAGCTCATGGTGCAGGAGGGAGTGCTGGACAAGCCCAAGGTAGACGCCATCTTCGGGCTGCACATCTGGGCCTCGGCGCCGGTGGGGCAGCTGCAGTACCGCCCCAGGGGCGAAATGGCCAGCTCCGACCGCTTCACCGTGAAGGTCATCGGCAAGGGCAGCCACGGGGCCAAGCCCTGGAGCAGCATCGACCCGGTGGTGACGGCCGCCGAAATCATCACGGCCCTGCAAACCATCGTGAGCCGGCAGGTAGACCTGACGCAGGACGCGGCCGTGGTAACGGTGGGCACCGTGCAGGCGGGCGTGCGCTACAACATCATTCCGCCCGATGCCACGCTCAGCGGCACCATCCGCGCCTTTAGCCCCGCCACCCAGCAGCGCATCTGGGCGGCCATCAAGCGCACGGCCGACGGCATAGCGGCCGCCAACGGCGCCACCGCCGAAGTCAGCGTCGAGCCCTACGTGCCCGTCACCTTCAACGACCCCGCCCTCACGGCCCGCATGCTGCCCACGATGCAGCGCGTGGCCGGCGGCGATAAGAACGTGGTCGAAATCAAGGCCGTGACCGGGGCCGAGGACTTCGCCTGCTACCAAGAGAAGGTGCCCGGCTTGTTCGTCTTCTTGGGCGGCATGACGCCCGGCACCGACCCCGCCACCGTAGCCGACCACCACACCGCCGGCTTTAAGGTAGATGAGGGCGCTTTCCCCCTAGGGGTGCGCACGCTGGCTACCCTGGCCGCCGACTACCTGGCAGCCAAGAAGTAAGGGGCACAATAGGCGCGCCGGATATACTGGGAACGGAACGTCATGCTAAGCGCCGCGCAGCAGCTCACTCGCCTCACTTGGCCGGCCCCAGCTGGCGCGGGCAAGATGCTTCACTGCGCTCAGCATGACTGTCTCTTTGCCAAACCATCCACGCACCCACATACAAAGAGCCGCAGCGGGTGCTGCGGCTCTTTGCGTTGAAAGGGGCCTAGGGGCTGTGGCTACTTCAGCTTGATGCCCTGCGCTGCCATTTGCTTTTCCTGCTCGGCGTGGTTGGCCGCGAACTGCGCGTGCTGGGCTTCCGTGCGCTCGGTGCCTAGGCTGGCCAGGTTCTGCTGCAGCGCGGCGGCGGGCATGTCGGCGCCGTAGCACGGGGTGCCCGGCTGCTGCCGCCACGACTCGTGCAAGGTGCCGTCGTCCACGGCGTCGAAGCCTAGCTCTTCTACCAGGGCCATCACCTGCTGCTTGGCAGCGGCCTCGTTGCCGGCCACGGGCAGAGCAATGCGGCCGGGCGTGCCGGCGGGCTGGCCCTTCTTTTCGAGGTGGTCGCTGTAGATGTTGTTGAACACCTTCACTACCGGCCGGCCCAGGTGCTGCTGCACCCACTCGCTCTCGGTGAGTGAGCCGCTTTCCAGCTCCGGCAGGTGGCCGTCGCGCAGCAGCGGGTAGTAGTTGCTGGTGTCGATGACGGGCACGCTGGCGGGCACGCCCTCCAACAGGTCTGGGGAAAGCTTAGGGATGTTTATCAGCGGGATGGTAATCACCAGCAGCTCGCCGTGCTGAGCAGCCTCGCGGGCGGTGGCGGGGGTAGCGCCGGTTTTCTGGGCCACGTCGCCCAGCGTTTCGGGGCCGCGCGAGTTGGCGATGAGAACCGCATGGCCGAGGCTGGTGAGCCGCACGGCCAGGGCGCTGCCGATGTGGCCGGCCCCGATAATTCCTATTTTCATGATACTAGCGCGTAATTAAGTGGTCTTAACAGGCGCGGCTGCTACACGTAGCCGCGCCTGTTAAGACCACCCAGCCGGCCGATTGTTTGGCCGGGCGCGGGCGCCCTTTAGCCCCCAGTTTACTTACCGCCCCGGCCCTAGTCGAAGTGCGCCAGCGGGGCGCGCTTCTTCTTGCCAAAGGCGTACTCAATTTTCAGGCTGAGCGTGGCGAAGTTGTCGGGCTGCTTGGGGTTGGCGCGCACGCTCACGTCGTCGAGCAGGTCGGTGGTGGTGAAGTAGTACAGCGCGTCGAGGGTGAAGTAGAGGTGGGGCGAGGCCTTGAGCGTGCCGCCAATGCCTACCGGAAAGGCGCCGGCCACCAGCGGGTAGGAGTTGCCCAGCTCGGCGGGTAGCTGGGTGGCGCCCCCGGCGCCGTCGTTCTGGTAAACGGTGGGGCTGGTGAGCAGCAGCGCGGCGCCGGCCTCAACGAAAAGCTGGGCGGGCGAGGACTGCTGCTGCAGGCCCGCGTACATGCTCTTGTCTTCAAAAATATTGTAGCGCAGCGTGGCTTGCAGCAGCCCGTTGGTGCTCTCGAAGCGGTAGCCGCGGCCCGGGTAGTAGTCTTTAGCCTTGAGGTAAAACACCGATAGCTCGGTGCTAAAGGTGAAGCGCGGGCTTAGGGCCTGCGTCACGCCTAGGCCGTAGCCCGCCCGCAGGGTATTGTCAGACAAGCGATTGGTAAGGTCGCCGTTGTAGTACGCCAGGTTAAGGTTGGCATTGAGGCGCGCGGCAGGCCGGATGTAGGGCTGATTGCGGGCATTGTAGCGGCGGCGGGGGGCGTGGTAGCCAGGCGGGCTGGCCTGGGCAGCCCCTAGGGTAGCGAGCCAGCTGGTAGCAAGGAGCAGAGAATTGCGCATAGGCGGGCAGTACGCGAAAATGGTACGGGAGGGTAAAAGTACGCCCGCGCCCTCCATGCTAGGGCATGGCCAGCGGCCGTATCTTGCGGGCCGTTTCCGCCCGATTCCTCTATGACGATACGTTTCTCCCTGCCCTACCGCACCGCTTATGGCCAGCGCCTGGTGCTGTGCGGCGCCTGGGACGCGCTGGGTTGCTGGGACCTAACCCAGGCCCTGCCCCTGCACTACGACGAGGCCACCACCCGCTGGAGCGGCGAGCTGACCACCGGCCCCGAGGCCCCCGCCCTAGCGCTGACCTATAAGTACGTGCTGCTGCTGCCCGGCGGCGGCGTGGTGTGGGAGTGGGGCGACAACCGCACCCTGCCCCTGCCCGCCCCGCCCCACCAGCGCCTGGAGGTGCGCGACTTTTGGCGCGCCCCGGCCCAGGACGGCAACGAGCTATTCACGGCCGCCTTTACCGAGGCGCTGTTCCGCCGCCCGGCCCCGGCTAAGACGGTGAAGAGCAAGGTGAAGAAGGCCGCCGCCCCGCCCCTAGGCCCCGCCAACCTACGCCTGCGCCTGGCCGCGCCCCGCGTAGCGCCGCAGCACCAGGTATGCGTGCTGGGCTCGGACCCGGCCCTGGGCAACTGGGACAACACCCGGCCGCTGCTGCTGCGCGACGCCGACTATCCCACCTGGCAAGCCGACCTCACGCTAGCCCACCCCGACCAGCTACTCAGCTATAAGTACGGGCTGTGGGACGCGGCCAGCCAGCAAGTAGTAATGCTCGAAACCGGCGACAACCGCATGCTGCCGCCCGCCAAGGATGCGCACGCCCTGCGGGTGCTCGACGACGAAGGCTTCCGCTACGCGGCCGGCAACTGGCGCGGGGCGGGCGTGGCCATTCCCGTGTTCTCGTTGCGCAGCGAGAGCGGCCTAGGGGTGGGCGAGTTCGCCGACCTCCAGCTGCTGGTGGACTGGGCCGCGAAAACGGGCCTAAACGTGGTGCAGATGCTGCCCATCAACGACACCACGGCTACGCATACCTGGGCGGACTCGTACCCCTACGCGGCCATCTCGGTGTTTGCCCTGCACCCGCTCTACCTCAGCCTCGACGGCGTGGCTAAGCTCAAGGACAAGCTGGCGGCCGCCGAGCTAACCCAGGCTCGTGTAGAACTGAACGCCCGGGATTTCGTGGACTACGAGCCGGTGATGAACGCCAAGTGGAAGTTCATCAAGCTGCTGTATCAGCAGGAGAAAAAGAAGTTTCTGGCCGACCCTGAGTTTCACCACTTCCGGGCCGCGCAGCACAGCTGGCTGGTGCCCTACGCCGCCTTTTCGGCCCTGCGCGACCGCTTTGGCACGGCCGACTTCCACCAGTGGCCGGTGGCGTTTCAGGTGCCGCACCAGTTGGAGAAGCTCACCGACGAAGCCGCGCCCGACTTCGACGAGTTTGGGCTGCACTTCTTCACCCAGTTTCACCTCGACAAGCAGCTGCGCGCCGCCGTGCAGTACGGCCGCGAGCGCCAGGTGGTGCTCAAGGGCGACTTGCCCATCGGCATCTACCGCCACTCGGTGGATGCCTGGACTCAACCCGAGCTCTTCCACATGGACCAGCAGGCCGGCGCCCCGCCCGACGACTTCTCGACCACCGGCCAGAACTGGCGCTTCCCCACCTACAACTGGGCGCGCATGGCCGACGACAACTACCAATGGTGGAAGCAGCGCATGGGCCACCTAGCGCGCTACTTCGACATGCTGCGCATCGACCATATCCTGGGCTTCTTCCGCATCTGGGAAATGCCCGAAAGCTCGGTGGAAGGCCTGCTGGGCCACTTCGCGCCCGACCTGCCGCTGCACCGCGACGAGATTCAGCGCCGCCTCGGGTGGTTCGACTACGGCCGGCTGTGCGAGCCTTACATCCGCTGGCACTTGCTGACGGACATTTTTGGGGCCGATGCGCCGGCCGTGGCTAAGGAGTTTTTGACCGCGGGCGACTACGGTACCTACCAGTTCAAGGAACCCGTAAATACGCAGCGCCGTGTCGAGGCCTACCTGGCTGCGCAAACCGCCGACCAGCCCGACCAGGCGGCCTTTTACGAGCGCGTGCGCCTAGGGCTGTACCAGCTGCTCAACGAGGTGCTGTTCATCCCGGCCGGCGACGACTACTACCACCCGCGCATCACGCTCAACAAGACGTACTCGTTTCGCGAGCTGGACGGCGACGAGGCGCGCCGCCGCCTCTATGAAGACATTTACGTCGATTTCTTTTACCAGCGCCACGAGGCCTTTTGGCGCGAGCAGGGCCTAGTAAAGCTGCCGGCCGTGCGCTACGCCACCAACATGCTCATCGCGGGCGAAGACCTGGGCATGGTGCCCGCCTCGGTGCCCGGCGTGATGAAGCAGCTCGGCATCCTGGGCCTCCACATCCAGCGCATGCCTTCGAACCCCGCCACCGAGTTTGGCCACCCCGCCGACGCACCCTACCTGAGCGTAGTAACCACCGGCAGCCACGACATGAGCACGCTGCGCGGCTGGTGGGAGGAGGACCGGGTGCGCACCCAGCGCTTCTTCGAAACCACCCTAGGGCACGCCCGCCAGCTGGCGCCCTACTACGCCGAGCCTTGGGCGGTGCGCGAAGTGCTGCTGCAGCACCTCTACTCGCCGGCCATGTGGGCTATTTTCCCGCTGCAAGATTTGCTGGCCATCGACAACCTCCTGCGCCGCGCCGACCCGCACGACGAGCAAATCAACGACCCCAGCAACCCCCAGCACTTCTGGAAATACCGCTTGCACCTGACCCTGGAGGAGCTCAACGACGCCGTGGGCCTCAACGAGCCGCTGCGCGCCATGGTGGCCGAAAGCGGCCGCGGCGTGCCGTACTAGCCCTAGGGGTCCTACTTAATTAAAGGATGCAAAAAGGCCCCTACCTTACGCTAGGGGCCTTTTTAAGCTATAAAGGGCATACTCAAACCCGCCTGTCATTGCGAGCTTGCGAAGCAATCGCACCAGAATGAAACCTGCCTAGGGTCGTTATGGTGCGATTGCTTCGCAAGCTCGCAATGACAGGCGGGAGCTGGCTTATTTTACCAAGTCCATTTGGCGCAGGTAGTCCTGCATTTTGGGGGTAGCCTCCAAGTCGCGGAAGCGGCGCAGTTGGGTGGGCGACATCAGGCGGCCGGCTACCAAGTTCAGCTGGTCGCGCTCGGCGGGCAGCAGCGCGGCTACTTCGGTGGCGGTGTGGTTGGCGCGCTGCACGGTCAGGTAGTTGATTTCCTGCTCCAGGTACTCGCGCAGGCCGCTGCTCTGCGCTTCGCTGAGGGCCAGGCGGCTGGCGCACACCTGCACAAACTGCTCGGCGCTGGCGGGCGCGTTCAACGGCTTATCGGCGAGGGGGGTAGCTAGGGCCGGGGCAGCTAGCAGCAGCAGGGCACCCAAGCGGGCGGTAACGGCAAGGTTCATAGCACAAGCGGTTTGGAGGAGAAAGACAAGATTTACTTTGCTTTAACTAAGATAGCGAGGAAAAGATGCAGATTGGCTTTTTCCTGCAAAAAAATATCTTTGCCTAAGCTACCTACCAAAATATATACATAAGTCGCTACTACCCAACAACCTACGCAGCGCCGTTATCAATTTTTCGTTAGTAAGCTGCTAGTTAGATAATTAGCTTGCTTGGCAAGCAATTAGAGCCTTAGCTTGTCCTAACCTCCGCCAGCCGGGCGCGTACACCCCTGTCATTCTATGGCCTCAACTTCTTCTTCCAAACTCGCCCTCTACGGCGGCATCGCGGCCAACGTGGCCATTGCCATCAGCAAATTTGTGGCGGCGTATTTCACCGGCTCGTCGGCCATGCTCTCCGAGGGCATCCACTCGCTGGTCGATACCGGCAACGGCGGCTTGCTGCTCTACGGCATCCGCCAGAGCCAGCGCCCGGCCGATGCGCAGCACCCCTTTGGGCATGGCAAAGAGCTGTATTTCTGGTCGTTGATTGTGGCGATGCTTATTTTTGCCATCGGCGGCGGCATGTCGTTTTACGAGGGCATCAAGCACCTCAGCGAGCCCGAGCCGCTCACCGAGCCGCTTTGGAACTACGTGGTCTTAGGGGTATCCATCTTGTTTGAGGGCTCGGCGGCGTGGCTGGCCATCAAGGCGCTGTACGAGCGGCCCACGGGGCAGGGCGGCTTCTGGCAGGCCCTCACCACCAGCCGCGACCCGGCCGTGTTTGCCTCGGTGCTCGAAAACGTGGCCGCCGTGGCGGGCCTGGTTATTGCGCTGCTAGGCGTATACTTCGGGCATTCGCTCCAAAATCCTTACCTCGACGGCGCCGCTTCCATCGTGATTGGCGTGCTGCTGATGGGCGTGGCAGTGCTGCTGGTAGCGCGCACCAAGGCCCTGCTGGTGGGCGAGGGCGCCAACGAGGCGCTGAGCCAGGCCGTGCAAACGCTGGCGGCCGCCACGCCCGGCGTGGTGCAGGTGCGCCCGCCCCTCACCATGTACCTAGGGCCCGACGACGCGGTGCTGGCCCTCGACATCGACTTTGAGGATACGCTCACGGCGGGGCAGGTTGAGCAGGCCATTGTGCGGGTGCAGGAAGCAGTGCGGGCTCAGTACCCCGAGTTTAAGCGCATTTTTATTGAAGCTAAATCCTTGACCGACACGCTTAAGTAGTAGCCGGTTTTTCTTACAATTATTTCCTCATGCCGTCTAGTTATCCTGATTCGCCCTTCCGTTCATTTTGGTGGGGCGGCTACGAATGCACCGACCAACTTAATGCCTTCGGCAACCGCGTTGATTTTCTACCCCTGACCGGGCACCTGCAGCTACTCGACCAAGATTACGCCGACCTAGGGCCCTTTAATATCCGCACCGTGCGCGAGGGCATTCGCTGGGCCCACATCGAAAAAACGCCCTACCAGTACGATTGGAGCACCGTGCAGCTGATGCTGGACGCGGGCCAGCGCGCGGGCATTCAGCAGGTGTGGGACCTGTGCCACTTCGGCTACCCCGACGACCTGACGCCGCTGCATCCCATGTTTGCGCGGCGCTTTGCGGCGCTGTGCCGGGCTTTTGTGCACTTTTACCGCAGCCAGCGGCCCGACGAAACGCTCATCGTAACTCCTATTAATGAGGTGAGTTTTATGAGCTGGCTGGGGGGCGACGCGCGCGGCACCTCGCCCTACTGCGTGGGCCAGGGCTGGGAGGTAAAGTACGGGCTGATGCGCGCCTACATCGAAGGCAGCTGGGCCATGCGCCAAATCGACCCCGGCATCCGCTTCCTCAGCACCGAGCCGCTCATCAGCATCATCGCGCCGCCCAACCCCTGGGAAAGCCACCGCCGCGAGGCCAAGCGTGCGCACCGCGACCAGTTTCAGGCCGTTGATATCCTCTCGGGCCGAATGTGCCCCGAACTAGGTGGCCACGAAAGCCTGCTCGACATCATGGGCTTCAATTTTTATTACGACAACCAGTGGCACCTGCACCCGCACCACCACATTGGCTGGAACGACCCTAGTCCCGACCCGCGCTGGGTGCCGCTGAGCGAGTTGCTGCGCCAGGCCCACAAGCGCTACCAGCGCCCTTTCGTGATTACCGAAACCAGCCACCCCGGCGTTGACCGCCCCATTTGGTGGCGCATGATTGGCCGCGAATGCGCCCAGGCGCTTAGCGATGGCCTGCCGCTGTGGGGCGCCTGCCTCTACCCCATCATCGACCGCCCCGACTGGGACCACCTCGACCAGTGGCACCGCTCGGGCCTCTGGGATGCCGGCCTGCGCCCCGACGGCCCGCCCCACCGCCACCTGCACGAGCCCGCCGCCGAAGGCCTACGCGAGGCCCAGGCCCTCGTAGCGGCCGCCAAACCCAAGGCCAGGCGCCAGCCGCGCCTGGTGTTGCAGTAGCGTGGGCAGCTAGCCCCTAGGGGGTTAGCTGGGCAGTAAGGTTTTCAAAAAGCGAAGTGGCGGTCATGCTCAGCATAACCGCCACTTCGCTTTTTGGTATTCTAAATCTCCTAGAAGCTGGTAGTTACCTTTACCGTATGACGGCCCTAACCACGTTGTACTCACCCATCGGGATGCTCACGCTGCACGGCTCCGACGCGGGCCTGCACGAAGTAGATTTCCGGCCCACCGGCGCGGCGCCCACGCCAGTGGCCGCCGTGCCCGCCTGCCTGCGCGGGCCCTACCAGCAGCTGAGCGCCTACTTCGGGCGCGAGCTGCGCGAGTTCGACCTGCCTATGGCGCCGCTGGTGGGCACCGAATTTCAGCGGCGGGTGTGGGCAGCGCTGGCAGGCGTAGGGCACGGGCGCACGGCCTCATACCTAGAGCTGGCCCAGCGGCTGGGCGACCCTAGGGCCGTGCGGGCCGTGGGCGCGGCCAATGGGCGCAACCCCCTACTCATCGTGTGGCCCTGCCACCGGGTGGTGGGCGCGGCGGGCGTCCTCACCGGCTACGCGGGCGGCCTGGTGCGCAAGCAGTGGCTGCTAGACTTTGAGCAGCCCGAGCGCCAGGGCAGCCTGTTTGAGTAGGCAGCCGGTGTAGCTAGCTACGGCAGCCCTTCGGGCCAGGCACTGCGCCGCCGTGTCCCTAGGGGTTCGTTGCGCCACTAAGTGGCCATAGCGCTTCACCTTGTGCAGCCCAATGGACTCCTTCTGCGGGCCGTATCAGCTACTTAGCTTACTTTGCGGTGCGTATTTCTTCCTTTCCTTATGAAAAACCTTTCCATACTGCTAGCCCTGCTGGCGGCCGGCCCGGCTAGTGCCCAGACGATGGCCAGCATCAAGCCCCTGCCCTACCCTAGCACGCGGAAGGTAGATACCACCACCACCTACTTTGGCACCAAGGTGGCCGACCCCTACCGCTGGCTGGAAAACGACCAGGCCACCGATACCAAGGCCTGGGTGCAGGAAGAGAACAAGGTGACTCAGGACTACCTGGGCAAAATTCCTTTCCGCGAGGCCATCCGCCAGCGCCTCACCAAGCTCTGGAATTATGAGAAGTACTCGGCCCCCACCAAGGAGGGCAAGTACACGTATTTCTCCAAAAATACCGGCTTGCAGAGTCAGTACGTCATGTACCGCCAGCTGGGCACCGGCGCGCCCGAGGTGTTTCTCGACCCCAATACGTTTTCAAAAGATGGCACGACTTCGCTGGCGGGCATCAACTTCACCCACGACGGCAGCCTGGCGGCCTACCAAATTTCGGAGGGCGGCTCGGACTGGCGCAAGGTCATCGTGCTGCGCGCCAGCGACAAAAGCCCGGTGGGCGATACGCTCAAGGACGTGAAATTTTCGGGCCTGGCCTGGCGCGGCAACCAGGGCTTTTACTACAGCAGCTACGACAAGCCTAAGCAGGGCAGCCAACTGGCCGGTAAAACGCAGATTCACAAGCTCTACTACCATAAGCTGGGCACACCGCAAAGCACCGATAAGCTCATCTTTGGCGGCGAGCAAGACCCTAACCGCTACATTGGGGCCAGCGTGACGGAGGACGAGCGCTTCCTCGTTATTTCGGCAGCCAATACCACCACCGGCAACAAGCTGTATTTGCAGGACCTGAGCAAGCCTGGCAGCGCCATCGTGAACGTGGTGCCCGACGAAAAGAGCATCAACCAGGTGGTGGACAACGTGGGCAGCAAGCTCTACCTGCAAACCAACTACAACGCGCCCAACTACCGGCTCGTGACCACGGACGCCGCCGCGCCCCGGCAAGCCAACTGGAAAGACCTGATTCCGGAAACCAAGAACGTGCTGGACATCAGCACGGTGGGCGGCAAAATCTTCGCTACCTACCTGAAAGACGCTACCTCGCTGGTGGAGGAATACGACCTGGCCGGCCGCAAGCTGCGCACCATTCAGCTGCCGGGCGTGGGCTCGGCCAGCGGCTTTAGCGGCAAGAAGCTCGATAAGGAAACCTACTACACCTTCACCTCCTACACCTATCCGCCTACCATCTTCAAGTACGACCTGGCCAGCAGCACTTCCACGGTGTACAAGAAGGCCGGCGTGCAGTTCGACCCCAGCAAGTACGAGTCGAAGCAGGTGTTTTACAACTCTAAGGATGGCACGCGCATCCCCATGCTCATTACTTACAAGAAGGGCTTGGTAATGAACGGCAAAAACCCGACGCTGCTCTACGCTTACGGGGGGTTCAATATTAGCCTCACGCCCGGCTTCAGCACCAGCAACATCATTCTGCTGGAGCAGGGCGGCATCTACGCCGTGCCCAACCTGCGCGGCGGCGGCGAGTACGGCGAGAAGTGGCACCTGGCTGGCACCAAGCTGCAAAAGCAGAACGTGTTCGACGACTTCATTGCCGCCGCCGAGTACCTGATTAAGAACAACTACACCAGCCGGGACTACCTGGCCATTTCGGGCGGCTCGAATGGCGGCCTGCTGGTGGGCGCCACCATGAGCCAGCGGCCCGACCTCTGCCAGGTCGCCTTCCCGGCGGTGGGCGTGATGGACATGCTGCGCTACAACCAGTTTACGGCCGGCGCGGGCTGGGCCTACGACTACGGCACGGCCCAAGACTCGCCCGAGATGTTCGGCTACCTCTACAAGTACTCGCCCTACCACGCCCTGAAGCCGGCCGCCTACCCGGCCACGCTCATCACCACCGCCGACCACGACGACCGCGTGGTGCCGGCCCATTCTTTCAAATTCGCCTCGCGCTTGCAGGAAGACCAGCAGGGCCCCGCGCCAGTACTCATCCGCATCGAAACCAAGGCCGGCCACGGCGCCGGCCGCAGCACCGCCCAGGTCATTGCCGAGCAGACCGATAAGTGGGCCTTTATGTTCGCCAACATGGGCCTAGGGTACTCGGTAGCGCAATAGTCACGCTGCATCATGGAGCGAAGCGCGCCGAGCTGCCTAGGGGTAGGTCGGCGCGCTTTTTTGACTATGCCCCGGCGGCAGAGTGGTTGAGCCTATTTAAAAACGAGTAGGCTGTAACGAATCAGCTTGCAGCTGGTAACCCAAGCAGCTCCGCACTCAACGGGCGGGCCGTCTACCAGCTTATTTCCTCCAAGCAGTTTTTTAGTTTTTATGAAATCATTGCTTATCAGCCTAGCTCTTGTTAGCCGCCTGGCGGCCAGCGCGCAAACCGCACCTAGCTTCACTTCCTCCTGCCAAAGCTCCGGCACCGACGCCACTATTTATGCGGAGGGGCGCGACCACTCTTCTGAAAGCCAAAAGCGCTTTTGCGAAACTCGCGACTTAGCCATGAGTGCTCCCACCAGGCAGCCACTCACCATTGATGGGGGCAACAACGGCGGCATCAGCGTGCGGGGTTGGGATGGCCCCGATGTGCGCATTCGGGCTAAAATCCAGACCTGGGGTTCGAGCGAGCAGGAGGCGCAGGCCCAGGCCAAAGCCATCCTCATCGCCACTACTGGCAACAGCCTGCGCGCCACTGCGCCCGGCGATATGCACGGGGCCGTTAGCTTCGAGGTGTTTGTGCCCCGGCGCACGGCGCTGGCCCTCACCACGCACAACGGCAGCGTGCGCCTGGTGGAGGTGCAAGCGGCCATCACGTTCAGCGTCCAAAACGGCAGCGTGTCGCTCACGGACCTGGGCGGGCAGGTAACGGGCAAAACCGTTAACGGCAGCTTGTCTATCAACCTCAGCGGGCACCAGTGGCAGGGCCAGGGCCTCGACGTGGAAACTACAAACGGCAGCATTCACTGGCAGGTGCCTACCGACTACTCGGCCCAGCTCTTCACCGGCACTACCAACGGCGGCCTGCGCACCACGCTGCCCCAAAGCGACCCCAAAGGCCACCACCACGAAGTAAATACCGCCCTGGGCAAGGGCGGCCCCGCGGTGAAAGCCGTTACGACCAACGGCAGCGTGGTTATCAAACAAGGGTAGTTTCAGCTTCTACGGGCCCTAGGGCTCCTTCGCTAAGCGGCCCCCACGCCGCTCCCCTCGGGGAGATGGCGCGGGGGCCGCTTAGCGAATTACTCGGCTGATTGTGAGATATTTAACTGACTTGCCTACTCGCCCGCCAGCCGGTGCAGCTCGGCATATAGCTCATTGCGCTCCGAAAGCAGCTGCAGCACCATCGGAATATGCTTTTTGCCGGGCTCCACCGTGTACTTCGGCGGCTGGCCCAGCGCCGTTAGCCGCTGCCGAAACTTCGCGGCGCTGGCGGCAATGCCCGGATACGTATTGCCGCCGATGTACATGCTGTAGGGCGGCGCGCCAGCCTGCACATGGTACAGCGCCGAGGCCTGCCGCCACACCACCGGGTCTTTGCTAAAAGGCACCAAATATTGCTCGTCGTTGGGGTACTGCATTTTGGTGAGGTAGTCGAGCATATCGAGCCCGGCGGGGTCGTCGAGCAGCACGGCGTAGGCGGCGCGGGGCCCTAGGCCGTGCTGGGCCAGCAAAGTGTCGGAGCCCGTGGCCAGCAAGGCGGCCAGCCCGCCCCCGGCCGAGTGGCCCATTAGGATGATGCGCGCCGGGTTGCCGCCGTACTCATGGGCGTGCTGCACAGTCCAGGCTAGAGCAGCGGCGCAGTCGTCGGCCTGCGCGGGTACCAGCACCCTAGGGGCCAGCCGGTAGCTAACCACCACACCCACGAAGCCCTGCCGCGCCAACCGCCGGCCAATGGCTTTGTACAGAATATCGTCTTTACCGCCGCTGTTCCAGCTGCCGCCGTGGATGAAGAGCACCACCGGCCGGGGCGCGGCTGCCTTGGTGGGCACGTAAACGTCGAGCCGGTTGTTTACCTTATCGAAGCCAGGAGCGGTGGCCGGTTTGTAGGCAATGTCGGCCACGCGGCGGCTGGCCTGGGCCACAGCCCACTCGTGGGTGCCCAACACCGCGCCGGCCGCCAGCAGCAAGCCGAGCGGCGGCAGCGCCAGCCAGCGAAAAAGTTTTTTCATGGCAGCAATACGCTTGGCACCAACCAACGGCTTGGGTTATCCTTTAGTTAATCCAAACCGGCTACCTAACTCACAGGATGCTTGCACGTTTAAAAAGGAAGCAGCCGGCCTGGCACCGTAAAACTAACGGCCAGTTTTGGCTTGCTTAACCGGCTAGTAACCGATTTAACCAAAACCTCAGCCGCTACTTTGGCCAAAATTTTGTAACTTAACTATTAGCTTGCTCCAGCTACCCCTAGCCCACCCCCTAGGCTGCCGCCTTTTTTCCCGAAGCCCATCGGGAAAAACAGCTGGCCCTAGGGCCGCCGGGTGGCCAGAGCTGCGGGCCGGGCGCGGGCCGCTTTTTTCTCACTTTAGCTTTTTTATTATGTCTCGCTATATTGCTTCGCCCGTTTCTATCATCACCACGGCCAGCCACCGCACCCACGAACTGCAGCTGTGGGCGCAGTGCTTTGCCGCCGTGGCGGCCGGCACCAAACCCTTCGACGTGCGCGAAAACGACCACGATTTTCAGGTGGGCGACGCGCTGCTGCTGCGCGAGTACGACCCCGACCGCCGCGAATACAGCGGCCAAACGCTGCTGCGCTACGTCAGCCACGTGCTGAGCGGCGGCGAGTTTGGGGTGCAAGACGGCTGGTGCGTGCTGGGCCTGGGCAGCGTAGCCCCGCTGCCGGCCGGCATCACCGACACGCGGCTGTGGTAAGTAGTGCTTACTGGCAGCTGGTTGGTTTTCCGAATGCCTTACTCACTAACCAAACCTAGCTTAGTTTTGTAGTCCGGCCCTAGGGTCGTTCCACCGCCACTTCTGCTTGCCAACGTGTTTTCCTGGTTGAACTTCATCACCCGCCGCCCGCGGACTACCTTGCTGCTGCTGGCCCTAGGCGCTGCAGCCAGCCAGCCCGCTTTCGCCCAGAAGAAGGGCAAGGCCGCAACGGCCGCCGTCGCCACCGGGCCCCAGCGCTTGCAGCCGCTGTTTGGCGGCGTTTCGCCCGCCCAGGCCCAGCAGGTAGTGGGCGCTACCGTGCTGGCCGATATCGACCGCAGCTTTGCTTCGCGGCCCGAGGCCAGCCGGTTTTTCAGCCAGAAAGGCTACGAGTACCTGCAAGAAAACCAGCCCGATACGGCCGCTGTGCGCTTCAACCTAGCGTACGCGCTCGACCCCAAGAATGCCGATGCCTACCGCGGCCTGGCCGTGCTGATGAGCCAGCGCCCCGACTCCTCGCCCGAGGCTATCCAAGCGCTGCTGGCGCAAGGCCTGGCCGTGGCGCCCGCCGATAGCCGCCTGCTCAACGATGCGGCCACCAACACGTTGAGCCGCTACGAGCAAACCAAGAAAAAGAAAGACCTGACCCTAGCCGCCGACTACGCCCAGCGCGCCATAGCCGCCGACTCGACCAATGCCAACGCCTGGCAAACCACGGCTCGCGTGCGCTACTTCCAGGAAGATTACGCCAGCGCCTGGGTTGCCGTGCACAAAGGCCAGAACTACAGCCTCGGCAGCCTCGATTTTGGTTTTTTATCCGAGCTGATGGCCAAGGCGCCCGACCCGCAAGGCAAGTTTAAGTAATTAATACAAACGGCGGTCCTGCTCAACTGGCGTCCGCCGTTTTACTTCTTAAAATAGCCCAGCGGCTACGCGCCGGATGGCCTCGGCCTTGCCCATGCTGTAGTAGTGCAGGCAAGGCACGCCGTGGGCCATTAGCTCGCGGCTTTGCTGCAGGCACCACTCAATGCCGATTTCGCGGGCAGCAGCATTGTCCTTAGCCGCATGAATGGCTTCGGCCAGCGCCTCAGGAATGTTGAGGAAGAAGGCCCTGGGAAGCGCCGTGAGCTGGGGTTTGGTGGTGAGGGGCTTGAGGCCGGGAATGATGGGCACGGTGATGCCCGCCTCGCGGCAGCGGCGCTCGAATTTGAAGAACTCCTCGTTGTCGAAGAACATCTGGGTCACGATGTAGTCGGCCCCGCGGTCTACCTTCTCCTTCAGAAAGCGAATATCAGAGCCGAAGTTGGGCGCCTCGAAATGCTTTTCGGGGTAGCCAGCGGTGCCGATGCAGAAGTCGGTGCTCAGCACGGGCTCGGCGCCCTGGGGCTGGTACTGCTCGTCGTGGTCGTGGTAGCGGCCGTGGTTTAGCTCGCTCACCTGGCCGATGAGGTCGCAGGCGTAGCGGTGGCCGTCGGGATGCGCCTGAAACTGACCTTCGCTCTTGATGGGGTCGCCGCGCAAGGCTAGCACGTTGTCGATGCCCAGAAAGTGCAAGTCAATCAGCGCGTTCTCGGTTTCCTCTTTGGCAAAGCCGCCGCAGATGAGGTGCGGCACGGTATCGACGTCGAAGCGGTTTTTGATGGCCGCGCAAATGCCCACCGTGCCAGGCCGCTTGCGCACGGCCTTACGCTGCAAAAGGCCGCCCGGCCGCTCGCGCAGCACAAACTCCTCGCGGTGATACGTGACGTCGATAAAGGGCGGCTTGAACTCCATCAAGGGCTCAATGTTGGCGTAGAGCGTGTGGATGTTCTCGCCCTTGCGCGGCGGCAGCACCTCGAAGGAAAACAAGGTTTTGCCGGTGGCGCGGGAAAGGTGTTCAGTTACTTTCATTTTTGTACCGTGGACTCCGTGAGTCCGCGAGTTGTAACAGCTTTAACGATAGCACGCGCGGACTCGCAGAGTCCACGGTACAACTATTGCGGGTCGTAGTTCAAATTGGGCATCAGCCAGCGCTCCAGTTCGGGCAGCGGCATGCGTTTGCGCGCGGCCATATCGGCGACCTGGTCGCGGCCTATCTTGCCCAGGCCGAAGTAGCTGGCGGCGGGGTGCGCGTAGTAGAGGCCGCTTACGGCCGCCGTGGGGTACATGGCCAGGTTTTCGGTGAGGATGATGCCCGTCTGGCGCTCGGCGTCGAGCAGGCGGAAGAGGGTTATTTTCTCGGTGTGGTCGGGGCAGCCGGGGTAGCCGGGCGCGGGCCGGATGCCGCGGTAGGTTTCCTTAATCAACTCCTCGCCGCTGAGGTGCTCGTGGGGCGCGTAGCCCCAAAACTCCTGGCGCACGCGCTCGTGCAGGCGCTCGGCGAACGCCTCGGCCAGGCGGTCGGCAATGGCCTTTATCATGATGCTGGAGTAATCGTCGTGGTCGGCCTCGTAGTGCTCGATGAGCTTTTCGATGCCCAGGCCGGCCGTTACGGCAAACCCGCCGAGGTAGTCGGCGCGGCCCGAGTCCCTAGGGGCCAGGTAATCGGAAAAGGCCACGTTGGGCACGCCGGGCGCCTTTTCGCTCTGCTGGCGCAGGGTAAAGAACTCGTCGCGCACTTGCTGGCGCGTATCGTCCTCGTACACCTCAATGGTATCGTGGTCCTGGGTATTGGCCGGCCAGAACCCTAGGACGGCGCGCGCCGTGAGGCTCTTGTTTTCAATTACTTCGGCCAGCATCTTCTGCGCGTCCTCGAAAAGCTTGCGGGCGGCCTCGCCCAGGTTGGCATCTTCCAGAATGCGCGGGTAGCGGCCCCGCAGCTCCCAGGTGTGGAAGAAGGGCGTCCAGTCGATGTAGCGCGCCAGCTCCTCCAAGGGGTAGTTGTCCAGCACCTGGGTACCTAGGAAGCTGGGCTTGGTAATGGGCGCGGTTTCCCAATCGGCGTGGTAGCCGTTGGCGCGGGCGGCCTCAATGGGCAGGTAATTTTTGTCGCGCTGGCGGCCGGCGTGGTCTTCGCGAAGCGCCTGGTACTCGGCGGCAATCGTCTGGTTATAAGCACTCTTGGCCGAGCCGAGCAAGCTGGCGGCCACGCCCACCGAGCGCGAGGCGTCGTTGACGTACACCGCCGGACCCGAATAAGCGGGCGCAATTTTTACGGCCGTGTGCAGGCGCGAGGTGGTGGCCCCACCGATGAGCAGCGGCACTTGCAACTGGCGCTTTTCCATCTCGCGGGCCACGTACACCATCTCGTCGAGCGAGGGCGTGATGAGGCCGCTCAGGCCGATAATGTCGGCGCCCTGCTTCTGGGCTTCGTCCAGAATGCGCTCCAGGGGCACCATCACCCCTAGGTCCACAATCTCGAAGTTGTTGCAGGCCAGCACCACGCCCACGATGTTCTTGCCGATGTCGTGCACGTCGCCCTTCACGGTAGCCAGCAGGATTTTGCCGGCCGTTTGGCGGGCGCTGCCGCCCTTTTCGGCTTCGAGGTAGGGCTGCAGGTAGGCCACGGCTTTCTTCATCACGCGGGCCGACTTTACCACCTGGGGCAAAAACATTTTGCCGGCGCCAAACAGGTCGCCCACCACGTTCATGCCGGCCATCAGCGGGCCCTCAATCACGTCGAGCGGGCGGCCCAGCAGCTGGCGCACCTCCTCGGTATCCTGGTCGATGAAGTCGGCGAGGCCGCGCACCAGCGCGTGCTGCAGGCGCTCCTGCACCGGTAGGGCACGCCAGGCCAGGGCGTCGGCGTTGACGTGCGGGCCGGCGGCTTTCTGGCCCTTCAGGCCCTCGGCAAAGTCTACGAGGCGCTCGGTGGCGTCGGGGCGGCGGTCGAGCAGCACGTCCTCGCACCTATCGAGCAGGTCCTTGGGCACGTCGTCGTACACGGCCAGCTGGCCGGCGTTCACAATGCCCATGTCGAGCCCCGCCCGAATGGCGTGGTAGAGGAAGGCCGCGTGCATGGCCTCGCGCACCACATCGTTGCCCCGGAAGGCGAAGCTGATGTTGCTGACGCCGCCGCTGGTGCGGGCGCCGGGCAGGTTTTCCTTTATCCACTTCACGGCCGCGATAAAGTCGAGCGCGTAGCGCCGGTGCTCCTCAATGCCGGTGCCCACGGTCAGGATGTTGGGGTCGAAGATGATGTCCTCGGCCGGAAAGCCAACCTGTTTGGTCAGAATATCATACGAGCGCCGGCATATCTCTACACGCCGTTGGTAGTTGTCGGCCTGGCCGTTTTCGTCGAAGGCCATCACCACCACGGCCGCGCCATACTGGCGCACCAGCCGGGCGTAGTGCCGGAAGCGCTCCTCCCCTTCCTTGAGCGAGATGGAGTTGACGATGCTCTTGCCCTGCACGCACTTCAGGCCCGCCTCGATGACGGTCCACTTCGACGAGTCAATCATCAGGGGCAGCCGCGCAATGTCGGGCTCCGAGGCGATGAGGTTCAGAAAGGTGGTCATGGCCGCTTCCGAGTCCAGCATCCCCTCGTCCATGTTCACGTCGAGCACCTGGGCGCCGCCCTCTACCTGGGCCCGCGCCACGGCCAGCGCCGCGTCGTAGTCGCCGGCCCGGATGAGGCGCGCAAACGCCCGCGAGCCGGTCACGTTGCAGCGCTCGCCGATGTTGACGAACAAGCTGCCGGGCGTCACGTTGAACGGCTCCAGGCCCGCCAAGCCCAGCGACGAGAGCGCCACCGGCCCTAGGGTACTAAGGACGCCATCGACCGCTAGCTCGGGCACGGCTGGGCCGGCGGGCTGCCGCGTCGGGTACTTATCGGCCAGGCGGCGCAGCTCGGCAATGTGCTGGGGCGTGGTGCCGCAGCAGCCGCCCACCACGTTCAGCAGGCCTTCCTTGAGGTAGTCCTCGACCAGCGCGGCAAATTCCTGGGCGCTCTCGTCGTAGCCGCCGAAGGCGTTGGGCAGGCCCGCGTTGGGGTAGGCCGACACCGACACGTCGGCCAGGCGGGAAAGCTCGCGCACGTAGGTTTTGAGCTGGTCGGCCCCTAGGGCGCAGTTCAGGCCCACGCTCAGCAAGGGCAGGTGCCGGATGCTGTTCCAGAACGCCTCCACCGTTTGCCCGCTCAGGGTGCGGCCCGAGGCGTCGGTAATGGTACCCGATATCATCACGGGCACCACGCGCCCGCCCTCATCGAAAAACTGCTGCACCGCAAACAGCGCGGCCTTGGCATTGAGCGTGTCGAAGATGGTTTCAATCAGCAGCGCGTCCACGCCGCCGTCCACCAGGCCGCGGGTTTGCTGCAGGTAGGCGGTGGCCAGCTCGTCAAACGTCACGGCCCGGTAGCCGGGGCGGTTGACGTCGGGCGAGAGCGAGGCAGTGCGGTTGGTGGGCCCGATGGCGCCGGCCACGAAGCGCGGCTGCGCGGAGTTTTGGGCGGTAAACTCGTCGGCCACCTCGCGGGCCAGGCGCGCCGACTCGTAGTTGAGTTCATACACCACGCTTTCCAGCGCGTAATCGGCCTGGGCGATGGTGGTGCCGCTGAAGGTGTTGGTTTCCACCATGTCGGCCCCGGCCGCGAAGTACTCGGCGTGAATGGCCCGGATGATGTCGGGCCGCGTGAGGCTGAGCAAGTCGTTGTTGCCGCGCAGCGGGCGCGGGTGGTCTTTAAAGCGCTCACCCCGAAAGTCCTCCTCTTCCAGCGGGTAGCGCTGAATCATGGTACCCATGGCGCCATCGAGCACCAGCAGGCGCTGGCGCAGCAAGCCCGGCAGCGGCGAGCTACGGGCAGGGTCAATGGCAAGGACAGCGGGGGCAGCGGCGGACATATTCTTTCTCTAAAGCAAGGGCAAAAGCACCTATCCAGAAAGAAAGCCGCGCCGGGCGGCGCAGGTTCCGGCTGATATCTTCTTCAACTAGCGAAAGTTGAACAGGAGTTGGCACCAGCCCCTGGGGCGGTTGCCAAGACGTCATCGGGCCTGGTCCCTCGGTCTTTCTGGATAGCAGCGACGGCGAAGATACAACTAAAAGGCCGCAAATTGCTAGTGGCAGGCCCCTAGGCCCCGGCCCGGCCCCATAGGCCCAGGGGCGGCGCTTGGGCAAACAAAAAGCGCCTTCCCAACTTGGGAAGGCGCTTTTTCAATCTTCTACTACCGCGAGGACCCTAGGGGAAGAGGACGCCGCGGTAGTCGTTGGGGTTGACTTGCGGCACGGTGGCGCCGTAGCGGGCGTTGATGGCCATGATTAGCTGGTTGGCCACCAGAGCGTAGCCGCGGGGCGTGGGGTGCACGCCATCGAGCGAGAACAGGTTGCCGGTGATGAAGCTGGCCGAATTGGCCACGCCGTTGCTGGCAATGCCGGTAATGGCGATGCCGCGGAAGTACGCGTTGGCATCGAAAAAGGCCAGGCCCTTGTTGAGGGCCGCCGTTTGCAGCGAGTTGTTGAAGGCCGTAGTGGCCGTGGTAACGGCCGTTTGCTCGGTGCCATCGAGGACTAAGGTGCTGGGGAAGGGGTTGCCCGTACTCTGCCCAAAGGCCTTAGTGGTATCGACTTGCAGCGTAGCCAAAAACACGCCGAGCGTGGGGATGGCCGCCGGCAGGGCCGGCTTTAGCTGCGCGTAAAAATCGCGCCAGTACTTGCCCGTGGGCTGGCCGTAGAGGGCTGCGTAGGGCGCGGCCGTGAGCGTGAGCAGCAGCGTGCCGCCCGCCGGGGTGCGAATGTCGGCCAGCGTGCCGGCCACGCGCGTGTTGGCTTGCAGCGGGGCCAGCGTGCCGGTGGTATATACAAAGGGCGCGGCCGTGGGCACGCTAGCCGCCGCCAGCGTAGCGCGAAACGACGGGCCCACGGTGTTGAAGAACGGAAGGCCCCCCACGTCGGGAATGTTGCTGACCACGCCCTTCGGGCCACCAGTAGCAACTGAGTTATTGGCCGTCAATACGTTAATCATGCGCACGGCCTTCAGGTTGAAGGTGTCGGTGCGGGTGATGGCGTAGGTGGCTGACAGGGCCCCTAGGGCCCCGCCGCTGGTAGCGTAGCCCAGTACGTCGTTGTTGCCCAGCCACATCGAGAAGAAGGTGGCCGTGGCCGCCTCGGCCTTAATGCGCTGGAAATAGGTCTGGAGCGGCGAAGCGTCGGGGGTAATGCGCTCGAAGTAGGGGTTACCCTGGGTACTGCCGTAGCCCACCGTTTGCACGTCGGCCAGCTTGATGCCGGGCACGCCGAAATTGTCAATCGCGTCGGTGTACTTGGTATAGAGCGGGGCGGCAGCCGTGCCGCCGCGCACGGCCAGGCTGGTGGTTACGCTTTGGGTAATGGGCGAGCCGGCGGCCGTGAAACCGGCCAGGCGCAGGTAGCCCGAGCCGTTGGCCTGGGCGGTGCTGAACAGCGGCTGGCGAAACGTGGCGCCGCCGCCTGCCTTGGCAAACTGCTGGGCCAGAATGTTGGGATAGGAGTTCTGCTGGCCGTCGAGGTAGAGGCCGCCGTCTTCGTAGCCGGCCGTGAGCGAGTTGCCCACCGCGATGTAGCGCGCAAAGCTGGCGTTGCCGGCGCTGGGCGTCATGGGGGCGTCGATGCCGGTTTGGCAGCCAGCCAGGCCTAGCAGCCCTAGGCCCAGCAGGGCCAGCGGCTTCCGCCCCACGTGAGAAAAAGTCGTCATATAGCGAGTTGGATAGGAGAAGACGGACGAATTAGAAATTGAAGTGCAGCCCCACGCCGGGCACCACGATGGTGGTTTTGTAGGTGCCAGCCACGCGGTCGGTGGTGCCGTTGGCAACGAGCGACTGCTGGTCTTGGCTGCGCTGCATGAAGTCCTCGAATAGGAAGGAGGCGTCGAGGCCGAAGCGGTTGGCAAACTCGTAGGTGAGGCCCGCCGAGAGGCCAATGCGGTCGGCATCGGGCGTTTCGGGCGTCACGAAGCCGTCCTTCACGCAGTGGAAGTCGTAGGCCACGCCACCGCGCAGCCACAGGCCGTCGCTGACGCGGTATTGCAAGCCGGCGCGCAGGGCCAGGGCATCCTGGTACTGGCGCTGCGAAACGGTGCTGGTGCTGCCGCCCAGCACGCCGCCGGTGTAGGTGAAGGTGAGGGCCTGGTAGCGGCTCCAGCGCACGTAATTGGCGTCGAGGGCGATGGTGAGCTTGTCGGTGGGCCGAATACCCAGGCCCACGCTGTACACGTCGGGCAGGGCCAGGGTGGTGCTGAAGCCGGTAGCCGTAAAGTTGCTGGCCACCGAGGCCGGCACGCCGCTCAGGGTCACGTTGCCGTCGCTCACGTGCTGGTCGATGGCCGAGCGGTAGCTCAGGCCGATGCTAAATTTATCGCTGGGCTTCAGCATGATGCCCAGGTTGTAGCCAAACTTCTTGTCGGCGTTGCCGGTGAGCGTGGCGTGGGCCGGGCTGCTGGCGCCCGCGCCCTGAATGGGGAGGTCGCGCTGCAGGTTTACCTGGCCAAAGGCGCTCCACACCAGCCCGCCCCCAATACTGAGGAAGGGCGTGATAGCATAGGCCGCCGTGGCTTGCACAAATACCGACTGCAGGGTGATGTCGGTGAGCGAGTAGCGGCCTTCCCAGCCCTGCTGGTAGTGCAGCTCGCTGCCGAAGGGCGTGTAGGCCCCTAGGCCCAGGCGCCACTTGCCCTCTTTGGGCCCGAAGCCCACGAAGCCGCTGAACGGAAACACGTTGGTATTCTGCAGGGTGCGCTGGCCCTGGTCGCCGATGTTGGGCCGAAACGAGATGCGCGGAATAGCCAGGTTGCCGCCCAGCTGCACGCCGGTGGGCGCAAAGGCAAACGCGCCGGGGTTGTAGTACTGCGAGGCCGCGTCGAGGTAGAGGCCGGTGCCCGTGCCGCCCATGCCCACGTTCTTGGTGCCGGTCAGGTTGACTTGGAAGCCGCTGGCTAGCGCCCCGGTGCTAGCCGCCAGCAAGCTGCCGCCGGTGAGGAGTAAAGATTTTACCCGCATAGTTTAGAAGTAATCAGGAGTAGGATGGGTGAATTGCGGGCTAAAGATAGAAGAAATTGACTCGAACAAAGTAGGCACGCCGAGTAGTTGCCGCCGCCCCCAAGCAGCGGCCCCGCCCCCAGGCTTTCCCCATCGCCCGGCCCCCAGGGCCTAGGCCCGCGCCAAAGAACTTATTTGGTATTAAGTATAGGTTAATCTGCACTTAATCCTAGACTACGGCCGTAATTTTGACCACCGGACTGCCCGTTTTTTCTCGCCTTCTCCTGTTCGGCAGCGGCACTTCTTTTCCATTTTCATATGATAAAACCATTCCTCACTCTCCTAGGGGTTTCCGCGAGCCTGGGTTTTGGCAGCCTGCGGGCGCAGGCGCAGGCCACCCTAGGGGCTAGCCCGTATACCGAGGCCTTCGATGGCCTGGCCACGGGCCTGCCCGTGGGCTTCGGCATTTATACCGGCGCCACGGCCAGCAGCCTGGGCACCGCCGCCCCGCTCACCACCGCCGCCACGGCCTGGACTAATACCACCGGGGCGTTCAAGAATTTCGCCTCAGCTGATATTGGCAGCACCGCCACCTCGGCCGCCCAGACGGCGGCCACCGACCGGGCCCTAGGGGTGCGCCAGACCGGCACGCTGGGCGACCCCGGCGCCTCGTTCGTGTTTCAGGTGGCTAACACCAGCGGGCGCACCGATTTTGCGCTCACCTTTAAGCTGCAGTCGCTCGACGCGGCCTCGCCCCGCGTGGCCACCTGGACGGTAGATTACGGCCTGGGCCCGGCGCCCACCAGCTTCACGCCCCTGGCCACGGGCACCACCGGCAATGCGTTCAGCAACACCACCATCCCCGTCAGCTTCGGCACGGCGCTGGACGATAACAGTGGCCCGGTTACCATTCGTATTTCTACGCTGGCGGCCACCACCGGCAGCGGCAACCGCCCCAGCTCGGCCATCGACGACTTTCAGCTGAGCTGGAAAACGCCCACCGCCACCACGCCGGTACTCACGGTGGCGCCCAACGCGCTGGCCTTTGGCAGCCAGAACATTAATACCGCCTCGGCCCCGCAGAGCTACTCGCTTTCGGGCGCGAATTTGAGCGGCGCTACTACCGTGACGGCCACCGGGCCCTTCACCGTGGCCAAGGCGGCCACTGGCACCTACGGCAGCTCGCTGAGCTACGCGCCCGCCGAGCTGACCGCTGCCACGCTGGTATATGTGCGCTTTACGCCCACGGCTACCGGGCCGGCCACGGGCAGCCTCAGCAACGCCAGCGCCGGGGCCACCAGCCGCCCGGTAGCCCTGACGGGCACGGGCGCCGACCCCAGCCAAACCGTTTTCGGCTTCGATAACTGCACCACGACCCTCTCGGACGGCTGGAGCCAGTACAGCGTAACCGGGCCCCAGGTGTGGGCCTGCACCGCGTTTGGGCACAGCGCCGCCGACCCCACCGCCAGCGCCCCCAACGGCGTGCAAATGAACGGCTACGCCTCGGGCAACATCGAGAACGAAGATTGGTTTATCTCGCCGGCCTTCAACCTGAGCGCCTACAACTTTCCGCTGCTCTCGTTCTGGAGCCGCACCACCTTTAACGGCCCTACCCTGAAGCTGCGCGTATCAACCAACTACAGCGGCACCGGCGCCCCGAGCGCCGCCACTTGGACTGACGTGAACGCGCAGTTTCCGGCCGCGGGCTCGGACGTGTGGACGCAAACGGCGGGCGTAAACCTGGCCGCTTTTAAGGGCGCCAAGGTGTACGTGGCCTTCGTGTATACCTCCACCAGTTCGGCCGCCGCCCGCTGGACGCTGGACGATATTGCCCTGACCAACTCGGCCACGCCGCCCGCCCCCACTTTGCTGACGGACGTAAAGTCGCTGGCTTTCGGCTACGCGGCCGTGGGCACCAGCGCTACCCGCACGCTGTACATATCGGGCGCCGACCTTACCGGCCCCGTCACCCTCACCTCGACCGACCCGCAGTTTACACTTTCCTACAACGGCTCCGCGTTTGCCAGCACCCTCACGCTGCCGGCCGCCGACGTGAGCGGCGCTACCAAGTCCGTGACCGTGCGCTTCCGGCCCACGGCGGCGTTTGCCACTTTTACGGGCACGATTAGCGTGAGCACGCCCGGCGCGGCGGCCGCCCTGAGCGTGGCCCTGAGCGGCGACACTTACGACACCAGCAAGACCCTAGAGGTAGTGAACTGGAACATCGAGTGGTTTGGCTCGACGCAAGCGGGCCTAGGGCCCGACAACAAGGACCTGCAGCAAGCCAACATCACGACCGTGACCAGCTACCTCAACGCCGACGTATATGCGCTGGCGGAGGTGGTGGATGTGGCGCGCCTGCAAAACGTGGTGACGCAGCTGAGCGCCAACACCGGCCATCCCTACGCCTACATGGTGTCGGACTACGGCTCGTACGGCGACAACCCCAATGACCCCGACTACGCCCCCGACCAGAAGCTGGCCTTCGTGTACCGCACCGACGTGGTGAGCAACCCCACCACCATGGGCTTGCTGCGCTGCTCCGAGGCCGATAACTGCCCCGCCTACAACGCCTGGGCCGGCGGCCGCTTCCCCTACCTGATGCACGCCGACGTGACGCTGGACGGCGTGACCAAGCCCGTCAACTTCATCGTGATTCACGCCAAGGCCAATGCCACGGCCACCTCGGCCAACGACTACGCCCGCCGCCAGCTGGGCGCCACGCTGCTCAAGGGCCTGCTCGACACCCAGTACGCAGGCCAGAACAACCTGATTGTGGGTGACTACAACGACGTGCTCAGCGGCACCATTGCCACGGGCACGCCGGCCGTGTCGTCGTACGACGTTATCGTGAAAGACTCGGCCACTTACAAGTCGATTACCCTACCCCTGGCCCGCGCCGGCGCCCAATCGACGGTGAGCTTTGCCACGGTGATTGACAACGTGATTGCCAGCGGCCCGCTGGCCAGCTACTACATCAATGGCACGGCCGCCGTGCGCACCGACGCCGCCGCCCTCATTGCCAACTACGGCACCACCACCAGCGACCACTACCCGGTGTTCAGCCGCTACTCGTTCTCGACGCCCGACCTGGTAGTGAGCACTACCGGCCAAACGGTGGCCGGCGGCACCTACAACAGCATTACCGTGACGGGCACCGGCGCGGGCACGCTGCAAGGGCCCGTCACGGTGCTGGGTGCGGTAACCGTGCAAAGCGGCGGCCGCCTCGATACCAACTGCCAGCCCCTGACCGGCGCGGGTAGCTTCACGGTGGCCGATGGCGGCACCCTCGGCATCTGCGACGCGGCGGGCCTCAGCGCCAGCGGCAGCACCGGCGCCGTGCGCACGACGGGCACCCGCTCGTTTTCGGCCGATGCCACCTACGTGTACAGCGGCACCAGCGCCCAGGCCACGGGCCTAGGCCTGCCCAGCCAGGTGCGCGCCCTCACGACTACCAGCGCCGGCACCCTTGCCCTGAGCCAGCCCCTGGCCATCGCCCAAACCCTTACCGTAGCCGACGGCAGCAACGTAATGCTGAGCGGCCAGGCCCTGACGCTGCTTTCGAGCGCGGCGGGCACGGCCCTGGTGGTGAACAACGGCACCGGCAAGGTAACGGGCACGGCTACCGTGCAGCGCTACCTCGATGGCAGCCTGAACGCCGGCCCTGGCTACCGCCACCTCAGTGCCCCAGTTACCGGCTCGACGGTGGCCGACCTGAGCACCGCCAGCTTTACGCCGACGGTGAACCCGGCTTACAACACCAGCGCCACGCCCGGCGCGGTGCAGCCCTTCCCCACGGTGTATGGCTACGACGAGAGCCGCGTGGGCCTGGCCAACAATTACGCGCCCTTCGACCGCGGCTTCTTCTCGCCAGCTAGCCTCAGCGACCCGCTCACCGCAACCCAGGGCTACGCAGTAAACCTGGCTGCCAACCAAGTGGTAGACTTCGTGGGCACGCTCAACAACGATTACTTTTCCCGCACGCTGCTTCGCCAAAACGACACCGCCGATGGCGGCTGGCAACTGGTGGGCAACCCGTTCCCTTCGCCCCTCGACTGGAGCTTGGTAGCCCCCATCGACCGGCCGGGGCTGGAGGCGGCCGCCTACGTGTACAGCAGCACCAGCCAGTACGCAGGCCGCTACCGCAGCTACGTAAACGGCGTGGGCAACTCCATACTGCCGTTGGGCCAGGGCTTCTTCGTGCGGGTAATTCAAGGAGGCGGGGCGCTGACGCTGCACAACAGCCAGCGCGTAACCAGCTACGCCACCCAGGCTAGCCTGCTGCGCACCACCGCCGACACCCGCCCCCGCCTGGCCCTAAGCCTGGCCGGCGCCAACGGCACCCTCCTCGACGACCTGATTGTGTATGCCGAAGCAGGCGCCACCCCTGGCTTCGATGCCAGCCAGGACGCGGCCAAGCTGCCCAACACCACCGGCCTCAACCTCGCGGCCCTCACTACCGACGGCCAGCCACTCAGCATTCAGGCCCTGCCCAGCCTGAGCGGCCGCGTGGCCCTGCGCGTATTGGTACCGGCCGATGGCAGCTACTCGCTCGCGGCCAGCGACTTGCAGAACCTGCCCGCCGGCGCCCAGCCCGTGCTGGAAGACACGAAAACTGGCCAGCGCACGCCGCTTGCCGCCGTGGGCGCCCGCTACACCTTTAGCGTAGTGGCCACCGACAACCCCGACGGCCGCTTCTGGCTGAGCCTGAACGCTGCGGCGCTGGCCACGGCCCCCAACGCCCTGCAGGCGGCCCTGGCCCTTTATCCCAACCCCACCCACGAGCGCCAGGCTACGCTGCTACTGCCCGCCGGCACCGCCGCCGGGCAAGTGCAGGTGCTCGACGCCCTGGGCCGTTTGGTGCGCCAGCAGGCCCTAGGGGCCGGCAACCCCGTGGTGACGCTGCAACTGGCCGGTCTGCCAGCCGGCGTGTACCTGGTGCGCGTGCAGGCGGGCAGTGAGCAAGTCACCCGCCGCCTCACCCTGGAGTAAGCTAGCGCAAGTGAGGGCCCTAGGCCTGCTCGCTACGTTGCTTCAAGCGCCCGTTGGCTTCGGCCAGCGGGCGCTTTTGCTTAGTATGCTAACAGCTGCTAGTTTCTTCACCTACTCCGGCATTCAGGCCAAGCCCCGCCGGCTGCCGGCTGCCTACGGGGTCGTCCGGGCCCAGTCCCGGTTGGCCGCCGCCACTGCCGGGTTGGGATAATAAAATTCTGAGCCCTAGGCCCGCCCCACACCTTTGCCGGGCTAGGCACCCAACGCCTCCTGCGCCTGCCCTTATGAAAATCATCCTTACCTGGCGTTCATTACTGGCGTTTGTCGCGCTCCTTTTTGCATCGGGCGAAGCGCACGAGCTAGTGCACACGGGCCTCGGCCGGCTGCTGTGTGGCTGCTGGGGCACCCGCGACTTCAACGTCTGGAGCTTGTGCGCGGCCTGCGCCCACCGGCCGCTTACTCAGCTGGCGGCCACGCTCTCCGGCCCGCTATTTAGCTTCGCCCTCATGTGGGTGGGCTATTTTTTGATGGGCCCGCGCCACTCGGCGCGCCAGTGGTCGCTGGGCTTTGCGCTGGTGTTTGCCAGCATCCCGTTTGCCCGCATTCTGGGGGCGGTTTTTATGGGCGGCAACGACGAGGTGTACGCGCTCAGCAAGTGGCTGCCCTTTCACCAGGCCTGGGCCCTAGGGGGCGCGGCCGTGCTACTGGCCACGGGGCCGCCCCTGGTGCGGGCCTACGCCGCGCTGCAGCCGCGCAGGCGCCTCCGGGTATTTCTGGGCTTCTTTCTACTCCCAACGTCGATGCTCTTTTTCGTGGTGCTCGGCGCCCTGAACTCGCTGCTGGCCAGTGGCTTCCTGGCTACTTACGGCGTACTAGGGTCGCCCGTGCTGGTTACGTGCTGGTCGGGGCTGGTCGGCCTGCTGCTGGCGCTTACCTACCGCTACTTAGGTACCCTAGGGCAACGGCCTGCCGCGGCAGGGCCCGTTCTTTGAGGCATGAACCGCACCCGCATTGCCCTGTACCAGGCGCTGGCTTGGGGGCTGATTATTGGCTACGAACTCTTCTTTGTCAGCGTCGCGTACGGCCCGCACGAGCAAACCAGCCTCCCCCAGCAACTACTGTTGCACTTCACGTTTGGGCTAAGCATCATCAGCCTGTTTTACTACTGCTACCTGGTGGTGTTTGCGCGGGGGCTGCGAGCGGGGCGCTGGCCGCTGCTGGCACTGGGGCTGCTGGGCACGCCGCTGGTGTTTGCGGGCACCCGCTACCTGCTGGATGAGGTGCTGCTACCGCTGCTGCTGGGCTTCCACAACTATTACGCCGGCACCAGCCTGCTATACTACCTACAGGATAACGCCTACTTCCTGCCGCCGGTCATTGTGGTGGCGGGCGCGGCCGTGCTGATGCGCGACGCGCTGGTGCGCGAGCAGGCGCGCCAAAACGAGCAGCAGTTGCAGGCGCTCGCCCAAGAAAAAACCCAGGCCGAGCTGGCCTTCCTGCGCACCCAAATCAACCCGCACTTCCTCTACAACACCCTCAACTACCTCTACGCCACCGCCTACCCTGTGTCGGAGCCGCTGGCCGAGGCGGTGCTGCGCCTCTCCGAGCTGATGCGCTACCTGCTGCACGAGAGCGCCGATGGGCAGGTGGCGCTGCAACGCGAGGTGGAGTACCTCGAGCACTACCTGGCCCTGCACCGCCTGCGCTTCGAGGAATTCTGCGTCGAGTTTCGGCAGCCGGGGGCGGCCATAGGCACGCAGCAAGTGGCGGCGCTGCTGCTCATTCCGCTGGTCGAAAACGCCCTCAAGCACGGCGTAGTCAACCAGCCCGCGCACCCGATAACTATCGAGCTGGCGCTGCCCACGCCCCAGCAGCTGCGCTTTACGGTGCGCAACCGCATTGGCCAGCACCAGAAGGACGCCACCACTGGCGTGGGCTTACCCAACGTGCGGCGGCGGCTGGCGCTGCTTTACCCCGGCCGGCATACCTTGAGCGTGCACCGCGACGGCCTTACCTACCAGGCGCAGCTCGAGCTGCAGCTTTGAGCGGCGCCGGCCCCTAGGCCCCCTGGCTAGCCCAAGCCCCGCACGCCCAGCCTTTTTTGGCTGGTTTTACAAGCTACTTGCTATTTTATGCTGCGCTGCATTGCCGTCGATGATGAGGCCTACGCCACCCGGCTGCTGGCCAGCTACATCCAGAAAATCCCGACCCTGGCGCTGGCCGGCACCACTACCAACCCGCTCGAAGCCCTGCAGTGGGTGCAGCAGGGCCGCGCCGATTTGGTGTTTCTCGATATTCAAATGCCCGAGCTAACGGGGCTGCAATTTCTGAAAATCTGCGGGCCGCGCTGCCAGGTGGTGCTCACCACCGCCTACCCCGAGCACGCGCTGGCCGGCTACGAGCACGACGTGGTAGACTACCTGCTCAAGCCCATTGCCTTCGACCGCTTTGTGCGGGCCGTGCACAAGGCGCAGGCGCTGCTGACCCCGGCCGCGCCGATACTCCTAGGCCCGGCGCCCGCCCCTACGCCCCCGCCCGACTACCTGTTTGTGAAGGGCGAGCGCAAGAGCCAGTATCTCAAGCTCAACTATGCCGACATTGTGTACGCGCAGGCCCTCAAAAACTACGTGGCCATTTACGCGGCCGGCCAGCGCATCGTCACCTACCTCACCCTGCGCGAGCTGGCGGCGCAGCTGCCGCAGCCGCCCTTCGTGCGGGTGCACAAGTCGTACCTCATCTCGCTCGCTTACCTGCGCTTGGTGGATGGGCACGCGCTGTACGTGGGGCCGGCGTGCATTGCGCTGGGCGAAACCTACCGGGAAGATTTTTTCAAGCTAATTCGGGAGCAGGGCTAGGCCTTAGCCAGCCTGGCGCCCTAGGGCTACTCCATCTCAATCAGCACCTTGGCGCCGGCGGGCAGCTTGGGCACCAGCAGCACGCTGGCTACTGGCAGGACGGCCTGGCACACGCCCGCCTCAATTTCGACCCGGTAGGTGTAGGTGTTGGCGGCGCAGGCGTAGCGCAGGCTTTGGCGCTTGACGTGGCCGCAGCAGCAGTAGTTTTTCCAGCCTACCAGCAGGGTATTTTGGGTGAAATCTACCCGGCTGGGCAGCGTAGACGAGCACCCAAAGGTGTTGCCATACTCTTGCACCGAGTTGATAACGAATACCTTGGCACCTTTTTCGGTGGGGTCGGGCCGGCAGGGGAACAGGATAGGCACGGTGCCAATTATCTCCTGATCGGGGCAGGGCGCCTCGTCGGCCTGCTGGCAGCGGTTGCCAAGGGCGAGCAGGCTACTAGTAGCCAGGGCGAGTAAGCGAATGGCTTTCATGCAGCGGGCGGGGCTAGGGTAACGGTGGCGGCGGGAGGATGACCGTGCGGGCCGCGCAAGGGTTGCGTGGAGGCTACGTGGAGGTTGCGTTAGGCACGTTACCGATTTTTCACCATATTGCTTCGTCAAATCTTGCTATTTCCAAAAAGAATTGCCCTTTCGCAACCCTGCGCTGCCCCCTTTGTCCTTCCAAAAATAACCCGCTTGCTACTTTGAAAAGACGCGACTTTGCTGCGCTGACGGGCCTAGGGGCCAGCGCCTTGCTGCTGCCTCAGCTGCCCGGCCTGGGCCGTAGCCTACCCGTAGACCCCGCCCGCCTGCTAGAGCCCGGCCTGGACGTAGCCCAGAAAAAGCGCCTGGCCGATGCTGCTCTGACCGCGGCCAAGGCCGCCGGCGCCAACTACGCCGACGTGCGCATCGGGCGCTACCTCAACCAAAGCATCTTCACCCGCGAAAAGCAGGTGCAGAACATTGCCAGCGGCGAGAGCTTCGGGGCCGGCATCCGCGTCATTGCCAGCGGCACCTGGGGCTTTGCGGCCACCAACGACGTGAGTGACGCCAGCCTGGCCCGCACCGCCCAGCGCGCCGTGGCCATGGCCAAAGCCAATGCCCGCATTCAGAAGGAGCCGGTGCAGCTGGCTCCGCAGCGCGGCTACGGCGAGGTGAGCTGGCAAACGCCCATCGTGCGCAACGCCTTTGAGGTACCAGTGAAGGAGAAGGTGGATTTGCTGCTAGCCGCCAACGCGGCGGCCGCCGCCAATGGGGCCAGCTTTATGAGCAGCAGCCTGTTCCAAATCAACGAGCAGAAGTACTTCGCCAGCACCGACGGCTCGTACATCGACCAGGATATTCACCGCATCTGGCCCACGTTTACGGCCACGGTGGTGGACCGCGCGGCCGGCAAGTTCAAGACCCGCGACGCGCTGAGCGCGCCCATGGGCATGGGCTACGAGTACCTGACCCCTAAGGCCGCCGACAAGATTGCGGGCCCCGCCGGTACCGGCCTGGTGGGCTACAAGCAGAGCTACGACATCCTGGAAGATGCCGCCCTGGCCGCCCAGCAAGCCAAGCAGAAAATGGGCGCCAAGAGCGTGACGGCCGGCAAGTACGACCTGGTGCTGGAGCCTAACCACCTAGGCCTCACCATTCACGAAAGCGTGGGCCACCCGCTGGAGCTGGACCGCGTGCTGGGCTACGAGGCCAACTACGCCGGCACTTCGTTTGCCACCCAGGAGTGGAAGGCGAAGAATATTCCCTACGGCTCGAAGCAGGTGACGATAGTGGCCGATAAGCTGCAACCCGGCTCCCTAGGGGCTGTGGGCTACGACGACGAGGGCGTCAAAACCAAGGAGTGGACCCTGATTGACCAGGGCAAGCTGGTAGACTACGAGAAGATTCGCGACCAGGCCCACATCGTGGGCCAAACGGCCAGCGATGGCTGCTGCTACGCCGACTCCTGGGACGCGGTGCAGTTTCAGCGCATGCCCAACGTGAGCCTACGGCCGGGCGCGCAGCCCCTAGGGGTAGATGAGCTGCTAAAGGGCGTGAGCAAGGGCATCTACATTGCCGGGCGCGGCTCGTACTCAATTGACCCGCAGCGCTATAACTTCCAGTTTGGCGGCCAGGTGTTTTACGCCGTCGAGAACGGCAGGATTACCGAAATGCTCGACGACGTGGCCTACCAGGCCAACACCCAGGAATTTTGGAACTCGTGCGCGGCCGTGTGCGATGCGCGCGACTACCGCCTGTTCGGCTCGTTTTTCGACGGCAAGGGCCAGCCCTCGCAGGTGTCGGCCGTGAGCCACGGCAGCAGCACCGCCCGCTTCAACGCGGTGAACGTGATAAATACCGCCCGCAGGATTGGCTAGCGGTCAAAAAGGCGGTCATGCTCATCTGACGTCCGCTTGCCGAAGCATTTCTACCGAACAATGACGCGCAAACGACTGCGGGAGAGATGCTTCGACAGGCTCAGCATGACGTTCATTTTCTCTTAAGCATACTTCTTCCACCAAACCATTTAACCTGTGAAAAGACGTGACTTTGCCGCCCTGGCGGGCCTAGGGGCCGGGGCCCTAATGCTGCCCCGCTTCCCGGCCCTGGCCGGCGAGCTGGTAGACCCGGCCCAACTGCTGGAGCCCGGCCTGGACGTAGCCCAGAAAAAGCGCCTGGCCGACGCCGCCCTCACCGCGGCCAAGGCCGCCGGTGCCAGCTACGCCGACGCGCGCATTCAGCGCACGCTCAACCAAAGCATTTTCACCCGCGAGAAGCAGGTGCAGAACATTGCCAGCGCCGAAACCCAGGGCATCGGCATCCGCGTCATTGCCAATGGCACCTGGGGCTTTGCGGCCACTAACAACCTGACGGAAGCGAGCGTGGCCAAAACGGCCCAGCAGGCGGTGGCCATTGCCAAGGCCAACTCGAAGGTGCAGAAGGAGCCCGTGCAGCTAGCCCCGCAGAAGGGCTACGGCGAGGTGAGCTGGAAAACGCCCATCCAGCAAAACGCCTTCGAGGTACCCATTAAAGACAAGGTAGATTTGCTGCTGAGCGCCAACGGGATAGCCCTGGGCGGCGGCGCGTCGTTCGTCAATTCGGCGCTGTTCCAAATCAACGAGCAGAAGTACTTTGCCAGCACCGACGGCTCGTACATCGACCAGGATATTCACCGCATCTACCCCACGTTTGGCGTGACGGTGGTGGACCGCGCCAGCGGCAAGTTCCGCTCGCGGCAGGCCATGAGCTCGCCCATGGGCCTGGGCTACGAGTACCTCACGCCCAAGGCCACCGACAAGGTGATGGGCCCGACCGGCTCCGACGTGATTGGCTACAAGCTGAGCTACGACATGCTGGAAGATGCCGCCCTGGCCGCCAAGCAAACCAAGCAGAAAATAACCTGCAAGAGCGTGCTGCCCGGCAAGTACGACCTGGTGCTCGACCCCCACCACCTAGGCCTCACCATCCACGAAAGCGTGGGCCACCCGCTGGAGCTGGACCGCGTGCTGGGCTACGAGGCCAACTACGCCGGCACCAGCTTCGCCACCCTGGCCTGGAAAGCCAAAAACCTGCCTTACGGCTCGAAGCAAGTGAACATTGTGGCCGATAAGCTGCAGCCCGGCAGCCTAGGGGCCGTGGGCTACGACGACGAGGGCGTCAAAACCAAGGAGTGGACGCTCATCGACCAGGGCAAGCTGGTGAACTACGAGAAGATTCGCGACCAGGCCCACATCGTGGGCCAGCAGGAATCGGATGGCTGCTGCTACTCGCAGTCGTGGCAGGATGTGCAGTTTCAGCGCATGCCCAACGTGAGTTTGCGCCCCGGCCCGGCCAAGAAAAGCGTGGACGAGCTGGTGGCCGGCGTCGACAAGGGCATTTACATCGCGGGCAACGGCTCGTTCAGCATCGACCAGCAGCGCTACAACTTCCAGTTTGGCGGCCAGGTATTTTACGCCATCGAGAAGGGCAAGATTACCGAGCCGCTCGAAGACGTAGCCTACCAGGCTAACACCCAGGAGTTTTGGGGCTCGTGCGCCGACCGCTGCGACGCCAGCGACTACCGCCTGTTTGGCGCCTTCAACGACGGCAAGGGCCAGCCCTCGCAAAGCTCGGCCGTGAGCCACGGCTCGGCCACCACCCGCTTCAACGCGGTGAACGTGATAAATACGGCCCGCAAAATCGGATAATTCTTAAATGTGAAAATGTGGAGAACGTGGGTAATGTAGAAATGGAAGACAACTCCTTGGCTACAAACAAAAGTGCAGAATTGGAGTGGCTGGCCGCCGAAAGCGGCACGCCACTCTACGGCAGTGATAATGCCGTGGTGCGACTTTCGTTTGAGCTGGCGCTGGCGACCCTAGGCTATGTAAGCGAGTTAGAGGCCCATCGCCGCTACGTAGTGGCTCGCCAGTTGGTGCGCTGCGGCACTTCGGTAGGCGCCAACGTGCGGGAAGCACAGCAAGCCGAAAGCCGCGCCGACTTTATCCACAAGTGTAAAGTTGCCGCTAAAGAAGCCGAGGGAACTGACTATTGGCTTCAGCTCTGCACCCATGCGCCCGACTACCCGACTCCACCCGTTACACTTGCTGACAACCTACTCAGCGTGCGCTGTTTGCTGGGGCGCATCATCAGTTCGAGCAAAGCCAATGCGGCTCGCACTAGCTAATCCACTCATTTTCACATTCTATACATTTTCAAATTCTGCACATTAAAGAAAATGGCAATACTTTCCCAAACCGAAGCCCAGGACATTCTCAAGAAGGTCATCGGCTACAGCACCGCCGACGAGTGCGAGGCCACTCTCAGCGGCTCGCTGGAGGGCAACGTGCGCTCGGCGCGCAACTCCATCAGCACCTCGGGCGCCACCGACAACGTGTCCTTGGCCGTTACCTCCTACTTCGGGGCCAAGCAGGGCACCGCCACCTGCAACCAGTTCGACGAGGCTACCCTGAAGCGCTGCGTGCAGCGGGCTGAGGAAATTGCGCGCCTGGCGCCCGACAGCCCCGAGCACATGCCGCTGCTCGGGCCCCAGCAGTACCTGAGCGCGCCGCAGTCGTTTGCCCAAAGCACGGCCGACATCACGCCCGACTACCGCGCCCGCCAGATGGGCGCCAGCATGGACTATTGCACCGGCAAGAAGCTGACGTCCGCCGGCTTTCTCAACGACCGGGCGGGCTTCGTGGCCAAGCGCAACAGCAAGGGCCTAGAGGCCTACCAGCGCCAAACCAACGCCGACTTCAGTATTACGGTGCGCACACCCGACGGTACCGGCTCGGGCTACGCGGCCACCGACTACACCGATGTGAAGAGCTTCGACGCGGCGCGCCTCACGGCGGTGGCGGCCGGCAAGGCCGCATCGTCGGTGGGGGCTAGGGCCATCGAACCGGGCAAGTACACCGTTATTCTGGAGCCCAACGCGCTGGTTTCCAACGCCGACGCTTCGCTGATGGGCGCGCTCATGCGCTCGTTCGACGCCCGCTCGGCCGACGAGGGGCGCAGCTTTTTGAGCAAGAAGGGCGGCGGCAACCGCAAGGGCGAAAAGCTCTTCGACGAGCGCGTTACCATCTACTCGGACCCCACCAACGCCGAGGTGCCCGACCTGACCTTTGCCGGCGACGGGCGCCCGCAGCAGCGCACCACCTGGATTGAGAAGGGCGTGGTGAAAAACCTGTATACCAGCCGCTACTGGGCCCAGAAAAGCGGCATTCCGGACCTGCCGGGCCCGGGCGGCTTCATCATGGAAGGCGGCACCCAAAGCACCGCCGACCTCATCAAGGGCACCCAAAAAGGCATCTTGGTGACGCGCCTTTGGTACATCCGCCCCGTCGACCCGCAAACGCTGCTTTACACCGGCCTCACGCGCGACGGCACCTTCTACATCGAGAACGGCGCCATCAAGTTTCCGGTCAAGAACTTTCGCTTCAACGAGAGCCCCATCATTATGCTCAACAACGTGGAAGCCATTGGCCGCCCGGTGCGCCTGGCCGGCAATCTGGTGCCGCCGCTCAAAATCCGCGATTTCACCTTTTCCAGCCTCTCGGACGCAGTGTAGCCCTAGGGAATGTGCGAATGAGTAAATGAGAGAATGTAAAAACGAAAAAAGGCGGTTATGCTGAGCCTGCCGAAGCATCTCTACCGAACAATACGGCGTGGGAGAGATGCTTCGGCAAGCTCAGCATGACCGCCTTTTTTCGTTTTTACATTTCCCACATCTTCACATTCGCATATCACTTCCCTACTTCCCGAACTGCAAGGCGGCGTAAAGCTGAAACACGCGGTTTTGCAGGCGCGGGTCATTGATGCCGGTGAGGTTGCGAGCGTCGTTGATGTCGTTGAGGCCGGCCACGTAGCGAGCGCCCAGCGAGAGGCTGCTGAACTTGAGGCCGGCGCCGGCGGCCAGGCTAAAGTCGAAGCCTTTGTACTGCTTAGTGGCCGTTTGGCTGACTTGGCCGTAGCTGGACGAGCCGTTGGTGCTGGTAATCTGCACCTGGCCATCTTGGTTGGCGTGCACGAGGTAGCCAAACTGCGGGCCGGCTTCTACAAAAACGGGGCCTAGGGTGAGCTTGGCCAGCACGGGCACCGTGAAGTAATGCAGCTTGGTAGTGTAGTCGGTGAAGGCGCCCTTGAGGTCGCCGCCCTGCACCGAGTATTGCAGCTCGGGCTGAATGGCCAGCGGCCCCAGCACGTTCCATTGGTAGAGCACGCCCACGTGGTAAAACGTTTTGTAGGACGACGACTCGCCGTCGCGGCCTTGCAGCTCGGCGAAGTTGACGCCGCCCTTCACCCCAAACTGGGCGTGGGCCTGGGAGGCCAGCAGCAGGCCACCCCCGAGGAGCGCCAGAAAAGCTAGATTTTTCATAGTCACCAGTAGTAAGTTAGGAGAAGGAAGGTTGGTACCCGGGCCCCGGCCCGCGTAGGTTTAAGCGCCTAACGGCAAAAAGCGGGTTTCTGATGCGTGCCCGCGCAACCCTAGGGGTCCTTTTTCATCTTTGAGGCCCTAGGGCCTTTTCTGCCTTCATGCCGACACCTTTCACCTTCGTGCGCCTCAGCTACCACTCCGGCGACTGGGACGCCGTGGACGAGCGCATGCCCGCCAACCTGCTGCACTCGCTGGTGCAGTACACTACGGTGCCGGTGGTGGCCAAGGAAAAAGTGGTGGCCCTGGATAGCCCCGAGCTATTCGGCTACCCCTTTTGCTACCTGAGCGGGCACCGGCTGGTGCAGTTTTCGGCGGCCGAGAAAAAGAACTTCGTGCAGTACGTGCGCAACGGCGGCTTCGTGCTGGTAGACGACTGCAACCACGACATCGACGGCCTGTTTGCCCGCTCGTTTGAGGCGCAGATGGCGGCCTGCTTTGGCGCCCAGGCCCTGCAAAAGCTGCCCAAAACCCACCCGATTTATTCGCAGTTTTTCACCTTCAAGGATGGCCCGCCCAACACCGGCTTCGAGCTCAACGGCTGGGGCGACGACCTGGTGCACGATTACCTCAAGGGCATTACCGTGGATGGCCGCCTAGGGGTGCTGTACTCTAACAAGGACTACGGCTGCGAGTGGGACTACGACTTTCGTAACAAGCGCTTTTTGGCTGAGGACAACACCAAGTTCGGCGTCAATATTTTGCTGTATGCGCTTTCATAAAATGCTTTCTTAGAACGTCCTGCGCACCTAGCGTCCGCTTGCCAAAGCAACTCTACTGCACAACCCCTAGGCGGCGCGGGAGAGATGCTTCGGTAAGCGGCCGCCAGCTGCGCAGGACCGCCTTTTTCACACTGTACATGACTGAACAAGACGTAAAAACCCTGCTGGCCAAGCTGCCGCTGCTGAAGGCCGAAATTGGCAAGGTGATAGTGGGCCAGAGCCAGGTGCTGGATGAGGTGCTGGTGGCGCTGCTGGCCGGCGGCCACGCCCTGCTGGAAGGCGTGCCGGGCCTGGCCAAAACCCTGCTGGTGCGCACGCTGGCCTCGGCCACCGACCTGCCGTTTCGCCGCATCCAGTTCACGCCCGACCTCATGCCAACCGATATTCTGGGCACCGAGGTGCTGGAGGAAGACCACGGCACCGGGCGGCGCTCGTTTAAATTCAACCCCGGCCCCATTTTCGCCAGCCTGGTGCTGGCCGACGAAATAAACCGCACGCCGCCCAAAACCCAGGCCGCGCTGCTCGAAGCCATGCAGGAAGGCCACGTGACTTACGCCGGGCAGGAGCACGCCTTACCCCAGCCGTTCTTCTTGCTGGCCACCCAAAACCCGATTGAGCAGAGTGGCACCTACCCGCTGCCCGAAGCCCAGCTCGACCGCTTTTTGCTGTACGTGCGCATCGGCTACCCCACCGAGCAGGAGGAAATGGCCGTGCTGAGCGGCACCACCGGCACAACCCGCGCCGAAGTGCGCCCCCAGCTGGGCGGCGATGATATCCGGCAATTGCAGCAGTTGGTGCGCCAAGTCAGCCTCAGCCCCGAACTGCTGGCGTTCGTCAACCGGCTGGTGCGCGCCACGCGCCCGGCCACGTCGGAGGTAAAGTTTATCCAGGAGTACGGCCGCTGGGGCGCAGGCCCTAGGGCCGGCCAGGCCCTGATACTGTGCGCCAAGGCACGGGCACTGCTGCAAGGCCGCTTCGCCGCCACCCTGGATGATATTCGGGCCCTGGCCCCGCCGGTGCTGCGCCACCGCGTGCTGCTCAACTTCAACGCCGAGGCCGAAAACCTCACGCCCGACGATGCCGTGGCCGAGCTGCTGAAGGCCGTGGCGATGTGAAAACGGCTGTCATAGCGAGCGCAGCGCGGCAATCGCACCAGAACAGTCCGCTTAGGTATTATCCAAACTATTGACGCTCAATGCGATTGCCTCACAATCTCGCCATGACAGGCAATTATTAATCACTGAACACTAATCACTAAAAGCTTGCTCACTCCCGAACTCCTGTTTGCGCTGCGCAACCTGCCGCTGGCGGCCCGCCAGGCGGCCGAGGGCTTCCTGGCGGGCGCGCACGCCAGCCGGCGGCAGGGCGCGGGCATGGAGTTCAGCCAATACCGCCCCTACCAGCCGGGCGACGACCTGCGCCGCCTCGACTGGCGCCTGGCCGCGCGCTCGGACAAGTACTTCTTGCGCGAGTCGGAAGTAGATACCAGCCTGACGGTGAACCTGGTGCTGGACGCCAGCGCCAGCCTAGGGCACCCGGACGATAGCGGCCTGACCAAACTCGACTACGCCCGGCTGCTGCTGGCGGCCCTGGCCTACCTGGCCCAAAAGCAGGGCGACGCCGTGGGCCTGACGCTGCTGCTGCCCACCGGCCTGCGCCAGCTGCCGCCCCGCGCCGACGCCCGCCAGCTGCCGCGCCTCTACCACGCCCTCGAAACGGTGGCGGCCACCGGGTCTTTTCCCGATGCCGCTACCCTAGCCCCCCTCACGGCCCGGCGGCAGCGCGCCCTCACGGTGTGCGCCAGCGATTTGTACGAAGAAAACGGCGAGATAACCCGGTTACTAACTCGGCTGCGCGCTACCAGCGGCGACGTGCTGCTGCTGCACCTGATGGCCGGCAACGAGTTGAATTTCAGCTACCACGGCGCCGTGACGCTGCGCGACCTTGAGACCGGGCACACCGTGCAGGTTGACGCCGACCAGCAGCGCGCCGGCTACCAACGCCAGCTGCAAACCTGGCTGCGCGACACCGCCCAGGCCGCGCGCCGCCAGGGGCTGGATTATCACTTACTGGATACGTCGCAGCCGCTGGACGGGGCCCTGCGCGAATTTTTGAAACGAAGACAATTGATGCGCTGATAGCTCTTACCACGGCGGGCGCGGAAACTTTTCGCGAAGGGCCGCGAAAGAACAAGCTCCGCGACTTCCACGAACAGCCTCCGCGCCCTCCGCAGTTAAAAAACCTCGTGCTCACCTTCACCAATCCGTCGCTGCTGCCGCTGCTGGCCTTACTGGTGCCGCTGGCCATTCACCTCTGGAACCGCCGGCCGGGCCGCGAGGTAGCCGTGGGCAGCCTGCGCTGGCTTACCGCCGGGGCCAACCGCCGCCTGCGCAACCTGCGGCTGGAGCAGTGGCCGCTGCTGCTGCTGCGCCTGCTGCTGCTGGCCGGGCTGGTGGGCGCGCTGGCCGGGCCGGCGTGGCGCCCCAGGCGCACCCTAGGCCGCGGGCAGGTGCTGCTGGCCCCGGCCTTGGCCGGCAGCCCCGCCCTGGCCGCCGAGCGCCCGCGCCTCGACTCGCTGCGGCGGCGCGGCTACGGGCTGCGCTGGCTGGCGCCGGGCCTACCGCGCATCAGCCCCGGTGCCTGGCGAGCCGACTCCCTAGGGGCGCCGGCGGATAGCATCTTAAAGAAAGACCAGCTAAGCCAGCAACTCGATTTTTACGCCGAGCGCATCCGACTAGCGGCCGACTCGCTGGCCGGCCAGCCACTATACGTGCTTACGCCGGCCGCGCTGCGCGGCAGCGGTGGCACCCGGCGGCCCCTGCCAGCGGGCGTAGTGTGGCGCACGCTACCGCTGGCCGCCCAGGCCACCTGGCTGCAAGCCGCCACCAGCACGCCCGACAGCCTGCGTCTGCTGCTGGGCCAGGGCAACGAACGCCAGACAACCTACCGCACGGTGCGCCTGGCGCGGCCGCAGCCAGGCGCCCGGCTGGCGGTGGCCGGGCTACCGCCGCTGCGCTACCAGGCCGGCGCCGGCCACCAAGGTGTTCATTTACAGCCAGTAGCGGCCGGCCAGGAGCCAGCCGTGCCGGTGCAAGCTGCCGCGTTGCGGGTGTGGGTGTACGCGCCCGCTGCCCAGGCGGCTGAGGCGCGCACCCTGCGCGCGGCGCTGCGGGCAGCGGCCCTAGGGCTGCCCGGCCCGCTAACCCTCACGGTAGCCGCCACCCCGCCCGCTACCGCCCAGGTGCCCGACTGGCTGTTTTGGCTGGCCGATGCGCCCGCGCCCACCCAGTGGCGCGGCGCCGTGCGGCGGGGGCTGCGCCTGTGGCAGTTTCCGGTGGGGGCGGGCCGCCCCGACACCACCCACCTAACCCGGCCCGAGCTGACTGCGCCCGTAGCCGTGTGGCGGCGAGCAGCGGGGCCTGCGCCCACCGGCCAGCCGCAGTGGCGCGATGGGCTGGGGCAGCCGGTGCTCACCGCCGAGCCCCTGGGGCAGGGCACTTACTACCGCTTTGCTACCCGCCTGCTGCCCAGCTGGAGCGAGCTGGCCGCCAGCCCCGACTTGCCCGCCCTGCTGCTCGATGTGCTGCGCCCTGCCTACTCGCCCGCCGAGCAGCAGCGCCAAGCCGCGCACGACCCGCGCCGCCTCGACCCCGGCCAGGTGCAGCCACCGGCGGGCGCGGGCGCCCGCCGTCCGGCGCCCGCCTTCGGCCCACCGCTCGACTTGCGGCCCTGGCTGGTGCTGGCGGGGCTGCTACTGTTTGGGTTAGAGCGTGGGCTGGCGGCGCGGGCAGCCCAGCCAGCGGCGCCTAGCCCGATGGCGTAGCGGCGCCTTGTACCTTACCGTGCGCTTTTTGCCTGCTCTTACTAGTTAAGTACTTAATGCCCATTATCACCACGCATTCGCCCGCCCTGGCTGCCGCCCGCACCGGCTTGCACACCGCTGCGCGTAGCTATGCGCGCCGCTACGCGCTGGCCCGGCTGCTGCCGCTGCTGGCCGCGGGGCTGCTGCTAGCCACGCTGGCGCTGCGCTGGCCGGCGGGCTGGCCGCTGCTGCTAGGGCTGGCGCTGGCGAGCCTGGCTGCCGTGGGCTGGGCGCTGCGGCCGCTGCAGCAGTGGTCCGAGCCGGCCGCCGCAGCAGCCCTCGACCGCCGCCACCCCACCCTGCAAGACAGCACCGGCCTGCTGCTGGCCAACGAAAACGCCTTGCCCCTGCTGCCGGGCTTGCAGCAGCAGCGCGTGGCCCAGCAGTTGGCGGAACTGGCTGCCACCGGGCAGCCGCTGCTGCCGGTTTCGTTTAAGAATGCCTACCTACTCAGTGCCTTGCTGGCGCTGGCGGCCCTAGGGGGGTGGCTGTGGCCTAAGGCCGCCCCCGCCCCGGCCGCGCCCCTGGCCGTGCGCCTGCACCCCGACCCGGCGCGGCCGGCGGGCGCGCCGGCAGGCCCGGCCCGCCTCGAGCAGGTGCAGCTACTGGTAACGCCCCCGGCCTACACCCGGCGGGCGGCGTTTGGGCCGGCGGGGGCGTCGTTTAGCTGCCCGGCGGGCTCGCGGGTGCGCTGGCTGGTGCGCGTGAGCGGCGCCGCGGGCGCCCCCACGCTAGAGCTAGGTAGCCAGCGCCTGGCGCTGCGGCCGGCCCCGGGCCAGCCCCACACCTACGCGGCCGAGCAGGTGCTGAATGCCAGCACCTTGTATCGGCTGCGCCTGGCCGGGCAGGTGTCCGACGACTACGCCGTGGAGGTGCGGCCCGACCAGGCGCCCACCATCCGCATCCAGTGCCCTAGGGCCTACACCTTGGTGGCGGCCCGCGGCACCCGGCCCGAGGTAGCGCTGCAAGCCACCGCCCACGACGATTACGGCCTCAGCCAGGCCGAGCTGGTGCTGACGGTGGCCACCGGGCAGGGCGAGGCGGTGAAGTTTCGGGAGGTGCGGCGCGACCTGAGCGCCGGCCTGGCTGGCCAGCCTACGCAGGCGCCGCTGGGTAGCTTGCTGAGCTTGCCCCGCCTGGGGCTGCACCCCGGCGATGAGCTGTACCTATACTTGCAGGCCCGCGACAACCACGGCCAAAGCGCCCGCTCGGATACCTACCTGGTGCAGTGGCAGGACACGGCCGCCGCCGCCAGCGCCCTCGACCTGGGTATGGGCGTGAACACTGCGCCGGCTTACTTCCGCAGCGAGCGCCAGATTATCATCGACACCGAAAAGCTGCTGGCCGAGAAAAGCAAGCTCACCGCCGCCGAGTTCGCCAACCGCGCCAACGCCCTGGGTTTCGACCAGCAGGCGCTGCGGCTGCGCTACGGCAAGTTTTTGGGCGAAGAAGCCGAGAAAGGCATGGGTGCCGCGGCCGGCCCGCCCACCGCCGACGAGCCCGCCCTGCCCACCGCCGAGGACGCCACCGGCCCCACCCCGGCACCCAAAGCGGCTGCCCCCGACGACCACGACCATGACCACGCGGCCGTGGGCACCCGCCCCAACGACTCGCCCACCGCCGAAACCGATGCCCTGATGCAACCCTACATCCACAAGCATGACGATGCCGAAACCGCCGACTTCCTGGAGCCCGCCGTGAAGGCCAAGCTGCAAGCCGTGCTGGATGAGATGTGGGCCGCCGAGCTGCGCCTGCGCACCAGCCAGCCCGCGGCAGCCCGCCCCTACGAGTACCGCGCCCTGCGCCTGCTGAAGGAAGTGCAGCAGCAAACCCGCGCCTACGTGCGCAAGGCTGGCTTCACTCCGCCGCCCCTGCCCGAAGCCACCCTGCGCCTCACCGGCGAGCTGAAAGGTGCCGCCGCCCCGCACGCGCAAGCTACCGTGCCGGCTCCCACGGCCCAGCCTGCCGTGCGCGCCGCCCTGCGCTGGCTGGCCGCCGTGCGCGCCGGCCAGCCCCCGCGCCCCGCCGATGCCCGCCTGCTGGAGCCCGCCAGCGCCGCGCTGGCCGCCGTGGCCGTGCAGCAGCCCGCCCAGTATTTGCCGGCTCTCAGAGCCCTGCGCACCCTAGGGGCCGCCCTGCGCGCCGGCCAGCCCGCGCCCCCCGCCCAGCTGCTAGCCGCCGAGCAGGGCCTGAGCGCGCTGCTGCCTGCGCCAGTGCCCGCCGCCACGCCCGCCCCAGCGCCCAACCGCTTGGCCCGCCGCTACTTCCAAGAGCTAGGTGAGTAGGTAGCTAGGCGGCCAGGAGGTTGAGCAAGTCGTTAAGAGCCGGCATCCTCCCAGCTTCTTTCTATTTCGAACTCCCTCACCCACCCAGCTACCAAGCTACTCAACCACTTCCCCTTAACCACCGATTTGCTAACGCCTGATTTTATTCGCTATAGCCTGCTGGCGGCGTGCTTACTGCTAGGCCTGGGGCTGCTGCTGGCAGCCTGGCGGCGGCCCAACCGGCGCCGGCTGGCGGCGCGCCTACTGGCTAGCGTAGTGGCCGTAGTGGCCCTAGGGCTGCTGGCTTACCCGCCCACGCGCCCGGTGCCTGCCCGCCCCCAGGAAGCCATTTTGCTTACCCCCGGCTACTCGCCCGACACGCTGCGGGCGCTGCGCCGCCAGCTGGGCCGTGCCGCGCCGGTGTGGGGCTACGGCCTACCTACTTTGCCGGCCGGTAGCCGCCCCCTGGGCAGCCTGCTGGCCCTGGCCGAGCGGCAGCCGGCCCTGCGCCAGTTGCACGTGCTGGGCCAGGGCCTGCCCAGGCCCGACCTGCCGGCCCTAGGGGCGGTGCCGGTGCGCTGGCACGGGGCCGCTTTCCAAGGAATCAAGGCGGCGTACTGGCCGCGCCAATTGGTATTGGGCGAGTTTTTTGAGGTGGAGGGCCTGGCTACGCCCCTCAACGTAGCAACTTGGGTGCGCCTGCGCGGCGCCGGCGCGGGGCCCGACTCGGTGCGCGTACCGGTGGAGGGCGGGGTCTTTCGGCTGCGCTACCGGCCTAGGGTGGCGGGCCGGCTGCTGCCCACGCTGGTGCTGCGCCAAGCCGGCCGGGTGCTGGCCACCGAGCCGCTGCCGGTAGAAATAACCGACGAGCCCAAGCCGCCGGTGCTGCTGCTGGCGGCGGCGCCGGCCTTCGAGTTCAAGTTTTTGAAAAACAACCTGGCCGCCACCGGCCGGGCCGTGGCGTTGCGCACGCCCGTCAGCCGCGGCCTGGTGCAAACCGAGGTCGTCAACCAACCCGCCCAGTCCCTCGACCACCTCACGCCGGCCCTGCTGGCGCGCTACCCCTTGGCCGTGGCCGATGCCGCCGCCCTGGCCGCCCTAGCCCCCGCCGAAAGTCAGGCCCTGCGCGCCGCCGTGCAGGCCGGGCGCCTGGGGCTGGTGGTGCTGGCCGGCCCCGGCCCGCTACCGGCCGCCGTGCCCGGCCGGGGAGCCTTCGGGGTGCAGCCCGGCCCGGCCGACGCCGCGCCCGTGGTCCTCACCTGGCCCGATGCCCCCGCCGCTTTGCGCGCCGCCCTGCCCACCAGCCTGCGCTTGGCGGCGGGCCCGCGCCCGCTGGTAGTGGCCGGGCCGGGCCGGCAGCCGGTAGTAGCGGCCCACCGTGCGGGGCTAGGCACGGTGGTGGTGTCGGTGGTGCCCGAAACCTTTCGGTGGGCGCTGCAGGGCACCACCACCGGCTACCAAGCCTACTGGGGCCGGCTGCTGGCGGCCGCCCTGCCGCCCCCCGCGCCGGCCGCCGCCTGGCAACTGGCCGATGCCTGGCCCCGCCAGAGCTACCCCCTCACGCTGCGCCTGGCGGCCGGCCGCCTGCCCGGCCCCGCCGAAACCCTGCGCGTGGGTCCGCTGGCTGAAGAGCCCAACGCCCGCCTCGCCCTGGCCCAAGACCCGCGCCTGCCCGAATGGAGCACGGCGCCCTACTGGCCGAGCCGGGCCGGCTGGCACGCGGTGCGCGGACCAGGCGCTGCCACCTTCCACTTTTTCGTGTTTGACTCGGCCGCTTGGCGCGGGCCCGAGCTGGCGGCGCGGGTCCGCAGCCAGGCGCTGCGCGCTGGCGGCATGCCGGCCGGGCGCTACTTGGTGCCGGAGCCGTGGCCAGCCGGCTGGTTTCTGGCGCTGTTCGTGCTGGCGGCCGGCTTTTTGTGGCTGGAAGAAAAGCTGTAGCCTGGTGGCAAGCGCTTAGCAACTATTCATAGCCGTCCCAAATCGGTCGTCATAGCGAGCGGTGGCGAAGCAGTGGCACCAGCATAAGTCGGCTGGGTGCCGTCCGGGTTGCGATTGCCTCGCAAGCTCGCCATGACAACCGATTTGGGATGGCTAGAAACAGCGATTAGTAAGAAAAACATCCTGCTCATCTGGCGTCCGATTAGCGTTCTTGTTCGCTAGTAATCAGCTGCTGACAACTAATTTTCCGGCGCTACGCAACGGTTGCGGGCCTAGGCCGGTCATGCCCCCGACTGCCGACGCCGCGGGTGGGCAGCTCACTTTTCCTTTTCCATGTCTGGTACTGCTTCGCTCGTTTCGGAGAGCCTGCTGGCGGCGTGCCGGCGGGGCGAGGAAGCGGCGCAGCACCAGCTGTACAAGCTGCTCGCCTACCAGCTTATGGGCGTGTGCGTGCGCTACTGCCCCAACCGGGCCGAGGCGGAAGATGCGCTGCAAAACGCCTTCATCCGCATCTTCACCCGCCTGGGGCAGTACCGCGGCGACGGCCCCTTTGAGGCCTGGGCCCGGCGCATTGCCGTGCACACGGCCCTGCACGCGGTAGCGCAAAACCGCCGCCACGCCGCCAGCGCCAGCCTCGACCCCAACGACGACTTCGACCCCCTCGCCCAACTGCCCAGCGCCGACCCCTCGGCCCTGGAAACGCTGGCCGCCGACGACCTGCTGCGGCAGTTGGCGGCCCTGCCCCCCGGCTACCGCACCGTGCTTAACCTCTACGCCATCGAAGGCTACTCGCACCCCGAAATCGCGCAGCTGCTGGGCATTTCGGAAGGCACCAGTAAGTCGCAGCTGTCGCGCGCGCGCCAGCTGCTGGCCCAGCGCCTGCGCCTGGGCACCTCTCAGTTTACCCAATCATGAACGAAGGCCCTGATTTTCAACCCCTCGCCGACGACGATGCCCGCGACCCGCTGCTGGGTGCGCTGCGGCAGCGCCTGGGCGAGAACTTCGGCCAGGAGCCGCCGCCCGCGCTGTGGGCCAGCATTCGGCAGCAGCTGCCAGCGGCCGCCCCGCGCTCGTGGTGGCTGCGTAGCCGGCGGCTCCTCGTGCTTTTGGCGCTGGTGGGCGGCGTGCTGCTGAGCGGCGTAGCCGTGTGGCAGGCAGGCCTTACCAACCCCGCGGGCCACCTGGCCCACCGGCCGGCTACTGCCTCGGTAGCCCCCAGCCCTGGTAGGCACGGCCCTAGGCCAGCCGCGGCTGCCAACCGCGCCACCACCCACCAGCCGCTGGCCGGCTCGCCAGTTGCCGCCCCCTCATTAGCCAGCCGCCCGGCCATGGCTGCCCCCGCCGCTACCGAAGGCCCTAGGGCCAGTGCGCACCTCCAGGCCCCACCGGCCGCCGGCCCGACAAGCAGCACCCCGGCGCTCAGGGCTGTTAAGCAGCCCCTTACCGTCGCAGTTGCCACCCACCACGCTAAGCTCGCAATGCGCCCGGCTACGTTGGCTGCGTTGCGCCAGCGCCCCCGCCGCCATCGCTCCGCTAGCGAGCTGGCTGCTACTGCTAGCCGCCAGCCCGCCGCTGCGCCAGCAGGCAGTACCGGGCCAAGACGGCTAATTGGCAGCCACCGTATTGGCGCCGCTTTGGCTACTGCGGGGCAAGCGACGGCCACGCCGGTGCCGCTAACCGCCGCGGTGGCCCACCCGCGCCGTGCCTCACTAACCCCTGCACGCGCGGTTACCGCCCTAGGCAGCCCTCAGCTGACGAAAGCTGAAGCTACTGAGAGCGCTAAAGTAACGGCAGTTGCTACCCGCGCCCAACGGCACCAGCGGGCGGCGGGCGAGCCTACCATCCCTAGGGGCGCTAGCTCCTCAGCAGCAACCCAGTTGGCGAGTCTTGACCCCATTTCGGCAGCCGCCCTTGCGCCACCCGCCGCCCCCGATTTGCTGGCCGCGCGGCGCGCGCGCTTGCTGCTGCAGGCGCTGGCCCTACCCGCGCCGCTGGTGGCCAGACCCGACTCGGCGGGGCCGTGGCTGCCGCCGGCGCGGCGCTGGTCGATGCTGGCGCTGGTGGGGCCTGCCCTTAGCTACCGCACTACCGGCCAGTTATTTACAGTGCAACAGAGTTACGCTGCTGCGCCCGCGCCAACCACCACGGCGAGCAATTTTGCGGGCCGCACGCTGTCCGCTGATTTAGCTGCCCTGGAGCGGCCAGCGGCCGGCCTAGGGGCGCAGGTGCAGGTACGGCGGGTGCTCACGGGCCGCTGGGCGCTGGCGCTGGGCGCGGGCTACCAGGAGTACGCCACGCAACTGGTGGGGCAGGTTACAGTAGCTCGCGCAGCCTATAACACTGCCGTGTCCGATTCGACCTTCACCGTAAACCACCGCGAAACCTACCGCTTTTTCACGCTGCCGGTGCAGCTTAGCTACGCGCTGGGTTCGCCGCGCGGCCGCCTCAGCTTAGGGCTGCTGGGCGGCTTAGAGCCCAGCTGGTACCAAGGCGGCAGCGTTACGGTGCTCAGCGGCACTACTGCCCGCAGCTTGTCGTTTTCGGCGGCAGCGGGTAGTCCTTTCAACTCTTTCAACCTAGCTGCTAGCCTGGGGCTCGATGCTCGCTACCGGCTGGGAAGGCCGGCCTCGCGCTGGCAACTGGTGGTGCAGCCTACGGCGCGCTACGTGGCTACGTCCTTCGTGCACGGCAATGCTTCGAACTATGCTTCGCGCCAGCCTTATAGCCTAGGCCTGCTAACCGGTTTTTCGTGGCAGCTGCGCTAGCCTTTTTTTACGCCACATGTCTCATCATTATCATGTCTCATCATTATACTGACAGACAACAACTGCTAAGAAAGCCGGGCCAGTGGTGCAGTGCACTACTGGCCCGGCTTTCTTAGCAAGCATACCCCTAGGGCTAGTAGGCACGCGCAAACCAGGCGCGGCGGGTGCTGGGCCGGCCGGTTATGATGCACACGCCGTCCTCATCGGCCTCGTTAAGGGGCAGGTTGCGCACGGTGGCTTTGGTTTCGTCCTTAATGCGCTCCTCGGTTTCGGGGGTGCCATCGTAGTGGGCTACTACGAAGCCACCTTCGCCATCCAGCACCGCCTTAAACTCGTCGTAGCTCTCGACGCGAGTGGTGTGGCTGGCGCGGTAGGCCAGGGCCTTGTTGTAAATGGTGAGCTGGATGTCGTTCAGCAGCTCGGCCACCAGTTGCACCACGTCGGCTAGGGGCAGGTGCAGCTTCTGCTTGGTATCGCGCCGGGCGGCTTCGATGGTGCCAGCGTCGAGGTCGCGCGCACCGATGGCCAGGCGCACGGGCACGCCCTTCAGCTCCCACTCGGCAAACTTGAAGCCGGGGCGCTCGGTGTCGCGGCTGTCCACCTTCACCGAAATGCCGCGCTGGGCCAGCCCCTGCTGAATGGGCCGGATGCGCTCCATGAGGGCGTCGAGCTCGCCAGTTTTGTAGATGGGCACGATAACCACCTGGATGGGCGCCAGCTTGGGCGGCAGCACCAGGCCATCGTCGTCGGAGTGGGCCATGATGAGGGCGCCCATTAGGCGGGTGCTCACGCCCCAGCTGGTGCCCCACACGTGCTCCAGGGTGCCTTCCTTGGTGGTGAATTGCACGTCGAAGGCTTTGGCAAAATTTTGCCCTAGGAAGTGGCTGGTGCCGGCTTGCAGCGCCTTGCCGTCCTGCATCAGCGCCTCGATGCTGTAGGTATCGTCGGCGCCGGCAAAGCGCTCGCTGGCGGTTTTCACGCCCTTCACCACCGGCAGGGCCATGTGCTCCTCGGCAAACTCGGCGTACACGTCGAGCATCTGGCGGGTTTCGGCCACAGCCTCGGCGGCGGTGGCGTGGGCAGTGTGCCCTTCCTGCCACAAAAACTCGGCGGTGCGCAAAAACAGGCGCGTGCGCATTTCCCAGCGCACCACGTTGGCCCACTGGTTGATGAGCAGCGGCAAGTCGCGGTAGCTCTGAATCCAGGTTTTGTAAGTGCTCCAAATGATGGCCTCCGAGGTGGGGCGCACAATCAGCTCTTCTTCGAGTTTGGCGGCGGGGTCCACGCGCAGCTTGCCGGGGCGGTCGGGGTCGCTTTGCAGGCGGTAGTGCGTGACGACGGCGCACTCCTTGGCGAAGCCCTCGGCGTTGGTTTCCTCGGCTTCGAAGAGGCTTTTGGGCACAAACAGCGGGAAGTAGGCGTTTTCGTGGCCAGTGCGCTTAAACATGTCGTCGAGCTGGCGCTGCATCTTCTCCCAAATGGCGTAGCCGTAGGGCTTGATGACCATGCAGCCGCGCACGGCCGAATTTTCGGCGAGGCCAGCGCGCTTCACCAATTCGTTGTACCAGGCCGAATAATCTTCCTGGCGGGTAGGCAACTTTTTGCTCATAATAGCATCTAAGTATCGCCCAGTCGAGCTTTAGCCCGCGCTTGGCGATTTCGGTACGGGATTTGCCCTAATAACTTTACCAGAACAGGCACCGTTTTGGGGCAAAATTACGTTAAGAGTAGTAGCTTAGCGAAGGTTTGTTTTTGATTGGTGCTCGACTGTCCGGCCGGCTGGCCCGGCGCTTCACTTAGCTTCCACCCATACGGCTCTTTCTTTACTTTAACGCGCGGGTTTTTATCCGCTTAACCGCCTTTTCACGCATGAAAAACCTGCTCACAGCCACGCTGCCGGCTTTGGCGCTCCTCGCCTTGGGCGGGTGCGCTACCTCCGGGGCGTTGACCTCTACCACGGAGGGCGATGGGGTGTACTACTCCTCTGCCGATAAAACTACCTCGAATGGCAACCTGAACTCGGTGTACGCCAACCGTGGCTACAACCAAAGCGTAGCTGGCTCGGCCAACCCTGACGGCTTTGCTTACAACCGCGCTACCAACGCGGCGGGTGCGGCCGCGCCGGCCACCAGCGCCCCGGCCGCTACCACCGACGATGCCAATCCCGACTACCAGGGCGGCACGGTGGCGCCGTCGGGCAACAGTTCAACCCTGGGTACTACCTCGGATTACTACGTTGACAATACTGCCACTAGCCCCAGCGGCTTTGGCATGCCCTACAGCGGGCCGGGTGTCAGCACTTATAACTACTCGCCTAGCTGGTCGGTAACGCCGTCGTTCTACGGCTCGCCGTTTGGCTACGGTCTGGGCCTAGGCATTGGCTACGGCTACGGTGGTGGGTTTGGTGGCTTTGGCTCGCCCTACGGCTACGGTGGGTTTGGCAACCCCTACGCTTATTCGGGCTTTTACGACCCCTTTTACTCGCCCTTTGGCTACGGCTACGGGTCGGGCTTGAGCATAGGCTTTGGCTACGGCGGGTTTGGCGGCTTCGGCTACCCCTTTGGGGGCTACTACGGCGGCTATGGCTCGCCCTACTACGGCGGTGGGTATGGTGGCTACGGCTACCGTAGCTACGGCTCGGCCGCCTCGGGCGTGTATAGTGACGGCCGCAGCAGCGTGCTGGTGGGCCCGCGCGGCAGCCGCGGCGGCATGGTTATGAGTGCCCAGCCCAATGGCGTTATCAATGGTGCCAACGCACCGGTGAACGTAGGGGCCGGCCGCCGGGGCGGTGGCATGGTTTTGGGCGCCAATGGCCTAGCCGCTCCCACTACTACCCCCACCGTGAATAGCATTGGCCAGCCCAACGGCAGCCGCGGCGCCTTCTCCAACGGGGCGGCCCTAGGCCAGCCCTCGGTGGCTACGCCGGGTGGCGTGCCCGCTGGCGCAGCCGGTGGCCGCCGCGGGGGCTTCTTCAGCGGCTTCTTTGGCAACGGTGCCAACGGGACGGCTGGTGGGCAGCGCGCCCAAACGGGCCAGGCGCAAGCCAACGGTAGCTATGCTCCGCAGCAGCGCCAGTACAGCCAGCCGTCGGGCCGTAGCTACAACCAGTCCGGCTTCGGCCAGCCGCAGCAGCGCAGTTTCAGCCAGCCTAGCTTCAGCCAACCCAGCCGTAGTTTTGGCGGTGGCGGTGGCGGTGGCGGAGGCAGCTTTGGCGGCGGGGGCGGCGGCCGTCGCGGCGGTCGTTAAACCTACCTGCACTTTCCACATCTGAGCTTCTGTTACCCGAGCCGGTCCCTCGGACCGGCTCTTTTTTTGCCTAACTTTTCCACATATGAAACACGTATTTATAGGCCTGGCTACGCTGCTGGGCAGTTTTTTGGGTCTCAGCCAGGCAGCGCGGGCGCAAGGAAGCTACGTGGATGATGCGCTGCTGTACTCGCGCCAAAACCCGGCCGGCACGGCCCGCACCTTAGGCCTAGGCGGCGCCAGCACCTCGCTCGGCGGCGACTACGGCAGCATGAATACCAACCCCGCTGGCCTAGGTCTCTACACCAAGTCGGAATTCACCTTCACGCCGGGCGTGGGCATCGGCAACGCCACTACCAGCATGGTGGCCAACGCGGCTTCCCTAGGGTCGGGCGGCGGGCAGCAGTCGACCAATAGCTTCAACATTGCCAGCCTCGGGCTGGTGTTTACCAACCGCCGGGCCGATGGCGACCGTAGCAGCAACTGGCGCGGGGGCTCGTTTGCTATCGGCTTCACGCGGCTGGCCGACTTTAACTACGGCTACCGCTACCGCAACGTCACCGACGACGCGCACTCATTTTACCAGTTCTTGCGCGAGCCGGGCGGCAATGCACAGAACTCGGTGACTAACGCTGCTTATCAAAGCGCTGTTACGGATATCTATAATCAAGACCAAAGTGGTACCTACACCAACTTAGACGGTTTAGCTTACGGTAATTTTTTAACCAGCCGGCAGCTGGTTAAGGATGCCAATGGCAACACTTACTATCAGCTTGTAATTGCTAACCCACGCTCGGGCCAGGTGCAGCAGGATGGGATAGTACAGTCGAAGGGTTCGATGTCGCAGTTTGACCTGGGCTACGGCGGCAACTACCGCGACCGGCTCTACATCGGCGGGGGTGTGGGCATCGTATCAATGAACCGCACGCTGACCAGCACGTTTGGTGAGAGCCAAAACGGCTCGGAGAACTTTCACTACGACGATTACCTCAAAACCACCGGCACCGGCATCAATGCCCGCTTAGGTATCATTGTGCGGCCTGCCGACGCTATTCGCATTGGTATTTCGGCCCAAACGCCGACTTATATCAGCCTCACGGATACCTACCAAACGACAATTACTGTTAACCAAGGCTATGTGCAGCCGGGTCCGCAGGGGCAGGTGTATAGCAATATCCTTAGCACCTCGCCCGGCACCTACGACTACAGCGTGACGCTGCCCTTCCGCGCCAATGGCGGGGTAACGTTCCTGCTCAGCAAGTACGGCTTTATCACCGGCGACGTGGAATACGTGAATACCGCAGCCACGCGCTTCAACCCGAACAGCAACGACACGAGCACCTCGTTTAGCGATGTAAACCAAACTATTAGCAGCGGCTACCAGAATACGGTGAACCTGAAGGTGGGCGCTGAGGGCCGCTTCGACATCTTCCGGGTGCGCCTAGGGTATGCACGCTACGGCAACCCCTACGCCGGCGGCACCCTCGACCGCGGCCAGAACTATTTCACCGGCGGCCTGGGCTTCCGCACCAAGTCGTTCTTCCTCGATGCGGCCGAGGTGTACCTGGGCAGCAGCAAAGACCAGTATTCGCCCTACTCGCTGTACTCGGCTGCCTCGCCCATTGCCAGCATCAACGCCAACCGCGCCACCACCACCGTCACGGCCGGCTTCCTATTTTAGTATTTGGCTGGTAGTTAGTGACAAAAGCGACCCTAGGGTCGCTTTTTTCGTGAAGGGCAGCGCGGGGCCTGGGCCAATTACTCGGTAAATGCCACGGCTTGGGCTTGCTTGGCCACGCGCACTTCCAGCCGCAAGCCCGCCGAGGTGCCACCCGGCACGCCATCTACCCGCAGCAGCCCGAAGGTGGGAGGGCCTGTGGCGGGACTGGTGCGAAACGCATATACCTGGTTGACTGCCAAGCCGCTCAGCGACTGGCGCACCCTAGGGGCAGCTTGGCTGTACTGCTGCCGAATGGCAATAGTATCCTGCTGGCTGCTGAAGCCCGTGGCATCGAGCGTGGTGAGGCGAAAGCGCGTGGCGCGGCGCCGGCCCGGCCAGCGCGTGGTAGGCAGCGACACGACGCTACTCAGCGTATCGGGCGAAAACAGCCGCAACCCGTCGATGGACTGCACCAAATCGGTGAGGCCCTGCTGGCTAGGCGTGGGGGTAGCCGAGGTGCCCAGCACCGTGTAGGCCGGCAGGGCCAGGCCCGACTTAAGCTGAATGAAGCGCCGCGTGCCCACGCCCCGCGCCGGCACGTTGAGCCGCAGAAAATAATCGTTGTAGAGCAGCGTAGAGTCGGCAGTGGTGCGGCGGGTAGTGGCCGTGAAGCCCCGCGCCGAGGTGTGGCCGGCCGCGTCGGTGGCCGTATACTCCCAGCGCTCGGCCCCGGCCGTAGTGCGCACCCCAAACACGGTAGTCAGCAAGTAGTTCTTGGGGTACGGAGCCTTAAATATGGTGTCGAGGTACACAAGCTGCTCGCCGCTGGGCAAGGAGGAAAACACGAAGGCTGTGAGAGGCACCGGGTAGGCAAACGGCTGGGGGTTAGGCGTGTAAGTCACCGTCACGCGCACTTCCTTCAAGCCCATGCCGCTCGCGCTGTCGGCCGCCACGAAGATGCGCGTAGCCAGCGTGTCGCCGGCCCCTAGGCCCGTGCGGTTGCCCGACGTGAAGCGCGTCGAGCCAATGAAGTAGAGCTGCAGCGGGCCGCTGACCTTGGTGCAGGCCGCCAGCAGCAGCAGTAAAAACCCAGTAGCAAACAGAATTCGGAGCGTCATAGCGAAGCAAAGGTCGGGCCGGGTGGCGGCTTGGCGGCTAACGCGCCGCGAAGCCGAGTTATTCTAGGCGCGCCGCGGCGGATTGGCCTACCGGGCAGATAGCGCTCAAAAAAGCCCCGGCTGCCAGGGCAACCGGGGCTTTTGCTATTTAAACCACGCACCTACTGCCCTAGGGCCGGGTAGTCGGCGTAGCCCTTGGGGCCGCCGGCGTAGAAGGTATCCTTGTCGCCGGGGGCTAGGGGCGCGTGCTGGGCAAAGCGCGCCACCAGGTCGGGATTCGATATGTAGGGCACCCCAAAAGCTACCAGGTCGGCCAGGCCGTCGGCAATCACTTTATTGCCCTTCTCCTGGTCGAAGCCGCCGTTGATAATGAGCGCGCCCTGGTACAGCGGGCGGTAGTGCTGGGCAATGTGCGGCTCGGCAAACTCGTTCTTGCTCACGTCGGTAAACGGCTCGCTCAAGTGCAGGTAGGCCAGGCCGTAGTCGTTGAGACGCCGCACGATATAATCGAACGTGGGAATGGTTTCCGCGTCCAAGGCCATGCCAAACAGGCCCTCAAGCGAGGGATTGAGGCGCGCACCTACCTTGCCCATATCCACGCCGGCCGCCTTGATGGCGTCGAGCACGTCGAAGAGCAGGCGGGCGCGGTTTTCGATGGAGCCACCGTACTCGTCAGTGCGGTGGTTGCTGGTGCCGTTGAAAAACTGGTGAAACAGGTAGCCATTCGATGAGTGCACCTCCATGCCATCGAAGCCGGCTTCCAGGGCATTTTTAGCGGCTTGGGCAAAGTCGGCAATGGTTTGCTTGATTTGCGCGGTAGTCATGGCCTGCGGAGTTACCGTTTCCTTGAAGCCCTCGGGCGTGTATACCTGGGCGTGGGGATTGATAGCCGACGGAGCTAAGGGCAGGTTGCCGCCCAGCAAATCGGGGTGCGACATGCGGCCCACGTGCCAGAGCTGCACAAATATTTTACCGCCCTGGGCGTGCACGCCGTTGGTCACCTTGCGCCAGCCCGCCACTTGCTCGGGAGTATAGATGCCGGGCACATTGATGTAGCCCGCCGCCTCGCGGTTCACGTAGGTGCCTTCGGAGATAATAAGGCCCGCCGTGTCGCGCTGTTCGTAGTACTGCACCATCAGGTCGTTGGGCGCGTGCGCGGCGTTTTCGGCCCGGCTGCGGGTCATGGGGGCCATCACCACGCGGTTGCGCAGGTCCAGCTTAGCGGAGTGGAAAGGGGTCAGAAGCGGTTGCTCAGCCATTTTTATTGAAGCAAGAGGAGATAAAAAGCCTCGCTGGGAGGTTCTCTATAAGCCCGCCGCCCGCCTTTTTGTTTCGTGTTGCTACATTAATTTAGCTACGGGTTATCCCTAGGGCCAGCTAGTTACCCGCCCGTTAGCCCAGGCCTGGCCACGCCACCAGTCCGGGCGTTTTGCTCAGCGCCGCCGGGCCCGCACGAAGCGCGGGCGCCCAAAGAAATCGGGCAGCACCGCCACATCGGCAAACTGCGTGGGGGGCAGCAGGGCGGCCGTTTCGGGCCCTAGGGCTTCGTTTATTTCCAGCCACAGCTGGCCGCCGGGGCGCAGCAGCTCGGCCGCCAGCTGGGCTAGGCGGCGGTAGAACAGCAGCGGGTCGTCGTTGGGCACAAACAGGGCCGTGGCGGGCTCCCAGACTAGCACGTTGTTGCGCATTAGCGGGCGCTCGCTGGCGCGCACGTAGGGCGGGTTGCTGGCCAGCACGTCGAGCGTGCCGGGCGCCAGCCCCGCGGGCGCAGCGCGCAGAATATCAATCTCCTGCAGCTCCACGGCCGGAGCGTAGCGGGCGGCATTGCGGGCGGCCACGGCCAGCGCCGCCGCCGAAATATCGACGGCCAGCACCCGCGCCGGGCGGGTGAGGGCGCGGGCCAGCCCTAGGGCCAGGCAGCCGCTGCCGGTGCCCACGTCGAGCACCGCTAGGCCCGCCCGGCCGGCGTTGGCCTGGGTAATGAGTTGCACCAGTTCCTCGGTTTCGGGGCGCGGAATGAGGGTGGCGGGCGTCACTTCCAGCACCATGTCGGCAAAGTGCGCCTCCCCCAGCACGTACTGCACCGGCTCGTGGGCTAGCAAGCGCGCTTGCAGGGCGGGCAGGCGCGCGGCCACGGCGGGCGGCACTGGCGCACTGGCTTGCAGCCGGCGCTGCAAGGGCGTCAGGGCCAGTAAGGTTTCTAGCACCAGCGCGGCAATGGCCTGGGCCTCGGCCTCGGGGTAGGCGGCTTGCAGAGCGCGGGCCAGGGCGGCGGTGTGGGCGTGCAGCGTGAGCGGGGTGGGCGGGGGCATGGCCGCGCAAAGATGCGGCACCCGGCGCCCTAGGCCTGGCATGACCCAAAAAGCCACCTGCGCCAATAGCTTTACGCCGCCAACTTTAGCGCCTGTCCTATGCCCTCGCCTACCCCGCCGCCCGACGATGCGCTTTTTATGCGCCGCGCCCTCGACCTGGCTTTGCTCGGCCAAGGCCACACCCGCCCCAACCCGATGGTGGGCTGCGTGGTAGTAGGCCCCGGCGGCACCATCATTGGCGAGGGCTACCACCAGCGCCACGGTGGCCCCCACGCCGAGGTGAACGCCCTAGCCAGCGTAGCCGACCCGGCTTTGCTAGGCCAAAGCCGCGTGTTCGTTACCCTAGAGCCCTGCGCCCACCACGGCAAAACGCCGCCCTGCGCCGACCTGCTCATCGCCCAGGGCGTGCCCGAAGTCATTGTGTGCAACGACGACCCCAACCCCCTGGTGGCTGGCCAGGGCCTAGCCCGGCTGCGCGCCGCCGGCATCCGGGTCAGCACCGGGCTGCTGGCTGCCGAGGGCCGCTGGCTAAACCGCCGCTTCTTCACCTTCTTTGAGCAAAAGCGTCCTTATTTGGTATTGAAGTGGGCCGAGTCGGCCGATGGGTTTATGGCGGGGCCGCATTTCCAGCAGGTGCAGATAAGCGGGCCGCAGGCGCAGTTGCTCACGCACCAGTGGCGAGCCGAAGAAGCGGGCATTTTGGTGGGTACGCGCACGGCCCTGCACGACAACCCACGCCTAAACGTGCGCGAGTGGACCGGCGAGCAGCCCACGCGCCTGCTCATCGACAAAAATCTGAGTTTGCCCCCTAGCCACCACGTGCTCGATTGCTCGCAGCCCACCATCGTGTACACGCACCGCGAGCGTCCCAGCCAGCCCAACCTCACCTATGTGACGTTGCCTTTTGCCGAGCCCGGCCAGCCCCCAGCGCCCGATTTGCTGCCCGCCATTCTGGCCGACTTGCACCAGCGCCAAGTGCAGTCGGTGCTGGTGGAAGGGGGCCCCACGGTGCTTAACGCCCTACTGCACCTAAATATATGGGATGAAATTCGCGTCTTTCGGGCTCCCAAGCGCCTGGAGCGCGGCATTGCCGCCCCGCGCCTAGGCCTGCGCGGCTGGCAAAGCCACGAAAAAGCAGGACCCGACGACTTGTTTCGCTACCTCAATCGCTAACTAAAAAGCCCGCCATTCCTTACCGGAATAACGGGCTTTTTTACAGCAAGTTGCACCAAGGCTAGCCGCCAAAAATGCTACCGAGCAAGCCGCCCAGGCTGCCCGACAGGCCCCCGCCGCCCGCACTGCGGGGCTGCGAGTTAGGCTGCCCCCCTAGGCCCCCCAGCACCGACATAATGGAGCCGAGACCACTGCCGCCCATGCTGCCCTGCTGCGGATACTGGCTGGTATCGACCGCCTGCTGCTGGTTGCCGCCGCCGAGCAGGCCGCCCAGCATGCCTCCGCCGAGCAAGCCGCCCAGCATGCCGCCCAGCGAGCTACCCCCGCCCAGGCTGCCCATGGCGCCGCTCAGCATGCCCCCTAGGGAGCCGCTGCGCTCCTGAGGCTGGTCGCCGTAGCCGCTGGTATTGCTACTGCCGCTGCCCAGCACTTTCGAGATAACCATGGGGGCTACTACGCCCAGCAGCCCAGTCATTAGCGCCCCCTTCGGAATGCCCACGCTGCTGAGCTTATCGCCCAGGCCACCCAGAAAGCTCTGCTTGCCGGGGTCCTGCGGGTCGTGCGGCACGTTGGCCGCCTGGTCCACCACAGTTTCCAGGGTCTGCTTCTGCTCCGGGTTCACACCCAGGTACTGGGCCATCTTACCAATCATGGCCTCCTCATCGTTGGAGTAGGAGCCATCGGCGCGGGCAAAGCTGATGAGGTCGGTAATGAGCGAGTAGCGCAAGTCACTGCCTTTCAGGGCATCGAGGTCGCGCTGCACGGTTTGGTTGTCGGCGCTATCGGCGGCGGTCAGCACCTGGCGGGTAGCATCGGCCGAGAGGCCAGCCTGCTGCGCAAGGTGCTGCAAAAACTCGGCTTCGGGCGCTGTGGCCTGGCGGTCGGCGGTGGCTAGCGCGGCCATCGCCCCGAGGTAAGCAGTTTTTTCGGCTTCGGAATAGTTTTGCAACAGCTGCGTTTCCATCTTTAAAGAGGGGTTGGTATGAAAAAATAAGGAGGTTGGTTGCCCGGCCAAAACCAAGCTCCTAATAAACGGCTGGCCCGGCCCGTAGTTGCCGCGCCGCGCCGCGCCACCCAGCAAAAAATTTCTACTTGATTGCTAATTTTTTAACCAACACCCACGTCGGCGTCGCGCGTTTTTTGTTGTTTCACCATTGCAAAGTCAAAAAAACCGTGCACCTTTGCAATCCCAAACGGGAACAGGCCTTGGGAGATTAGCTCAGCTGGTTCAGAGCATCTGCCTTACAAGCAGAGGGTCACTGGTTCGAACCCAGTATCTCCCACCATTGATAAACACCCACTTAGCTTCGTTGCTAAGTGGGTGTTTTGCTTTTGGGCCTTGCAGCCAGCTTGGCGCTCGCAGCTGGCCAACCGCCCTAGCTTTCGCTGCCTAGAACCAAGCGAAACCAACCAGCGGCCAGCTCGCTACCCAATAGCCCCCTACCCCGTTGGACACTTACTTTAACCAGCGCTGCTCCCTAAAATAACATTCGTAGCGCGCCGAATTAGCCGCAGCCGCTGCGCCAGCTATCGGACTTTAGCATGAGAATACCCGTGGCGTTGGGGCGAAGTGGGGGCCTAGGCCCTACATTTAGCGAGGCTTTCCACCAGTGCGCACTATGGTTTCTACTCCCCTCAAAATCGGCTCTTATGCCGGCCTCGCGGCGGCCTTTTTTGGCCTCGCTTCCTACCGGTTTTACGAGCGCCAAACTGCGCAAGACCCGCCCACTAAGGCGCAGGTGCTGGTGGGCACCATCGTGCAGGGCCTCTCGCAGGCGCACTACCAGCCCGAGCGCCTCGATGATGCCTTTAGCAAGCGCGTGTATGAGCTGGCCCTCAAGCGCTTGGACTACCGTAAAAAATTCTTGCTGCAAACCGACGTTGCCCAGCTGGCGCAATTGCAGACCGATATTGACGACGAAACTAAGCGCGGCACCCACGAATTTTTAGACCTGAGCACCCGCGTGCTGGCCGAGCGCACCAAGCAGGTGCAGACCCTCACGCGCGAGCTGCTAACCCAGGCCTTCACCTTCGACGCGGACGAGGTTATTCAGACGAATTTCGAGCAAGCCCCCTTTCCGGCTACCGCCGCCGCCCAGCGCGAACAGTGGCGCAAGCTGCTGAAGTACGAAACGCTGGCCCGCGTGGCCGAGCTGCTGGATGAGCAGGACAAGCGCCGCGACCGGGCCCGCCTGGCCAGCCTGCACCACCTGCCCCTGCCCGCCGGGCCCGCCGACCGCACCGTAGCCCAGCTGGAAGCCACCGCCCGCCAGCGCGTGCGCGCCTATTACGACGAGCAGTTTGCCGACCAGCCCGATGCGGAGGAAGTGCTGGCGCGCTACGCCAACGTGCTGGCCAACACCTACGACCCGCACACCGACTACCTGGCGCCCCAACGCAAAGAAGACTTCGATTACCAGCTAACGGGCCGCATGGACGGCATTGGGGCGCTGCTGCACGAGCGCGACGGCCTGATTTACATCGAGGACATTGTGCCCGGCTCGGCCGCCTTCCGGCAGGGCGAGCTGAAAAAGGGCGACGCCGTGCTGCGCGTGGCCCAGGGCGCGGCCGAGCCCGTAAGCATCGAGGGCTGGCACGCCAACAAGGCCGTGACGCTTATTCGGGGTAAAAAGGGCACTGAGGTGCGCCTAACGGTGAAAAAAACGGACGGCTCGACCAAGGTGATTGCGCTGACCCGTGACGTAGTGGTGAACGAGGCCACCTACGCCCAGTCGGCGGTAATAAACGACCCGAGCGGCCTCAAAATCGGCTACCTGCGCCTGCCGGTGTTCTACGCCGACTTCAACGGCGAAGGCGGGCGCTCGTCGGCCGCCGACGTGCAGAAGGAGCTGGCCAAGCTCACGGCCGAGGGCGTGCAGGGCATCGTGTTCGACCTGCGCGAAAACGGGGGCGGCTCGCTGCGCGATGCCGTGGACATGGCGGGCTTATTTTTGCCCAGCGGGCCGGTGGTGCAGGTGCACGACAGCCACGGCACCACCACCGTGCTCAACGACCGCGACCCTCGGGTGCAGTACGCCGGCCCGCTGGTGGTGCTGGTGAACAAGCACAGCGCCTCGGCCTCCGAGATTCTGGCCGCCGCCATTCAGGACTACAAGCGCGGGCTCATCATTGGCACGGCCAGCACCTACGGCAAGGGCACGGTGCAGCGCATTATCGACTTGGATGAGACGCTGCCGGCTGCCTTGGGCGCCTACAAACCCCTAGGGTCGCTGAAATTCACGATGCAGAAGTTTTACCGCGTCACGGGCAGCTCGACGCAGTTTAAGGGGGTGGCATCCGACATTGTGCTGCCCGACGTGGCCTCGTACCTAGACGAGGGTGAGAAAGACGCCGACTTCCCGCTGAAGTGGGACGAGATTAAATCGGCCAGCTACCACGCCTGGGACAGCCAGCCCGACTACGCCAAGCTCGAAGCCGCCAGCAAGGCCCGCGTAGCCGCCAACCCTAGCCTGCAGCAGCTGGCGGCCATCGTGCAGCGCCTGCGCAAGCGCCAAACCGAAACAGTGGTGCCGCTGCAACTGGCCAAGTATCGCGCCTGGCAGCGGCAGCTCCAGGCCGAGTCGGACAAGTACGAGGCGCTGCAAGCCACAGCGAAGCCGCTCGCTTTTAGCCAGTTGGCGGCCGACCGCCAGGCCCTGCAAAGCGATTCGACGCTGGCCAAGCGGGCCATGCGCTTTACCAGGGGGCTCGACAAGGACCTGACCCTGGGCGAGGCCGTGGCCGTGCTCAAGGACGAGCAATAAGCTGGTAGCTTAAGCCTGACGCCCCCAATTAGTTGTCATTGCGAGCTTGCAAAGCCCTCGCAACCTGAGCGACACATTAGGTGGATAGTTCCGGTGCGATTGCTTCGCAAGCTCGCACTGACAGCTAATTGGGGACGACTATGTGCACATCCTAGCTACCTGCATTTTTACTTTCAACCGGCGCGCGGCCAGTTTACCCAGCGCGTAGCGTTGCCCACTACTTTTACCCGCCTGCCATGCCCTTCCTTGCTCGCCTAGGCCTTGTTTTTTGGCTGCTTGCCGTGGCCCTGGGCTCGCCGGCGCGGGCGCAAAAGCTGGCCGCCCTGGCCCGCGTGCCGGGCGCCAAGCCGCGCAACGTCGTGTTCATTCTGACGGATGACCACCGGTATGACTTTATGGGCTTTACGGGCAAGCTGCCCTGGCTGAAAACCCCCAACATGGACCGCCTCTACCAAGGCGGGGCGCACCTCAAAAATGCGTTTGTTACTACGTCGCTCTGCTCGCCCAGCCGGGCTTCCATTCTCACGGGGCAATACTCGCACGTGCACAAGGTGGTAGACAACCTGGCCCCCGTGGCCCCGAATACCATCTTTTTTCCGCAGTATTTGCAGCGGGCAGGCTACCAGACGGCCTTTTTGGGCAAGTGGCACATGGGCGAAGAGGACGATTCGCCCCGCCCCGGTTTCAACCACTGGGAGAGCTTCAAGGGCCAGGGCGAGTACTACAACCCGACGCTTAATATCGACGGCCGGCGCGTGGCCTACCAGGACTCGACCTACATCACGGACCTGCTGACCGAGCACGCGCTGGGCTGGCTCAAGGGCCGCGACAAGCGCAAGCCCTTCTTTTTGTACCTCTCGCACAAGGCCGTGCACTCGCCCCTAGCCCCCGCCCGGCGCCATAAGGGCCGCTACCGCAACCAGCCCTACCCGCTGCCGCCTACCTACTACCAAACGCTGGCCGACGACTATAAGGCCCTAGGGTGGCCCGAATGGGTGAAGCAGCAGCGCTACAGCTGGCACGGGGTAGATTACCCTTACCACGACCATATCAATATGGAACAGCTGGTGCAAACCTACTGCGAAACCCTGCTGGGCGTGGACGACAGCATTGGGGTGGTGCTGGACTACCTCAAGCAAAAGGGCCTGGATAAGAACACCTTGGTTATTTACATGGGCGACAACGGCTTTGCCTTCGGCGAGCACGGCCTGATTGATAAGCGGCAGTTCTATGAAGAGTCGGTGAAGGTACCGCTGCTGGCCTATTGCCCCGCGCTATTTGCGGGTGGGCAAACCATTACCAACCTGGTGCAGAACACCGACATTGCCCCGACCGTGCTGGCCGCCGCGGGCCTGCAGCCGCCGGCCTATATGCCCGGCCGCTCGCTGCTGCCTCTGCTGCGCGACCAAAACGTGGCTTGGCGGGACAAGATTTTTTACGAATATTACTGGGAGTACGACTTTCCGATGACCCCCACGGTCTTTGGGGTGCGCACCGACCAGTACAAGTACATTCGCTACCAGGGCATTTGGGATACCAACGAACTGTACGATATTCAAAAAGACCCTAATGAGACGACCAACCTCATCAGCAAGCCGGAATATGCCGAGCTAACGCAAAAAATGGCCAACTACCTGTACGACTGGCTAGAGCAAACTGGCGGCATGGCCATTCCGCTCAAGCGCACCGTGAAGCAGCCCTTTGGCGACTACCGCCACCCCTATAATGACTAAAGCGGCTTGCGCGAGCGGCGCTCAGGCTGTCTGTTCACTACGATCTCAACGGTAACCTATTATTAGTGAGTGGGTTAGCAATCCTACTGCTGCTGGCGTTGGTGGCCTGCTCATCCGGCACTGCACTCGCTGCGGAGGCCACGGCTGCGCCCGTCACAGCCCCTAGGGCTACGGGCGGAGTTTGCTGCGCCAAGCGGCCAGCCCGCTTGGCGGCCGCGTCGGCGGGCATGGTGTGGGTGCCAGGCGGCACCTTCGCAGTGGGTGTGGCCGACCACCTGGGCCGGCTCGAAGCGTACCGCCGCCACCAAATGGCCATGGGCGGCGGCTGAATTAAAAAACACCCTGGTGGGCACCTTACCAGGCACTAGCGGCCTAGAGCCTTGGCATTTTTCAAAGCGGCGGCACTGCCGAAAGTGGATAGTTTTGCCGTGCTTCTGGCGGCGCTGGGCACCACGGGGTTGCTTGGCGGCCTTTGCCACTGGGGCCAGCGCTGTTGGTTGGCTCTTTTTCTACTTTTTTTATGAAATTTTTTTCCTCGGTTTTCTATCGCCCCGCCCTGCTGCTGGGCCTGGCCGGCGGCGCGGCTTTGCTGGCCCCCGCTACTGCCGTTGCCCAGGCTTTTGCCAAAGGGGCCGATGTGGGCTGGCTCCAGCAGATGGAGGCCACCGGCTACGTGTTTCGCAACGAGCAGGGCCAGCCTCAGGACTGCTTCTCGCTACTCAAAGCCCAGGGTATTAACTCGATACGGCTGCGGGTGTTCGTCAACCCGTCCGACGACAAGGCTAGCGGGCACTGCAGCCCCGCCGAGGTAGTAACAATGGCCAAGCGGGCCACCGACCTGGGCTTTCGGGTCATGATTGATTTTCACTACAGCGACACCTGGGCCGACCCCGGCAAGCAGGCCAAGCCCGCCGCCTGGGCTAGCCACCCTTTTCCGCAGCTGCTGACCGATGTGTACGACCACACCTTTGACACGATGACGGCCCTGAAAGCCAGCGGCGTAACGCCCGAGTGGGTGCAGGTGGGCAACGAAATTCCCGGCGGGATGCTGTGGCCCGAGGGCAGCACCAAAAACCCCGCTCAGCTCGCTCAGCTTATCACTAGGGGCTACGAGGCCGTAAAGGCCGTGAGCCCGACCTCGAAGGTGGTAGTGCACCTCGACCGGGGCAACGACAACGCGCTGTACCGCGACTTCTTCGACACCTTAACCAAAAACGGTGGCCGGTTCGACGTCATCGGCATGTCGTACTATCCTTACTGGCTTAAGCAGGACTACACCGAATCCATTGCTAACCTGCGCGCTAACCTGCTCGATATGGTGCGCCGCTACCCCGGCAAGGAGGTAGTGGTGGCCGAAGTAGGCAACGACTACACCGCCGTGCAAAACAGCTACGACCTGCTGGCCGCCACGCAGCAGGCCGTGCGAGCCGTGCCACAGGGCAAGGGCCTGGGCGTGTTTTATTGGGAGCCGGAAGGCGCCAAAAGCTGGAGCGGCTACCAGCTCAGCGCCTGGACCGACGACGGCAAGCCCTCACCCGCGCTCAAGGCCTTTCTGAACGAGCCATCGGCGCAGGCGGCCCCCACGGTGCCCGCCAAAGCGCCAACCAAAACGCCCGCGCCCGGCGCTCGCAAAAAGCAAATCAGGTAGGCTCGTTGGCCGCGGTAGCAGCCCTAGGGGCTCCTAGGCTCTAAACCCAGTCATTAAGCATGCGCCTGTCATTGCGAGCGCCGCGAAGCAACCGCAACCCAGACGACACCCGCACGACGATGTTTTGATACGATTGCTTTACTACGCTCGCCATGACAGGCGATTTAACTGCCACTGAGCCAGTGGCGCAGCTCGGTGACGCGGGGCTTGGGCACGATGATGGCCTCGGGGGCGGCCGGCTGCGCGTGCACCAGCATCCGGCCGTTGTAGTAGGGCTCGAGGGCCGTGACGCTGGGGCGCGCCAGCAGCACCTGGCGGTTGGCCCGGAAAAACTGCCTAGGGTCTACCTGCGCCTCCAGCTCGTCGAGGGGCGTGTCGAGGGGGTAGTGCTGGCCTTCGAGCGTGGTCAGGCTCACCACCCCGTTGCGAATGATGAAGTGCGCCACGTCGGCGGTGGCCACAGGTATCAGCTTGGCTTTGAAGGGAATAAGCCAGCTCACCTTGTAGGCAGGCGGGGCGCTGAGCTGCTGCACGGTGCGCAGCAGCTCGGTGAGCGTCGGCACGTTCTCGGGCAGGGCGGCGTGGCCGGCGTAGTGCTGGCGCAGGGCCTCATACTTGCGCAGGCCGTGCAGCAGGCCGCCGCGGGTGATGGGCTTAAGCAAGTAGTCGATGCCGCTGACCTGAAACGCCTCCAGGGCGTGCTCGTCGTAGGCGGTGATGAAGATGATGGGGCTGCTCACGGTAGCCCGCCGAAACACCTCGAAGCTGCTGCCGTCCGAGAGGTGGATGTCCATCAGGATGAGGTCGGGGGCAGGGTGCTCGGTGAGCCAGGCCACCGTGGCGGCCACCGACTCGGGCTGGCCCACCACCTGGGCCTCGGGGCGCAGCTCGCGCAGCAGGCGCTCGATGGTGCGCGCCGTGCGGGGCTCGTCCTCCACGATAAGAATGTTCATAGCAGGTCAGGGAAATTAGGCGGGGAGCGGCAGCAGCACGCAAAATTCGGCGTCGGTTTGCTCCACCAGCAGGCGCTGCCGGTTGAGGAGGCGGATGCGGTTGGTGAGGTTGTGCAGGCCGGTGCCGCTGCTGGCCTCCAGGGTGAGGCGCGGGTGGCGGGGGTTGCACACGCGCAGTTGGTCGGGGGCGGCCAGGTCGATGGTGATGGCCAGGGGCCGGCGCACGCTCAGGGTATTGTGCTTCACCGCGTTTTCGACCAGCAGCTGCAGCGCCAGCGGAGGTAGCTGGCGGTCGAGCACCTCTTCGGGCAAGTCAATTTTCAGGGCCAGGCCCTCGCCAAACCGCATTTGCAGCAGGTAGGTGTAGGAGCGCACGAAAGCTAGCTCCTCGCGCAGCGGCACGGCGGCCTGCTCGCCGTGGCGCAGCAGGTAGCGGTATACTTGGGCCATTTGCTCGATAAACTGCTCGGCGGCGGCCGGCTCCTCGTACACCAGCCCGCTAAGGGTAGATAGGGAATTGAACAAGAAGTGCGGGCTGAGCTGCTGCTTCAGGCTGTCGTAGCGGGCCTGCAGCTGCTCGCGCTTGAGCGACTCGACTTGCTGGGTGAGGTGGCGGCCGCTTTCGGCCAGCTCGATGCCGATTTGAAACGAGAACCCCACGGCTGTAGCTAGCACCACCATCAACACCTGCACCAGCAAGGAGGTGCTTTCGAGGTGAATGCGCAGGGTTTGGTCGAGGTAGTAGCGCACCCCTACGTAGGAGGCTAGGGCCGGAAAAGTGACGGCAGCGCGCAGCCAGCGGTCGGTCCACATGGGCTGCAGGCTCAGCCAGCGCTGCACGTGGCTGGGGCGGTAGCGCAGCAGGTAGTTGACGCCAAACAGCAGCCCAAACAAGCAGGCGGGGTTCAGAAACAGCAGCCCCGCCTGCCCAATAGTGGTGTGGGGGCGGGCCAGCACGGCCGTGGGCAGCACCAGCAGCGCAAACGACACGGAGATAGCCAGGGCAATGAGCAGATAGGCACGCGGCGAGTACTGCACCGGCGCCTGGGCCCGCGCCGAGTTCGGCCGGAAAGACGCCGACGGGCCGCGGGTAGCTGAAGCAACAGTAGAGGGTGGGGCCATAGGGCAAGCGAAAGGCGGTGGTAAGGTAGCGCGCACCGGCCAGCAGCCACCTGCCGCTACCAGCTTAGCGGGCTGGCGAGAAACGGCGCGCGCCCGGCGCCCGATTATCCGCCGCGGGTGAACGCGCCCAATGAGCTGCTGAATCAGCCATTTGCGCCTTGGAGCGGCCCGTGCTGGCCCTCCTGCGCCGGCCGGAGCCTTAGGGCCACTTGCCGCGCCCAGGCACCACCACAGCTATCGCTAGCGCCCAAAATCGGGCTGAACGCGCCCAATGCAGGGGTCAACCTCAAAAAATGCCGCCTGAGCGCACCCAATCGGGAACTGAAGCCGCTATTGATAACCAAGCTGTTAGCAAACGGCCGGCCGGCGGCTCGAAAACTAGCCAGTAGACAGCGCGTTTCAGGAGCCACCTCTGTTGGGCAGCTTGTGTTTCGGCGCTGCCCTAGGGGCGCCTGCTAGTGGCAACTGCTCAAATTGACCTCCTTACCTTCTCGCTATCATATGGAAAGCGAGCGCTGTCAGGCTGCCGAAGATACCTGTTCCTTCATCACGCTTACTCTTTTTTACCACCTCTTCCGTTTTCTATGAACCACTCAGCTTATAAAGCTACCCTTCTTGGCCTAGGGCTGTTGGCTACCGCCAGCGCCCAAGCCCAAACTGCCGACCGTAAAACCGCCATTGGCCTGCACGCCAACGCTACCCAGTACCGGGGCGACTTGGGCAATAATTTCTGGAACTTCAAAAATATGCCCTACAGCGGTGGCCTCGACGTGAGCCGCTACATTGGCAAAGTTCTCGACATTAAGCTCGACCTCGATTACCTGCGCCTGCGCTCGCCCGCCGACGAGGGTACCTTCAACGGAGCCGGCCAACGCTTCCGCGCCCAGATGTACCAGGCTGGGCTGGGCTTCAAGATTAAGGCCCCCATCGGTGACAAATTCTTTCTGCACCCTTACGTGCTGATTGAGCCAGGCTTCGCCTGGGTGCTGGCTGACCGCTATGCTACCACCACGGCGGCTAACAACTTCAACCGCTTTGGTACCTTTACCGGCCAAATTGGGGGTGGCCTCGACTTCCATTTTGGCGAAGGCGCCGCGCTGTATTTGCAAGTTGCCCAGGGCTACCTGCAAACCAACGACGGCCGCCTCGACGGCGTGGACAACAACGCCACTACCTTCTGGGATAAGAAGGACCGCTACCTGAACTTTTCGGCGGGCCTGCGCGCCAACATGGGCAAGGCGAAGGATACCGACGGCGACGGCGTATCGGACAAGAAAGATAAGTGCCCCGACACCCCCCAGGGCGTGAAAGTAGATGCTAACGGCTGCCCCCTTGACACCGATGGCGACGGCGTAGCCGACTACCAAGACAAATGCCCCGACCAGAAAGGCACGGCCGCGCTGCAAGGCTGCCCCGATGCCGACAATGACGGCGTGGCCGACAACGACGACAAGTGCCCCAACACCCCGGCCGGCGTGAAAGTAGACGCCAGCGGCTGCCCGCTTGATGCCGACGGCGACAAGGTGCCCGACTACCTCGACAAGTGCCCCAACACCCCCGCCGGTGCCCAGGTAGACGCCAACGGCTGCCCGCTTGACCGCGACGGCGATGGCGTGCCCGACTTCCAGGACCGCTGCCCCGACCGCGCTGGCCCCGCCAGCAACAAAGGCTGCCCCGAGATTAAGGCCGAGCAGAAGAAAATCCTGAACGAAGCCACTCGCTACATCCTGTTCGACTTCAATAAGGCTACCTTGAAGCCTTCGTCGAACACCCGCCTCGACCAGATGGTGAGCATCCTGAATGAGTACCCTGACTACTCGCTCAGCATTGCCGGCCACACCGACAGCAAGGGCGACGACGCCTACAACCTGAAGCTGAGCTACGAGCGTGCCGCTACTGCCCGCAAGTACATGCTCGACCACGGCATCCCGGCCGAGCGCATTGAAGCCCGCGGCTACGGCGAAACCAAGCCCATCGCTAGCAACACCACCGCTACTGGCCAGGCCCAAAACCGCCGCGTAGACTTCGACCCCTACCTGACCGGCGAGGCCAACGCTGCCGAAACCAAGTACGGCCCGGCCCCGACCATTGCGGAATTAAAAGCCCAGGGCCAGATGTCGCCGGCCCCGGCCAAAAAAGCCCCGGCCCGCAAGCCCGCTCCTAAGAAGAAAGCAGTTCGTCGCTAGGCGGCCCTGCTCTCTCACCTCGGCCCTACCTGCTCCCAAGCAGGTAGGGCTTTTGGTTTAGGAGCGGCCCTAGGGCCAGCCACTAGTTGCACCACGCCCGGGCGTGGTGCAATAGCTAGCAGAGGCTTAGCTGGTGTGCTAACCCGGGCGGGCACGTAACCACGGCTGTCGGAAGCATTAAGGCTGGGGCAAGCGCCACCCCTAGGGCCCGGTAGCATCTATCCCCGCCTCCCACCCCGCAGCCCTGGCTCTGGCCGATGGCCGCCGTGGGCAATTCACCCTTGGCTACTAAGCTAGCGCCGGCTTTTTCCAGGATGCGGCGCGGCTGTGCAGCCCCTAGGGCCAGCGTGGCTGGCAACGGCTATCGCAATTGCCATTTGGTGGAGCGGTTGTAGTTTAGCAGCGTCACACAAACGATTGTGTGGCTCGGTGCTTTTCCACTCTGCTTCTTCGCTGCCCGCCCATGCCTTCTTTCCGTTCTTTCGCCACCGCCCTCGCCTTGGCCGCCCCGCTGGTTACCCTGGCCCAAACCGTGCAGCTCACTGTGCAGCCCGGCGACCCTAAGCTACTCATTAGCAAACATATTCAGGGGCAATTTGCCGAGCACCTGGGGCGCAATATTTACGGTGGCTTCTGGGTAGAGCCGGGGCTGAACGTGCCCAAGCAGGGCCGCATTCGGATGGACATTGTGCAGGCGCTGCAGAAAATTCATGTGCCTAACCTGCGCTGGCCCGGCGGCTGCTTTGCCGATACCTACCACTGGCACGACGGCGTGGGGCCCGCCGCCCAGCGCCCCAAAATGCTGAACTTGTGGTGGGGCAACACCCTGGAGGACAATAGTTTTGGCACGCACGAATTTCTAGAGCTGTGCAGCCTGCTGGGCACCGAGCCCTACCTGGCCGCCAACGTGGGCAGCGGCACGGTGCAGGAAATGGCCGGCTGGATGGAATACCTCAACTCAAACGAGGACACGCCGCTGGTCCAGGAGCGCAAAAAGAATGGCCACGCCGAGCCCTACAAAGTGAGTTGGTGGGGCATTGGCAACGAGAGTTGGGGCTGCGGCGGCAATATGACGCCCGAATATTACTCCGACGTGTACAAGCGCTACGCCACCTTTGCCCACGACTACCCCGGCACCAAGCTCAAGCGCATTGTGAGCGGGGCCAACGGCGACGACGCCAACTGGACCGAGGTATGCATGAAAAACATTGGGCCCGGCCGCATGTGGGGCCTCACGCTGCACTACTATACCCTGCCCACCGGCAGCTGGAGCGGCAGCAAGGGCAAGGCCACCGGCTTTGGCGAGGACCAGTACTTCAGCACGTTGCGCAATGCCCTGAAAATGGACGCTATCGTGGCCAAGCACAGCGCCATCATGGACAGGTACGATAAGGACAAGAAGGTGGCGCTGCTGGTGGATGAGTGGGGCGTGTGGACTGACGTGGAGCCCGGCACCAACCCCGGCTTCTTATACCAGCAAAACTCGCTGCGCGACGCCCTGGTGGCGGGCACCACCCTCAACATCTTCAACAACCACTGCGACCGGGTGCGCGGCGCCAACCTGGCCCAGGCCGTGAACGTGCTACAAGCCCTGGTGCTCACCGACAAGGAAAAGATGCTGCTCACGCCCACCTACCACGTCTTCGACCTTTACCAGGTGCACCAGGATGCCGAGTACCTGCCCCTGCAGTTCAGTAGCCCCGACTACACGTTTGGGGGCGATAAAATCCCGGCCCTAAATGCCTCGGCCTCGAAGGACAAGAACGGCGCGGTGCACATTTCGCTGGTGAACCTGGACCCCAAAAACGCCCTGACCCTGGAAACCGCCCTGCCCGGCGTGAGCTGGAAAACCGTGACCGGCCGCGTGCTGACCTCGGCCAACGTGAGCGACTACAACACTTTCGATAAGCCGGGCACCGTGCAGCTGGCCGACTTTAAAGGCGCCCGCAAAAAGGGCGACAAGCTGGCCCTGACGCTGCCGCCCAAGTCAGTGGTAGTGGTGGAGTTGAAATAGACCCTAGGGCCTGCGGCAAGTAGCACGAGTAGCGGCGCCTAGCCCCGGCGTGGGCTTGTAGTAGGCACGCTGGCTACAGCCGCGGCCGGCTGACCTAGGCCAGCCGCCAGCTAGCGGTCGGTTGGCTCCTCGGGCCGCGCCTTGGTCACCACCTCGTTCTCAGCCCCGGTGGCTTGGCGCTCTCCATCCATTTCCTTGGATAAGAAGAAGTTGAGGGCCGTGCGGATGATGGCAATGGCCCCGAGCTTACCAATTTCCTGCCAGCTTGGCGCAATGGCCGTCGAGAGAATATCGGCCCCGAGCTGAAACTCTAGGGCCAGGGCTAGGTAGCGGGCCAACGTGAGGCGAATAGCCGTAAAGTTGGCCGTGCGCCGGGCCGCCAGGGCCTGCACCAGCAGCACGCCCGCCACCACAATGCCCAGCCCAATAACCAAGGCGCCCAGCAGCTCGCCGCCCAGCTTGAGCCACTGCACGGCTGCCACCACCGTGTCTTCGGTGCGCGAAAAAAGAGTGTTAATAGGCTCGGGCATGCGCGGACTGGGGGCTAGGGCCTACTTAGCGGGCAAGGCTACTTGGTATATAACGATATAACGAAGGAAAGGCTACTGGGCGCCGGGCGCCGCGAAGCGGGCCAGCAAATAGGCCGAGCCGCGCTGCACGGCCAGCAGCACCAGCACCAGCCCCACGGCCAGCCCAAACAGGAGCAGGTTGGTTTCGCCCGAGCCGCCCGCCCGAAACGCGAAGCTGAGGGCCGTGCCCACCGCCGGCGGGTGCATGGTATTGGTGAGCAGCATAAAGGTGATAATGCCCACCAGCGCCAGCGCCGCGCTGGCGTAGCCCGGCCCCAGCCCGGCGTGGCAGGCATAGCCCAGCGCTGCCGCGGCCAGCTGGCTCACGGCTAGCGTGCGGGCGCTGTTGGCCGGGTGGCTGGGGTCGAGGTAGATGAGAAAGCAGCTGCTGGCCAGCGAGGCAAACAGCAGTTGCTGGTTACTGAACAGCCTGAGCAAAAACAGCAAACCCAGCACCGTGAGGGTGGGTAGCAGCGCCAGTAGCACCTCGCGCCGCAGCCCTAGGCGCGGGCGGCCCAGCGGAGCGGCGGGAGTGGCAGGGGCGGCGGGCGGAGCGGCGGGCGGCAAAGGCATTGCAAAAGCGGGGTGGCAGGGCAGCTATACGCACAACTCCGCAGCAAAGGCGGCCGCTACGCCCCTCTAGGCCCCGGCATCTGCCCAAGGCCGCTGGGACCTAGGATGCCAGGGGACGCCCACCACCAGGATTATTTGCCGCCAGCCGGTGCTTAACACGGCGGGCGGTCGTAATTTTGCGGGCCGAAAACTGCGTCATTGCCAGCGGCTTGCCTTGGCGGGGCTGGCCTGGGCCAAACTTAGTGAGGCAAGCCAATCTACCATTTGGGGGTCTTGGTCGGCACAATGACGGAACCGGCCGATGAACCGGAAAAAATTAAAGCTTATTGGTGCAACCTGCGTTAGGTAATCGCGCACTTTGGCCGTTATGATTTTTATGCAAAAAACTACTTTTTCGGCACTTTCGCTGCTGACGTTGGGGCTGGCTACCAGCCCCTATCTGGCTCAGGCCCAAGGGGGTGGGCGGCCGGCGGCCGCGGGGGCGGCTACTACCCGCACGGCGGGCCGCCTCACGGGCACCGTGACGGACGCGGCCGGCGGCAAGCCGGTTTCCTACGCCACGGTGGCCATTATCAACCCCACCACCAACAGCCAGGTAAACGGCGGGGTGTGCGGCGACGATGGCAAGTTTGCCCTGCCCGTACCGGCGGGTACCTACCGGGTCGAAATTAGCTTTATCGGCTACACCACCCAGACGCGCACCGTGACGGTGCCCGCCACCGGCGGCAACGTGGCCCTAGGGTCTATTGTGCTGAAAGGCGAGGCCCAGAAGCTGGGCGAGGTAGTCGTAACCGGCCGCAAGCCCCTCATTGAGGAGCGCGTAGACCGCACCATCTACAACGCCGACGTGGACAAAACCACCCAGGGCGGCGACGCCACCGACGTGCTCAAGCGCGTGCCGCTGCTGAGCGTGGACCTGGACGGCAACGTGAGCCTGCGCGGCTCCAGCAATATTCGGGTGCTGATAAACAACAAGCCCAGCACCATTGCGGCCAGCAGCGTGGCCGACGCGCTAAAGCAGATTCCGGCCGACCAGATTCAGACGGTGGAGGTAATTACCTCGCCCTCGGCCAAGTATGACGCTGAGGGCTCGGGCGGCATCATCAACATCGTAACCAAAACCAACGACCTGCGCGGCGGCTCGCTGGGCCTGAACGTGGGCGCTGGCAACCGGGGCACCAACCTGGGCCTGAACGGCAACTACCGCAACGGCAAGTTTGGCATAAGCCTAGGGGGCTTCGGGCGCGCCAGCTATAACCAGCCGGGCAGCTTCGACAACATCCAGACCAGCACCAGCCTGACGAATGGCCAGCGCACTACCGTGGAGCAGACGGCTGGCACGCGCCGCAACGATGCCTTCGGACGCTACACCCTGGGGCTGACCTACGATTTTGACAAGCACAACTCGCTGGCCGGCTCGCTGGCCTACGGCATTCGCAACTCGGACAACTACCAGGACAACCTCATCAGCAACACGCTGGCGGGCACTACCACGGGCATCAACTCCTTGCGCAATGTGGTATCGACCAACCACTCGAACACCGTCGATGCCAGCCTCAGCTACACCCACACCTACGAGGTGCCCCAGCGCGAACTGAGCGTGCTGACGCTGTTTAGCCGCAACAACCAAATCAGCGACTTTACCAACGCCGTATTTGCGCCCAGCGACCGCTCGTTTATCGGCAACCTGGGCAACAACAACAACAGCTACAACCAGGAAATAACCGGGCAGCTCGACTACCAGACGCCCACCGTGAAGGACCAGCTGCTGGAGTTTGGCGTGAAGGACATCGTGCGCCGGGTATCGAGCAACTACAACTACTTCTACGACGCGGCCTTGCTGCCGGCTACCGGCAACACGCTCAACAACTCCTTCCTCTATAACCAGAACGTGGCGGCGGGCTACGTTACCTACACGGTAGGGCTACCCAAGGGCTTCGCCCTTAAGCCGGGCGTGCGCTTCGAGTACGCTAGTATCAACGCTAGCTTTAGCAACAGCCAAGGGGTACTCACGGGCACCAATATCCCTGATTATGGGGTGGTGGTGCCCAGCATCAACCTCTCGCGCAAGTTCGAAAACGGCAACGTGCTGAAGCTGGCTTACAACCGCCGTATTCAGCGCCCGTCGCTGCAGTTTTTGAACCCCAACGTGCAGGCCAGCAACCCCTACAACGTGTCGGTGGGCAACCCGCTGCTGCGGCCCGAATACACCAACAACTACGAGCTGGGCTACAGCACCACCATCAAGCAGAAAGTGAATACCAACTTCTCTTTCTTCATGCGCAACACCACCGGCTCCATCCAAACGGTGCGCTCGCCGCTGCCCGATTCGCTCAACCCCAGCCGGGTGGTGGGTGGCATCCTCTCGACCTACCTCAACGCGGGCACCGAAAATGCCTACGGTGGCAGCCTGTTCCTAGGGGTCAATTCGGGCAAGCTAAACATCAATGGCAGCACCGACGTGTACTACGCCGTGCTACGCAACAGCGGCAGCACCGACATATACAGCGCCGTTTATAATTCCAGCAACCAAGGCTTCGTGGTAAATGCGCGGGCTTTTGGCTCGTATGATTTGGGCAAGAACTATTCGCTGCAGCTCTTCGGCTTCTACCGCGGCAAGCAGGTGCAGCTGCAAGGCTATCAAACTGGCTTCGGCATCTACAGCTTAAGCTTGCAAAAGAGCTTTGCCGAGAAGCGGGGCAGCATTGGCTTTGGGGCCGAGAACTTCTTCACTGTCAATGGCATCCGAGTTCGCACCGACGTATCGACCCCCTACGTAGACAACTTCAATGGCATCGCTATTAACGGCCCGGTGCTAAATCAGCAGAGCACCAGCATTACGCGCAACCTGAATTTTAAAATCAACTTCAGCTACCGCATCGGCAAGCTCACAGCCGGCCCCTCGCGCACCAAAGGCGTCAACAACGACGACTTGAAGGAAGGCGGTAACGGCGACCTCGGCGGCGGCGAGCAGGGCGGCGGCCAAGGCGCCGGCGGCCAAGGTGGCGGCCAGCGCGGCGGCCAGCGCAGTGGCGGCTACCCTGGTGCCGCCGGCCAGCGCCCCACCGGCGCGGCCCGCCCGGCCAGCTCCGACACCACGCGCCGCGCCATTTCGGCCGACTCGCTGCAGCAGCTACGCAACCAGGGTGCCCGGCCTGATAGCACCGGTGCCCGCCCGGCTACTCCGGGCGCGGTAGCTCCGGCGGGCGTGCCCGGCACTACGCCCGCCGCGGCTACGCCCGGCCTGGGCACGCCGGCCCAGCCGGCCGACAGCTCGGCTACCAAGCCCACTACCACCCCGGCCCTGAAGCCCAACTCGACCAACAAGGCCGTGGGTCCGCCCTCGCCGGGCACCACCTCGCCCAGCGGCATTGTGCCGGCCGGCCAAACCGGGGGGCGGCCCTAGGGCTCCCGCCGCGCCAAAGGCCCGTCGCCGCTACATCAAATTTTCAGGTAAAACGGCCCGGTCAGCAACTGCTGGCTGGGCCGTTTGCGTACTAGCGGCGCGGCCCGCTGGGGCGGCCTTATTTTTGCGTGCTGCCCGCCATGCCTTCCCTCCCGCCCCCTACCCCCCTAGCCCCCGACGTGGCGGCCGCCGAAAGCGACCTGCTGCGGCAGTTGCGGCCGGGGCGCATTGTGTGGCCGGTGCTCATTGGGCTGGGCGTGGTGGGAGTCCTGTTCTGGCGCTCGTACACGCCGGGCAGCCTAGCCCCCCTAGCCAATGCCAAGTGGCAGTGGCTGCTAATAACCCTGCTGGTGCTGTGGGCCCGCGACCTGGGCTACATCTACCGCATCCGCCACATTGCGGCCAAGGGCGAGCTGAGTTGGGGGCAGGCCTTCGGCGTCATCGCCATGTGGGAGTTTGCCTCGTGCGTGCTGCCCTCGGCGGCCGGCGGCACGGCGGCGGCGCCCGCCATTCTGGCCAAGGAGGGTATTCCCCTAGGTAAGTCGCTGGCCTACATCATTGTAACTGCGCTGCTCGACAACCTATACTACGTAGTAATGGTGCCGCTGGTGGTGTGGCTGGCCGGCAAGGCGCTCTACCCCAAGAGCCTGGACTCGGCCTTTCTGGAAACCCTGCGGGTGATATTTGTGGTGAGCTACGTGGCCGTCACGGCCTACGCGTGCCTGCTGCTGTATGCGCTGTTTGTCAACCCAATATCGGTGCGGCGGCTGCTGGTACGGGTGTCATCGGTGCGGGCGCTGCGGCGGTTTCGGCGCACGGCCTACCGCCACGGGCAGGAAATGGTGCTGGCCTCGGCCCAGCTGCGCGGGGCGGGCGCTTTGTACTGGTGGCGGGCCAGCCTAAGCACCCTCTTCGTGTGGACGGCCCGCTACGCGGTTATCGGCTGCCTTATCGCGGCGTTCGTGCCCATGAGCGGCCACGAGTTCCTGTTCATCTTCGCCCGCAACATCACCTACAAGGTGGTGCTGCTGCTGGCCATTACGCCCGGCGGCTCGGGCATTGCCGAGGGCGCCTTCCCGGTGTTTTTCGGCAGGTTTATCGGCACGGCGGCCATGACCAGCTTCATCGTACTACTCTACCGCATCGTCACCTACTACTTCTACCTGCTGGTGGGCTTGGTGTACTTACCGCGCTGGGCTGGGCGCCGCCGCTCGCGCCCGCAGGCCTAGGTGAGCTCTAGCAACCCTAGGGCCACTAGCTACTCCAGGGCCGGCCGCTTGTAGCCCGCCCAAAACTCGGGCCGATAGGGTGGCAGCGGGGTTGGCAACTGGTTTTTCGACTGGGGCGGTGGTGGCCCGGCCGTGGGCAGAATGGAGAAATAATTTGCGGTAAGTACTTGCTGATTAAACGGGTTTTTGCCTAAGCTACGGCCCGCGCTAGCTGTGTTGCCCACGCTGCGCTGCACATAATAGCGGCCAGTGGCGGCTTTGGCATAGGCAACTACGTGCGTGGTGCGGTCAGCACTGAATACGCTAGCGTAGAGCTTAGCTTCAATAGTTGAGTGGCCGTAGTTTTTCCGGGCTACGCTGTTGTAGGTAGCTGTGTCGAGCTGCCACAATGCCTCGTAACGTAGTACGGCGTAGTCGCGCGCCCGCACCAGCACCCGGCCCTGATACACGCCCGCCAGGTAGGTGCCGGTGCTACGGTGGTCAGCTTGCCTAGCCACAAAATTGAGGACGTACAACGTATCGGCGCTGCGGTAGCGCACGCTATCAAGCTTCAACTGAAACCGCCGCGCGCCGCGCGCTTTAAATAACGGCGCGGTACGTACTGGGTCGGCCGCACTCAGCAGATAGCCCTGCGGATTGCCGTAGCGCGCTCCAACCATAAAGCGCAGACTATCATTCCCCTGGGGCCGCAATAAGTGCCGCTCCTGTACCTGCTGCTTGATGCCGTCCTCATGCATCAAGAACCCGCGCGTAAAATCGTGAAAGCCGGCCGGCACCCGCAGCCGGCTCACCTGCTCCTGCTCCAGGCGCACGGTGTCGTAGCTGGTCACGCGTTGGTAAGTATACACCTCGGCGGCGTAGTCCTGCTGCTCGTAGTTGAGCGGGATGCGCTTCACCACGTTTTTCAAGATGCCCTCGGCCGTGGGCAGGGGCCGCGCCGCCACGCGCACCTCGTCGAGGGCGTAGGCGGCCGGCGCCAACAGTACCGTCAGCTCCTCGTTGCCGGCCGGCGAGCGCGCCTCGGCCGGCGCGTAGCCCAGGCTCGTCACGCGCAGCGGCGTGGGCCCCGGCAGCGCCAGCCCGAAGCGCCCCTGCCCGTCGGCCACCGTGCCCTGCTCTAGGCCCGGCAGCGCCACCGAGGCGTAGGGCACCGGCTGGCGCGTGCGCCGGTCCAGCACCACGCCGCGCACTAGGCGCACCCCGCTCACGTTGGCCGCACCCACCGCCCGGCGCAGCACCGTGCTGCTTTGGCCGGGCGCCGGGCTCAGCGAGCCGGGCGCCGCGGCGGCCAGCGCCCGCGCGGTGCTATCGGGCGGGGTGGCGGTGCTGTCGGCGGGCAGCAAGTGGGGCGGTTCCACGGTTTTGAAAAACAAGAAGCCATCCACCACTTCGCTCCACGGGCCAGCCAGGGGCTGGTAATCAAAGGCATAGGTGGTAAGCTGGCGGCCCGCCGCGTCGTGCTTCAGGCTTACGAAAGCGTAGGGCGTAGTGCTGGTGGCTAGCAGGCTGGCCTCGAGGGTGCCGGGCGCCGGCTCGGGCACCGGCTCGCCCGCCGTGCCCACCAGGCCGTGGCTGCCGCCGCCCGCCAGCGTGCCCAGCGTATACACCTGGTCCGGCCCTAGGGCCGCTTTCACCGCCCGGCCCATGGGCCGGAAATCGCGCAGCTCGTCGTTTTGCAGCGCCTCCACGCGGCCCGCAAAGTGCGGCAGCGCGCCCCAGCAAATCACTTTTTCGGCCGGGTGCTGGCGCAGGTACCACAGCAGGTTATCGGCCATCTGGGCGTCGCGCGGGTTGCTGTCGGCCGCCACGAAGGTGGTGGCGATTTTGGCGCTGGGGTCGTGCTGGGCGTAGTCGCGGGCCAGGGCCGCCAGGCTGCGCAGGCACTGCTGCCAAAAGGCGGCTTCGGCGCGGCGGCTGGCTTGCGGCGCAGCGCCCGCGTGCGCCAGCAGCGGCGCGGCCTTGGCCAGCTCGGCTTCGTAGGCCCCTAGGGTCGCGCTGGGCGGAAAGGCGAAGTGCGCTTCCATGTAGCCCGCTACGTCGTCGAGCAAGCCGTAATTCAGCAGTTTGGCGCCTTTCTCAGGCTCCAAAAAATCTTCCAAGTCGTCGGCCAGGTCGTCGCTGTAGTCGCCGCTCAGCTGGGGGTCGAAGCCCATCAGGCGCAGGCCGCCGCCCTCGGGCCCCACCAGCGGCAGCACTGCCTGAAACTCCCGCGTCTGCATCCACACCGGAAACACACTAGCGCGCATGTTCTTGGCCACCGACTTGCCCGTCGCAATTTCCTGCTGCGCTTTGTGCAAGCTAAAAAAGCCGCTTTCCATGGCCAGGGTGGTGAAGCCTAGGCGCTGCTGCAAGTAGGCCACCAGCCGAATTTTGGCTGCTAGCACATTGCCCTCGCCGTGGGTGGGCTCGGCCAGAAAAACTACTCGTGCGCCGTCCAGCTCACTGCGCAAAAACTCCAGTTCGGCAAAGGTGGTGTCGGTGGGGCTGAGGTGGGTGAGCGGATGGCTAGGCACCAGTGCGGCTGGCGTTTGGGCCCAAGCGGCCGGCCAGCAGCCCCCTAAAACCAAAAAAACGCATAGCAGCCGGATAGTTCGATGCATACCGTGAGAGCAAAAAAGACGCCCCGAAGTTGCGCGAAATCGAACAGAAATTACCAATTTGAATCAAAAAACCCCGCACCCTAGACAGGGCACGGGGTATTAAGCTAACCACAAGTAATAGCGGAAAATGCTGACTACTTGGCTTTAAGCATCATTTTAGCTCCCGACGTACCTACCAGCGTCAGTTTGTCGTCGGTCAGGGTTTCGATTGTGTAATCCATTGCCGTAGGAGAGCCCTGGGGCGTGAGGGTGAGCTTCTTGGCAGCTTGGTCGAACGCAAATGCACCGTTCATGTTTTGTCCGCCTTCAGTGGCGGTGAAAGTCATGCCGCTCGAAAATGTGAACTGAGCATCCTTAGTAGCGTCCGATATGGCCACTTTATCGCCAGCAGCATCGGTTTGCTTGTCCGTTACCCATGTTTTGCTGCCCGAGCCGTACAGCATGTTAGTTCCTTCAACCTTGCCTTTGTCGCTGCCGCAGGCAGCCGTAAACAACAGGGCGAAAGCGCAAAGCAACGTAGCCAGGTAGGGCCGAAAGGAGAGTGCGAAAGGGGTCATGGTGAAAATGAAAGAGTGAGCAGTAGAATACGGCTCTAAAATGGCCGACGGAGCTGCTTTACGCGGCTGGTCTTTTTTGGTTCCAGCCTCAACCTGCTGCCTCGCGGGCCCGTATAGCAGCCCGCTACCAGCCACCTGCCCCCGGCCTACCGGCCAGCTGGCTCTTTAGCATTCTTCTTCACACCTAACTACTTCACCGCCATGGGTCTACTTGATTTTTTAAGCAACGAGGGCGATAAGAAGCCAGTCGAAAATGCGTCGCCGGCCGCCGGCACGGGTACCGATTTCTTCGGCAACAAACCTGCCGATACTGCCTCGGGCACCAGCGGCGAAACTTACACAGTGGCGAGCGGCGATACGCTCTCCAAGATTGCCCGCGACCACTACGGCGACGGCGCCAAGTGGCACCAACTATACGAGGCCAACAAGGCCATCATTGGCAGTAACCCCGACCACATCGAAGTGGGCCAGGTGTTAACCCTACCTAGTCTCTAGGTACTTTTTGCAGAAAAAAGGTGAGAAAAGCCGCTCCAGCGTTGGGGCGGCCTTTTTGTTTAGGTAGCGGCCCAGGCCAGCGCCGCTCAGCCTGGCACCAACCTAAAAAGTTGCGGGAATACTTTTCGCGGCTATCTTTGCCCTTACCAACCCGGTACTCCCCCATAGTCGATGAGGTAGTTTTTTTACGATTTATACAGAAGCGGCGAGAGAATAGGCTCGTTGACCCGCTGGCAACCCTCCCCCCGGAATGGTGCCAATTCCTACCCTAGCCCGCCCGTTTGGGCCCTAGGGGTATATAAACTGAGTACCATGCCTACCTCTTTTTTTACTGAACTGCAGCCCATTGCCCTTGCCTCTTTGGCTGGGTCAATTCAGTGTGCGTTGTCGCCTCTTGCCGCCTGCCCCGCGCCGGCCGCCTACCGCTCGCGAATGCGAATGCGCCGCGGCTGTTGTCGCCGGCGCTAACCGCACTGCCCGGCAGCGTACTCGTTTCTCTCTTTTGTGGGTTTTGGCCGCGGGCCGGGCTAGGCGCCCGCTGACTTCCGAGCAGATTGGACACCAGTTCAACTCGGCCCTGCTTGCTTAGCAAGCGTCTGACAGCCAGCAAATAAACCTACAGCGAGAAACCACCCCTAGGCGCCACCGGGATTTTTCACTTCTGCAAAACCTGCTTGCTATTCCCTATCATGGCTACTTCTCAAACTTCCACTTTGCGCCAGGACCTGGCCGCTACCGCCCAGCACCTGGCGGCGGTACTGCCCGCGCCGGCCGCCGCTATCCTTGATGGCGGCATTGCCACCGTGGCCGCCTCGGGCCAGGCGGCACGCATTTTACCCGTGGGCCAGCCAGCCCCGGCCTTTACCCTGCCCGATGCCCTAGGGCAGCCGGTGAGCTTGGCCGACCTGCTGGCGCAAGGCCCTGTAGCGCTCACCTTCTACCGCGGCAACTGGTGCCCTTACTGCAACGTGCAGCTGCGCGCCTACCAGCAACTATTGCCCGAGCTGGCGCGCCTAGGGGCTACGCTGGTGGCCATATCGCCCCAAACGCCCGACCATACTGCTCTCACGGCCAGCGAGAAAGACCTGACTTTCCCGGTGCTGAGCGACGTGGGCAACCACGTGGCCCGGCAGTACGGCCTGGCCTTTGGCGTGGGCCCGGCGGTAGCCGAAACCCTGCGCAGCCTGGGCATCGACTTAGCCGCCTACAACGGCACTGCCGACGACGAGTTGCCCCTAACGGCCACCTTCGTCATTGCCCCCGCTGGCACCGTGGCCTGGCAATGGGTGGAGGCCAGCTTTAAGCACCGCGCCGAGCCGGCCGACGTGCTGCGGGCGGTAGCGCAAGTGGCCGCGGCGCCGGTAGCGGCCTAGGGCCAGCGAGCCGGGCTGCTCACCGCCGCCAGTTTTAATCAGTTCATCAATCAGTCAACCAGCTTTTCTTTTTCTCATGGCGCTTCATTTCGAAACTCTGCAACTGCATGCCGGGCAGCAGCCCGACCCCACCACCGGCTCGCGCGCGGTACCCATTCACCAAACTACCAGCTACGTGTTTAAGAACGCGGAGCACGGCGCTAATTTGTTTGCCCTCAAGGAATTTGGCAACATCTACACCCGCCTGATGAACCCTACCACCGACGTATTCGAGCAGCGCATTGCCGCGCTCGAAGGCGGCGTGGCGGCGGTGGCCGTGGGCTCGGGCCAGGCGGCGCAGTTCATTGCCCTCAACAACATTCTGCAGCCCGGCGACAACCTAGTAAGCAGCTCGTACCTCTACGGCGGCACCTACAACCAATTTAAGGTGGCATTTAAGCGCCTGGGCATCGAGGCTCGCTTTGCCGAAGGCGACAAGGCCGACAGCATTGAGGCGCTGATTGACGACAAGACGCGTGCCATTTACCTCGAAACCATTGGCAACGGCGCCTTTAGCGTGCCTGACTTTGAGCGCATCGCGGCCATTGCCAAAAAGCACGCTTTGCCGTTGGTGGTTGATAACACGTTTGGCGCGGGCGGCTACCTGTTCCAGCCCCTCAAGCACGGCGCCAACATCGTGGTGGAGTCGGCCACGAAGTGGATTGGCGGCCACGGCACCAGCGTGGGCGGCGTCATTGTAGATGGCGGCACCTACGACTTTGGCAACGGTAAGTACCCGCAGTTTACCGAGCCCAGCGAGGGCTACCACGGACTGGTTTTCAACGACGTATTTGGCAAGAACGGGCCGTTTGGCAACATCGCCTTCGCCATTCGGGCCCGCGTAGAAGGCCTGCGCGACTTTGGCCCCGCCATCAGTCCCTTCAACTCGTTTTTGCTGCTGCAAGGCCTCGAAACCCTAAGCCTGCGCGTGGAGCGCACCGTGAGCAACGCGCTGGAAGTGGCCACGTGGCTAGAGCAGCGCCCCGAGGTGGCCAGCGTCAACTACCCCGGCCTGCCCAGCAGCCCGCACCACCAAAACGCGGCCAAGTACCTGCAGCGCGGCTTCGGCGGGGTGCTCTCGTTTACGCTGCACGGCAGCAAGGACACGGCCACAGCCGTAATCGATAACCTCAAGCTAATCAGCCACCTGGCCAACGTGGGCGACGCCAAAACGCTCGTCATTCAGCCCTCGGCTACCACCCACCAGCAGCTAAGCGAAACCGAGCAAGCGGCTGCCGGCGTCACGCCCACGCTGCTGCGCCTCTCGGTAGGCATCGAGCACATCGACGACATCAAGGCCGACCTGGCCCAGGCGCTGGAAGCTGCTGCGTTGGCCGCGCCCAAGGACGAGGCCGATGCCAGCATTCTGGAGCCGCAGCCCGAGCACGCCCAGCCGCTAGAGGTGTAAGCTTAAGCTAGGACAAGTAGCGCCCACATCGCCCGTCATTGCGAGCAAAGCGAAGCAATCGCATCAGCACGACCCCACTTGGTAGTTGTGCTGGTGCGATTGCTTCGCTTTGCTCGCAATGACAAACGCTTTTTGCTTGTGTTATGAATCAAATTTTTCAGTTCCCTAGCCCTTTCCCCCTTGAAAGCGGCGAAACCCTGGCCGGCGCTAGGGTAGCCTACCGCACCTGGGGCCAGTTAAATGCCGCGCGCGACAATGTGGTGTGGGTGTGCCACGCCCTCACGGCCAATGCCGACGTGCTGGATTGGTGGCCGGGGCTGTTTGGGGCGGGCTGCTTTTTTGACCCCGCCGACTGGTTTATTGTGTGCGCCAACGTGCTGGGCTCGTGCTACGGCAGCACCTGCCCGCTCGACGCCGACCCTGCCACCGGCCAGCCGCGCTGCGCCAGCTTTCCGCTGCTGACCGTGCGCGACCTGGCCGCCGCCCACGAGGCCTTGCGCCAGAAGCTGAGCCTAGGGACAGTGCACACGCTGGTGGGCGGCTCGCTGGGCGGGCAGCAGGCGCTGGAGTGGGCCGTGCAGCAACCGCAGGTATTTCGGCACCTGGTAGTTATTGCCACCAGCGCGCGACACTCGGCCTGGGGCATCGCCTTTAATGAGGCGCAGCGCCTGGCCATCGAGGCCGACGCGACTTACCACGAAAACCGGCCCGGCGGCGGCGATGCCGGCCTGGCCGCCGCCCGCGCCGTGGCCCTGCTCAGCTACCGCGGCTACGAGGCGTACAACAACACCCAAACCGACCCCGACGACCACCGCCTGCGCGACTACCGCGCTGGCAGCTACCAGCGCTACCAGGGCAACAAGCTGGTGGCCCGCTTCGACGCTTATAGCTACGTGGTGCTCACGCGGGCCATGGACTCGCACCACCTGGGCCGGGGCCGGGGCGGCGTGGCGGCGGCCCTAGGGGCAATTCGGGCGCGCACGCTGGTGCTGGGCATCACCTCCGACGTGCTCTTTCCCCTGCCCGAGCAGCAGCAGCTAGCCGCTGGCATTGCGGGCGCGCGCTACGTGGAGCTGGAGTCCGACTTCGGCCACGACGGCTTCCTGCTGGAAACCGGGAAAATTACGGCGGCGCTAGAAAGCTTTTACGAAGTAATAGCAAGTCATTAGCGCTCAGCGCCCGCTGCGTAAACACTGCGCCCGCTGCGGGGAACGTCGTAACAACGACATTTCCTGCAGCGGGCGCAGCTTATTCGAACACGACCCGCACCGGCGCCTGGCCGGCAAAGCGCAAGGCGTAAAGGCCGGCGGGCAGCGCACCGCGCGTCAGCTGCTCGGCGGCCGCCTGGGGGCGGAAGCGGCGCACCACGCGGCCGGCCATGTCGAGCAGTTCGGCTTCGCCAAGGCGGGCAAAATCGGCGGGCAAAGCGAGCTGCACGGCGTCGCGGGCGGGGTTGGGGTAGGCTTGCAAAACGGCCGTAGCCACCGAGCCGCGGGCCGCCAGCGCCACCCCGCTGCGCTTGAGCAGCGGGCGCAGAAAGTCGCGAATGGTCCAGAACGTGGTATCGGCGTAAGCCTGGCTGGTTTCGAAGGGCACGTGGCCGGCCTTGCTGAAGCGCCGCAGCACGTTAGTGATGCCTAGGGAGGCAGCCCGCGGGTTGAGCCGGCCGCTGCCGTAGGCGTACTTGGGCGGCAGCAGCGAGCCGATGCGGCCCTGGAAGTATGGCACCGTGGGGTCGGAAGTGCCGTGGGCGCTGCACAGCGGCGCGTTGCCCGCCTCGATGATGGTGGGGCTTTCGGTGGCGCCGCTCAGGTTGATGACGGCGGCCACGGCGCTGCTGTAGCCAGGGTTGCCGCTATTACCCTCGATGCCCCCTAGGGCCGCCAGGTCGATGTAGGCGGGCACCTCGCTGACCTTGTCGAGGTAGCCCGTTTCGAGCGCCGCAAACGCGCCGGCCGACGAGCCCGCTGCAATAATATAATTGGTAGCGATACGGTAGGTTTTGGCCCCAGCCGCATCCTGGCGGAAGTAGCGCACGGCCGCCTTCATATCGAAGCCGCCGCGCAGGGCCGCCGCGGCAATCTTGGCCGTGTCGGCCGGCGCCGCCAGGCCAGTGGCCGCGTAGCCCAGGCGGTATTCAATGCTGGCCACCACGTAGCCCAGCCGCGCCAGCCGGGTGCAGAAAGCCACCGGGTAGGCATCGGCCTTGGCGCCAAACACGAAGCCCCCGCCGTGGGCAAACACGATGAGTGGCCGGCGCTGCACGGTGTCGCCGGCCGGCTGGTACACGTCCATGAGCAGGGTTTGGGTGACGCCGGCGTAGGTGGTAGCCGCGCCGTAGGTTACGTCGCGCGTCACGCTCGCGCTGGCAAACACTGGCTGGTAGTAGCGCCCGCGGGCGGTGTCGAGCGCGGCCGTTTGGGCCCGGCCTAGACCCGGCAGGGCCAGCAGTAACCACAGGTACAGGTATTTCATAATCAGGAATGGGGAAACCAGGTACGTTCAAAAATAGCGACTATACCAGCAAAACTGCTTGCCTTCATCCTTTTTACTCCCCTAGGCCCCCGCCTGAACCGCCGAGCCGGCGTTATTTGCGGCCGCTTTCCTTACCCCCGATGCCTAGTCTCGCGCCCCCTCCCCTGCAACCTGGCCAACGCGTGGCGCTGGTAGCCACCGCCCGCAAAATCACCGCCGCCGAAGTCGATTGCGCTGCGCAAACCCTCACCGACTGGGGTCTGGAAGTAGTACTGGGCAGCAGCATTGGGGCGGCCAGCCACCAGTTTGCCGGCGCCGACGCCGAGCGCCGACGCGACTTGCAGCGCCAGCTCGACGACCCCAGCATCCGGGCCATTATGTGCGCCCGCGGCGGCTACGGCACCGCCCGGCTGGTGGATGAGCTGGATTTTAGCGCGTTTGCCGCGAGTCCTAAGTGGCTGGCCGGCTTCTCCGACATCACGGTGCTCAACTGCCACTTGCTGCGCCTGGGCTACCAAAGCATTCATGGCGTGATGCCCGTGCTGTTTGGGCAGGCCGAGGGCGCGGGCGCGGTGGCCAGCCTGCGGGCAGCCCTAGGGGGCGCGCCGCTAGCCTGCGCGGCCCCCGCCCACCCCCTAAATCGCCCCGGCACCACCCAGGGCGAACTGGTAGGCGGCAACCTTAGCCTATTGCACACCCTCACGGGCACCCGCTCGCAGGTGGACTTTGCGGGGCGCATCCTGTTTCTGGAGGACCTAGACGAGTACCTCTACCACATCGACCGGATGCTGCTGCACCTGCACCGCAGCGGGCAGCTGGCCAGGCTGGCTGGGCTGGCTGTGGGGCACTTCTCGCAGATGCGCGACAACCTCATTCCGTTTGGCCACTCGGCCTACGAAATCATCGACCACTACGCGCAGCGCTATGGTTTTCCGGTGGGTTACAGTTTTCCCATTGGCCACGAGCCCAGCAACCACGCAGTAGTGGTGGGCCGCCCGGCCACGCTTACCGTGGCGGCCACCGGCAGCCAACTGCAACAGTAGCCGCCTAGCGTTTCGGGTACCGCGGGCAGTAGCGCATACTTTCAGTCCGCGAGTAAGATAACCCCATCTGCTCGCGGACTGAAAGCCCGCACTATCTATACTGGGCGGGCCCTAGGGGCGCCGGCGGGGGTAGCGGCGCTGGCGCAGGGCCTGCGCTACGGCCCCGGCCACCAGGCCACCCACGGTATACCAGGCTACCGTCATGGCCTGGGTTTGGGGGGTGCGATTGCTGGGGGCGGTGCCCAGGCCCAGCGGCCCCGGCAGTACCACGCCGCCCACGCCGGCCAGTGCGCCCAGCACCGCGCCGCGGCCCAGGCTATGGCGGCCGGCACCTACCAGGCTGTAGTAGAGCCCGTTGCTAAGCACATCGCCGAGCATGGTGGCCGAGTAGGCGGTTTGCGCATCGGGCTGCGGCAGGTCTTCTAGGTGCAGGAGCTTGCGCAGGCCCCGCTCGCCCAGCACGTCCATGCGGGGCGCATCGTGGGGGCGCAGGCGGCGCACGGTTTCGTGGAGGGCGGTGAGGGCCAGGGCGCCGGCAAAGCCAGCAGCGAGCGAGGGCAATAGTTTCATGGGAGTTAGCGCGGCCGGACCCGGTAGTGGGCCCAGCCTGGATTGTACGAAAATTTAAGGCAGGGTTGCGGCGGGTTGGCGGGCCCGCGTATCTTTGCAGCCCTAGCGCCGAAAAATGCGCCAGGAAACGCCAACTTAGCTCAGCTGGTAGAGCAGCTCATTCGTAATGAGCAGGTCGCAGGTTCGAATCCCGTAGTTGGCTCAGACTTCCACACCCGGAGCGCCCGGAAATGCGCCTCTCGCATCGTAGAGGCACGTTTCCGGGTTTTTTGCGTCTGGGCCTCTCGGTGGTCTACGACGTGAAACGTGGGGTTTGCTACGCGAAGCACGCCCCTCTATACGCTCACTGCTGCGCGCTAGGTGGCAGTCAATTCTGATTTCTGGGTGCGAACTGCTCGGTAAGGCCGCCTGCAACCTAGCTGCCCGCTCAACCGGCATTGGACTGCTTGGCTGGTATTTGCCCTAGTTAGCGGATGGTAACGCAGGCACCAGCCTAAAGCAGGGGTGGCTTGCCGAGTCCGACTTAAGCGGCCTTGCCAGTTGAGGGCGGGCGTTAACCTAGCGAGCGCTCGGGTTCAATGGCTGACTGCCCTCACCTTAGAGAGAAGCCTTAAGCCTTGCCCTTTGGTAGCGGCGAGACAGCTTACGTCGCGATTGATATAAGAAAATTTATGAAATCGACCTTTCTTATTACAATACAACATACTCCTCTTAAACTACCACCACGCTGGCAGAGCGATAGAAGCAACGAATAAAATAATCTTGCATTTTTATTATAAATAAGATAATAATAAAATTAACATCTTTAGTCTTTAGTTAACATATTTAATATATGAAACTGCTTATTTTATTGTCTTTCAGCTTTTTGTTTTTCATTTTTCATACTTAGCACAATCCATAATTTACTATTAATCCATATCAAATAATGATATTTAAACAGGAAACCCATTCATAATATTAACTTTGCAAACGATGAAAATAGTCCTGCTTAGTTATGCTAGCTAGCTACTAACAAGCCAAGTAGGAACTCAAGTTTTTGCGGAAAATATCCTACTTCATTCAGAAGTAATCAACTACTTCAGCTAAACCAGCAGCGAGCGAAACGCTTGCAAGCCCGCAACTAGCTATGGTGTCTTTCTAACCAACAAAAGGCTCTAGTTATCTCGAGTTTATAAATCATAAAAAGCTTGGCTATTTATAGCGTTAACACCCATAAAATAAGTGTTTTATATTCTTACATTCTGCATCAAGCTCTTGTCTTCTCAACCCTTTTGTTAATTTTATGAGACTACAGCGTTTACTCTTCCTTCTACTGGCGTGGACTGCGCTAGGCCGGACCGTGGCCTGGGCGCAGTGCACCACTGTCAGCACAATTGACTACACTAGTACTGGGCCAGCGACTGGCACTCGGCAGGGCACCGGCCCGGCAGGCACTACGGGCTCGGCTAATACCTATACCGATGCGGCTACTGCCAGCAGTACGTCGGTCACTTACAGCAACTACCAAAAAACGGGCACTGGTACTACTAACCTATTCGAGGTTAATACAAACGCCCAGCTAGGAGGGAAATCACTGGTATGGCAGCTTAATTATGATGCTAACGTAACCACGGCTAATGCCCAAGCGAAGGTTACGCTTACCCTTAACCGGCTGGTTACCAACCTAGCACTAACGTTTCAGGATATTGACTTGGGCGCTAGTTGGCAAGATGATTTAACGTTTGACGGCTATACTACGGTAGATGCCAACGGAGTACCAACGGGCAGCCCCATTACGCTGTCGGCCAGCAACTTCACAACGGGCACGGCCGTTGCCTACGTAAGTGGCAACACAGCGCATGGCATCAGCGGCTCGGCGGCGGGTGCTGCCGATGGCAACCTGACGGTAAACTTCCTCACGCAACGGGTACGGGCGCTGGTTATCACCTACAAAAACGCCTCTGCTGCACAGCAGTCGCGCTTACAAACCCTTGGTATTAACAGCATTTCGTGGTGCAAAAACCCCGTAGCTAATGACGTATCTACGGCTGCTATGCCAAATACCGCGGGTCAAGTCAATATCAGCCCGCTTAGTGCTACGGCTGATATTTCGATAGCGTCTTACACCGTAACAACGCTTCCCACGGCTGCTCAAGGAGTCCTCTACTACAATTCGACCGGCACCACCTACGCCGCCGTTACGACGACGACCGTGCTAACGCCGGCCCAGGCAGCTACGCTGCGCTTCGACCCCGCCGCCGGAGCTAGTGGCAACGCTACCTTCCCGTATACCGCCAAGGATAACGCAGGCTTAGTTTCCAATACAGCAACTTATACGCTGCCCATCACTGATAGCACGTGCAGCACGGCCTCGGCAAGCCTTGACTTTTCGACGCGCCCGGCTAGCGAGGATTGGAAAGCCCATGCAGCCCTAGCAGTACCCACTGGCTCAGGGCTAACTACCGTGAGCACTGGCGGCTACGCGAGCAACGACGCCGGCAGCACTTTCAGCACGGCTAGCTTGAATAACGTGCAAACGCTGGATTGGAGCACTGACTACGCAAACACCACGAACAATAGCTCAAGCATCACCTTCACTTTTAAACGGCCGGTCAGCAACTTCGCGCTGCGCGTTCAGGATATTGATAAAATAGAAAGCTCAACGATTCTGAATACAGTTGTTACCACTACCGCGTTTATCGACCAGGTAACTTTTCTGGGCGACAACAGCGGCACCACCGTAACGCCGGTCCTAGGGCCCGTAAATGCCAATACTAATACGGTAGTCATCAGCGGCAACACGGCTACGGGCACGGTTAACAATACCAGCACCACCGACGCTTCGGTAATCGCTTATTTTCCGGCGCCGATTACCAGCCTAACCATTACCTACAAAAACGTTTCTACCTACGCCACCAATCCATCGGCAAACGATATTGGCATCGACCTGCTGAGCTTCTGCCGCCTGCCGCCAGTGGCCGCCAACGTCACCAACTCCAGCCGCCCTAGCGGCCAGGGTGCAGCGCCCATCAACGCGCTAAGCGCCGCGTTCGACGGCACTCCGAATCCGACTGCTGCGTACACTATCACGGGCCTCGACGCTTCGCAGGGCACCTTCTACGTGAACAACGTGGTGCTGAACGCGACCAACTTTCCCGGTCTGAAGCTGACGGCCGCGCAGGCCAGCCAGCTCTCGTTTGCGCCGGCCGCCTCGTTTAGCGGCACCGCCGGCTTCAGCTACACCGCTACCGACGACCAGGGCGTGGGGAGCAACGTGGCCACCTACGCCGTGCCCGTGACGGCTAGTGGTGCTAGCGGCACGCCGGCGGCCTGCGCCAATCCTGGCAAAAATGGCAATGCCACTAACCTGTCGGGCGTAGTGAACACGTACTTCGCCGGCACGGCGTCGGTTGCCGCTTCTGCTTCGGCCACTACCATTCCGGTAGCCGCTTCGGTGGGGTCGGGCACGGGCATTGCGGTGGGCGACCTACTACTGGTTATCCAGATGCAGGGAGCTGACCTCAACACTACCAACAATAACAACTACGGCGCCAACGACGGCAGCGGCAGCGGCAACCTGGCCAATGCCAACTTCACGGCCGGCACCTATGAGTACGTAGTAGCCACCACGGCCCTAGCGGCCAACACGGCGGGCTCCGTTGGCGTGGCCAGCCTGACCAACAGCTACGCTACGGCCGCGGCCACCACCACCAGTTCCCGCAAGTCGTACCAGGTGGTGCGCATTCCGCAGTATCTCAACGTGACGCTGGGCGGGCAGTTGGATGCGCTGGCCTGGAATGGCAGCGCGGGGGGCATTCTGGCCCTGGATGTGGCAGGCACCCTCACCCTCAATGGGCAAACCCTGAACGCGGCGGGTCTAGGCTTCCGGGGCGGGGCAGGCTTCAAGTACGCCGGGGCTACTGGCCTGGTCAGCACCGACTACCGCACCCTCAGCTCGCAGACGGCCAACGGCACCAAAGGCGAGGGCACGGCGGGCACGCCCCGCTACACCCTGCTGTCGCTGACGGGCACTACCCTGCGGGCCGACAATACGACAACCAACCCGACGGCTTTCGCGGCGGGCGTAACCAATGGCTACCCTCTAGGCGACAACGGCAAGGGCGCGCCCGGCAATGCCGGCGGCGGCGGCACGGACGGAGGCCCCACTACCAATGGCTTTAATACCGGCGGCGGCGGTGGTGCCAATGGCGGCGCGGGCGGCCTAGGGGGCTGGCCTCGCATCAACGGCACGGTTGATATGACCAACCAAGCCGTGGGCGGCAGCGCCTTCTCGGTGGTTTCGTCGGCCCGCCTGGTGCTGGGCGGCGGCGGCGGGGCCGGCTCTAGCAACGATGGCGACGGCGACACCGACAAGACAGGTATCTACAGCAGCGGCGCGCCGGGCGGCGGCCTCATTCTAGTGCGCACGGGCAGCGTGAGCGGCACGGGCACGGCCAACGCCTCGGGCGATGGCAACTACCTGCTCGACGCCACGGGCACTGGCACCAACGACGGCGCGGGCGGCGGCGGCGCGGGCGGCACGGTGCTCATTACGGCCACGACGCCCGCCGGCCTCGCGGGCCTAACGGTACTAGCCAACGGCGGCAAGGGCGCTAGCAACAAGGACGCCGCCGACGTGGCTCACGGCCCCGGCGGCGGTGGCGGCGGCGGCGTCATTCTGGCCAACGGCGCCCTCAACTCGGCTTCGGCGGCGGTGGGCGGCGCGGCGGGCACCGTCACCAGCAGCGACACTTACAAAGGTGGCGCCTACGGTGCCGCTATCGGTGCGGCCGGCGTGGTTAATGCGGGCATCAGCACCAGCATTGCCAACAGCGCGGCGGGTGCCAACTGCGTGGCCGACGTGGCCACGATTATCACCGCCGCCACCAACCCGGTGGCGGCGGGCCAAACGGCTACGCTCAACGTGGCCTTTACCAACAACGGGCCCCTAGGCGCTGCCAACGTGACGCGGCAGGTGCAGCTGCCCGCCGGCTTGACCAACGTAGTCATCAAGGACAACGCGAACACCGTTATCGCGGGGGCGGCCTACAACGCCACTACCGGCCTAGTAACCTACCCCAGCGTAGCTAGCCTGGCGGGCGACGGCAACACCAGCGCCAGTTCGGTTATTACTTTCACGGCCCCGGCCAGCGGGCCGGTAGCGGCTACCTCGACCATTGGCACGGCTACCCCCGAGGCGGTTACGACCAACAACACCAGCACCTTCTCGCTGGACGTGACGCTGGTGGCCGATGTGACGACGACTCTATCCGGGCCCGTGGCCCTGAATGCGGGCCAGCCCTCGGGCACTTTCACGGCGACTTACTCCAACTACGGCCCTTCGGTGGCCAGCACCGTTACGCAGCAGGTAACCATTCCGGCCGGCGCCACCAACGTGCTGGTCAACGGCGCGGCCTACATGCCGACCAACAACGTGATTGACTTTGGCACGGCGGCTACCCTGGCCAGCGGTGCCACCAACACGTTTACCTACAGCTTTACGGCCCCCACCACCACGGGCGCGGTACCGCAAACGAGCAACGTGGCTACGGCTACCAGCGAAGGCACCGGCACCGGTACCTACGCCAATGCCGCCAGCTTCAGCTCGACCATCGGGACCATCACGGATGTATCGACCACCATTGCGGCGGCTAGTGCTTCGGTAGCAACCGGCCAGTTGGGCACGTTCAACGTGACGTTTGCTAACGCGGGCCCCAGCCCGGCCACCAGCCCCGCCTTGCAGGTGCAGCTGCCCACGGGCCTAAGCGGCGTGACAATAACGAACACCAGCGCCGGCACCACGGGCAGCTACAACGCTACCACGGGTATCGTTACCTACACCTATGGCACGGCGGGCACGGCCCTCCCAAGCGGTACTAACATTGCCTCATCCATCAACTTTACGGTGCCCACCACGGGCTCGGTAACGGCGGCTGCGGCCATTAGCACCGCCACCAACGAGCTGGGCCGTACGGCCAACAACGCCGGCGCGGCCACCATCACGGCCACGCCCGGCGCCGACGTAGCCACCTTCATCAGTGGCCCCGCCTCGACGGTAGCCGGCACCATGACCACTTACAGCGTACTGACGACCAACAACGGGCCTTCGCCGGCCACTACCGTGGCCCAGACGGTAACGCTGCCCACGGGCCTCACCAACGTGTTTATCTCGAACGGCGGCACTTACAACTCGACTTCGGGGCTAGTGACCTTCCCGAGCCTGGGTACCCTAGTGAGCGGGAGCGTGGTGAACAATACCATCAGCTTCGTGGCGCCGAGCAGCAGCAGCATCACGGCCACGGCCAATGTGAGCACGGCTACCACCGATGCCGTAACGACCAACAATACTTCGCCGGCCACCACCACCGTGACGACGCCGGCGGCCGACAACCCCGCGGCCAACGTGTACACCACCATCACAACGCCGAGCGGCAACGTGGCGCCGGGCAGTGCCGTGGCCTTCACGGTGGTGGTGGGCAACGCCGGCCCAAACACCGCCACGGCGGTAGTAGAGCGCGTGTCGCTGCCCACGGGCCTGACGGGCGTGACGATTACCGACTCGAACGGCAACACCGTGAGCGGAGCCAGCTACAGCACCACCACGGGCGTGGTAACCTTCTCATCGGTTGCCTTGCTGGCCAGCGGTAGTGCCGCCACCTACGTGGTAACGGTAACTGCCCCGGCTTCGGGCCTGCTTGCGGCTACCGCCAGCGTTGCGGCTACCACCAACGACCTGGTAGCGGCTGACAATATGGCTACCACCGACGTGACGGTGAACGCCCCCAGCGACGTAGCCACGGCCCTAACCGGCCCCACCGAGGTGGGCGCGGGCCAGGCCGTTACCTATACCGTAACGACGACCAACGCCGGCCTAGTGCCGGTCGCCAACGTGGTGCAAATCGTCACGATTCCGGCGGGCCTAGCCAGCGTTACGCTTTCGGGCGCGGGCACCTATGATGCAGCTACCGGGATTGTTACCTTTCCCACTATCGTAAGCCAGGCCGCTGGCAACTCGGTAGTGAACACCATCTCGTACGCCGCCCCGGCCGCGGCCAGGCTGGTCAGCGTAGCCGCGGTGAGCGCCGACTCGCCCGACAACGTGCGCACCAACAACCACTCGGCCGTAACCACCCTCGTTGACCCCATCTCGGACGTGACTGTGGCCATCAGTGGCCCGACCACCATCGTGCAGGGTAACCAGGTAGATTATGCGGTAGTGACGACCAACAATGGCCCCTCGAACGCAGTCAACGTAGCCACGCGAGTGCAGCTGCCGCCCGGCCTGGGCACGGCTGCGGTTACGCTCTCCGCTGGCGGCTCCTATAACAATACCACTGGGGTTGTTACCTTTTCTGCCATCGCCAGCCAGGCGCCGGGCTCAGCAGGTACCATCACGAACATCATCCGCTTCCTTACCCCTAGCAACCTCAGCCAGGTTAACGCCACGGCTACCGTGAGCGAAGATGCTACGGCCGAGGAGTCGAACTACCTGAACAACACGGCGAGCATTATCACGACGGAAACCGCGCCGACGACCATCCAAACTGATTTGCAAACGACCATCAATGCAGTGCCTGACCCAGCAGTAGCTGGCCAGCTGATAACGCTGACGGTAAAATCCACCAATGCTAGCACCAGCACCGGCACTGCTACCGGTGTAGTACAGCGCGTGGCCCTAGAGGCTGGCCTAACGATTGAATCCATCACTAACGGTGGCACCTACGACCCGATAACGGGCGTGGTAACTTTCCCGGCTACTTCGCTAACAATGGGCACTGCTCAAAACAATACCATTAAGGTGTACGCTCCCGGAGCTACCCCGCTACAAATACGTGCGCTGATAACCGGCAACCAATCGGACCCCAGTTCGGCTAATAACGCTGACTACCTATCCCTAACAGTGACGCAACGGGCCGACATAGCCACCACCGTGAGCGGCCCCACCGCGGTAACCACTGGCGACGCGGTAACCTACTCGGTGTTGACGATAAACAACGGTCCCTCGCCGGCCGCTGCGGTGGCCCAGACGGTAACCATTCCGACTGGCCTAACGGGCGTGACGGTTACGGGTGGCGGCAGTTACAACTCGGGTACAGGGGTAGTGACCTTCCCCACTATCGCGAGCGAAATTGCTGGCTCGGCGGGCCAAGTGCTGAATACGATTAGCTTCACTGCCCCCAGCCCAACCTACACCGTAGTGGGCAACGTATCGACCACCACGACCGAGCCTGTTGCGCCGGGCACGGCCAACAACACCTCGACGGTGACGGTGGCCCCCGGCAACCTAGCCCCCGTGGCTAACGCCGTGGTGAACGCCCTGCAAACGCCCGAAGGCAATACCGCCGGGCCGCTGCTGATTTCGCCGCTGAGCGCCACCGATGCCAATGGCAACAACACCATTGCTTCGTACCGGCTCACCTCGGTTCCAGATGCTACTACGCAAGGGGTCCTGTCGCTCAACGGCACCGCGCTGGCAATAAACTCCGTGGTTTTGATTGCTGACGCCGCAAACCTCAGGTTTGACCCCGTAGCCGGCTTCGTGGGCAACGCCTTCTTCGGCTACACGGCCACCGATAACCCGAGTGCCGTATCGGCCGCCCCGGCGCTGTACACTATTCCGGTGGGCCTGGACGTAAACTCGACCTATACGCCCTACAACCAAACCAAGGGCAACGGCAATCCCTACGTGACGGGTGATGTGCTGGCGGCCGCCATCGATAGCAACGGCGCCCGCTATACCAGCACTGGGGCCATTTACGCCGCCAATGGCACCCTGCTCAACGGGGCCGTCAACGGCTTAGGCTCGGCCTCGCTGGCGAGCGGCACGCTACCTAGCGGCGTAAGCCTGGATGCCGCCACCGGCCGCATCTACGTGAGCAATGCCAGCGCCCTACCGCCTACTACCACGGCCACTACCTACACCGTGACGGTGCAGACCATCGATGTGAACGGCGGCACCAACTCGGTACCCGTCACCTTCACCTTAGGGGCCAACCCGCTGCCGGTGGAGCTGGTAGCCTTCACGGCCCAGGCCGTGCAGAACCGCGACGGGCTGCTGCAGTGGACTACCGCCTCAGAAATCAGCAACGACCACTTCGACGTCGAGCGCAGCCTCGACGGCAGCCGCTTCGTGACCCTAGGCCGCCTCGCCGGCCAAGGCAGCAAAGCCAGCCGCACCGACTACAGCTTCACCGACGCGGGCATCGGGCCCAAGGCGGCCGCCGGCCAGCCGGTGTACTACCGCCTCAAGCAGGTGGATGCCACTGGCACGAGCAGCTACTCGCCCGTGCGCTCAGTGAGCTTCACTGGGGCCAGCCAGGCAGCCCTAGGCCTGACGCTCTATCCCAACCCCGCGGCCGCGGCCACCAGCCTGGACTTGAGCGCCCTGCCTACCACCGGTACTTACCAAGTGCTGCTACTAGATGCCACCGGCCGCCAGGTGCGCCAGCTCACGCTCGGCGGCGGCTTGGTGCAGCAACTGATGCTGAGTGACCTGGCCACCGGCACCTACCAGGTGCTGGTGAGCGGCCAGCGCGCCGACGGCTCGGTGCTACGCCAGGTGCTGCGCCTCATCAAAGAGTAAGCCCTAGGGGTGCTTCTGGTACGAAAAGCCTCCCGGTGCCTACCGGGGGGCTTTTTTGCGCTAGCGGCTTAGCATCCCATACAGAACAAGCTGCCAAACCGTGCAAGCCAACAACCCGCATAAACCATAAAGTGCAATTATTAATAAATAGAATTATATGTCAACTAATATAATTTTTCTAATTATACATTTTAACTTAATAACAATTTCACTTTTCTTAGCCGAATACTATTATAAAACAAAAAAACAGGGCAAAATTTGCACCTGGCTCAGCAAAAGCTATTCTATGAGCTGCGCTTACCCGTATTCTGTTTTATTATCTCCCAGCTATACTCTCTTCCATGAAAGCATTTTTAATTGTATTATTATCCGCTCTTTGGGGTAGCGAGGCCCTAGGCCAAACTTTGTATACTTTTAATGGAGGCGGCACTACTGGCGCCTGGACCGATGCCGGCACCTGGACCACCGACCCCACCGGCTCGACCAGCCTCAACGCGCGGGTGCCGGACGCGACGTATAACAACGTAGTAATTACTAACAGCTTCACGGTAAGCGTAGCCAGCGGCATCACCACGGCGGGGCTAAACATTACCATCCAGCGGGGCGGCACGCTCGACCTGACTTCGGCGACTGCCACCTTTGCCCCGCTTAGTACCCTAGGGGGGCAGGGCACGTTGCGCATTGGCGCGCCATACTTTCCCCGCATCGCGGCCAACGGCAACAACTTTGATGACGCGGGCACCGGCACGGTCGAGTTTTACAACTGGCCGACCGCTCCTACGGCGCTGCCCATCCCCAAATCGGGGCAATACAACAGCTTGCGCCTGCTCAATACCACCGCCACTGCCTACACCGCCCAGCTCGACAGCACCCTGACGCTGACCGGCAACCTCACGCTGACGCGCACCAACACCAGCGCCACGGCCCCCCTAGTAACGTTGAACCTGGGCAAAACGGCTAGCACTAACCGCACGCTGAGCGTACTAGGCGACATCACCATCGGAGCGGGCACTACCTTAGGCGTCACGGCAGTGGCCGGCGCGCATACGCTTAATGCGGGTGGCAACTTCGTGAACAACGGTACCGTGAACCTGCACAACGGCACTGCTGACGATACCCAGGTGGCCTTACTCAACTTCACGGGGGCCACGAACAACAACTTTGCTTGTAACGGCCCTACTGACCTAAGCATCCTGCAAGTTAATAAGGGCATTGACAGCCAAGTACAGCTGAACGTTACTTCAACGGTAAACCCTTCGAACGCCACCGGTAACCTGCACTTAGACTATGTGGGTAGCGGCGGTATTCTAGTACTTGTAAACGGGGTTGCTAAGTTTGGTAATAACATCCTGCTGCCTAAGATTCACAACGGCACCGCATATAGCACTAATAGTGCGCCCACCGATAACGGGTTTTACAGCCTGGGCTCCTCAGCTACCAGCCCTACGCTTTGGGTAGCCGGGGCAACCATTCAGAACAACTCAGCTAATGCTAACGCTTTTATCATTTACGGCACTTTGCGCATAAGTGCCGGAGCGTTCGAATGCTTAACACCGGATGCCTTAGTAATTCGGGAAGATGGGCAGATTTTAATTGAAGGTGGCACGGCTTCGGTAGAGAAATTCCGGCCCTCTAGTACCTCATCTAATCACCGCGGCTCTTTCATTATTTCGGGGGGTCTCTTTGACTGCCGCGGCATTAGCGCCTCACCCGTCAACGACCAGTTTGCTCGCTTCTCGGTACCATACATCACGCAGTCGTTTCGCATGACGGGTGGTACCATCCGCGTGGAGAATCCAAACACTAACGGAACCGATGGCTTGTTTCACATCGGCGTCAATCCCAACAACGCTATTGTTAGCGGTGGTACCATCGAGGTATACTTACCTAATAATAATACGAACGGCAAGATACTAACCACAGCCCCACTGTGGAACCTCACTATTAAGAAGCTCACGCTTTCGGGAGGAACTACTAGCAAAGCTATCCTAGCTAATGTAGGGGTGCAAACTACCCCTATTGATTATACTTCAGGCGCCACCACTATGGCCCAGCCGATAACGGTGCTCAACAACTTCACGCTCGACGCTACCAACCCCACCACCTTCGACGCGGCGGCCCTGAACGTAACCATCCAGGGCACGCTCACCATTGGCTCGGGCTGCACCTACCTGCCGGGCGCCAACACCACCACCTTCAGCGGCGGGCAAGACCAGTTGCTGACCAACAACGGCACCATTGGCACCACAGCTAGTAGAGGCACTTTCAACAACTGGACGATTAGTAAATCGGCCGGCACGCTGACCCTAGGGGGTTCGGTAACGAGCTACTACACTCCGGTGGGCACCACCCTCTCGCTGCTGCAGGGGGTGCTCAGCGACGGCGGCAAGACGATTAACGTGCAGGGCAACCTGATAAATTCGGCCACGCACACCAGCGGCGGCGGCTCGGGCAGCATAGTGATGAACGGCACGGCGGCGCAAACCATTAACGGTGATGGTACGGGGGTATTCGGTAACCTCAAGATAAATAATAGTGTGGCAGCGGGGGCCGTGGCCGTAACCCTAGGTGCCAACATCAGCGTGGCCAATACGCTGACCCTGCTCAGCACTAACATCCTGGGCATTGGAGCTAATCGCCTGTCGCTCACCAACGTGAATAGCAGCAGCACGAATGGGGCTTTGGTGCTGGGGCCAGGCAATACCTATTCGACCTCGTGCTTTATTCAAACCGCCGGCAATCAGAGCGACCTAGGCGTGCAGAAAACCTACGGCAAGGGCGACTCCTTCATGTTTCCGGTGGGTACCGGTACTGGCAGCACGGCCCGCTACGCCCCCGCCACCATTGAGCTGCGCCTAGCCTCATCGGCCCCGCTCGATAAGTTTGGGCAAGTGAGCGTGAGCCCCACCAGTTCGCGCAGCCCCTTCGTGACCGCCTCGGCCAAGTCGCTGGCCTATTACTGGAAAGTGCGCACTGTGGGCTTCGGCCCCATTCCCAGCGGCTCGGTGTACGAAACCTTTACCATGACCAACGCCGATGCCTCGACTGGCAGCGACCTGACCACGTTCGTGCCGGGCCGCTACCAGCCCACGGCCTGGACAAAGTACACGACCAACGACATGACGGTGGGCGGCTCGGTGTCTTACATTAGCTTCAGTGCTCTAGGCGCTTTCGAGGGCGAGTTCACGGCTGGCGAGCCGGCGGCCTTCGGCACCATTACCTCGTTCTACAGCAAGACCAATGGGGTTTGGAACGCGAACACTACCTGGAATATAAGCACGAACGGCGGTGCCACTAAAACGGCGGCCAGCACTATTCCAGGGGCAGGTAACCCAGTATTTATCGGTTCGGCTAGCGACCAGGCTTACCATACCGTAACGGTATCGGCTAACACCGCCAACGCGGGCTCGCTGGTGATTGACCGCGGCTCGACGCTGGACGTGGGCACCACCACGCTCCACAACTTCGGGGCGCTGCCCGACTCGAAAGTCGGGGGCTCGGGCCGCCTGCGCGTCAGCTCCTCCACGGCCACGGCTGTCTTTCCCGGCGGCGACTTTGGCTCGTTCATCCAGTACGGCGGGGGCACGGTAGAGTACTACACCAGCAGCACCCTAAGCTTCACGCTGCCCACCACCTCGGGCTCGCTCACGCTCAACCAGTACCGCAACCTATGGCTGAATGCCGCCACCGGCCGAACCATCACGCTGCCTACCCAGGACCTGCGCATCTATGCCCAGCTCAAAACGGGGGTTAGCAACGTGGTGAACGGCACCACGACCACCTTCCCCGGGGCCGTGTTGCTGAGCGCCGGCACCACCGGCAACCTGCACGCCGACTCGCTGCTGGCCGTGCAGAACGGCATGCTCCGCTTCCAGAAAACCACTGCCCGCACCCTCACCGTCGATACCGACGTGCGCATCGACAACGGCGCCCGGTTTAACGTGGCCAACAACGCGGCCCTTACCCACGCGCTGACGGTGGGCGGCTCGCTGGTGAACAACGGCAAGCTGGACTTTAAAGTGGGCACTGGCCAGGTGGCCCTCACCCTGCTGGGCAGCCAGAACGCCTACCTGACCAGCGCGGGCGACACCACCGACCTCTACACCTTGACCATGAACAAGGGCCTAGGGCGCACGGCGCTGCTCAACCTCGACGGCGCCGGCTCGCTCACCACGCCCACCAACAGCTGGCTGACGCTGACCAATGGGACGCTGCGCTATGCTAAATCCGGCAATGGAACCGCTACCAACATCCTGACGATTCACGACGCGGCCTCGCCCTACCTCATTACCGACAACACCGGCCTGACGGTGGATGCTTCCGGGGCTACGGTCACCGTGGCTACCAACACTACCGCTTACACCAATGCCACCACGGCCTACTCGGCCAACTCGGACTTGAAACTGGCCGGGCAGCTGAACGTGCTGCAGGGCAAGCTAAGCGTAGGGGTAACGGCAGGCCTAGGCAACGACCTGGAGTACGCCAGCGCGGGCGCCCCCACCATTCAGGTGAGCGGCACCGGCAGCCTGTACGTAAACGGCCAGATTCGGCGCACCGTGGCCAACCTCGACGGCTCGCTGCGCTTCGACCAGAGCGGCGGCACCATCGACATTGACGGGCAGGGCGCTACGGCGGCCCAGAGCAACGAGCGCGGCCTGTTTGAGGTGCAGGGCTCGAAGAGCATCTTCCGCATGAGCGCCGGCGCACTGAACCTGCACCGCTCGAACCAGAAAAGCCCCATCCTGACGGCCGACCTGTACCTGGCGCCCGACTCGACGGTGGTGACCGGCGGCACGGTGGTGCTGGGCAACACGGCCGCCGGCGTGGGCAACGTCACCATCAGCGTGAACTCGACAGTGCCGATTTATGACCTGCAGGTGGCTCCAGGCGCCAACAGCACCAACACCAACACCGGCCTGCTGACGGGCGTGATTCCGCTGAGCCTGAAGGGCTCGCTGACCATTGGCAACGACTACGCCTACTTCAACGCCAATGGCCTAGGGCTCAATATCGACCAGCACCTTTACAACAACAACTCCTCGGCCAATACGGGCCTGGTGGGCAGCGCCGGCGGGGGCTTCCAGCCCGGCACCACTACCCAAACGACAACTTTTACCGGCAACGGGCCGGCGGTGCAGCTGCTGAGCAGCACCAGCAGCACTACGACCAGTAACCTCACGGTATTTGGCAGCTTGGTAATGAACAACGCGCAGACCGGCGGCACGCTGCAATTGAACCGCAACGCCCGCACCACCGGCACGCTCACCCTGGCCAAGGGCACGCTGGCCGACAACGGCCAGACGCTAACCGCCCTGGGCGACGTGGTGAACGCGGCTACCCACACCAGCACGGGCAGCGGCAGCCTCACGCTGGCCGGCAACACCAACCAGAACATCGGCGGCAACCACAAAGGCCGCTTCGGCAACGTCATCCTCACTAACGCGGCCGGCGCCACCACCCTGGCCAACCAGGAAATCACGGGCGTGCTCACCCTGACCAACGGCGTGCTCACCATCGGCTCGAACCTGCTGTGGCTGAGCAACCCGGGCGCCGGGGCCGTAGCCGGCTTTGGCAGCACGCGCTTTATTCGCACCAACGGCATCGTGGCCGACCTGGGCGTGCGCAAGAGCTACCCAAGCGGGGCGCTCAGCTTCACCTTCCCGGTGGGGGCGGCCGCTAAATACACGCCCGTGCAGCTGAACGTGAGCAGCAACTCGACGGCCGGCCTGGTAACGGTGCAGCCCATCGACCTACCCCACCCCTCCACCACCGGCCCTGGTACCAATAAAATCAGCTTCTACTGGAAGGTGAGCAGCACGCTCGGCTCGCCCACCGTGAGCCAGCAGTTTACCTACGGTGCCAACGACGTGCTGGGCAATGAGGCGCTTTACAAGCTAGGCCGCTTTTACAATGGCGCCTGGACGCCGGTGGGCGGCATTGTGGCCAGCACGGTGAGCACCACCACCCACACGCTGAGCAACGCCAACTACAGTGGCACCAGCGGCAGCATCGACGGCGATTACACGGGCGGCGAAACGCTGGAGTTTGGCGTAGTGCCCACCTTCTACAGCCGCAACTCGACGGCGGGGCGGGCCAGTGGCGCCAACTGGGACGACCCCACTGCCTGGACGCCCAACTCCGATGGCTCGGACCCCGCAGTATCGGCTACCACCTATCCTAAGCTGGCCAACCCGGCGGTTATCCGCAGCGGCCACCTCATCAACGCCAACGGCCCTAGCCGGGGCACGGCCACCTTGCAGCTGCTAGGCACCCTCGACCTGGGGGCCAACGCCGCCAACAACTTCAACACCGTGGCGGGCACCGGCACCGTGCGCATTGGCTCGGCCCTGTTTCCGGCCGGCAACTACGCGAGCTTCGTGGCGGCCGGTGGCGGCACCGTGGAGTATACCGGGGCCGTGCAGCTGCCCGCCCGCGATACATACAATAACCTGGCTTTCTCGGGCGGCAATGCCAAGCAGCTCAGCAACCTCGATTTGACCATCAACGGCGCGCTCACCGTGGCCGCCAGCACCACCGTTAATAATTCCACCAGCCAGGCCCTAGCCCTGACCTCGGCCACGAGCGGGGCCACGGTAGCCGGCACCCTGAACCTGAGCGACGGCCCCCTGACGACGGCCGCCTTCCTGAACCTGGCCTCGGGGGGCACGCTGAACCTAGGCGCAGCCCTCACCAACGTGGGCACGAGCCTAAGCAATGCGGGCACGGTTAACATCGGTAGCGGCAACGTGGTAGTGGGCACCAGCTTTAGCAGCAGCGGCACCTACAACGCTAACACGGGCACCGGCAACCTGAGCGTGAGCACCAGCTTCACGAACAGCGGCGCCTACAATGCCGGCCCGGGCACCCTGCTGGTAAACGGCGACCTTACCAACGCCGCCACCGGCACGTTTACCCCCAGCACCGGCGACGTAACGACGCAGGGCAGCTTTACCAACTCGGGCACTTATACCTACACCGACGGGCTGGCCAACACGCTGCGCGTGGCAAGCAACTTTAGCAACCTGAGCAACGCCACGAGCCAGGTAAAGGTCAACCAGCCAACCGCCCAGGGCGCCTCGACCAGCTCGTTTGCGGCGGGCGCCAACACCCTGATACTGCGCGGCAACTTCCTCAACACCGGCAGCTTCGACCCCGGCACCAGCCTGGCGCAGCTGCTCATCGACAACAACCAGTCGCTCACGGGCGCCACCACCTTCTACAACTTGCAGAAGGGCGGAGCCGGCAACCTCTCCCTTGGGTCGGGCACCGACGTAACGGTGGGCAACGTGCTGACGATGCGCAACGGCCTGATTTACACCGGCACCAGCAACAAGCTCATTCTCAGCAACGCGTCCCTGCAACCCATTGCGGGGGCCAGCACCACCACCTACGTGGCCGGGCGCTTGGCCATGAACCTGCCCAACGCGGCGGCCAGCATCCGCACCTTCCCGGTGGGCCTGGGCGGGCGCTACCGGCCGGTTACCATCGTGCCGCAGGGCACGGGGTCGAGCAGCCCGGTGGTGCTGGTTGAAATCTTCAACAGCGCCCCCCAGGGCAGCCTCGACGCCACCCTGTCCAACATGTCGGCCAACCGCTACTACCGCGTGCAGCTGCTGTCGGGCACCATCGACCAGCCCACCGTGCAGCTCAGCTTCAACACCGACGTGGCCGACGAAGAGGTGCACGTGCCCGGCAACCTGCGCGTAGCCAAGTCGAGCGGCACGGCCGGCCCCTGGAGCACGGCCGGCGGTGCGGGCGTGTTCTCGCCCGAAGACCCGCGCGGCTACACCACATCGGCCGCCGCGCAAACCACAATCGATGGCAACTCGTTCTTCGCCCTGGCCTCAACCAATAAGGTCGATAATCCCCTTACCGGGGCGGCCCCGCTGCCCGTCGAACTGGTGCAGTTCACGGCTACCCGCCAGGCCGCGGCCGTGCGCATAGCCTGGGCCACGGCCTCGGAAAAGAACAGCGCCTACTTCGTGGTGCAGCGCTCGGCCAACGGTAGCAGCTTTGCCGAAGTAGCCCGCGCGGTGGCCCAGGGCAGCAGCGCCAACCGCCACGACTACGCCGCCCTCGATGCCGCCCCGCTGCCCGGCCTGAGCTACTACCGCCTGCTGCAGGTAGACCGCGACGGCACCTTCACGTACTCGGCTGCGGTGGCCGTGCGCTTCGAGAGTGCCCAGGCCGGCGCCCCCTCGCTGGTGGCTTATCCCAACCCGGTGGCGGCCAGCAGCCAGCGCTTCCAGCTCCAGGCCCTGGGCCTACCCACGCCCGGCGGCACAGTGCAGCTCTTCGATAACGTGGGCCGCCTAGTGCTGCGCCAGTCGGCGGCCACCGGCGCGGCCGAGGTGACGATTGAGCCCCGCCAGCTGCTGGCGCCCGGCCTCTACTTTGCCACCTGGCAAGCTCTCGACGGCCAGCAGCTAACTACCAAAATACTAGTAGAGTAGCCGCTGCAACCTTGCTGGCAAAGCCCCGGTCGCCCACAGGTGCGGCCGGGGCTTTTTGCTGCTGGCCGCGCTCGGCTGGGTTTCGCGCGGCTGGTACCCTAGGGCTAGTTGCTTAGGCGAAAGAGGCGCTTAATGCTGCTTATAGCAGTTTCCAGCTAGTACCAGGGTGTTATCCTCCGGGGCAGTCTCACCCCCGCAACCCGCCCCGTTTGATGCGCAGAATCCTGCGGGGGAGGGAGCCTAGCGTCAGTCAATATAAGCGAGCGTCTGGCTTTTTTTTTCGCTGAATTCCGCGCATCAAGCGAAGCAGGGCCGCACGGGTAAGTAGAACTGCAGCTATGGTGCCGACGCGGCCCTAGGCCCTACTGGCACGCAAAAGGCCCCGCCTCCAGTAGGGGGCGGGGCCTTTGGGCCTGGCGCGGCCAGCGGCCCCTAGGGGCCGCTGGCCGGCAGGGTGGCGCTACTTCTTTTCGATGCGGCGCACGGCGGTTTCCGAGCCCTGGCGCACTTCTAGCAGGTAGATGCCCGCGGCCAGGCTGGCCGGCAGGCGCAGGCGCTGCGAGGCCGGCAGGGGCTGGGGGGCCAGCACTTGCCGGCCCGTCAGGTCGCGCAGGGCCACGGTGGCGGGGCCGGCCTGCGGCAGGCTCACCTGCACGTAGTCGGTGGCGGGGTTGGGGTAGAGGGCGAGGCCGGGTAGGGCCTGGCTGGCGGCCGCGGCCAGTGCCAGGCTAAACGAGGTAGCGCTGATGGCCGTGCCACCGGGCGTTACCACGGTGAGCGGGCCACTCACACCGGTGCTGCTGGCTGGCACGAACAGGGTAATGGAGGTGGCCGATACCACGGTGTAGCCGCTGATAGCCAGGCCACCGATGCTAACGGCCGTAGCTCCCGTGAGGTTGGTGCCCGTGATGGTAATGGTAGTGCCGGGGCCGCCCGTGGTAGGCGTGAAGCTAGCGATGGTGGGCGCCAGCGCTACCGGCGCCATAGCCACGCCCCGAAACGCCGTGCTGGTGCCGGGCGTAGCTACGGCGGTAGGCAAAGCGACCACGCTGGGCGCCGCGTTGTAGCCCGCATTGTCGGCCACCACAATCAGCCCGTTGGCGCTGGTGGCAGCCAGCGCCACGGCGGTGCCGCTGGTGCTGCCGCCCAGGCCCCGCACGGCCGCGCTGGCCGAGCCAGCAATAGTGCCGCTCAGCACCCAGCTACCACCCACCAGGCTCCACTTCTGAATGCCGCCCCCGGTAGTGCGGTCGTCAGCCACATACACCACGTCCACTCCCGGCACGGCCGGGCTCAAGTCGGCGAAGTAAAAGCTGTAGGGGCTGGCGCCGGCCGCGGTGCCCGGAAAGCCCGGCAGCACCGTTACCGGCTGGCCGGCGGCGGTGGGCAGGCCCGTGCCCACCTGGCTCAGCCCCACGTAGGGGCTGGCATTGGTGCTGAAGTACAGGTTGTTGTCGGGGCCTAGGCCAATGGCGCGCGCGGCGGTGGGCGCCGTGGTCAGTTGGGTGCTCACTACGCTGCCGAAGGCCTGGTAGCGCACGCCCGAGTTGCCGCCTACGCTGTAGAAGCTGCTGCCGTCGGCCGTGGCCGCCGCCCGGATGCTACTGCCGTCGAAGGCATCGGCGCCGGGGCTGGTGCTGGTGTCGACGTTGCCGTCGGCGCCAATCAGGGCAATAACGCGCGCCACGTCGGCGGTGGCCGAGATGCTCACGCTCGTGGTGCCGGGCGCGGCACCGTAGCCGGCCAGCACCAGGTAGTGGCCATCAACCGAGCGAGTCAGGCTCAGCTCGGCGGTGGCCGTGCCGCTGGCCGTCAGAATGCGGTTGTTGCCGGTGACGGAGGTGGGCAGCGCTATCGACTGCACCAGTTGGCCGGCGGGGGTGTACTCGTCGAGAAACACCGCCGTGGCGGCCGGGGTGAGGGCGCCCGAGCCATCGCCCACGCGCGCCACCACAATATTATTGGGCTGAAAAGGGGCTGCCGATGCCAGCACAGGGGCCGACAAAGTGGCCAGCAGCAAACTGCTAAAGTATAAATATTTCATGTTCTATCTTTAAATAAATAAGAAAATAAGGCAGTGAAGTAGGATTAATACCTTCTTCCTGCCAAATGTACTAGCGCTCCGCGCAAATCACCAACCCCCGCTGCTAATTGCGCCCGCCGGCCGACCTTTGACTTTCTGCTTACTTCCTTTTTATGGCTGCTACTACCCCTAGGCTCACGCACCTCAACGCGGCCGGCCAGCCCGCGATGGTCAACGTGGGCGACAAACAAGTAACCGCCCGCCTGGCCCGCGCCCGCGCCCGCGTGCGCCTCGGCCCCGAGCTGCTAGCCCTGGTGCAGGCCGGCGACCTGCCCACCCGCAAGGGCCCCGTGTTTCAAACCGCCATCCTAGCCGGTGTGATGGCCGCCAAGCGCACCGCCGACCTTATTCCCCTCTGCCACCCCCTAGGGCTCGACGACTGCCAGGTGCGCATTGAAGTGCTCGACGCCGAGCGCATCGAGATTGAGTGCACCGCCCGCGTAACCGGCAAAACCGGCGTGGAAATGGAGGCCCTTACCGGCGCCTCGGTGGCCGCCCTCACCGTGTACGACATGTGCAAGGCCCTCTCGCACGACATCGTCATCGAAGAAACCCGCCTGCTGGAAAAAACGGGCGGCAAATCGGACTATAGGTATAATAGATAAGCAGGAAAAAGGCCGGTCATGCTCCCCCTAGGGGTGCGCGGACACCCAGACGGTACCGTCTTCGTACTCTTCTTTTTTCCAGATGGGCACTACTTCCTTGAGCGTGTCGATGATGAACTGGCAGGCGGCGAAGGAATCGGCCCGGTGGGGCGTCGACACGGCCACTACCACGGCCACATCGCCGATTTCGAGGGTGCCGTGGCGGTGCACTACGGCCACTTGGCGCAGCATGGGCCAGCGTTCCTGGGCCATTTCGGCCACGCGGCGCAGTTGGTGCACGGCCATGGGCGGGTAGGCCTCGTAGTGCAGGCGCACCACGCGGCGGCCCTCGCTACGGTTGCGCACCGTGCCCACAAAGGCGTTTACCGCGCCGGCCTCGTCCGATTCGGCGGCTCGCAGCACGGCGGATACGTCAATGGGCTGGTCGGTCAGGTCGATGAGCATGCTGGTTGGGCAGGTTATTCAATACGGGGCTCCTAGCCCCCGCTCACCGGCGGAATGAGCGCAATCTCGTCGCGCTCGTGCAGGGCCACTTCGGCGCCGGCATACTCGTTGTTGACGGCCACAGCCAGGCTGCGCAGGCGGCCCAGCTCGGGGTACTGCGTGCGGAGCGTGGCCAGCAGTTCGCCCACCGACTGCCCCTCGCCCGCCGGCACGGCCAGGGTCGAGGCACCCACTATCTCGCGGGCAATTCCAAAAAGCGCAACCTGTATCATAGTCAGCTATCAATTAACAGTTATCAATCATCAAGTAGCAGGCACTAACCGTCAGCAGAAGTTAATCATTTTATTATCAACTTAATAATTAATAGTTGACGCTTAAAAAAATCACCCGCCAATGGTGGCCATGCTCTCGAAATTGAGCTGGTGCGTGGGGCGCTGGCTTTCGGCTTCGAAGCCGTTGGCGGCGCGCTGGTAAAAGGCCTGGGCTAGCGCCTGGGCGATGGCTTCGTCACTTTCGCCCTGGCGCAGCATGGTGCGCAAATCGAGGCTGCCCTGGTCGTAGAGGCAGGTTTTGATGCTGCCCTCGGCCGTGAGGCGCAGGCGGTTGCAGGTGCCGCAGAACGTGCGCGAGTAGGCCGCAATGATGCCAATGCGCCCCACGTGGCCCGCTACGCTGTACTCGGTGGCGGTAGCGCCAGCCGGCGCGGGTGCGGGCAGCAACGGCCCCAGGTGTGCCTCCAGGTGCTGCCGAATGCGGCGGTGGTTCCAGGGCAGCGACGCGGCGGTGGCCACGTGGCTGCCCCCGTTAAAGGGCATTTCCTCGATGAAGCGCACCTCAATGGGCAGCTCGCGGGTCAGTTCGGCCAGCGGCACCAAGTCCTGGATGTTGCGGCCATCCATCACCACGGCGTTGATTTTGAGTTGAATACCGGTTTTGAGCACCGCCTCCAGCGTGTGTAGCACCGCCGGCAACTCGTCGCGCCGGGTGATGTCGAAGAAGCGCTGCCTATCGAGCGTGTCGAGGCTCAGGTTGATGGCGCGCACCCCTAGGGCCGCCAGCGTGGGCACGTGCGGGGCCGTGAGCACCCCGTTGGTCGTCATGCTAATATCGCGCAAGCCCGGCAGCTCGGCCAGCCGGCCGATGAAGGGCACTAGGTCGCGCCGCACGAAGGGCTCGCCGCCAGTCAGGCGCACTTTGCGCACCCCCAGGCGCGTCATGATGCTGGTTAGGCGCAGCATCTCCTCGTAGCTCAGCACCTCGTGGCGCGGCAGGTACTTAATGCCTTCTTCGGGCATGCAGTAAAAGCAGCGCAGGTTACAACGGTCGGTCACGGCTAGGCGCAGGTATTCCAGCGGCCGGCCGTGGGCGTCGTAGAGGGTAGTGGAGAGCAAGGAGGACATGGAAACGGCTATACGGCGAGCAGCGTCGGGGCTGTTACAAGAGCGGCACGCGGCAAAAGGTTGCCGCTCGTCGCTAAATCATCGCCCGGCCGCTGCTTATGGCCGCTAGGTTATTGATAATCATGCTCGTGCAAACGACCCTGCACGTAATTAGGCAAAATGCCCGTGTGGTCGTAGCTGTCTAACGCTTCGTAGAGCCGGCGGTTGCTGAAGCGGCTAAGCTTGCCGATGCCCACCCCCACAAAAGGCCCTGGATAAAGGACGTAGGCTAGCGGCGATACCTGCACCGTAACCTGCCCAGTGCCAGAGTCGTGCGTACCCGAAACGGCGGCCAGCGTGCTCAGCAGGCTAGCCCCCACCGCCAGAAAGATGGCGCCGCCAGTCTGGCGCCTGGCAAATAGGCGCACTACCGCCAGAGCTTTGCGGTCGGCGGCATAGTGCTGGTAGAGATAAGCCTTGTACTTTTCCTGCATCTGGCCGGGTGGTAGTAAGGACGATGGCGCAGCCGGGGCCGCTGGCAGCGCAGCCGGGGCCGCTGGCAGCGTGGCTTGGGCCAGGGCAGTCACCGGAACCGCGAGCGTGAAAGCAATAGTAATGAATAGGGGTTTGAGCATAGTAAAAGCGATTTAGGCTGGCTAAAAATACTCTCAGCCAACCTTTATCAAGCAGCACATACTGTTCCTGCCCGGTCTACCTCAAAAATCCAGGCTTAACGTTTGCCGTCAATGCCTGCTTGCAAAGAAGCTGAGCGAGAAGTAAACCCCACTAAATCAATACTTTCGGGCAAATGCGGGTGTCCTAGCGAGCCTGCGGACGGCAAGAGGGCGCAGCCGAGTCTTCGCAACCCGCCCCACTCGTACTGGGGCAACGGCCACGCTGCGCTCGCCAAGACAACGGACTTTGGTGGAAGCTCTATGGCTGCGCAACAAACAAGCTATTGACAGAGTCAGCTACTGCGCGCTACCATTCTTCCAGGCCGCCGCGCAGGGCTTGCACGTTGGTGTGCCCTAGGCCCTGCAGCAGCACCAAGGCCTGGCGGCTGCGCACTCCACTTTGGCAGTATACCACCACCGGGCCCTGGCGAGGCACTTCGGCGGCGCGGGCGGCCAGCTCGGGCAGGGGCAGCAGCACGGCGCCCGGCAAGTGGCGGCGGCCGTACTCCAAGGGCCCGCGCACATCGAGCAGCACCGGCGGCGTGTGGGCCACCAGCAAGCTGCGCAACTCGGCAGCCGTTAGCTCGTTGGCAGTGGGCAGCGGAGCGCAGCTGGCGTCCACGTAGTCGGCCGGGTCGGCGGTGTCGAGGTTGATGGCGGCGCGCCCGGGGTCGCGCTGAAAGCGCAGGGTGCGCGTTTGAAAGCTGAGGGTATCGAGCAGCCAGAGGCGGCCGCTGAGCACTTCGCCTAGGCCCAGCAGCACCTTCAAGGTTTCGGTGGCTTGCACGGTGCCCACTAGGCCGGGCAGCACGTTGAGCACGCCGGTGGTGTTGCAGTCGGGCGCTTCGGCCGCGCTCGGCACCTCTGGAAAGAGGCAGCGGTAGCTGGGCCCGCCCTGGTAGTTGAACACCGATACCTGCCCCTCAAACTTGTAGATGGCGCCCGACACCAGCGGCCGCCCCAGGCTCACGCAGGCGTCGTTGAGCAGGTAGCGGGTCGGGAAATTGTCGGAGCCGTCCACCACCACATCGTAGGCAGCTACCAGCTCGCGCACGTTGGCCGGGCTCACGCGCACGGGGTGCAAGGTGTAGTGCACCAGGTTGTTGAGGCGGCGCAGGGTACGGGCGGCGGCTTCTACTTTGGGCTGGCCCACGTCGTCGGGGCCGTAGAGTATCTGGCGGGGCAGGTTGGTTAGCTCTACCCTATCGGCATCGGCCAGGCCTAGGGTGCCCACACCGGCGGCGGCCAGGTATTGCAGCACTGGGCAACCCAGGCCGCCCGCGCCTACCACCAGCACCCGCGCCTCACGCAGGCGCGTTTGCCCGGCTTCGCCAATCTCGGGTAGCTGCAGGTGGCGGCGGTAGCGCTGGCGCTCGGCTAAGGTAAAGGCGTGGGACATGGCAAAGGCTTTTACCTTAGTAAAGGTGGTTGGGGACCGGAAAGTTGCGGCCCGTGCCAGTTGCTTGCGCCCTGCGGCTGCTTCATCGCCTAGGGCATCGGGGCCACGGGACGGCTACCAAAGCTGTAGCGCAAACTGCCCGACACCGAGCCGCACAAATTACCGCCGTACGGATTGGGGCGAGTTATGGAGAGCTGCCCCAGCGCGTTGAGCAGTAGCTCTAGGCGCGCGCCGGCCGAATAGCGCAGGCTTATGCCACCATCCAGGTAGTTTTCGATGGTTTGGGTGTCCGAGCCAAAGGAATAGAAAATGACCTGGGCGTCGTTGCGGGCGGCAAAGTTGTTTTTGGCATCTATCCGGGCTACCGTGACGCCGGCCAGCAAATCGAAGTGCCAGCGGGTAGCCGGGCTGCGGGCCGGGCTAAAGCGCAGCAAAATCGGCACGCCAATTATCCGGCGCGCGGTTTCGGTTCTGACGTGCGCATGGATATCGGTACCCGTGGTCTGGTCATAGAACGTCGGCTCCGAAACGTACTCGTTCACTTCGGCGTGCCGGGCGTAGCTAGTGCTCATTTCCAAGGCCAAGCGGGGCGTAAGGCGCAGCCCAACGGCGAGCTCGGGCGAAGGACCGCTCTTGAAAAACTCATTGTAGGAGCGGTAGATGCCCGCCGACGCCCCTAGGCCCACAAAAACCCTTGGGGGCCAGCTGCTGATAGCAGCCGGCTGGTCAGCGGCCGGCGAGCTGCTTTGCGCCGCGCCTAGCTGCGGGAGGCCTAGGGCCAGCAGGCCAAGGAGTAGTAATGGGCGCATAATTGATTATGAGGAAATGCTGAAGCAATTAAGCTCCATTTTTCTCAAACCCAACTTCTCGCTTCACCCCAAGGCAGCTACCGAGCGCCAGCCGCCGGGCCCAGCGGCTTTACAACCCGAACTGCACCGTGAGGTAATACAGGCCGCCCACGTTGGGGCCACCCAAGTAGGTCACGTAGTACTTGTTAATCAAGTTGGTAGCCCCTAGCTTGTAGCGCATGGTAGTAGCTGGCACGGCGTAGCTCACCTGCGCATCGAGGCTGCTGTAGGCGGGCACGCTGCCCACCACCAAGAAGGTTTGCGAATAGTAACTAACCTGGTGGCGGAAGTTGACGCCGAAGCCGAAATTATGGGCCACGTTCTCGTTGCCCACGCTCAGGTTATATATCCACTGCGGCGTGTTAAAGCCGTCTTCGAGGCCGTCGCCGTTTTCGGTGCGGTCGAGGCGGGTGTAGGTGGCGTTGGCGCCCAGCAGGTAGCTGCGGCCGGCGGCGTAGCGCAGCCCTAGGGAGCCGCCGTAGTTATACACTTGGCTGCGCGAGTTGGTCCAAAGGCGATAGCGGGCCTGGGTGGCGCGGGCGCTCAGGGCGGTCGCTACGGCGTTGAGATCGTCGCCGCTCACGGGCACGTAGGTGGCGGGCAGCGGGTCCTGAATGGTGTTGCCGCCCGTAGTGGCTGCAATGGGCACGTAGGCCTCCACCTGGGCAATGAAGTCGCGGTACGAGTTGTAGTAGAAGTCCACATCGACCAGCAGGCGGCCGGCGGGGCCAAACGCCGCCTTATAGCCCACCTCCAGCGAGCGAATGTACTCGGGGTTGAGGTAGGTATAGGGGTTCTTTTGCAGCGTATTCTGGTTGGCCAAAATGGCGGCGGTGCGCTTCTGGGCGGTGGTCTGGCTGCTCGTGTTGGCGTTGATGTTGGCCGTCACGGCCAAATTAAAGGCGTCGATGCTGGCGCGGGTGTAGCTGTTCTCAAATACGCCGTTGCTCATCACGCGCAGGCCGCCAATGCGTTTTACCTGCCCGCTGTTCACGTTCGAAAAGCCCTCAAACAAGCTCGGAAAGCGGTAGCCGCTCTGGTAGCTGAGGCGAAAATTCTGGCGCGGCGTGGGCGACACCACGGCCGTGAAGCGCGGGTTGAGGCGCAGGCTGAAGTAGTCGTTCTTATCGCCACGCAGCGTGGCCGTCAGGCGCAGCTTCTCCTCAAAAAACCGCCCGCCCACTTGCACGAAGCCGCCGGTTTTGGAATACACCAGGTTGTCGCCTAGGGCATCTTTGCCGGGGTTAGGGTTCACGAAGTAGTTGCCGTCGGGCACCACGATGTAGCTGCGGTGGTCGCCGCCCACCAGCAGGTCGAGGTTGGCGGGCAGGCTGCTGCCACCGCGCCGCAGGGCCTCGGCCACGTTCACCTGGGTTTCGACGTGGGCCAGGTCAGCGCGCACGCGCAGGGCGGCGCCCACGTCCCAGTTATTCACGTCCTGCAGCTGCGCCTCGCGCTGATTGAAGGCATCGGTGCCGGGCTGCAGGCGGCCGGCGTCGGCGGCGGTGCGGGCGGCGGCGTGGGCGGCGGCCACGCTGGCGCCGCCCGCGGTGGCGGCGTTCCAGGCCGTGGTATAATCGGCATTCCACTGCGCATCAGGCTTGTAGCTGCGGTCGATGTTCTCGCCCATCGAGCGCAGGTTGTAGCTCTGGCCGGTGTTTTCCTGCGTGAAATAGGCTCTGGCCTGCACTACGGGCGTGGTGAAGGTGAGCGCGTGCTGCTGCAAGCGGTAGCCCTGCAGCCGAAAGCGGTTCGAACGCTGATATACGTTGTCGAAGCCCGCCACGCGGTACGTGTAAGCCAGCTCCACACCGGGCCGGAAGCGGTAGTGCAGCGCCACATCGGCCTTGAGGGTGCGCAGGTTGTAGTCCACCAGGTCGCGCTCGTTGTAGCCGGTGCGCGCCACTTGGTACTGCTTGCCCCCGAGCGTCAGCGTCGAGCGGTCCGACGACTCGTTGCCGTAGCTATTGGTAGGGTCGCGGGCCGGGTTGTCGGTCCCAAATAAGCCGGTGGTAGCGTTGCCGCTGGCATTGAGGTCGGTCTGGTCGTTGGCAATCCAGTCGTAGCCGCGCAGGTAGGTGCCGTTTATTTTGAAAGCTAACTTGTCCGGTATCAGCACCTTGGCGTAGCGCACGCTGGTTTCGGAGTAGATGGTTTCGAGCGCGGTCGCCGACCCTAGGGAGCGCAAGTTGGGGTCGTTGAGGTGGTTGATTCCCGTTTGCTGCCGCAGGCTGAAGCCCTGGGAGTTAAATGGGTTTTTGGTGATAAAATTCGCCAGCCCGTTGATGGCGTTCAAGCCGTAGAGAGCCGCCGCAGTGCCAGGCACCAGTTCCACGGTTTGAATATCCAAGTCGCTCGGCCCCAGCACGTTGCCGATGGGCGCCCCGATGTGAGGCGCCTGGTTGTCTACGCCATCCACGAGCTGGGCAAAGCGCACGTTGGTGGTGTTGGTAAAGCCCCGCGCATTTATCACCTTAAAGCCCAAACTGGGCGTGATAACCTGCACGCCCTTAAGTCCTTCGATGGCGTCGAAAAACGAGGGCGACGGCGACAGCCGGATGGCCCTAGGGCTGAGCTTTTCCACCGTCACGGGCGACTGCAAAAAGCTCTCCTCCACCCGCGAGGCGGTCACTACTATCTCATCGAGGTCCGAGCGCAGCGTGTCGGCGCGGGCGGGCGGGCGCGGGGCGCGCGGGGTTTGGGCGTGGGCAGCGGGACCGAGGGCTAGGGCTGCCGCACAGGCGGCCGGGCCGCGCAAATTGCGTAGCGTTTTTCTCATTTGGCAACTGATTGTATAGCTTGAAAAAGGCAGTCATGCTCCTCTGGTGTCCGCTTATCGAAGCAGCTCTCCCGCATCGTCCGGGTGTCGTGCGGGAGAACTGCTTCGGCAAGCGGACGACAGGCTCACCATGACAGGCGATTGATTTACCGCACCTTTACCACCTCAAAGCCCGAGACCTGGCGCACCCAGCGGGCGGGTTTTTTCTCTAGGGGCACCACCACCTGGTAAGGGCCGTCGTGGGCAGGCAGGGGCTGGCCATCGCGCCGGTCGGCCAGCAGAATAGTTTGGGGCGCGAAGTCAGGGTCGATTTCGGGCAGGGCGTACACGGCGTGGTAGCCGTCGGCGGCGGTAGCCAGCACGGCCTCGGCCAGCACCGGCCCGTGGATGCCCTTGCCGGCCGGGGCGCCGGCCAGGTGCAGCACATCGGCCAGCGCCCAGCCCTGGTAAAGGTGCTTGCTGCCGTCCTTATCGGTGGTAGCTTGCTCGCGGCGGGGCAGCTTGGCCAGGTCGGCGGCCGTGAGGGTGCGGGGCGTTTCCACCAGCCCGCCCAGGCGGATGGTAGCCGGCGCGGCCGCCAATGTAGAGCTGGGCGCAGTAGCTTGGCCGCAAGCCAGTTGCATATTTGCGCCGGCAAGGGTGGCGGCCAGTAGCAGCGGCCGGCCGGCAGAAAAAAGTAGCGTGTGCAGCATAATTAACTTCGTTATATTAAGACAAACATAACGTGGAATTTGCTAATTGTTCATTTGCTTAGTCGGCAACCGTGATAGCCTCGGCCGCAGCGGGACGGGTGGTGCGCTCGGCCATTACCTACTCCATCCTTTCGTAAATTTTACCCCTAGGGCCAGTTTTCGGTCGCCAAAAACTGCTTCCGCCGCGCGCTACCGTTGCGCGCCTAGGCCACTACCCGCGGGCGCGGACTCACGCGGTGGCTTCGCCACTCGCTTAGCTGGGCGCGTACCCTGGGCCGCCGTCGAGCGCCCAGCCCTACGGCCCGGCCCGTACCCTAGGCCGCCCGCGCTACTGGTAGAGCCGGGCCGTTTCGTCGGCCAGAAACTGGGCGAAGCGCTCCTGCATGGCCCGGAACTCGGCCACGGCCTGCTGGCCGGCCGGCGTGAGGGCCGCCCCGCCGCCGTGCGCACCGCCGGCTTGGGCGCCCACCAGGGGGTTGCGGGCCTGCGCGTTCATAGAACTCACTAAATCCCAGGCCTTTTTGTACGACATGCCCATCTGCCGGGCGGCCTGCGAGATAGAGCCCGTGGCCTGAATCTGCTCCAGCAGTTCGAGGCGGCCAATGCCGAGAAAGCGGTCGGCGGGCCCTTCTACCCAAAGGCGGCCGTTGGCGCGGAAGACCTGGTTGTCGGCAAAAAGCTCGTGCATGGTGCAAAATACGGCAATTGCCGCCGGCCGGCGCGGGCCCGCACCGGCACAACCCACCCGGCTACTTCGCAGTATGCCTAGGCCTAGCCCGCCGAACGGGACGCGGCGCGCCACCAGCTAATGGAATACGATTACGATGTACTAGTAATTGGCGCGGGCAGCGCGGGCCTGAGCGCCGCCCTGACCCTAGGGCGCTGCCGCCGCCGGGTGCTAGTGGCCGACGGCGGCGCCCCGCGCAATGCGCCCTCGCTAGCTGTGCACGGCTTTTTCACGCGCGACGGCACCCTACCTACCGAACTGCTGCACCTAGGGCGCGCGCAGCTGGCTCCTTACCCTACCGTGGCCGTGCGCGCGCTAAAAATCACGCAGCTAACCCCCGCGGCGGGCGGCTTCCGGGCCGAGGGCACCACCGGGCAGGGCCACGCCTGGGCGGGCACCGCGCGGCGCGTGCTATTAGCCACCGGCGTCGAGGATAGGCTGCCGCCGCTGCCGGGCTTCCGCGAGTACTGGGGCACCGGGGTGCTGCACTGCCCCTACTGCCACGGCTACGAGGTGCGCGAGCAGCCGCTGGCCATTTACGGCCGGGGCCATGCGGTGGTGGGCCTGGCGCTGCTGCTGCGCAACTGGAGCCAGCAGGTGGCCATCGTTACCGACGGGGCGGGCCACCTTACGCCCCACGCCCGGCGCCGGCTGGCGCGCCACGGCATTGCGGTGCACGAAACCCAGGTGGCGCGCCTAGTGGGCGGCCCCGACGGCCTACTGCGCTGCGTTGAGTTTACCGATGGCACGTACCACGAGTGCAAGGCGCTGTTTTTGCACGCCGCGCAGGAGCAGCGCAGCCAGCTGGCCGCCGCCCTAGGGGCCCGCCACAACGGCAAGGGTGCGGTGTGGATAGATAAAAACATGCAAACCACCGTGCGCGGCCTGCACGCCGCCGGCGACACTACCCCCGGCCAGCAGCAGGCGCTGCTAGCCGCCGGCCAAGGCAACCAGGCCGGCATTTGCATGAATGAGGCGCTGACGCGGGAAGAGTCGCGGTAATGCGGGGCCCTAGGGCCGTAGTACCAAGCAAAGCCCCATGGTGCAAACTCGCTAGGTTGCGCGCCGGCACTCATAAGCCGGCGGCCCCAAATGACCCTAGGGCCTAGCTTTGCTTACCTGCGAATCAGAAAGTTTGCGCTACTCATTATTTAGTTCGGAGCATTTAGCTCGCAGCACTTAATCCAGCACCAGCTTCTCGACGCGCACGGTGGCCTGGCTTTCTACTACTACTGCGTACAGGCCCCGGGCCAGGTGGCCGATGGGCAGGCTGGTGCGGCCGCTCAGCGGCGCTTGCAGCACCGGGTGGCCGCTCAGGTCGCGAATGGTGAGCTGGCCGGCGCTAGCCCCGGCGGGCAGCTCCACGGTGAGGTAGTCGCGGGCGGGGTTGGGGTAGAGCGCCGGGCGGGTGGGCGCGGCGGCCGGCGCGGTAGCCAGCGCGGCATTGACGGGGCCAAACGCGCCGTCTAGGTAGGCCAGGCGGGCGTGCAGCCAGGTTTGCAGGTAAGTCAGCCGCGTTTCATCGTAGGTGAAGGCGGGCCAGGCCAGGTGCTCGCGCTGGTAGGCGTTGTTGCGCAGCAGGTAGTCGCGCTGCGCCCGAAACTTGCCCAGGATATGGTCTTCCGTAATAACGGTGGTGCGCAGGCTAGCCCAGCGCCGGGCCAACGCCGCCCGGAAGCCCGCGGGCGAGTTATCCTGATTGAGGCGCTGGTAGAAACCGTTGGTTAACAGGTCGTTCGTCACGTTATCGGGCAGGCCCTGCCAGTTGGTGCCAAACACGCCGTCGAGGTCCCAGGGCACGTAGAAGTACGGCTCCTTGGCGTTGTAGCGGGCCACGTAGAGGTTTTTGCTGGTGTTATCAGTGGCGCGCAGCAGATTCAGAAAGATGAAATAATCGACGGCGTTATCCAGCTGAAACCGCTTCGCATACTGGCTCTGGAAGTCGGCAGTTGAACTGGTAGTTACGAAGCGCACAAAATCGCGCAGGTTGGTCCAGTCCGTTAGCTCGTCGGGGTGCTTGTATTCGAAGCCGCTCCAAGTCAAGCTCTTGTTATCGAAGGGCGGCGCCCCTAGGTACGCCGAGGCGCTGTCGCGCACCGTGCCCTTGTAAAGCTCACCCTTAATGCCGGCATTGTACTTCTTCAGCTTCAAGAGCTTGCGGTCTACCTTTTCGCTGAGCGCGTAAATGCCCTGGTACTCGTCGTTCAGCAGCACTTCCACGAAGGCCATGTCCACGCCGTTTTTGGCGTCGGCTTCCTTAGCCTGATAGTAAAGCTGGTTCATCTCGTGCCACAGCTCGTGCGACACCTTATTGTTGACTCGCAGCGGCTCGTTGTAGAGGGCCAGCAAGTTCCAGGTATCGTCGGTGCGCATGCCCAGCAGTTGCAGGTCGCGGCTGGTGGCGCCGGTGGTGTCGGCCCACATGTTGAGCTCGTAGGACTTCTTGGGGTACGCTTGCGACGAGGCGCCCCGAATTTCGATGCCCAGGTTGGCTTTGGTAATGGCGCCCGTCGGCTCGGTGAGCGCAAACGTGGCGTACACGCTCGGCGCATCCACGATGGTGCGGCGCGTGTGCAGTTGCACAATGGGCAGCTGGGTAACGAACACCGAGTACGCTACGCCGTCGCGCTGGGCCTGGTAGGCGGCGCCGGCGGCCAGGCCAGCAGTTGGTTGCGCCAGGGTGTAGCGGCCGTTCAGCAGCAGGCTCGTAATGGGCTGCGCGCCCGCCGCCACGGGCTGGCTAAGTAGTACCAGGTGGTGTTTAGCGTCGACATGGTAGAGGCCCGCATCAATGGCTACCGTATTTTCGAGGGCTGGGCTCTGCGCCACCACTTGGGAGACGCTTACCAGCAGGGCAAAAACTGTTGTGAAAAAAGTACAATTTTTAAGCGTAGCAAGTCTGCTCATAAAAGGAAGTTGAATAGCGTATCGTAATTACCTTTTCCCAAAAATCACCTGACTAATAGTGCGTCAGTTTCCGTTGATTTTCGTAGCTTTAGGCCCATAATCTGAAAATGGGCCTGCGAAATAGGCACGTAAAATTCAGTCTAGCAACTATTTCTAACCTCTACTGTATGATTAGCTAAATTTACTATGCTCAGCTTAAAATATTATAGTTTCCGTGCAATCGGTGCCTGGCTGCTACTAGGGGTTTGCCTGGCGCTGAGCCCTAGGGGCAGCCGGGCTCAGCGCTTCGCCGCCATCGGCGACTATGGCTACGCGGGGGCTGCCGAGCGCGACGTGGCCAACCTGGTGAAAGGCTGGAACCCGGACTTTATCATTACCCTGGGCGACAACAACTATGACTTTGGCGACTCGACCACCATCGACCGCAACATCGGGCAGTACTACCACGACTACATCTATCGCTACCGCGGCAGCTACGGCCCCAGCGCCAGCAGCAACCGCTTCTTTCCCTCGCTGGGCAACCACGACTACTACACCCGCAACGGCGAGCCCTACCGCGTGTACTTCACGCTGCCCGGCAACGGGCGCTACTACGACTTTGTGCGGGGCGACGTGCACTTCTTCGCCCTCGACAGCGACCCAGCCGAGCCCGATGGCGTCAGCGCTGGCTCGGTGCAGGGGCGCTGGCTGCAGGCGGGCCTGGCGGCGTCTACGGCCCGCTGGAAGGTGGTGTATTTGCACCACGCACCCTACTCATCGGGGCAGCACGGCAGCACGAAGGCGCTGCAGTGGCCCTACCGCCAGTGGGGCGCCTCGGTGGTGCTGGCTGGCCACGACCACGACTACGAGCGCCTCGTGCAAGACAGCCTTTTGTACGTGGTGAACGGCCTAGGGGGCCGCAGCCTCTACGCTGCCAACGTGCAGGCCGTGGCCGGCAGCCAGGCGCGCTTCAACAGCGACTACGGCGCCCTGCTGCTCAACGCTACCCCCGACAGCCTGACGCTGCAATTCTACACCCGCCGCCAGGTGCTGGTAGACTCGTACGTGCTACGCCGCCCCTTAAGCGTGGTGCCCCGGCTGTACCCAGTGGCGCCCAATCCGTTTCAGGAAAGCACCTCCGTAGAGTACTCGCTGCCCAGCGCGGCTACCGTTCAGCTGCGGGTGCTGAACGTGCTGGGCCAGGAAATAACCACCTTGCAGCAGGGCTTGATGCCCGCCGGCTGGCACCGCCTCAACTGGGCGCGCGCCGAGTTGCCGGCCGGCGTCTATTACGTGCAGCTGCTGGGGCCGGGCTTTTCGCAGGTGGCGCGGGCGGTGGCGCTGTAGCCTGGGGCGCGGGACTTAGGGCTTGGGCGGGCTAGCAGGCCTAGGGCAGCGGGGCGGCCCTAGGCCTGCAGCCACTGGTAAGCCGCGGCCTCGTCGGTGAAGGTGGCGATGGCGCAATCGGTGTTGTGGGGCGACACGATGGCCACGATGGGCTCGTGGGCCCGCAGCGGCGACACCAGGAAGGCCAGGCGCGCGGCGGCTGCGTAGCGCCCCCGCAGCGAGGGCGCAAACACCTCCCCAAACCAGGCGTTGATGGCCGGCTCGGTGAGGTCGGCGCGGCGCCGTATGTCGAGCAGCCAGCGGTGGCAAAGGGCTTCGTCGGCCAGGGCGCGCAGGGCCTCGTAGCCGGTTTGCAGTTCGGCGGCGGTTATGTCGTGCTGCCAGCGGGCAATGATGGCCGGCAGGTCGGGGCGGTGCAGCAAATCGAGGCCGTAGGTAAGCATAGCAGTGGCAGGTTGGCGGGCCGAAGAAGCAATTTAATCTACCGGCCACCTAACTACCGCGCTATTTTTGGGTTTTTCCAGCAGGCCGGCCCTCCGATGGGGTGCCCGCCAGCTTATTGCCTATGAACCCAAGCGCCCCAGTTCCCCACGACCCCTACGCCGCCCTGCGCCTGCCCGACTTTCGGCGCTACATCACGGCGCGGGTGCTGTTCAACGTCGCCACCCAGATTCAGGGCGTGGTCGTGAGCTGGCAGATTTTCAAGCTCACCAACGACCCGCTGGCCCTAGGCCTCATCGGGTTGGCCGAGGCCATTCCCAGCATTACCGTGTCGCTCTACGCCGGGCACGTGGCCGATTCGGTGCGTCGCAAGCGCATTATCGTGCCGGCGGTGCTGCTGTTGTTTCTGTGCGCCATCACTCTGTTCTGGCTGTCGCACCAGGCCCAGGCGGCGCTGGTCGAGCAGGGCCGCGTGCACCTCGGCTTTGTGAATGCCACCATCGTGTGGCCGCTCTACCTGGTCATTTTTGTGAGCGGCGTGGCGCGCGGCTTTCTCGGGCCCGCCCTGTTTTCCTTCATGCCCCAGCTGCTGCCGGGGCGCGAGGTGCTGGCCAACGCCGTCACGTGGAGCTCTACTTCTTGGCAGGCCTCGGCCGTGATTGGGCCGGCGGTGGGCGGCCTGCTGCTGCACCAGGGCATCTCGTTTGCCTACGGCATCGACGTGACCCTAGAGGGGCTGGCGCTGCTGCTTTTTATGAGCATTGCCGGCCGGGCGCTGCCCCCCATTGAGGGCGAGCGCCTGAAGCTGAGCGAGAGCATTCTGAGCGGCATCAAGTTCATCTTTGCCAATCAACTGGTGCTGGCCGCGCTCTCGCTCGACATGTTCGCGGTGCTCTTCGGCGGGGCAGTGGCGCTGCTGCCTTTCTTCGCCGAAAACATCCTCAAGGCTGGCCCCGATGCCTTTGGCTACCTGCGCTCGGCCCCGGCGGTGGGCTCGGTTATTATGGCGGTGTGGCTCACGTTTTCACCCCTCAAAAGCGGGGCGGGCCGCAAGCTGCTGTGGGCCGTGGGCGGCTTTGGGGTGGCTACCATCGCCTTCGCGCTCTCCAAAAACCTGTACCTCTCGCTGTTCCTGCTGTTCCTGACGGGCGTGTTCGACTCGGTATCGGTGATAGTGCGCTCGACGCTGGTGCACACCTACACGCCCGAGTACATGAAGGGCCGCGTATCGGCCGTGAACAACATCTTTATCGGCAGCAGCAACGAAATCGGCGGCTTCGAGAGCGGGGCGGCGGCCAAGCTCATGGGCACCGTGCCGAGCGTGGTATTCGGCGGCATCATGACGGTGCTGGTGGTGGCCTTCACCGCCTGGCGCGCCGACCAGCTCCGCAAGCTGGACATGGGCGCGGGGAAGAAGTAGTGGCGTAATGGGTAGCGAGGTATGGATACTAAAAGGCCGTCATGCTGCCCATGACGGCCTTCCTGCGCCAAGGAGCCCTAGGCCGCTGCTAGGCGCCTACCGCGCTTCTGCTGCTTGCGGGTGCGGTTGAGCCACAGCAGCGTGCCGGTGATGGGGAAGGTGAGGCTGCACAGCGTAATCACCAGCGCCAGCAGCTTGGTCCAAATGCCCCCGATTTCGCCGGTGTGCAGGGGCTTGGTGAGGCGGCGCAGCTGCGCGCCGGCCGACTGGCGAGCGTAGAGATGCTGGCCCAGCGCGGCACCGGTGCGGCGGTCTACAAACAAGGTGTCGAGGCCATTGTGGCGCAAAGCCAGGGTGCTGGGCGCCGCCACGGGCACGGCCGCCGCCGAGTCGCTAGGGGTGCCCACGCGCCAAAACTCGGCGCCCTCAAACACGCGCTGGCCGGCTTGCAGCGCGGCATCGTAGGCTACGGCGCGGGGGCTGCCCGGCGCGGCCGACCTAGGGGCCGCCAGCGGCGCAGTGGGCTGGCTGCCGGTGAGGGCAAACAGGCTCTTGGTGGCCCACTGGTACGACATGATGACGCCCGTGAGGGCAATGCCAAACAAGAAAAGCGAGCAGTAAAACCCGAGCACGATGTGCAAGTCGTGGTTGAGGCGCTTGGCGCTAGCGTCCCACTTCACTTGCAAGCGGCCGGCGAGCATCTGGCGCGTCTTGGGCCACCACAGCACGATGCCGGTAGCAGTGATAACCAGGATAAACAGCGCCGAGAGGCCAGTGAGCGCCTTGCCCACCTCGCCGGCCAGCAGACGGCGGTGCAGTTCCTCGGTCCACTGAAAGAACGTGCGCTTTTGGGGGTTGAGTGTGGCCGTGACCTGGCCTGTGTAGGGGTTTACGAAAGCGGTGCTGCCGCGCTCGGGGCGGCCCTAGGGGCCCGGGCCCCTAGGGCCACCGGGCCCGCCAAAGCTGCCCGGCGGGCCGGCGGGCGCGGCACCGGGGCCGCCGCGCGGCTGGTCAGCTCCGCGCCCTTCGGTGCGCTCGTGGCCCTCAGCACGCTCGCGGCCTTCGCCGCGGCCGCCGGGCGGGCCTTCGGGGCGGGCATTGGGGTCTTTATAGGAAATTTCGATGGTGCGCGCCGGGTCGGCATATACCTTGTAGCCCAGTATTTTATACGCTGGATTGGCTTGGTGAAAGCGCTCACTCAGGTCGGCCAGCGAGCGGCGCGGCTGCCCGGCGGGCACGGCTACGGTATAGCGCGCGGGGTAAAGCGCGCGGGTAATTTCTTCCTCGAAAAGCAGCGCTGTGCCCGATAGGCACTGCACGAAGAAAACCAAGCCAGCGGCAAAGGCTAGGTACAGATGAATGCGGCGAAAAAATACTCTCATGCGACGGAGCTTAACAGAATCCGAGCGCAATTTAGAATCAATTTAAATAAAAGGCAGCATTTGAATCGGCGTACCCTTGCCAAATATCGGCCAACTGCCCCGCCTAATCGCAGCGCACGTAGGGCCGCAGCCGCTCAAAATCGGCCGGTTTCAGCAGCTTGATTTGCAGCAGCTCCTCGGGCGTTTTGTAGGGGCCGTGCTGGTTGCGAAAGGCCACGATGAGGCGAGCCAGGTTTTTGCGCACGTAGGGGTGCAGGTACAGCTCATCAAAGCTGCCCGAGTTGATATGCACCGGCCTAGGGGCAAAGCCGGCCGCCACGAAGGTGTATTTGCGCAGGCTATCTACCAGGTCGGGCGCATCGTGCAGCACGAATACCTCGCTCAGTTGGTCTTCACTCACGAAACCGCCCAGCTCGTCGCGCTGCTTCACTATCCACTTGGCGCGGCCCTGGCCAATGCCTTTAATCTGGCGCAACTGGGTGGTATCGGCCAGGTTGAGGTCGAAGGCCGCTAGGTGGGCGGGCTTGCGCGGGAAGCGGCTAGCCGGCGCGCCAGGCGCTGCTGGGCCGCCGGCCGCCACCGCGCCCGCTGGGCCGGCGCGCCCCGGCAGCGCCTCGGGCAGCTGCATAAACGGCGCTAGGCGCTGATACACCGAATCGGGTAGGCCGTAGATGCGCTGCACCTGACTCTTGGCCCGGAAGCCGCCCGCCTTTTGCCCGTAGTTAACGATGCGGCCGGCCACAAAGTGCGGCACGCCCCGCGCCTCCCAGTCTAGGGCCGCCAACGCATTGGGATTAAAAGGCGCCAGTCGTACCTGCGGCACCGCCGCGAAGCGGCTGGCACCACTACGGCGCGGGTAGCGGCTGGCGTAGGCTGGCGCGGCGGCGCGGGTCGAGTCGAGGCGGGCGCGCAGGCTGCCGGCCCAGGCATCGAGCTGGCGCTGGTCGGCGGCGGGCAGGTAGGCGGGGGCGCTGGGGCGCAGCAGCAGCGGCCCTAGGCCCAGCAGCGCCACCAAGGACAGCAGCAGCAGCAGACCCCGCGCCTGGGTTCGCGAAAAACCCAAGCGCCGCCGCAGCCGGCGCCAGGCCGGCGACTGGCGCGGGGGTGGCGGCGGGGCGGGCAGCGGCGGGCGAACGGGCATAACCAAGCTAAGCCCTTGACTTATACCAAGGCTCAGCCCGCAAGTATAGCGCAGCTTTTGCTAATCCTTTTCCCGTAGCTGGGTTCTAGGCGGCCACTGGCTGGTAAAGCTTCAGCAGCTGAGCGGCGGCGTAGTCTACCTCTTCTATGGTGTTGAGCTTGCTCATGGACAGGCGCACGGTGGGGCGGTTGGGGTCGGCCCCTAGGGCCTCTAGCACGTGCGAGCCCAGCTGCGCGCCGCTGGTGCAGGCCGAGCCGCCCGAAGCCGCTACCTTGCTGATATCGAGGCTAAAAAGCAGCATCTCGCTGATACTGGAGGGCGGCAAGCTCACGCTGAGCACGGTGTAGAGACTGGCGTCGGCTTCGGCCGAGCGGCCGTTGAACTGCACGCCCGGCAGCCCGGCCGTCAGTTGGCCAATGAAGCGGTCTTTGAGGCCCTGCACGTGGCGGCGGTGGGCGGCCATGTCGGCGCAGGCAATTTCCAGCGCTTTGGCCAGGCCCACAATGCCGTACACGTTTTCCGTGCCCGAGCGCACGTTGCGCTCCTGCGAGCCACCGTGGATGAGCGGACTCACCTCCAGGCCGCCGCGCCGGTACAGAAAGCCCACGCCTTTGGGCCCGTGAAACTTATGTGCCGAGCCCACCAAAAAATGCGCCGTCAGCTGCTGCACGTCGTGGGCGTAGTGCCCCATCGTTTGCACCGTATCGGTATGAAAAACGGCGTCGTGGCGCGCGCAAATTTCCCCGACGGCCGCAATGTCGTTGAGGTTGCCCAACTCGTTGTTGCCGTGCATGATACTCACGAAGCTGCGCGGATGAGTAGCCAGCAGTTCGTCTAGGTGCCCTAGGTCGAGGTTGCCCAAGGCATCGTGGCGCAGGTAGCTGAGCTGGGTTTCGCCGGCTTTGGCCAGCGCCTGCAACGGGTGCAGCACGGCGTGGTGCTCCAGGGGCGAGGTAATGGCGTGGCGCAGCCCTAGGGTGCGCACGCTGCCAAAGATGGCGTAGTTGTCGGCCTCGGTGCCGCCCGAGGTGAAGGTAATTTCGCTGGGCGCCGCGTTCAGCAAACCTGCCACCGACTTGCGCGCCTGCTCCAGGGCCGAGCGCACCTGCCGGCCCGGCCCGTGCAGCGAACTGGGGTTGCCAAAATGCTGGCCCAGATAGGGCAGCATGGCTTCCAGCACCTGGGGGTCGAGGGGCGTCGTGGCGGCGTTGTCGAAGTAGGCGTGCATGGTACCAAACAATTAACAGTGAGCTATTAAAAGAACGTCATGCTGAGCTAGCCGAAGCATCTCTACCAAACGATACGGCGTGGTAGAGATGCTTCGGCCAGCTCAGCATGACGTTCTTTTCACCTTTATAAGAACTAAAGAACCTTTTTTATTTCTGCGAGATAATCTCCTTGATGTCGCCGATGATTTTTTGGGCCAGGTGCTCGGCGGTGGCGTTCGAGTCCGACTCGGCGTAGATGCGGATAATGGGCTCGGTGTTGGAGCGGCGCAGGTGCACCCACTCCTTATCAAACTCAATCTTCACGCCGTCAATCGTATTGACGGGCTGCTTGGCGTAGCGCTGCTCTACCTGGGTTAGCACCTGGTCGGTATCAATGTCAGGCGTCAGCTCAATCTTATTCTTGGAAATGAAGTAGTTCGGGTACGTGTTGCGCAACCCGCTCATGGTAAGGCCCGACTTGGCCAGGCACGTCAGAAACAGGGCGATGCCCACCAGCGCGTCGCGCCCGTAGTGCAGCTCGGGGTAAATGATGCCGCCGTTGCCCTCGCCGCCGATGGCGGCGGCGGTTTCCTTCATCATGGTCACCACGTTTACCTCGCCCACGGCGGCGGCCGTGTAGGTGCCGCCGTGCCGCTCGGTCACGTCGCGCAGGGCGCGGGTGCTGCTGAGGTTGCTCACCGAGTTGCCGCCCCCTAGGGCCCCTAGCACGTAGTCGGCCACGGCCACCAGGGTATACTCTTCGCCAAACATCTCGCCGTTTTCGCTCACCAGCGCCAGGCGGTCCACATCGGGGTCCACCACCAGGCCCAGGTCGAAGCCGCCTTTTTCGAGCACCTTGGCAATGTCGCGCAGGTTTTCGGGCAGCGGCTCGGGGTTGTGGGCAAAGTCGCCGGTGGGCTCGCAGTGCAGCCTTTCGATGGTTTCGACCCCTAGGGCCGCCAGCAGCTGCGGCACGGCCACGCCGCCGCTACTATTCACGGCATCTACCACCACCCGGAAGTTCTTGGCCCGAATGGCAGCCACATCTACCAGCGGCAGCGCCAGAATGGCCTCGATGTGGCGCGCCAAAAACTCATCATCCTGCCGGTAGCTGCCCAACTTGCCCACCGGCGCGTAGCTCACTTCGTCGCCCTCAGCCAGGGCTAGCACCTGCTCGCCAGCGGCGGCCGAGAGGAACTCGCCGGCAGCATTCAGCAGCTTGAGCGCATTCCATTGCTTAGGGTTGTGCGAGGCCGTGAGGATGATGCCGCCCGCCGCTTGATAGGCGGGCACGGCCATCTCCACGGTGGGCGTGGTGCTCAGGCCCAGGTCGAGCACGTCAAACCCCAGCCCTTGCAGGGTGGCGGCCACCAGGCGGCTCACCATCTCGCCCGAGAGGCGCGCGTCGCGGCCAATCACGATGAGCTTGCTAGCAGTAGCTTGACGCATGGCCCAGGTGCCGTAGGCGGCCGCGTACTTCACCACGTCGAGCGGCGTGAGGCCTTGGCCCGCCGGCCCACCGATGGTGCCGCGAATGCCGGAAATTGATTTTATAAGGGTCACAGTTTCTCTTTTTACTTTGCAAAAATAGGCAGGCGCGGGGCCACCGCCCGCCCCGGTGCCTACGGCCGAGCCTAATCAGCTGGGCGGCGGCCAGCCCTTGGCCAGGCCCACCCCCCTAGGCCGGGCGCGCTTTTTATGGCGTTACCTTTTCAAGAAAAAGCCTGTGGGCACGTTACCTTTTTATATGGAGAACCCTTTGCTAGACCCTTCCCGCCGCCCGGCCCAGCTCGCAGCCTTCGGGCGCCTGCTCGACGTGCTCGACCGCCTGCGCCAGGAGTGCCCCTGGGATAAAAAACAGACCCTAGAGAGTCTGCGCCACCTCACCATCGAAGAAACCTACGAGCTGAGCGACGCCATTTTGCGCCACGACCTGCCCGACCTGAAGAAAGAGTTGGGCGACGTGCTGCTGCACCTCGTTTTCTACGCCCGCATTGCGGCCGAGCAGGGCGCCTTCGACATTGCCGATGCCCTCAACGCGCAGTGCGAGAAGCTCATCTATCGCCACCCGCATGTTTATGGCGACGTGCGCGCCGACGACGAAGCCGCCGTGAAGCGCAATTGGGAGCAGCTCAAGCTCAAGGAAAAGGGGAACTCGGGCGGGGTACTGGGCGGCGTGCCCACCTCGCTGCCCGCCCTGGTAAAGGCCATGCGCATTCAGGAAAAGGCGCGCGGCGCGGGCTTCGACTGGGAAGACCCCGCCCAGGTGTGGCAGAAAGTGCAGGAAGAACTGGCCGAGTTTGGCGCCGAGTACGGCCACGGCCAGCTTCCAGCCGATGCAGCCCAGGCCACTCGCGCCGCCCAGGAGTTTGGCGACCTCTTGTTCTCGCTGGTCAACTTCGCCCGCTTTGCCGGCATCAACCCCGAAGAGGCCTTGGAGCGCACCAATCGAAAATTTATCGCCCGTTTTCAGCACCTCGAAGCGGCCGTGGCCCACGACAGCCAGGCCCTGGCCAACCTAGCGCTTGCCCAATTAGATGTATATTGGAATGCTGCTAAGGCGGCCGGCCTGTAGCCTCCGCCCCGCACCGGATAATTCATTGATTGGCAGCAGCTACTTTCTTAGCCAGCGCCACGGACGAGTAGGTTAGCGCTTACTCACCTAGCCCCGCACTAGTATTCGAGCTACTGCTACTACCTCCAGCAACTGGCAACCTACAAGTGGCACCTAGCTACTGCGGCCCTAGAATCGCTGCCCAAAAAAAAAATGCGTTTAGCCAGGATTTTCATGGCTTCGACGTAGATTCGGCCCCGAAAGCAATAGGAGCTTACCGGCTGATAAGCTAGTCAGCTCACGTTTCCCCCTCTATATTGCTTCACGTTTTTCAATTTTACCAATTCCCCACCTCCTACCCTTCCAGAGCCTCATGGAACAGAAAAATGCAGTAAACTCGGGCGCCCGCCCCACCGCGCCGGTCGCACCCAAAGCCGCTCCTGATGCGAAGAGCAGTGGCGGTGCCTCGCTGTTTGCGGTATTGGTTATCATCGTTTCCTTTATCGTCAGCGTACTCATCTTCAAGTTCATCTTGGGTGACCCGAGTCACTTCCAGGGCGGCAACCCCGAAAACAACCCGAAAGCCGGTGACTACCTCGGCATTGTACACAGCGGTGGCCCCATCGTACCGATTCTGATGACGATGCTGCTGTGCGTAGTGACCTTCTCCATTGAGCGCGCCCTCACCCTAGCCCGCGCTAAGGGTAGCCAGAGCATTGAAACGTTTGTGCGCGGTGTGCGCCAGAAGCTGAATGCCAACGACATCTCGGGTGCCATGGCCCTCTGCGACCAGCAGAAAGGCTCGGTAGCCAACGTAGTGCGTGCTGGCCTGAAAAAGTACCAGGAAATGGGCCGCGAGCATACCATGAACACCGACCAGCGTGTGTTGGCCATCCAGAAAGAGATTGAGGAAAGCACCGCCCTGGAGCTGCCCATGCTCGAAAAGAACCTGGTTATTATCTCGACCATTGCTTCGGTAGCTACCCTAACCGGTCTGCTCGGCACGGTATTCGGCATGATTAAGGCCTTCTCGGCCCTAGCCCAGGCTGGTAACCCCGATGCCACCGCCCTAGCCACGGGTATCTCGGAAGCCCTCATCAACACGGCCCTAGGTATCGGTACCTCGGCCCTGGCCATCATCGGCTACAATTACTTCACCAGCAAGATTGACGAACTGACATACAGCATCGACGAGGCTGGCTTTAGCATCATCCAAACCTTCGCCGCTCAGCACGGCAACAAAGGCCAGGAGTCGTAGGCCCGGCTGGCACAAAAAAAGGGGCGGCGGCGTTGCATAACCGTTTCCGTCCCGCTTTTTTTCGGTAGCGCGTGTGCAATTCGAGTACCGGTGGCATCGGGGTGGTACCGGCCAGATTTTGGCTGGCTTACCCCCTCTCCTACCCCGCTTATGCCCCGCGCCCCGGCCAGTCACTTTAACCTTTTCCGGCAATGCCTAAAGTAAAACCCCACCGCACCTCGCCATCGCTGGACATGACCCCGATGGTGGACCTAGCGTTCTTGCTAGTGACGTTCTTCATGCTCACCACGCAGTTTCGCCCCGAAGATGCCGTTGTAGTAGACCCCCCGTCTTCAACGTCGGACTTGCGGGCGCCTGAAAGCGATATTCTGACGCTGACGATTGACGCCAAGAAGCGCGTGTTCTTCGGCTACGATAAAGCGCCCGTAATGGCTGCCGCGTTGCAAGCTGTGGGGGCCAAGTACGGCGTCAGCTTTACGCCCACCCAGGTACGCCAATTTTCGCTGATGCCCAACTTTGGGGTACCCATCCAGCAGCTTGGTAGCTACCTTAATAAGGACAACGAGCAGCGCAAAGCGCTAAACCCCGGCCTGCCTGGCATCCCGTACGACTCGCTGAACAACCAAGTAGTAACCTGGGTACTCGAAGCTCGCAAGGCTAACGCCTCGCTCTTTAAGAAGCCTACTTACCTAGCTATTAAAGGTGACGGCGATGCCGACGTAGAGACGGTGCAGAAAGTAATTAAAGTACTGCAAGAGAACGATATCAACCGCTTCAACCTCGTGACGAGCCTCGAAATGAAGCCGTCTTACGTGGGTAAGTAGCATAGCCCCCTAGTATCATGGCAGAAATACAACAGAAAGGCGGCGACTCCGGTAAAGGCGGCAAACAGCGGGCGAAAAAAATGTCGACCAAAATCGACATGACCCCGATGGTTGACCTAGCCTTTCTCCTGCTGACCTTCTTTATGCTAACGACCACCTTTGCTAAGCCCAACGTGATGCAGCTCACGATGCCGGTAAAGGATAAGAACCTGAAAGACGAGGAGCAGACTAAAATCAAGGCCTCGCAGGCCGTGACTATCATCCTGGGCCCCGATAACAAGGTTTTTTACTACTTCGGCTTGAACGAGCCTAAGGATAAGTCGGTACCAGTACCGGATGTGAAGGTGACCAACTTCTCGGCCACCGGCATCCGCCAGGTATTACTGGCCCGCCAGAAGCAGGAGCCCGAGCCCATTATTCTTATCAAACCCTACGTGGACGGCGCGGTGGGTGCCAAGTATAAGAACATGGTAGACATCTTGGACGAGATGAACATTACCAGCCAGAAGAAGTACGCGCTGGTAGACATCTCGAAGGAAGACAAAGACCTCATTAAAAGTAAGAACGTCCTATGATGACCAACACGCAGCTAGCTTCGGCTAGCCTGAATGACATCGTATTTGAGGGGCGCAACAAAGCCTACGGAGCCTACGAGCTACGCCGCGTATACGGCCGTAATGTAACCCGAGCACTTATTATTGGAGCAGCCTTGCTACTTCTGCTGGCACTCATCCCGGTTTTTGCTAAATACCTGGAAGACCGCAAGCCGAAGGAAGTGCTGAACCTAAAGGAGAACGTGCTGATGGACGCGCCCCCCCTCGACCAGGCCCAGCCGCCACCCCCGCCGCCACCCCCGCCGCCGAGCGCTCCGCCGCCCCCCCCGCCCAAGCTAACCACGGTGAAGTTTACACCGCCCGTGGTGAAGAAGGACGAAGAGGTAAAAAAGGTGGAAGTGCCCGACCAGGACGAGCTAAAGGACAAGACGGTAGCTACGGTGACTGTGAAAGGCAACACCGATGCTCCTGACCTGAGTGCCCTGAGTGGCGAAGGCAACAAGCCGGTAGAAGAGGTAGTTGAGAACAAGGTATATACCTACGTTGAGCAAATGCCTGCGCTACCGGGTGGTGGTGGCCAAGCCGCTGTGGTGGCTGCCATTCAAAAGGCCGTGCGCTACCCCGCTGCCGATTTGCGTAACCAAGTAGAGGGCCGGGTATTCGCCAAGTTCACGGTGAATGAGAACGGCCAGGTGACGGACGTAGAGATTGTGAAAGGCCTATCTTCCACTATCGATGCCGAAACCCTCCGTGCCATCAAAACGCTGCCCACGTTTATTCCGGGTAAGCAGAATGGCCGGGCTGTGCGGGTATCTTTTACGGTACCAGTAACCTATAAAATTCAGTAAGGCCCCTAGGGTCGCTTTACCTAAAAACCCCGGCTGCTTGCGTAGCCGGGGTTTTTTATGCGTTTTTGCCAAAAAAGACCCTAGGCAGCCTGTGGAATAAGAAAGCGTGCAGCATCGGATAAGTAACTGGCAGCCACCAGCGCTTTTCTCTCATTCTCACCCCATTGCTTTCATGCACTTACTCACCGCCAATCTCGACGACATCGTATTTGAAGGGCGCAACCAAGCCTACGGAGCCTACCAGTTGCGCCAGCAGTACCGCAGCAACCTAGCTTCGGCCGGGGGAATTACTTTAGGGGTGTGCATGCTGCTGCTAGGCACCTGGCTGGCCTGGCCGGCCACACAGTCTAAGCCGATGGCCGAGCACCCTGTGCTGGTGGAAACTATGCTAATACCACCGACTGTGGTAGAGCCACCTAAGCAAGCCGTGCTGGCTCCCCCGCGGGCGCTGGCCCCGCCCCGCACCCACCCCGCACCCGTGCAGCCTACCCAGGTAGCCAAGGACCAGTTGGTACCCCCACCTCCTAAGCCAGTGGCGGCCACCGAACCAGTGGAAATCGATGGCCCTGTGGGTCCGCCCACCACGGGGCCCACCGACCCGCTGGCCAGCGCAGCTATGGCCAGTATAGGTGGCACGCCCGGCGGCACTAACACGGCGGTAGAAGCTGCCGGCAAGGAGTTAGTTTTTGTGGAGAAGATGCCCGAGTTCGCGGGCGGGCAGGCCGCATTGCTGCGCTACCTGCGCGACCACATGCGCTACCCCAGCCAGGCGCTGCGCGAGCAGGCGGAAGGCCGCGTGTTTATGAGCTTCGTGGTGCGAGCCGACGGCACCATTGCCGACGTGACCGTACTAAAGGGCCTAGGGTTTGGGCTGGATGAAGAGGCCCTGCGCGTGGTGCGCCAAATGCCCGCCTGGACGCCCGGCTACCAGGCCCAGCACGCGGTAGCCGTGCGCTTCACGCTGCCTATCACCTTCAAGATTCAGTAAAGCGATAGCGCTGAGGCCTTTTGGGTTGGGCTACCCCTAGGGGAAGTTCTTGGCTCGGCTAGGGCGCTGCTAGCCGCCATAATTAGGAGAACTGCCCGTTTGTGCCCTTTTTTGTGGGGCGAATACCGGCCCGCGCTAGCTCCCGAACCTATGGGGGGCTAGCGCGGGTTGTGGTATTTCACCCATATTTGTTATTCCTATGCCCATTCCCACCACCGAAGAGCGTTTAGGCTCGCCGCAGCGCATTGTGCGTTTCTTTGCGCTTATCATGGCCTTGGTGTACCTGGCCCTAGGCGGCTGGCTGTGGTACACGGTGGGCCGGCCTACCCCAGCCGGCGCGCTGCTGCCCCTAGGCACTGGGGGACGCATTTTTTTAGGGACTGTGTTCGCGCTGTATGGATTGTATCGCTTGGTGAACACGCTCCGTACCCAATTCCGCAAAACTCCTCCCGATGAACTCGACTAATTTTTTCCGCCGCGCGGCTTGGGCCACGCTGCTGCTTACGGCGGCGCTATTGCCCGCCTGCAATTTTGCCGACCGCTCGAAGGGCTCTAGCGAGGATTTTACGGATACGCCCACCAGTGGCAGCGTGGCCATCACCGTTGATGAAACCTTCGCGCCCTTACTAGAGTCGCAGGTTGATACGTTTCAGAAGTTATATCCCGACGCCCACCTTAGGGCGGCTTACCAGCCCGAGGACAGCGTATTCCTGGCTTTGCTCAATGACAAGGCCAAAGTAATTGTTGTGTCGCGCAAGCTGAACGACGACGAAAACAAGGCCCTTGGCAAGCAGGAGTACGCGGCCCACGTCACCAAAGTTGGCATCGACGGCTTGGCCATTATCCTGCACCCCGGCAACCCTGACTCGCTGCTGACCATGGACCAATTGCGCGGCATCTTTAGCGGCCAGACGGCGCAGTGGAGCCAAGTGAGCGGCCAAAAGAAGCTGGGGCCGCTTAACGTGGTGTTTGACGCCAACCGCAGCAGCACCAGCCGCTACATGCGCGATACTTTATTGCAGGGCAAACCGTTGAGTAGCCGGGCATTCGCGGCGCAGTCCAACGTGAAGCTGCTCGATTATGTGGCTACCCACCCGGATGCCATTGGCGTAGTGGGCGTTAACTGGATTTCGGACTTCGACGACCCGCAAGTGCGCGAATACCGGCGGCGCATTCGGGTGGCTAGCATCACGGCCCAGCCTAGCCCAAAGCGCGAAGATTATATTCAACCCTACCAAGTGTATCTGGCCAATAAAACCCCAGCCCTGCAAGCCCAATACCCACAGTTGCGCACGTATCCGCTGCGGCGCGACCTGTATGCCATTAGCCGCGAGGCGCGGGCCGGCCTGGGCTCGGGTTTTGTATCGTTTGTGGCGGGGCAAAAAGGGCAGCTTATCGTGCAGAAGTCGGGGCTGATGCCGGCCAACATTCAGGCCCGCATCGTGAACACCCGCAAACAGTATTGAACTAGCCTGCGCTATATCGCGTAGTATAACTCCTAATTCTTCACCGAATCTTTTCCTTTCCCTTACTTCTGACCCTATGTCTTTCAAGCCCTGGAAACCGCTCTTGCTGACTGCCCTGGTAGTTGGGGCCGGCACAACGGCCGCCACCGCCCAAAAAGTAGTTGCCGCGCAAAAAGCCATTGAGCTGGAGCGCTACAACGAAGCGCGGGCCGACTTGGCCGGTGATAATTCGCCTGAAGCCAGCTTTGAGCTGGGCCGCATCTACCAGATGCGCAACCTATCTGACTCGGCCGCCACGGCCTTCAACAAAGCTGCTGGCACCACGCCCCTAGGCCTGGTAGCAGCTGGCCGGGCCCTGCTGGCAAAAAACGACGTGGCCGGCGCCGACGCCAAGTTTATGGATGCCGCCAAGGTCGGCAAAATGAAAGATGTTCACATCCTGACGCTCATTACGCAGGCTTATGCCGAATCGGGCAATAAAACCGTAGTTGACAAAGCTTTGCCCTATGTGAAGGCGGCCGAAACAGCTAGCAAGGGCAAGGACAACCCCGAGCTAATGATTGCACGCGGCGACCTGTATCAACTCAGCGACAGCGGCGGCGGCGAGGCCATGAGCAGCTACGACCGCGCTATTGCGGCCGATGCCAATAACGCGGAAGCCTACTACAAGCGCGGCGCCCTGAACGTGCGTAGCCGCAACGGCGCCGGGGCCCTCACCGACCTTGATAAAGCCGTTGCTTTGAATGCGAACTACGCGCCGGCCATCAAGGAGAAGGCCGAGATGTATTTCGCGGCCAACAACTACGACAAGGCTACCAGCACTTTCCAGAACTACATTGGCAAGGCGGAAAACTCGCCCAATACGACGGCCGAGTACGCGGCCTTCCTGTACCAGGGCAAGAAGTACCCCGAGGCCCTAGAGCAAATCAACAAGGTGCTGGCCGTGGAGCCTAACAACTTCACGATGAACCGCCTGAAGGCTTATACGCTGTACGAAACCAAGGATTACGCCGGCGCTTCTACTGCCATGGACCAGTTCCTGAAGATTGCGCCGCCGGAGAAGATTCTGCCGCAGGACTACTCGTACCAGAGTCGCATTTTGTTGCAAACCAACCGCGCTGGTGAGGCCATGGGCATCTTGGATAAAGCTATTGCCGGCACCACCGACCCAGCGCAGAAAAAGGACTTGCTGAACGACAAGGTTACGGCCCTCAACGCCCAAAAGATGTATCCTGAGGCTTTGGCTGTGCAGCGCCAGATTGCTACTATGCCGGGCAGCGACCTAACCGACCAGTATAAGGTGGCCGTAGCGTTTAACCGCGCTAAGAAGTTCACCCAGGCCGATAGCGTGTACAATATCATCAACACCGCCAAGCCCACCTTCGCACCGGCTTACCTGGCGCGCGCCCAAGCCAACTTCGGCCTCGACCCCGAGTCGAACAAGGGTTTGGCTAAGCCTTACTATGAGAAGTACATCGAGCTGGCCGGCCCCACGCCCGACAAGTATAAGTCGGGCCTTGTAGAGAGCTACGACTACCTAGGGTACTACAACCTGCAAAAGGGTGATAAGCCCACGGCTACGGGCTACTACGAAAAAGCCCTGGCACTGGACCCCGCTGACCAGAACGCCGTGAATGCCATGAAGATTATTAAGGCACCGGCTCGTTCGGCCGCGCCGGCCCGCCGGCCTGCAGTTACCAAGAAGTAACCTGCTTGGTACTACCACAAAAAAGCCCCCGCGTGCACTACGCGGGGGCTTTTTTAGGCCTGGCTGTCCGCCCAGCTTTCCCACTTAGCCAGGGCGGCGGCAAAGTCGGGCGGCAACTCGGCTTCGAAGTAGCTGCGCTCGCCCGTAGCGGGGTGCACGAACCCTAGGGAGCGAGCGTGCAACGCCTGCCGGGGCAGCAGGGCAAACACGTTCTCCACAAAGGCGCGGTAGCTGCCCGTGGCCTGCCCCGCCCGGATGCGGTCGCCGCCGTAGGTAGCGTCGCTGAACAGTGGGTGCCCTAGGTACTGCATGTGCGCCCGAATCTGGTGGGTGCGGCCGGTTTCGAGGCGGCACTCGAGCAGCGTGACGGGGCCGTAGCGGCGCAGCACGCGGTAATGCGTTACGGCGGGCTTGCCGTGCTCACCGCCGGGGTACACGGCCTGAATTTTGCGGTCGCGCAGGCTGCGCCCAATGTGGCCGCGCACGGTACCCGCCTCGTCCTTCAGATTGCCCCATACCAGGGCCAGGTAGCTGCGCTCGATGGTGTGGTGAAAAAATTGCTGCGAGAGGTGCGTCATGGCCCGTTCGGTTTTGCCAATTACCAGCAGCCCCGAGGTATCCTTGTCGATGCGGTGCACCAGGCCGGGCCGAATTTCGCCGTTGCGGCCGGTGGGCAGGTTGGCTAAGTGAAAGGCTAGGCCATTCACCAGCGTGCCCTGCCAGTTGCCGTAGGCGGGGTGCACCACTAGGCCAGCCGGTTTATTTACGAGCAGCAGCTCGTCGTCCTCGTAGCGAATGTCGAGGGGCATTTCTTCGGGCACTACGTTGCCGGTGCGCGGCGGCTCGGGCAGCGTGATGGTAACCACATCGGCGGGCCGCACGCGGTAGCTGGACTTGGTGGGTCGGCCGTTTACCTGCACCGCTTCTACCTCAATGGCCGCCTGAATTTTGGTGCGCGAGGCGTTGGCTAGCCGGTTCAGCAAAAACTTGTCGAGGCGCAGCAGCTCCTGGCCCCGGTCGGCCACAATGCGGTGGTGCTCATATAGCTCGTCGCCTTCGCCGGCTTCATCGGGTTCCAGCGCGGGGTCGGGCAGGGTAGTCATGGCCTAGGGTATCCGAAACGATAAAAGGGTAAAACGCAAAAAAGCCGGAGCAGTTTGCTCCGGCTTTCTAGGGTGATAGGCCGCCGTTTACTTCTTGCGGGTAGAAGTGCGGGTAGGCGCGGCCGGCACGCCCGAGCCCGTGCTAGTGGGTTGCTTCACTTGCGGGGCCGGGGCGTCCTTGGTGGGCGTGATGCCCATTTTCTTCAGCACCAGGTCCGACACGTCACCGTCCTTGGGGCCGTGCAGCAGCACCGGGCTGCTACCCGCGTCCGAGTTCAGGATGTAGGCGTAACCGTTTTCGTCGGCCACAGCATCGATGTTCTTTTGAATCTTGTCGAGCACCGGGCGCAGGGCCGTCTGCTGGCGCTGCTGCATCGACTGCTGGGCCGTCTGGCTGAACTCCTGCAGGCCCTGTTGCATGGTTTGCAACTCTTTCTCAGTATCGTTTTTAATTACCTGAGAGGTAGTAGTGGGCAATTTCTGATAAGCAGCCAGCTTAGTTTGAAAGTCGGTCTGCTTGGTTTTCAGCTGGGCTTCCAGCTGCGAGCCGTAGGTTTTCAAATCCGACTCAATCTGCTTGCTTTCGGGCATCTGGCTCAGCACGTACTCTACGCTGGTGAAGCCGATTTTTTGCTGGGCCTGGGCGGCGCGCGGGGCCAACAGCGAGGCAACAGTCACGAGCGCAGCGGCAAAGGTCAGGGTTAGTTTTTTCACGCTTTTAGGTAAAGAAAAAAGTCTGGGGTTCAAGTCTAATTCGGGGGCAAAGGTAGCGAATACTAGGGTTTTCCGTCGCTAGTAGCTTTAGCAGCTTTTGTGCCACGCCCGGTAGGGGCGGGCGCCGCATCGGGCGCGCCCGAGTCTGTTTCGAAGGCGGGGTCGGTGCTAGGAGCCGCCTTCTTATCAGCAGTGGCGGTGGCAGGGGTTTTGGGCGGCACTACGGTCTTTACCGGGCCTTTCTTACCGGGCTGGTTTTGGGTAGGTTTAGCCAAGCCCAGCTCCTCCATCACGTACTCGGTGTAGTCGTGCGTGGGGCTGGCATAAAGGAGCGTCAAGTCGCCGTTGCGGTCAAAAATGAGGTCCAGCTTCTTGGCTTTGGCCACCTTCTCAATGGCATCAAAAATCTTATCCTGCGCGGGCTTGTTCAGCTCAATGCGCTTTTTGAAAAGCTGGCCTTCGTAGCCAAACTGCTTGGCTTCGTAGTCTTTCAAGTCTTTTTCCTTCAACAAAATTTCATCCTGACGCTTCTTTTTCATCGCCTCCGTCAGCACCACTTCCTCAGCCTGGTAGGTGCGGTACATCTTATCGATGTCGAGCTTCTGCACCCCAATCTCCTTCTGCCAGGTATCGGTCAGCTTCGCCAGCTCGGCCTGCGCCTGGCCGTATTCGGGCATTTTGCCCAGAATATAGTCGGTATCGACGTAGCCAAAGCGCTGGCACCAGGCTGGTGCCGCAACTAGCAGCAGTAGCCCAGCCAGCAGGAAACGCGCAACGTGCATCATAGAATAAAAGGCTACAAAGCGGCCCGGCTGCTTAACGCCACCGGGCCGAAATTTAGTTTGCCTTTAGTTAATTTCCACCCCTAGGCCTAGCGAATCTGCTGGCCAATGATGAAGTGGAAATGGTTGAAATCCTGAGCGGTAGAAGTGCCAACGGGCGGCACTACCGTATCGAAAGCGCGGCCATAGTCGAAGCCCAGCAAGCCGAAGGCCGACATGAAGATGCGCGCCCCAAAGCCTGCCGAGCGGTACAGCTTGAAGGGGTCGTACTGGCTGAAGCTGCCCACGGCGTTGCCGGCCTCGGCAAAGCCCAGCACGTACACCGTAGCCGCCGGGTTGAGGCTGACGGGGTAGCGAATTTCGGCCACGTACTTGTTGTAGGCAATGCCGCCGCTAGCGCCGCTCTGCGCCGTTGGAATGGCGTAGGCTGCGTTAGGGTCGTCGTAGCCGCGCAGGCCAATGTAGTCGGTACCCACCAGGAACGAGCCGCCGCCGCCGTAGCCTAGGCCCGCGCCGCCCATCTTGAAGCGCTCGAACGGCCCCGGCGTGCGGTTGGCGTTGTAGTTGCCGATAAAGCCGAAGTGGGCCCGCGTATTCAGCACCAGCTTGCCCACGATGGGCGTAAACCAGGAGGCGTCAAACATCCACTTGTGAAATTCTACCCACTCGTAGGAGTTGGGGTGAGCGCCCGGAAACACCGAGTAGGGCGGCGTCAAGCTCAAGCTCAGGCTGACGCTGGAGCCCCGCCGTGTGTAAGTGGGGTTGTCGATGCTATTGCGGGCCAGGGTAGTATTAAAGGTGAAGTTGTTGGCGTGGCCCGTGCTGAAGTCCGAGAAAATAGCGTAGTTCTGCAACTGGTACTGGCTGAATGACAGCGAGTTACTGAGCGTAAAGTAGTCGTCGGGCACGCGCAGTTGGCGGCCCAGCGCCACGTTGATGCTGTTTACCTTAATGAACTGCCCCGTAATAGGGTCAAAATTGACCCCTAGGCGCGAGATGCTGCGGTTGAGGCTCACCGACAGCGACTGGGGCTTGCGGCCGCCCAGCCAGGGTTCCGTGAAGCTCAGCGAGTAGGCCTGATACTGAAAGCCGTTGGCTTGCACATTAAGGGCTAGGCGCTGGCCATCGCCCGCGGGCACTGGCGTCCAGTTGTGAAAGTCGCGGGCTTTGCGCAGCGAGAAGTTGTTGAACACCAAACCCACCGTGCCGATAAAGCCAGCGTAGCCACCCCAGCCGCCCGAGAGCGTAATCTGGTCCGAGGGTTTTTCGACCACGGTGTAGTTGATGTCCACGGTGCCGTCGGCCTGGTTAGGTACCGGGTTCAAGCCAATCTTTTCGGGGTCGAAGTACCCTAGGGTCGATAATTCGCGCTGCGAGCGGATGAGCAGCTCGCGGTTGAACTTGTCGCCGGGCAGCGTGCGGATGGCCCGCCGGATTACGTGGTCCGAGGTCTTGGTATTGCCCGCGATGTTGATGTCCTTCACCCGCGCCTGCACGCCCTCGGTGATGCGCATTTCGATGTCGATGCTGTCGCCCTCCACTTTGGTTTCAACCGGGTCAATCTGGAAGAACAGGTAGCCGTCGTTCATGTATAGCGAGGTAATATCCTGGCCGGTAGGGTTATAGGTCAGGCGCTTATCTAGCGTTTCTTTGCTATAGGGGCTGCCCGCCTTGATGCCTAGCACCGAGGCTAGCGTCTTGCTATCATAGAGGTAATTGCCGTTCCAGGTGATGTTGCGGAAGTAGTACTTCAGACCTTCGTCTACCTTCACCTTCACTATCAGGCCTTTCTCGTCGCGCTCGATAGAATCCGACACGATGGACGCGTCGCGATAGCCCTCGTTGTTGTAAAAGTCAATCAGCTTGGCTTTGTCGGCCTCAAACTCCGTGCGCTGAAATTTGCCGGGCGTCAGAATCTTGAAAGCTGTGCGGGCCTTGGTTTTCTTGAACTGCCGGGCCAGCTTCGAATCTTTAAAAGCCTTATTACCTTCAAAGTCAATCTCGTGGATACGGACTTTCTTGCCCTTATCCACATCAATCTTCAGCGCCACGCTATTCGAGAGGGTGGAGTCGGCTACCTGCCGCATCACCACCTTGGCATCTAAGTAGCCCTTATTGTTGTAAAACTTGCGCACTTGGGTCCGCGTGCTCGACACCAACGCATCGGTTACCACCTTACCCCGGATGAGCTTAATTTTCTTCTCCAAGTCATCCGACTGGCCTTTGCTAATGCCCTCAAACGTGAATTTGGAAAGCCTAGGCCGCTCACGCACGTTGAACTCCAAGTAGAGCTTGTTGCCCTCTATGCGCGACTCGCTCACCGAAATATCGGCTAGGATGCCTTGGGCGTAAATCTTGCGAATCGCCTTCGCCAAATCGTCGCCCGGAATGGTAATCGGGTCACCCAACTTCAACCCCGACAAGCCAATCAGCGTATTAGGGTCCAGGTAGCGGGCGCCCGTCACGGTGATGCCCCCCAACTCGTACCGATGGGAATCGTCGCTGGGGCCAGCGGCCGCTGGTGCACCCTGAGCCAAGGCTGGCTGGGCTGCTCCTAGCCCCCCCATTAGCAGCAACAGGCCAAACAAACCCTTACGCAGGCAATTACGCATTATTTCTAGTAGACAAAACATCAAGATACAGTCAGCTGCTCGCTGGTTTTACCAAAGCGCCGCTCGCGGCTCTGGTAAGCACGCAAGGCCTCGCGGAAGTGGCTGCGCCGGAAATCAGGCCACAGCACGGGCATTATATAAAGCTCAGTGTAAGCCAGTTGCCACAGCAGGAAATTGCTAATGCGCTGCTCGCCGCTGGTACGAATAAGTAGTTCAGGGTCGGGAATGCCGGCCGTAGCCAGGTAGTTGGTAATCGTAGCTTCGGTAATGGCCTCGGGCTGCAGCCGGCCTACTGCTACCTCGCTGGCCAGGCGCTGAGCGGCTTGCGTCAGGTCCCAGCGGCCGCTGTAGCTTAGGGCCAGCACCAGCGTCATGCGGTTGCCAGCTTTGGTAAGCTCCATGGCCTCGGCTAGCTCACGCTGGCAGCTTGCGGGCAGGCTTTTCAAATCGCCAATCGCTTGCAGGCGCACGCTATTTTTGAGCAACGTACTGGTTTCCTTGCGGATAGTATGCACTAGCAGCTGCATCAATGCCATTACTTCGGCCGCCGGGCGGTTCCAGTTTTCCGTCGAAAAAGCGTACAGCGTTACGTATTTTACCCCTAATTCCGCGGCTTCCTCCACCGTGTCGCGCACCGAAGTGATAGCGCTTTGGTGGCCGAATACGCGCAGCCCTCCCCGCTGCTTGGCCCAGCGCCCATTACCATCCATGATAACGGCGACGTGCGCGGGAATATTGGAGAGGTCGATTTCAGACCGTTCGGCCATTGTTGCGGTTTGCGTATAAGAGGCCGCAAGTTACGCAGAGGGTTGCAGACCCGCCCCGCTTTCTTATGCGTTACCCGCTAGCCAGGACCTAGCGACGCCACCCGGCCTACCTATACAAATCTCTTACAGTCAATAATTTGCTATAGCACTACCGTTCGGGCTGCGTTACTTTAGCAAGCGCTTATTGTGCTTGTAGACCGGGGGGCAAAAGATGTGATAGAAGGTATACGACACGCTTAAGCCGGTGTAATAGTACCAGTCTTGGTCGTGCGGGTTTACCAGCAGCGGGTCTTGGTCGCCTAGGTGGTCGAGCTGGTCGGTAAATGTTTTACGTACTCCCATCTCCGCGCCCAAGTTAAAATGCTCGCTTATAGCCACTTTTACGCCGCCCCCGGCCGGTATGGCGATGCCTGCCTTACCACCCTGCCGGTTAAAGTCATTTTGCAAACCCGCGTTCTCAGTCCGCACAGTGGTGTTGGCGTAGTAACCTGCTAGTCCGATAAACAGATAGGGCGTGGCATGCACCCGGCGTCGCTCTTTACGCTGATGGTAATCCAGAAAGTTATATTCTACCACGCCCGACAGCTCTAGTACGCTGCCCGTTAGGCTCACCCGGCGGTAGTTGGGCAGGGGTGCTACCCCGCCCTGCGCGCCCATCACGTTGCCGTCGGTAGCGCGCAGGGCGCCCGCTGTGAAGGCTCCACGCAACGTAATGGGGCTCGATATATCGCGACGGTAAAAGAGAGTAGCCGCGGGCCGGCTGTTTTGCCACTGCAACTGCGGCGACACCTCGCCCCGGTAGTTGGTCGCGCCCACCCCTAGACCCAGTTCGCTAGTGGTTTGGGCCACCGCTGAGGTAGGTTTAAAAAGCACGCTCCCCGCTAGCATAGAGCCAGCGAGGAGCGCGTAAGAAAAACGAAATACAGCCATTCGGCAGAGAAAATAACCCAGCTCCACCGCCGGCAGCAGCCCTTAGCGGAATTTGGGGTTCTTAATACGGGGATTGAGAATGTAGTTTAGCGAGAAGCCCACTACCGTATACCAGTCCGTTTTATCCTGGCCGCGTTTCACGCCAGCGGCATCAAAGGTACCATTGCGGTGGTCTTTGGTGATGCCATAGCCAAAGTATTGACGGTCGCCGGCAGCATTATCGCCCTGCGCCAAAGCGGCTTGGCCAATGTAGGTTCCCTTTACATCGTCGAGATAACCAGTGAAGGTTTTGCGGAAACCAATTTCGAACGAGGCATCCATGTTGCGGTTGATGCGATAACGCACGCCACCGCCAAATGGTATAGCAAAGCTCACGCGACTATAGTCTACTCCTTCCGTTTTGAGCGGCTGCAAGTCTGTCCAAGTCTGGCCACCATTGCGGGTACCCTGAGGATTGAAATAGAAGCCAGCTATGCCACCAAACAAATAAGGCACGAAGTCAGGGCGCTTTAGATAGTTATTACGGTTCTCAATAAGGTCCACAATCATCACGGCCGAAGCTTCATAGATGTTGGTCCGAAAGTTCACATTCCGGTTATTACGGTAGTAGGCATCGCCCGAGCCGCCTTGGTTATCATCATTGGCAGCAACACGCCCGGCAGCTAAACCAAACCGACCCGAAATACGCGGGAAATAGCGGTGCGTAATGCTGATGCCGAGGTTCGGGCGAGTATCACCGGCTTTAAACGACGCAAAATTAGTCTGGGGATTTACGTCACCAAAGTAGTTCATCGCATTCAGGTTTACCCCGATGGATGTATACTGCTTGCGCTTAGTAAACTGCTGGGCGTCAGCTTGTTGAATCGTGCCTACTAGCGCGAGCCCCGCTAACAAGCTTGAATAAGTGGAAAGCTTTGTCATAAAAGGTGTTCTTAGTAATAAGTAGCTGAACCTGGAAAGCCGCGAGGCTATTAGACACGACTTGCAATTAGCGCAAAAGTACGCAACAATTGGAACTAAAAAAATTTAGCGTAATCGAGCAGCGTCATAAAAGTTTTACTTCAACGGCAACGAGGCCATGGGGTTACGCCGGTCGAGCCCCCAATTGAGTTTACTACGCAAGGTACTCAAGAAATTAATATGGTTGAGCTTAACCAGGCGAGCGTTGAAGTTTTCGCGGCGAATAGCCATTTGTACGGTGGCCTCGACGGGCATCGAGCGCGAGTCGAGCGCGAGCAGGTAGCTATTGCTGCGGCCTTCTATTTCAAAGGAAATAATGCTTTGGTCCGATACGATGAGGGGCCGCACGTTCAAGTTGTGGGGGCACACGGGGGCAATAATAAAATTGTTGGTTTGCGGCAGCATCACTGGGCCGCCGCAGCTGAGCGAGTAGCCCGTAGAGCCCGTGGGGGTCGATACTACCAAACCATCGGCCCAGTACGAATTCAGGTATTCGCCATCGATGTAGGTATGCACAACAATCATGGAGGAGCTGTCGCGTTTGAGGATGCTGAACTCATTGAGCGCAAAGTTCAAGCCGCCGAAGATATCGGGGTCGGTATCGAGGCGCAGCAAGCTGCGGTCGTCGTAGGTGAAGTGGCCGCGGTAGAGCGCCTCCACGGCCTGCGCGATGTAGGAGGGTGCAATGGGAGCTAGGAAACCCAACCGGCCGGTATTGATGCCCAAAATCGGAATTTGCAGGGCGCCCACGTAGGTGACGGTGTCGAGCAGGGTGCCGTCGCCGCCGATGCTGAGCACGAACTGCACGCCGCGCAGCGAGTCGCCGCGCTGAAAGGTGTCGAGGCCGGGCGGCAGGCGCAGGCGCGTGGCCATAAAGTCGTAGTAAGCCTCGGCCACTAGAATCTCGGTTTCGCGGGCCACCAGCTCGTCGAGTAGCGTTTGGATGTAGGGCGCGGCCGCGTCGTCGAAGGGCTTGCCCAGAATGGCGATTTTCATAACAAAAACGTAATAAGCCTATATTGCTAGATGGGAAAGCTGGTGCGCAAGAAGAACCCTAGGGCCGGATAAACGGTGAGCGTGCGGATTAGCTCGAGGCAAAATACTCGGTCGTAGTACGTGACGAAGTGCACCCCTAGGCCTACCGACGCCAGCAACTGGCCCGGCAGCAGGTTGGCCGCAGGCCGCGGCCGCGGCACGGGTGTGCCAGTAGTGAGGCCGGCATCGGCGAAGGCATTGAGGTAAATGGCTAGCGGTAAGGTATTGACTTTTGGGTTGTTGATGAATGGCAGGCGCACGGGCGGCGGCGCGAAGGCCCGCCAGCTGAGCCCTTGCTGCACGACCCCGAAGGAGCGGCCTTCTACTACGTAATAATCGTAGCCGCGCACCAGGCCATCGGCTCCCAACAGGCGGGCATCGTTTTCGCCCAGCGCCGAGGCAAATAGCTTGGTGGAGGCATTGACGCCGCCCGCGTAGTAAAACTGGTGCCCTAGGCTGAGGTAGCGAGCGTAGCGCACGCGTAAGGTGAGGTAGCCCGGCGAACGCACCTGACCCAAAAATTGCCGAAATCCTACGCCCCCCTGTAAAAACTGCCCGGTGAGCGGATAAGCAAACGTATTGCGCTGGTTGTTAGTAGTAAAAAATGTAGCTTCCAGGTATTGGCGCTGCTGCAAGCCCAGCAGGTAGTCGTAGTTGAGGTTGTAAATAAGGTCGCTGATTTGCTCGCGGCGGTAGGCAACGTCGAACGCTGACGACAGCTGCACGGTGTGGCGCAGGCGCAGGCCAGCCGAGGCGTAGAAGCGCTGAATGGGAAAGGCGTCTTCCTCGGCCGCGGGCAAGCTAATGCGCCGGTCGTTTAGCACGTTGTAGTCGAGGTTGCGGCTTTGGTAGTACGACACGGCCAGCCCTAGGCCCACCCGGCGGCGGCGGCCAAAGCCCGGCGCTTCATAAAGCAACTCGAACTTGCGGTTGAAGCCGAACTGCACGTTGGCGGTCAGCTGCTCGGCCCGGCCACGGAAGTTGGTGTCTACCAGGTGCAGGCCGTAGTCGAGGCGGCTCCAGCGGTCGGGGCGGGTGCGCCACACGTTATAGTCGTCGGCCAGCGAGAAGATGGGCGTGGGCAGCACATACCAGCGCTCCTGCACGCTGAAGAGTACCGTGAGCTGCCCGGTGCCGCCGCAGCTGGCTTGCACCAGCACCGCGTGAAACAATTGGAGATTGTAGATGCGGCGGCGGTTGGCTTCGAGGCGGGCGGCCAAGTTTTCTACGTCGAGCGAATCACCCTCCCGGAAGTTTAGCTCGGCCCGCAGGGCCCGCTCTACGGTGCGGTGGTTGCCGGCAAACAGGATAGCCCCCACCCGCACCCTAGGGCCCGCAATGGCGCAGGGGCTTAGGCGCACCAGCGTATCGGTGGGGGCTACTACGGGGGCTAGGGCCCGCGGGTGGCTTTCCAAGTGGCGCAGGCTATCGGGCGGGGCGGCAGGCAGGGCCGTGGGCTGCTGCGCCCGCGCCGCCAAGCTAGTTAGCAGCCAGGCAGCCAGCCCCACCCAGCGCCAAAGCCAGAAATGGGCCCTAGGGTAGGTTACACGTGGTTTCACCTAACCTAGCCCGCTACACACTCAGGTAGCGCAGCAAGGCGTCGAAGCGGTCCTGCTCGTCGTTGGTGGGCTCGGCGGGGCCGCTAAACTGGGCCGTGACGAGGTAGCCAAAGCGCTCCAGGGTGGCCGTGATGCGGCTGAGGCTGTCCACGTTGAGGCGCAGCGTGAGGCGAATGCGGTAGGGGTCGTGCTCGTCGTTGACGACGTGGGCCGAGAGGATTTTGGCGTTGTTTTCCTCCACGTAGCGGCTGATTTGCGAGAGCGAGTAGTCGCGCTCCTCCATGCTCAGCACCAGGATGCCGCCCTGCCCGGCCTGGCCCGGCACCGCTCCGAAAGCGGCCAGCGCATCGCTCACCGTTACCACGCCCGCGTAGTCCTGCTGCTCATCGAGCACCGGCACCAGCTGAATCTTGTTTTCTACGGCCACTTCCATCACCCGGTAAAAGTGCTGGTCGTGCTGCACGTGGGCGTTGGCGTAGCCTAGGGGCAGCTCGGCCAGTTGCTTGTCCGAGTCCTCGTAGTCGGCCAGGTCGCGCTCGGTGACGAGGCCGCGGTAGCGGCGGCCGGCCAGCACCGGCAACTGCCCCACGTGAAACTCCTCGAGCCAGCGGGCAGCCTTGCCGGCCGTATCGGTGCCCTTGAGGAACGGAATCATCTGATTAAGTAAGTCTTCGGCGAGTAAAGCGGGCATAAATACACGTAATAATAGTAAGGGAAGCAGCAAGGTAAGCGCCAAGCCGGCATGAGCAAGCGAAGCTAGTGGGCAAGGCTGTTTCTTAGCTGAAGCTCAGCTTTTAATGTGCCACGCCCCTAGAAGAGCCACTAGCTTGCCAAACAGTTGCTACTAACCAACGGCGAGCCCAGCTAGTTTAGCGCCACCACCACCCTAGGCCGGCTGCGCGGCGCTAGCCGCCGGGCGCTGCAAAAAGCGTTGGAGGTAGCGGTTGAAGCCCGCTGGGCGCTCCATCATGGGGGCGTGGCCGCAGTGGTCGAGAAAGCGCAGCTCGGCCTGGGGCAGCAGCCGCTCGAAGTCATGAGCCACCGGGGGCGGGGTAATGGTGTCGTTGAGGCCCCACACCAGCAGCGTGGGCACGGCAATGCGGTGCAGCTCGCGGGCCAAGTTGTGGCGCTGGGCCGAGCGCGCAATGCTAATCATGCGCAGGCACTTGGCATTGGAGTTGGTGACGGCAAATACTTCATCGACCAGCTCGCGGGTGGCTAGGCTAGCGTCGTAGAAAGTGTAGCCCACGCGCTCCTGCACGAAGCCGTAGTCGCCGCGCTTCGGAAACGAGCCGCCCATGCCGTCCTCAAACAGCCCGCTGCTGCCCGTGAGCACCAGCTGGCTTACTTGGGCGGGGTGCTGCAGGGTGTATACCAGCGCAATGTGGCCGCCCAGCGAGTTGCCTAGCAAGGTGAGGGGCGTGGGCAGCCGCAACTTTTCCACAAAGTTCTCCACATAGGCCACCAGGCCCGGAATGGACGCCTGCCCTAGGGGCATGGTGGGCACGGGCAGCACCGGAATGACGACGCGATGCGCAGGGCTAAACTGCCGGATAACGTCTTCCCAGTTGCTGAGGGCCCCAAATAAGCCGTGCAGCAGCAGCAGCACGGGCCCCTGGCCTTCATCTACATAGTCGTAGCCGTGGAGGTGGTGGCGCGTCATGGGCAAAGGCAAATAGGAATGGGCGGCAGTCCGCGGCGGCCAGCGGGGCCCAATTAAACCGAGCGCCGCACCTGCTGCCGAGGGCGCGCAATGTTACAACAGCTAGCCCAATTGGCTAGCCGCCGCAGGACATGGGTGGTAAGCAGTGCCTCAGGATGAAACTGCCCGCGTAGAGCGGCAGCGTGGCACGGCGCAGGGCCATCAGCTCGCAGTCGGCATCGGCCGTGAAGGCTAGCGGCGGCACCAGCGGCAGGGTAGCGGCCTGCAGGCCGGGCGAGTAGTAGTACGTTATGGGCTGGCGGTGGGGCAAGCCGCGCAGCCAGAAGTCGTGTGGCCTAACAGCTCGGTTCGCAACACTTTGCTGGGCATGGGCCGCGCCGCGGGGCCTAGGCGGCGCGCTTACATCACGGCCTTGAGGCGGGCCAGCAAATGCTGGGCAAAGGGCAGCACGTAGCCCGTGAGGTGCAGGGCCAGCGGCGTGGCGCGCTGCACCCAAGGCAGCACCACCGAGCCCGCCCGCAGGCTGGCCGGCAGCAGCGGTAGGCCCGCCAGCGCCGTGCCGTACAGCAGCAAACTCAACCCCAACAGCCACTTAAGGCCGCCAGCGGCGGCGCCCAGCAGATTATCGAGCACCCCGAGGGGCGTGAGGTGCACGGCCTTTTTCAGCAGCCCGCCCAGCAGGTGCACGCCCCACATAATGGCCACCAGCACCAGCAAAAACGCCACCAGCGGCAGCAGCCCGTGCAGCTCACCCAGGTAGCCGCGCACCACCGGAATGGCCCTGCTCAGCAGCAGCAGCCCGCCCACCGCGCCCAGCACAAAGGCTAGCAGCGACACCGCCTCTAGCACCAGCCCGCGCCGGTAGCCCTGCACCATGCCCACCCCCAGGGGCAGCAGCAAAAGGATGTCGAGCGCAGTCACTTTTTGAGTTATGAGTTAAAGGTTATGAGTTTGGGGCATGACCATAAGCCGCTGGTTAGTCAACTCATAACCCATAACTTTTCTAGAAGTCCGTGTTGTTCAACAGCATATTTACCACATCGGAGATGCGGCGGCCGTCGGCCTGGCCGCTTAGCTCGCGGGCGGCCACGCCCATTACCTTGCCCAGGTCGGAGGGGCCTTTGGCGCCGGTGCGCTGAATAATATCGACCAGCTTGGCTACCAGGTCGCTCTCGGTGATTTGCTGGGGCAGATACTCCTCGATAATGGCCAGCTCGGCCAGCTCGGTTTGCTCCAGGTCGGGGCGGGCCTGCTGCTGGTAAGTGGCGGCCGACTCGCGGCGCTGCTTGGCAGCTTTGTTGAGCAGCTTCAGCTCCTGGTCGGCGCTGAGGCCGGTGGCGCTGGCGCCTTCGGCCGTTTCGGCCAGCAAAATCTGCGCCTTAATGGAGCGCAGAGCCGTGAGGCGCACTTTGTCTTTGGCCAGCATTGCTTGCTTGATGGCGCCGTCGATGGTTTCTTTTAAAGCCATGGGGAAAGGATAGGGAAGCAAATGGAAGCCCGGCGGCACTAGCGCCGCGGGCCCAGCCCGGCGTAACCCTAGGGCCTGCCCGCGGGTTGTACGCAAGCGGCCCGCCGGGCGCTGGGCTGGCAAAGGTACCTTGCGCCGCCGGCCCACCCTAGGGGCGCTGGCAGCGCGGCGCCTAAGACCAACTAAGTAGACCCGCCTACAAAATCCGTGAAATCCGTTTAAATCCAAGCTAATCAGTGGTCAAGCTAAGCGTCAACATCAACAAGATTGCCACCTTGCGCAATGCGCGCGGCCTGCACGCCCGCCCCGACTTGCTGCAGGCCGCGCGCGACATCGAGCGCTTTGGGGCCGAAGGAATTACGGTGCACCCGAGGCCCGACGAGCGCCACATTCGCTACGAAGACGTGCGCAATTTGAAAGGCATCATTACCACTGAGCTGAACGTAGAGGGCAACCCCACGCCCGACTTCGTGGCGCTGTGCCGCGAGGTGGCCCCGGAGCAGGTAACGCTGGTGCCCGACGCGCCCGACGCCATTACCTCCAATGCCGGCTGGGACGTGGTAGCGCACCAGGGCTTCCTGCGCGATACCGTGGCCGAGCTTAAAAGCTACGGCTGCCGCGTCAGCATCTTCCTCGACCCCGACCCGGCCCTGGTAGAGGTGGCCGCCCGCACCGGCACTGACCGCGTGGAGCTCTACACCGAGGCCTACGCCCGCTACTACCCCACCGACCGTGCCGCCGCCGTGCGGCCCTACGCCGCCACCGCCCGCGCCGCCGTGGCCGCCGGCCTAGGCCTGAACGCCGGCCACGACCTGGACCTGGAAAACCTGGCCTACCTGGCCCAGAAACTACCTGGCTTGCAGGAAGTAAGCATCGGCCACGCCCTGGTAGCCGATGCGCTGTATCTAGGCCTTGAGAATACCGTGCAGCTCTACAAGCGCCAGCTGCGAGTAAAGGAGTAAGGAACGATTACCAGTTGTGAATGAATCTGAAAGGACGTCATGCTGAGCTTGCGAAGCATCTCTACCGCGCCCCTAGGGTATTGGTTTGGAGAGATGCTTCGCAGGCTCAGCATGGCAGCTTAATTTAGTCGCTTACTCTTTTACCAGGAATACTTCCACTGCAAACTCGGTGGGGTCGGCCAGCGCATCGGCGGCGGCCAGGGGCAAGCCACCGGGCGCGTAGAGCGCGCATAGCGTGTTGCCTACTTGCACCAACTGGCCGGGCGGGCTGGGCGGCAAGCCTGCCAGCAGGCCCGCTAGCACTTCCCAGCGGGGCTGGCCGGGCTGGCGGCTGGCGTCGTGCCACACCACCACGGTAGCCGGCCCCACCAGGTGCGCAAACACGCGGGCCGTGTCGCGGCGCACGGCTTCGTAGCGGTGGTCACCATCAATGAATACCAGGTCGAAGGGGCCGGCGGTGCGGTGCAGGGCGGCCAGGTCGTAGGTGGCCGAGTTGCCATGCAGGTGCACCACGTTGGCCTTGGCCTGGGAGAAAAAGCCGTGCAAGGCAATGTAGCGCTCAGGCAGGCCTAAAGCGCGCATCTCGGCGGTGCTCAGGTTGAGGGTGTGCACAGTGGCGGCCTCGGCAGCCACGTTGGCGGCACTTTCACCGCGCCAGGTACCAATCTCGAAGTAGCGGCAGCCGGCTTGCTGCCGGGCCAGGGCGCGCAGCAGCAGCAAGTCGGTAGGCAGCGAGCCGCCATCGCCAAAGGCAAAGGGCGCCACCGTGCGCGCCGCCGCGGGCGCCCAGGCCGGCACAAAATGGGTTAGTGGCACCCTGGGCAGTCCGGCCGGGCCTAGGCCCGGCCAGCGGCCGGCGTGGGCAAGGGCGCGCGCCTGCCAGGCCGCCACATCGGCCGCCAGCACCTCATTGAGCAAGGCTGGGGTGCGGGCCAGCGCCCACAGGGCGCGCAGGGCAATACGGAAGCGGGAAAACAAAATCAGGGCGTGGAACTGAGTAGGCAACCAAGAATGGACCAAATTTACATGGAGGTTTCCTGGATTTCTTGGTAGCCTAGGCCGTACCTTACCGCCCTCATTTCATTTCGTTAGTCAGTTAAAAGGTGCCTTTTATTACTACTCCGGCCGGGCGCGTGGCGCTAGGCCTAGCTTTGCTAGCGGGTGCCACCCTAGCCAGTTGCAACCGCTCGGGACAGGGCGAAACAAACGCTGGCCCCGCCAATACTACCGCCCAGGCCACCCCGCCGGCCCCCCTCGACTCCACCAAAATCAGGCGCCTAGCCCTGAAGCGCGACTCGCTGCGGGCCGATAGCATTGCCCGCAAAAATGGGCAGCTGCCGGGCGCCATGCTGCCGGGGCACCGCATTGTGGCGTTCTACGGCAATATTCGCTCGAAGGGCATGGGTATTCTGGGCCGCGAGCCCAAAGACCAGATGCTGCGCAAGTTTGACAAAGTGGTGGCCGAGTGGCAGGCCGCCGACCCTAGCCTGCCGGTGATGCCAGCGCTGCACAGCGTCACCATCACGGCGCAGGGCGCGGCCGGCGCCGATGGCAAGTACCGCCTCATGAACTCGAAGAGCACCATTGAGGAAACCCGCGCCTGGGCCAGGGAGAAGCACGCCCTCCTGTTTATGGACGTGCAGGTGGGTTTGAGCGATTTGGAGCACGAACTGCCCAAGCTAGCCGAGTATATGAAGGACCCGACCATTCACCTGGGCATCGACCCCGAGTTTGCGATGGCCACCAAGCATACCCGCCCCGGCAAGAAAATCGGCACCTACGACGCCAAGGATGTTAACTACGCCATCAATTTCCTGGCCCGCATCGTGAGCGAAAACCACTTGCCGCCCAAAATCCTAATGGTGCACCGCTTCACGCAGGGTATGCTGACCAACTACAAGGCAATCAAGCTCGACCCGCGCGTGCAGGTGATAATGGACATGGATGGCTGGGGAGACCCCACCCTTAAGAAGGACTCGTACAAGGCATACATCGAGAAGCAGCCCGTACAATACACGGGCTTTAAGCTCTTTTACGAATACGACATCAAGCCTCGCAACTCGCACCTGATGACGCCTAAGGAAGTGCTAGCCGAGCTCAACCCAAAGCCGCTGTACGTGCAGTACCAGTAGCGGCGCCTAGGCCCCCGTTACGCAAAAAGGGCTCCCGGCATAGTGCTAGGAGCCCTTTTTAGTTTTGGTTGCGCCAGTGCTTAGTGGGCGGCGTTCATTTCGGCCTTCGTGGCGGGCTTAGTGCGCTTCACGAGCATGATGAGCGGCACGCAGGCCAGGAAGAAGTACCCTAGGGCGTAGAAAATCTGGGTGTAGGTAATGAGCGACACCTGCTTCATGAGCGTACCGTCGAGGGCGGCGTAGGCGGCCTGCCGGGCCTGGTCCATCGAGAAGCCTTTGTTGAGGAAGCTCTGGGTAAAGGCCTGCACCCGCTGAGCGGTTTCGCTGTTGTAAAGCGAGATGTTGGGCAGCAGCGCCACGCGGTTGTTTTGGATGCTGCGCTCGAGGTAAGTGCCTACAATGGCCACCCCAAACGAGCCGCCAAGCTGGCGAATCATGCCGGTGAGGCCCGCCGCCTGGCCAGCATCGCGCCCTTGCAGGCCCGCCAGGCTCATAGTGGTGATGGGCATAAAAATCAGCCCTAGACCCACCCCACGCGTGATAAGCGGCCAGAAGAAGTCACTCTCGCCGGCCGTGGGCGAAATCTTGCTTCCCATCCAAAAGGTGAAGGCGAAGAAGATGGCAAAACCCACCGGCAGCATGGCCTTTTGCGGCACGCCAGCCATCAACATGCGGCCCACGATGGGCATCATAAAGCCTGAGGCCAGGGCACCCGGCAGCAGTAGGTAACCGGTTTGCTCGGCCGAGAAGCCGAGGATGCGCTGCGTGAAAATAGGAAACACGAACACGGAGGCGAACAACCCAAAACCCAGTACAAAGGACAGGAATGCGCCTACCGCTAGGTTGCGACTTTTAGTAAGCACCCGCAAATCCACGATGGGCGCCTTGGCCGTAAGCTCGCGCCACAGGAAGCCTATCACGCCAATCGCGCCCAGCGCCGTAAAAAGCCGGATAATATTGTCGTCGAACCAGTCATTGGTTTCGCCCTGCTCCAGCACGTACTGCATCGAGCCCACACCTAGGATGAGGAAGCCAATACCAGCCCAGTCAATTTCGCGCAGCGGCCGTGGAATAGCATTTTTGATGCGCTCGGGGTCGCGGATGAACAAAACGGTAAAGATGGCGGCCAGGATACCCACCGGCACGTTCACATAGAAAATCCAGGGCCAATCGTAATTTTCTACGATGTAGCCTCCTAGAGTTGGGCCGATGGTGGGGCCGATAATGACGCCCATGCCAAACAGGGCCTGGCCCAGCGGCAACTGCTTAGGCGGAAAGGTATCGACCAAAATGGCCTGCGAAGTAGCCATCAGTGCCCCGCCCCCAATACCCTGAATGAAGCGAAAAGCTACCAGTTCCCACAGGCTGGTGCTTTGGCCGCAAGCCATCGAGGCTAAGGTAAATAGTATCACCGATGCCAGGTAATAGTTGCGGCGCCCGAACTGCTCGGCCAGAAAGCCGGTCATCGGAATCACAATCACGTTGGCAATGGCGTAGGAGGCAACTACCCAGCTTACTTCCTGCTGCGTGGCCGAGAGGTTGCCCATCATCTGGGTCAAGGCCACGTTCACGATACTGGTATCAATGAGCTCTAGCAGGCAGCAGAAGACTACCGTCACCACGATAATCCACTTTCTAAATCCAGTTTCCATGTGGTAAGGATAGGAGGATTAATAATTAAGTATATGCAGAGCCTCATGCTACGCTGCACGTAGCATGAGGCTCTTTTTATGCCCTAGGGCTACTTCACCGCCACAATGGCGTTCACGCTCATACCCGTGCGCAGAGGGTGCGCAGGGTCTTCCTTATTGAGCACAACTTTGACGGGGATGCGCTGGGTCACTTTCACGAAGTTGCCGGTCGAGTTGTCGGGGGGCAGCAGGGCAAAGCGGGCGCCGGTAGCGGCCGACAGCGACTCAATGTGGCCGTCGAACTCCTCGTTGGGGTAGGCATCGATTTCCAGCTTCACGGGCTGGCCCACCTTCATATTCTCGAGTTGGGTTTCCTTGAAGTTGGCCACCACCCAGGTGCGGGCGCTGCTCACCAGGCCCACCAACTGCTGGCCTGGGCTCACTACCTGGCCGGGCTGCACGTTTTTGCGGCTTACTACGCCGTTGGCCGGGGCCACAAGGGTGGTGTAGCTCAGCTGCAGCTTAGCGTTGTTGAGGTCAGTTTGGCGCTGCTTCACCACGGCCTGGGCTACGGCAATTTGCTGCTGGGCAGCCATTACTTGGCTGCGGGTTACGCTCACTTGGTCGGTAGCGGTGCTTTGTTGGGCGCTGGTGGCCTTGAGGTTAGCTGCTACGGCGTCGTACTCACTCTGCGGAATAATATCTTGGTTGCGCAGCTTGGTACTACGGGCCAGGTCCTGCTGCAGGCGAGTGCGGTTGGCAGCACTCACGCCGATAGTCGTTTGGGCGGTGCGCACGTTGGCTTGCGCAATGTTTACCTGAGCGCGGGCGGCCGTTACCTGGGCCTGGGCGGCCAGCAGGGCGGCCTGCATGGCATCTACGCGCTGCTGGTAGTCGGCCGGGTCGATGGTTACGAGCGTATCACCCTTCTTCACTACCTGGTTATCATCTACATACACTTTCGTAACGGGCCCGCTCACGCGGGGTAGCACCGGGTACACGTCGCCCTCTACCTGGGCATCGTCGGTGCTTTCGTGGGCCTCGGCAAACTGGTAGCGGCGGAAGCCGAAGAAACCGCCCACCAGCAGCACTACCAGCAAGATGATAAGGGGCAGCGGACCGCGCTTTTTTTCGGGTTCGAGCGGCTCGGCCACGGCGGCGGGAGCGTCTGGGATATCGGTTTGCGTAGCCATTGTATTAGGTATGAAACTTTTAGCTGATAGCTACTAGCTAGTAGCTTTTGGTAAACAAAGTGGAAAGTCGTTTGGACAAAGGGAAGGTTGGCAGCCTAGGGAAACTAGTAGCTAACAGCCCAAAGCAGTTATTCTCTTACGAGTAGTGTGGGGCAAGGGGCCGTGCGCACCACTACCTCGGCGGTGTTGCCCATCAGGAAGCGGCTGAGGCCCGTTTGGCCGTGCGCCCCAATTACGATGAGGTCGGCGTGCTGGCGGTGGGCTTCGGCCACAATGACCGGGGCCGCCTCGCCGCGCATTAGCTGGGTGCTAACGCGGCTGGCGCCTGCGGCCTCGGCGGCCGCGCGGTGCGCCCCCAGGGCTGCTTCCACCTGCAAGCTAGTGCAGCCCGGCACGGGTTGCGCCTCCTGCACGTAGAGCAAGCGCAGCTCGGCCCCGGTGCCCACGGCCAGCGCGGCAGCGTAGGCCACCAGCGCCGCCGAAGCAGCCGAGAAGTCGAGCGGACATAAAATAGTGGAGAGGGTCATGGGGTAATGAGCAATTATCAGTGAATAATGAGCAAGCGGCTAGGTAATTCCTGAAAGCAATTGCTCCTCCTCACTGCTCATTGTTAATTGCTTTATTGCCAAATCTGCTCGCCGGTGGCGCGGCGCAGCTGGTACTGCCCTAGGGTGTAGTTATACATGGCTTGGGCGCGGGCTAGGCGGGCCTGGGCCAGCTGGGTTTCGGCATCGAGCACGTCCAGGTTCTGGCCTACGCCGTAGCGGTAGCGGCCGCGAGCGCGCTCCAGAGCGTCGGTGGCCTGGGTTACTTGCTGCTGGGCGTTGTCGTAGCGGGCCTGGCTGAACTGCATATTGTTGACTGCCTGCCGCACATCAGCCCTGATTTGCTCCTGCGTATCCTGGGTGCGGGCCTGGGCGGCGCGGTAGCTGGCGGCGGCTTCCACCCGCTGCTTTTTATTTTTGCCGCCGTCGTAAATAGGCAGCGACAGCTGGGCTACCCCCACCGTATTAAAGCGAATGCGCTGCAACGCCTCGGCAGGAGCCACATTAGGAATCAGGTAGCCGTTTTTGCCGCCTGCCTGCACGCCGACGCCCAGCACTGGCAAGTTGCTTTTCGCCGTGAGCTTGCTTTGCAAGTCGGCGCTAACTTCGGCATCTTTGGCCAGCTTGGCCTCAGGGCGGTTGGTAGCAGCTTTAACCAGTTCGGCTTCTAGGTTCACGGCCTGCGGTTCGTAGCTCAGGCGGCCCTTCACCGGCACATCGGCCTGCTGGGGCTTGTGCAGCAGGCGGGCCAGCTGCACCTGCTGGTTTAGCAGCTGGTTTTGCTGGTCTAGCTTTTGGTTTTGAGCCTGCGTAATGCGTACATCGGTGGTCGTCACGTCAAACTTGGTGCTCACCCCGGCATCCACGCGCTTCTGCATTTCGTTGCGGTGGGCCACCAGCGAGGCAATCTGCTGGTCCTGCACCCGAATGCTTTCGCGGGCGAACAAGATATTATAATAAGCTTGCGCGGCGCTAAAAGCTAAATCACGGCGGGCTACCACCACGTTGTCTTGGGCCGTTTGCACCTGCGAGCGCGATAGGTCGGTGGAAGCCGCCCGCCTCCCGAAGTCGTACAACTCATACTGCGCCGTCAGGTGCGCATCGAAGTTATTGTTGGGCGCAAACGCAAGGGCCTCGGTGCCCGGCGCTAGCTGAAACTGCGATACCGGGTCGATGCGCGTGTAGGTAGCCGAGCCCGTTATCTGCGGTAGAAACCCAGCCTGCGTTTGCGACAAGCGGCTGCTGGCCGCGTTAGCCAGCTCGGTCAGGTTGGTAACGCCGGGGTTAGCGTCGAGTACGGCCTGCACCGCTCCCCCTAGGGATAGCGAGTCGCTAACAAGCCCGATGGCCTGGCTGGCAGCCGGAACACTCGGCTGATTCTGGGCCAGCACCGGGTGCGTTAGCAGCGCACTGCCAAACAGTAGCCCCAGGCCGGCCAGTTGATTTCGTGATAACATAAGCCAAGTGGCGTAGTAGTGTACTAACTGCCTACCCAACGCTATGCCAGCTAATCAAATCATCATTTTTTTTCGTAATTCTTTTGAATATCAATACTTTACATAATAAGTAGTTTCTACAAACTATCTGGTAATAAACAGGAATTTCTTAAATAATAGGAATTTCTTAAAATATTTTTGACTCTGGAACGTACTTCCCTAGGCCCTTTCTTGCTGCCCATGCTACCTACTAATCAAGACGAGACACTGCTGCTACACCTTAACGAGGCCATTGCAACCATCCGCGACAAAGAGCAGCTTTTTCAGACGATTGCCCGCAAACTACGCCTTATTTTTCCCTTCGACATGATGGGTATCAACATCTTCGATAAGAAGCTGCTGAACAAACGCTTATTCTTCAAAAACTACACTACGGCCAACCCGCCCGAGCCGGTGCCGCCCGGCGCCGAGCAGTTTACGCCCATCGCTGGCTCCCCGGTCGAGCAACTGCTGGCCGACCCGCACATCCAGCATATTGAGTTGCCCGACTACGTGCGCCAATACGCTGATTTTGAACCTTTTCAGCGGCTACTGCGCCAGGGTATTCTGCACCTCACGATGGTGCCGCTCTGGCTAAATGGCCGCCTCATGGGCTACCTCATTTTGGCTACCGCTCGCCCGCCCGCTTACACCACCGACGACGAAGCTCTATTGGAAAAAATCTCGTCGCTGGTAGCCATTGCCGTCAATAACTCGCTTGATTTTGAAGAAGTTGGCCGCCGTGAGCAGCAGCGCTCATTACAGCTCAACATCACCAATGCCCTGCTTAGCATCAAGCAGCGCGAGCCGTTGTTTCGAGCCATTGCCGAAGAACTGAGCCAGGCCGTGACTTTCCACTATTTCGGCATTCGAGTGCAGCGGGCCGCGGCGCGCGGCGTGTACGAGGGCTTCGCCGAGTTTACCCGTCCCCCCGACGACCCGCACGCCCCACTGCTGGCCCTCGACCCTAACCGCTTTGCCGGCCGCGAAAGCGAAACGGCGGGCTTTTATAACCAAGTAACCGATTTGCTAACTTACCCTGGCTTGTACGCGGGCGATGACTTTCGGGCGCTGGCCGTGCGCTGGCCGGCCATGCGCTATGCCTACGACGAGCACCACGTGCGGGCCATGCTGGTGGTACCCATCTGGCAGCGCGCCGATGGCGCCGCCGTGCTCACGCTCGCCTCGTTGGCGCCCACCGGCTTCGGGCCCGCCGACCTGGCCACCGTGCAAGCCTTGGTGCCCCAAGTGGCCCTAGCCCTCGAAAACTTGTTTGCCTTCGAGCAGATTGAGGCGCTCAAGGCCCAGGTAGAGCAGGAGCGCACTTACTTGATTGACGAGATTAACACCGACCGGCCCGCCGACGGCCTCATTGGCACCAGCGCAGCCCTGCAGCAAGTGCGCGAGCGCATTGGCCAAGTGGCCGACACCGACGCCACAGTGCTGATAACTGGCGAAACCGGCACGGGAAAGGAAGTAGTAGCCCGCGCCGTGCACCAAGCCTCGCCCCGCCGCGGCCGGGCCCTGGTGAAGCTCAACTGCGCCGCCCTGCCCGCCCAGCTAATTGAGAGCGAGCTCTTTGGCCACGAGAAAGGCGCCTTTACGGGGGCCGTGGAGCGGCGTATCGGCAAGTTTGAGCTGGCCGACGGCGGCACTATTTTTTTGGACGAGGTGGGCGAGCTGCCCCTCGACCTGCAAGCTAAGCTGCTGCGCGTGCTGCAAGAAAAGGAATTTGAGCGCCTAGGGGGCAACCGCGTGCTCACGACCGACGCGCGGGTGCTGGCCGCTACCAACCGCGTGCTCGAAGACGAGGTGCGCGCCGGCCGTTTCCGGGCCGACTTGTACTACCGCCTCAACGTATTCCCGATTCAACTGGAGCCCCTGCGCGAGCGGCCCGAAGATATTGCGCCCCTGGTGCAGCACTACCTGGGCACGCTGAGCAAGCGCCTAGCGCGCCCCCTGCGAGCCATTCGGCCCGCCGACCTCGCCCGCCTGCAAGCCTACCCCTGGCCCGGCAACATCCGCGAGTTGGAGCACGTGCTGGAGCAGGCCATCATCGTGAGCCGGGGGGCCTGGCTGGAGTTTGGCGGCTTTGCGGCGGCCCCCGCGCCGCTGGCATTGCCGCCCGCCGCGGCCCTAGGCCCCCCCGCAGCCGAAACGCCCGACAGCACGGCGCCCCTCAAAACCCTGCGCGAGCAGGAGCGCGACCACATCTTGCTGGCCCTGCGCCGCACTGGGGGCCGGGTGAGCGGGGCCAGCGGCGCGGCCGTGCTGCTCGACATCAACCCCAAAACCCTGGAGGCCCGCATGAAGAAGCTGGGAATCAGAAGGACGGTAGTAGCGGAGTAGCAGCCCGCCAACTGGCAGCCGGCCGGCCTAGGGGCCGCGAGCCAGGCAAACGCCCGGCTGGCTGGGCAGAAGTAGCCGGTCGGCAACGGCAACTTTTCTGCCCATTTCAGCCTTATTCTTGCGAATAATTTTAGCAAGAATGGCGAAGGCAAGAACCGTTTTTTTCTGCCAGAACTGCGGGGCGCAGTCGGCAAAGTGGATTGGGCGCTGCCCCTCGTGCGGCGAGTGGAATACTTACGTGGAGGAAGTGGTGCAGAAGGAAACCGTGGCTACCACCACCGGCCAGTGGAAGCCCGCCAGCACCATACCCGGCGGCAGCCAGCAAAAAGCGGCCAAGTCGCGCCCGCTGGCCGACATCCAGCATGAGGAGGAGCCGCGCATCCTGACGCCCGATGGCGAACTGAACCGCGTGCTGGGCGGCGGCCTGGTGCCGGGCTCGCTGGTGCTCATTGGCGGTGAGCCGGGCATCGGCAAAAGCACCTTAATGCTGCAAATAGCCCTAGCCCTCAAAAAGCTGAAGGTGCTGTATGTGAGCGGCGAGGAGAGCGAGGCCCAGATCAAGATGCGCGCCGAGCGCCTGGCCGACGGCCAGCACCCCGGCTGCTACATATTGACCGAAACGAATACGCAGAACATCTTCCGGCAGGTAGACCAGGTGCAGCCCAACGTGGTGGTTATCGACTCCATCCAAACCATGCACTCGACCTTGGTGGAGAGCGGGGCGGGCAGCGTGAGCCAGGTGCGCGAGTGCACCGCCGAGTTCTTGAAGTTTGCCAAAGAAACCAGCGTGCCGGTACTGCTCATCGGCCACATCACCAAGGACGGCAGCATTGCGGGCCCCAAAATACTGGAGCACATGGTGGACACGGTGCTGCAGTTTGAGGGCGACCGGCACCTGAGCTACCGCATCCTGCGCACCATCAAAAACCGCTTCGGCAGCACTTCCGAGCTGGGCATCTACGAGATGCAGGGCACCGGTCTGCGTCAGGTGAGCAACCCATCCGAAATTTTGCTTTCACAGCGAGCCGAGAGCCTGAGCGGCATGGCCATTGGCGCCACCCTAGAGGGCAACCGCCCGCTGCTGGTGGAGGTGCAGGCCCTCGTGACGCCCGCCACCTACGGCACGCCCCAGCGCAGCAGCACCGGCTTCGATGCCAAGCGCCTGCAAATGCTGCTGGCGGTGCTGGAGAAGCGCGCCGGCCTGCGCCTAGGCCAGCACGACGTATTTCTGAACATTGCCGGCGGCCTGCGCCTCGACGACCCGGCCCTGGATGCGGCCGTGTGCGCGGCCGTGGTGAGCAGCCTCAACGACCTGCCCATTCCGGGCGACGTGTGCCTGGCCGCCGAGGTGGGCCTGAGCGGCGAGATGCGCGCCGTGCCGCGCCTCGACCAGCGCCTGGCCGAAGCCGAGAAGCTAGGCTTTCGCGAGATGTACGTGTCGCAGTTCAACGGCAAAGATTTGGGCAAGCGCCCTGGCATGCGCGTGCAGGCCCTAGGAAGATTGGAAGAAGTTTTGCAGAATATTTTTGGATAAAAATAAGATAAAATAGGGTGCTGCAAATTATAAGGTAGCTGGACTGTAGGAATAGCCGAAAAAGGCTATTCCTCACTCTATGGCAATAAAATAATAATAGCAAGGGTAGTTGGGAGCGAATGCCAAACCTGCTTTATCTTCGGACCAGCAATTGGCTTTTATTACGAAATCTAGTTAGCGCAGCAATTACTTTTTTGCTTAGCTGCGCCATGATTTAGCTCCTATTCTATTCCTACTTTATGAAGCTACTGTTTACCTGCTTGCTAACGGGGGCCCTGTACGGCAGCCTGCCGCTGGGCGGCCAGGCCCAGGCTACCCCCGCGGCCGGCACCGCTATTATTACGGGCCACGTCACGGGTTCGGGCAGCGACTCGGTGGCGGTGTCGATTCGCGACAGCCCCTTCGACGCGCAGGAGCGCATTACCTACGCCCGGGTTAGTGAGAAAGGCGACTTCAAGCTGAGCGTGCCGGTGAGCGGCTCTACCAAGGCCGACCTGGTGTACGGCGACGCCGTAGCCGACTTGTACCTCGACCCCGGCACCGACCTCGATGTGCGCTTCAAGAGCGAGGATATGGCGAGCACCGTCAAGTTTAAGCCCAACGGCGTGCCCAACGGCTTCGCGGCCAAGCTGCACAACGGCAACAACCTGACCGACGAGCAGCGCCACCGCCAGCAGATGGCCAACGCCAACACCTACCTGGCCGAGTTTGACGAACAATTTGTGTCGAACGACGGCTTCCAGGTACTGCCCGATAATATTCAGCTCTACGAGTCACCGTTTACTTCATTTCTGGATTACCGTATCAAGCACGAGCGCAACTTCTTGGAGGACCGGGCGGCCCGGCAGTCGTTTACCATCGATTTTTACAACTACGCCAAGGCCGAAATTACGTACTCGAACGCCAACGACCGGCTGACCTTCCCCGACCTGCGCGAGCAGGTAGTGAGCACCGAAGGCCGCCTGGCGATGACGCCCGACTACTACAGCTTTCTGCGCGAGCCAGGCTTGCTCAACGACCCCACCGCCGCCCAGAACGAGCAGTTTCAGGAGTTTCTGCTGAACTACGTGCACTACCTGGCCGCTCAGCAGAAGCACTTGCGCACCGACCCCGACTTTTACCCCGTGTGCTACGCGATGGCCAGCAAGCGCCTCAGCGGGGCCAGCAAGTTGGTTACCCTAGGGCGCATTTTGCAGGAGTCGTTCCGGTTCGGGCACGTGCGCCAGTCGGAAGCCATGCTGGCCGACTTCCGCTTGCTCGACAGCAAGCGCCGCTTCGCCGGCACGCTGGAAGGCGACTTCAACCAGCACAAGGCCCTGGCCATCGGCGCGCAGGCGCCCGATTTTAAGCTCATCTCGGCTCAGGGCGACACCGTGCGGCTGAGCAGCTTTCAGGGCAAGCTGGTGTACTTAAACTTCTGGAAATCAACCAACGGCCTGTGCCTGCGCGACCTAGCCTACGCCCAGGACCTGAACAAGCGCTTCGAGGGCAAGAACATCGTATTCGTGAACGTGGCGCTGGATGAGATAGAAGTGCCCTGGCGCCAGCTGGTGCTGGTAAAGAAGCTACCCGGTGTGCAGGTGCGGGCCCTAGGGGGCTTCCGCTCGGCCGTGGCGCAGGCCTACAACCTGCACGATGTGCCCACCTACATGCTGCTGGGCGAGGATGGCACCATCCTCAACCCCAAGCCCAAGCGCCTGAGCAGCCGCGCTGCCGTCGACGAAATCAACTCCTCGTTTGGCAAGGCTGCTCTCTTCACCTCGGCCCTGGCCCAAATGCCGGGCACCACCAGCGCGGCCAAGTAAAGGCCGGGCCAAGGCTGCAAGGCTAATTTAACAGGCGGACGCCAGATGAGCATGACCGCCCTCTTTATGGTAACTTATGCTACCAAACTACCCCAGGCCCTAGGGCCGCCCAAACCTTTTGGGGCCGCCTAGCTTTCTTTGCGTATGCGCTCCACCCTCCGCGACGGCCTTTCCTTTTTGCGCAAAGCCACCCCTAGGCGAGTGCTTAACGCCGGGCAGGTGGTAGCCAGCTACGCCCTGAGCCGCCTCACGGGCCGGGCCCGCGCCTGGGGCCTGCCGGTAGCGCTGGCTTTCGAGCCCACCACCAGCTGCAATCTGCGCTGCCCAGAGTGCCCCAGCGGCCTGCGCTCATTTACGCGGCCCACCGGGATGCTGCCGCCCGCGCTGTTCAAGAAAACGATGGATGAGCTGGCTAGCCGGCTGTGGTACCTCATTTTTTACTTTCAGGGCGAGCCCTACCTGCACCCGCAGTTTTTGGAGCTGGTGCAGTATGCCAGCCGGAAGGGCATTTATACCGCCACCAGCACCAACGCTCACTTCCTGACCGATGACAATGCCCGCCGCACGGTGGAAAGCGGGCTCGACCGCCTCATCATCTCGCTCGACGGCACCACCCAGGAGGTATACCAGCAGTACCGCGTGGGCGGCAAGCTGGAGAAGGTACTGGCCGGCACCCGCAACGTAGTAAAATGGCGCCAAGAACTAGGCAAGAGCACGCCGCGTCTCATTTTCCAGTTTCTGGTAGTGCGCCCCAACGAGCACCAAATTGAGGACGCCAAAGCCTTGGCCCAGGCCCTAGGGGTAGATGACGTATGGTTTAAGACGGCCCAGATTTACGATTACCAGCAGGGCTCGCCGCTCATTCCTACCATCGACTACTACTCGCGCTACGCCACCAACGGCAACGGCACCTACCGCCTCAAAAACAAGCTGGTTAACGGCTGCTGGAAAATGTGGCACGCCTGCGTCGTCACCTGGGATGGCAAAGTAGTACCCTGCTGCTTCGACAAGGACGCCGAATACCGCCTGGGCGACGCCCAGCACGACACCTTCCGCGCCCTTTGGCAGGGCAAGAAATACCAAGGCTTCCGCCAAGCCCTACTCAAAGGCCGCGACCAAATCGAGATGTGCCGCAACTGCACCGAAGGCACCCGCGTGTGGGGCTAAATCATTGATTGGTCGGATTTTTGCCCGGATTTCACGGATTTTGTGGACGATTCGCTTCAGCAAAAAGGCTGCTCACAATGAGCAGCCTTTTTCGTTTATCAATTTAGTACCCTAGGAATAATCGTTCACAAAATCCGTGAAATCCGGGCAAAAATCCGACCAATCAATGATTTATTTCTTGCCCTTCATCAGGTTTTTGCCCAGCGACTCAACCTGGAGAATGAACTGGTCCACGTCCTGGTCGGCGTAGGCGCCGTAGGCGGTCGAGATGGTACCCTTGGTGCCGTCGGTGGTTTCGATGGCGTAGAGGATGGATGTATCGTCGGGGTTGCTCTCGCCCTCAAAGCGAAAATAATCGACGATGGTCGTTTCCTCGGGGCTGTAAGTGGCGGCGCTTTGCTCGTCCATGGTGGCTAGGCGGCCGTCCTTCACCACAAAATCCTTGGTGTATCCTTGGCTGTTGAGCTTCTTCTCGACCGTCACGAGGGAGGTCATTTCTTCTTTGTCCTGCATGGCAAAAGGGGATTTTCGGGAGGTGGTGAAGCTAGGGGCCAAACGCAGGCCGCCCCGGCTATACGAGGCCGGGGCGGGTGCGGGTTATAAAGCCGAATTGGTTTTTGCGAGTAGCCTAGCGCCGAGCCTCCCGCGCCGCAATAGTGCGCTGCAGCGCCTCCACATCAAGGGCTGCGCCGCACGCGCCGCCGCAGCCCTTGGCGCAGCCCGCCTGGCCCTTGGCGGCCACTAGCAGCCACACGCGCCGGCCCAAGTAAAAGGCCGCCGCCGCGCACAGGGCAAAGATGATGAGCAGTTGAACGTCCATGATACAAGCGAAACGGCGCAGGCCGGAGGAAAGTTTGCCCTAGGGCCGCGAGAGCTTACAAGCTGCCTAGGGTCGCCAGCTTCTTCGTGATTTCGTCTACGTCGTTGGTACGCGCCACTAGCTTGCCCTGTGGGTCGAGTAGCAGGTAGGTAGGATAGGCATTGATGTTGTAGCCAGTGATAACGGGGCCCTCATCAGCTTGTAGTTCTGACAGTTGCAGGCCCGGCACGCTGTACTTACGAATGGCCTTTTTCCATAGCGGAGCACTAGTGGCTCCCTCCATCGCAATTCCGATGATAGTCAACTTATTGACGTATTGCTGATGCAGCGCATTTACCTTGGGCATGGCCTGCACGCAGGGGCTGCACCAGTGCCCCCAAAAATCGAGCAGTACATACTGGCCCCGATAAGTAGCCAGTGAGTGCTTGACGCCGGCCGTGTCGGCCACACTGAAGTCGGCCACTGGCTTACCTATCGTGGGCTGGTTACGCAGAACAACGAACCGCTTAGCGGCCAGCTGCCCGTACCAGCTTTGGCGCACAGCAGGCTGGAGCCCCTGCAGCAGCCTTTCATACTCGGCCACCGGGTAGGTGGGCTGACTCGATGTTTGCTCGTAGAGCTGGAATGCGCTAGTGCGGGAGGCTGGATGCGCCTTAATAAACTGGCGGGTATCCTGGGCTTGTTTGGCTTGTAGGGCTCGGTAATCAGCTTCAGACTTAAGGGGCATCCCGTAATCTTTCCACTGCACGGTGCGGTTATACTCGCTCAGCACCTTATTTTCGGGCGTACCAGCGGCCTCTAGCTTACCTAGCTGCCCTAAGGTGCCTTGCAGGTGCACTGGCCCCGGCTCGACCCAAAACCGTATAATTTCTATGCTCCCCCCCGGCATGTTACGAAATAGCAAGGTGCCCATGCCGTCGTCGGTTGCTGGGATGGCCTGCGCAAAGTGGCCATTCACCAGCCGAAGGGTATCGGTGTAGTCTTTGCCCTGGCGCGTGTAGTGATATTCGGCCGTGCGAGTGCTCATGCCAGCAATGTCGCCGGTAAGCTGGGTTTGGGCGAGGGCGGGGCTGGCTAGCAAGGCGGCCAGCCCTAGGGTAAGCAAGGTTTTCATGAAGCGCAGGTTAAGGGCGCCCCAAGCTACCACTGAAACCCCTCGCCCCAATGCTGCTGCATCACCGCTTGCATCTGCTCGTGCACGTGGCCGTTGGTGGCCAGCGTCTCGCGGTTGAACACTGGGTCGCCATCCGCTAGCCACTGCGTGACGCGGCCGCCGGCCTCGCGCACCAGCAGGATGCCCGCCGCCACGTCGTAGGCGTTGATGTTGAACTCGAAGTAGCTGTCGAAGCGCCCGCAGGCCACGTAGGCCAGGTCGGTGGCCGCCGAGCCCCAGCGCCGGATGCCGCGCGAATGCTGCGCGTACTCAGCCAGAATGCGCAGGTAGGCATCCATATGCGTGAACTTATAGAACGGCAAGCCGGTGGCAATCAGCGTATCCTCGATGCTGGTAGCTGCGCTCACGCCAATGGGCTTATCATTTAGGAAAGCCCCTAGGCCCTCGGCGCCGCGGAAGCACTCGTCGCGGCTCACCTCGTACACCACGCCCAGCACCGGGCGGTTGGCGCGGGCCAGCGCCACGCTCACCGCAAAGCAGGGCAGGCCGTGCAGGAAGTTGGTGGTGCCGTCGAGCGGGTCAATTATCCAGCGGTATTCCACGCTGGCATCGGAGTTGGCTACGGTGCCTTCCTCGGTCACGAAGCCGGCCTCGGGCATCAGTTGCTGCAAGCCCGCCACCAGCATCTTTTCCGACTCCTTATCCACGTAAGAAACCAGGTCGTGCAGGCCTTTGGTCACGATTTTGGATTGGTCGAAGCCGCTTACCTGCTCGCGGATGAAAGCGCCCGCCTGGCGGCAGAGGTCGGCTACGGATTGGGAAAGGGCAAGCAGGTCGGGGGTCATGGGCAAAGTGTTTTTTAAGAAATGGTGGAGGAGAACATCATGCTAAGCAGAGCGAAGCATCTCCCTCTTGCTGCTAGGATGACCCTAGGCCGCTCGGGCGCGATGCACCGCTCTGCTCAGCATGACGTGTTATGTTACTTTTTTAATCGGCCTTGCCGCCCGAGCACTGCTCCTACCGCCACGCCCAGCAGGCCCAGCACCGCCAGCGCCTGCGCGCCGCGCCCGATTAGCTCGCCGTGGCGCACGTAGAAGGTCTTTTCGGTATTGAGGTGCACGGTGGCGCGGCTGGCGGCGCCCACCCACCAGCCGGTGCGGTGCGAGATGGTACCGCGCTGGTCGATGAAGGCCGAGATGCCGGTATTGGCCGAGCGGGCCAGGTCGCGGCGGGTTTCGATGCAGCGCAGGGCGCCGTAGCGCAGGTGCTGCCGAAAGCCGGGCGAGTCGCTCCACCAGCCGTCGTTGGTGATGAGGCCCAGCAGCGTGGCGCCGCCCTGGGCGTACTCGGCCACGAAGTCGCCGTAGATGCTTTCGTAGCAAATGAGCGGGGCCAGGCGCAGGGCCGGCGCGGCGGCCGGGGCCGAAAATACGGTGCGCTCGGCCTGCGAGCCGTAGGAGCCGACGATACCTCCTAGGTCGATGTTATTGAGCACTTTGCTGAGTACGGGCGGAATTATCTCGACGCCCGGCACCAGCCGGCTTTTGTGGTAGAAGCGCGGCAGGGCGCTGGCATTTTCGAAGAAAGCGGCCGTGTTGAACACGTCGTAGTAGCCCAGGTCGTCGCGGTGGCGGGCGCTGGGCGGGGCGCTGGCCGCGTTGGGGTAGGTACCGATGGTGGTGACGCCCGTGAGCAAGCTCAGGCCGGGGTGGCGGGCCAACAACTCCTGCCGGATGCGCGCCACCTGGGGGCCCAGAAAGAAGGTAGTTTCGAGCACCGGGTCTTCCAGGCAGGTTTCGGGCCACAGCACTAGCTGCGTTTGGGGCGTGATGGCTGCCTCAGTGCGCTGGAGCAGGCGCGTCAGCTGCTCGTTGGAGGGAATAAAGTTGGGCGAACCGGCAAACTTACCGTCGTAGGGGTCGATATTGGGCTGAATAACCACGACCTCCAGCGCGGGGCCTTGCTCCTGAAAGCCACGGTTGATGGCCTGCGAAACAATGATGGGCAGCCAAACGGCCGCCATGGGCAGCACCCAACGCCAGCGCCTAGGCCCGTTTAGTTGCCAAAAGGGCACTCCTTGGCGCCCCCAACCGGCCCAGAACACCAGCAGGTTCACCGCCAGCACCCACACCGAGCCGCCCAAAAAGCCGGTGTACTCGTACCACTGCACCCACGCGGGCGCGCTGGCCAGGCCGTTGCCCAGCGTCAGCCAGGGCCAGCTTAGGTCCCAGTGCAGGTGCAACTGCTCGAAGGCAATCCAATAAATGGGCAGCGAGAGGTAGCCCACCCGAGGGCCAAACCGTGCCTTGGTGCGCCGAAAAGCCAGGAGCGGCAGGCACATGAGGGCCGCATTCAGCACCACCGCCGCAATACCGCCCCCTAGGGTGCTGTAGCTCACCCACCAGGTGGTAAAGGCGTTCCAGAGCACCAGAAACAGGTAGGTATGGGCAAACACGCGCCCGCGCTTGGCGCCTTGCTCCGTTAGCAATTGCTCGAGGCGCAGGTAGGGCACCCAGCCCACGAAGAGCAGCAGCGTGAGCGGCGGCTCGTGCACCGGCCAGGCCGCCCACAGCAGCGCCGCGCCCAGCAGCGCCAGCAGCGGCGGCGACTGCCCCAGGCGGGCCAGCGGGCCGCTAGGCGTCGGGGTCATCATCGGCGTCGCCCTCGTCGTTGGCGTCGGCTTCGTCGGGGTGGGTTCCGTATTTGCTGCGCTCAATTCGCTCATGTTCAGCACCTTTTACAACCAGTACAATTTCGCCCTTTATGGCCGGGCGGGCCCCTAGAGTGGCAGCCAGCTCGCCCAGCGGGGCGGTGAGGGTTTCTTCAAACAGCTTGGTCAGCTCGCGGCTGACGCTGGCCAGCCGCGCGGGGCCGAATACCTCGGCCAGTTGCAGCAGCGTCTTGACGATGCGGTGCGGCGACTCGTAGAAAATCAGCGTCCGGGTTTCGCGGGCCAGCTCTTGCAGGCGGGTTTGGCGGCCCTTCTTAGCGGGCAAAAACCCTTCGAACGAAAACCGCTCGGCCCCGAAGCCCGACTTGAGCAGGGCCGGCACGAAGGCCGTGGGGCCCGGCAGGCACTCCACCAGCAGGCCGCGCGCCAGGCACTCGCGCACCAGCAAAAAGCCGGGGTCGGAGATGCCGGGCGTGCCGGCGTCGCTTACCAGGGCCATGCGCTCGCCCTTGGCCAAGCGCTCGAGCAGGCGCGGCACCTGCTGGTGCTCGTTGTGTAGGTGGTAGGCCAGCAGGGGCTTTTTGAGCTGCAAATGCAGCAGCAGCCGGCCGCTGGTGCGGGTGTCTTCGCAGAGCACCAAATCTACTTCGCCCAGCACCCGAATGGCCCGCAGGGTAATGTCTTCGAGGTTGCCGATGGGCGTGGGCACGAGGGTGAGGGCGGCGGCTTCGGGCATAGGGCAAAGGTAGGGGGCCGTGCCGCCAAGCTCTAGCCTAGGCAAGCCCAAGGGCTGCCTCTTGGAACTCAAGCCAGCAGGGGTGGAAAAGTTCGGCAGCGGGAGCTTCGGTTCTTTTCTTTGCGCAACCGCGCCGCTACTTTGGTCGAAAAGCTAGACTATAGCAGCAAGCCGGCATTTTTTGGTTGTGTCACTTACGGCTGCTCAACTTCTTGCGCAAGGTCAATGAAGCTTATTTTGCTGGGATGTTCGCCAGTTGATTGCTAGCTAGCTGCGCGGGCTACGCCGCTCTCATCCTGTGTACGGCCGATGAGCACGAGACCACTAGGCTGGCGGTTAGCCTATCGCGGCTCTGGCCCCCTAGGCACAGCCTCGAAGCCACGTTGGCCACGGGGCGCCTGGCGCTGGCCTGGCCTTTGGACTAGGGGCCTTGGGCAGCCGCCTGGCCCGGCGCCTACCCCAGCGCGGCCTGGTTTGGTGCTGCTGGCAAACCGGGGGCCAGCGGGCTTGGCGGGGGCTCGCTGGCGGCGCTGGTGGTGCTGGTTGGCTTTGCGGCGCTGGCCAGCGCCGCGCGCCGCGGCCGCTTGCCAGCGCAGCGAGCCGCTTATACCCTAGGCCTGGGGGTGCCGGCCCTTTGGTGTGTCCTGCTGCCCTACAGCTTGTTGCTGGTGCAGCACGTGCTGCCGCTTACTCGCACGCGCTGGTTTAAAGCGGCGTTCATGTTTTTGCTGGCTGCGCTGCTTATTGACTGGCTATGGCACCAAGCTGGGGCAGAGCTTCGGCTAGTACGGCTGGGCTTACTACTCGCGATGGGGCTGTGGGCCGGAGCGCAACTCGTGCAGCTGTACCGGTCAAACAAGTTGCGGCTCTCTTACTTGAGAACGCCGTACGCGGCGGCGCGCTGGTTGCTGACGCAGCCGCCCGGCCCGGTACTCTCTACTGGCTCGGCCTGGAACTTGTCCTACATCCGGTTCTTTATTCACGTTGAGCAGCCTACCTCAACGCTGGAAATAGATGAAGCTCTCCGAGCTGGGGTGCGCTAGCGGTACCATATCGACCCACCGGCCGCTGCCGCTGCTTCGGCTACCCCTGCCTTGCCCTACCTGCACATTAACTAAGGGGTAAACAGCGCCGCGCTAAACGTTATAGCGTATTGGTAATGCTACTAAACTTACTCATTCAAAGCATGATGCCTCGCACCAACGCCAGTGGGACAGGGTAAAGCACAAGCCGGGCACATAACTCAAACGCCCTAACTTAAGTACACTCTCTTCTACCTCCACTTCCGACCCACCATGTCTGTTGACCCTAACAACCGCCCTATCCGCGTCATCAACGACGACACGACCGAGCAGGAATTTGCCGCCGGCCTGCGCATTCCGAACGCCGACCCGCCCAAAAACGAGAAAGCCCGCGGCGGCTACGGCAACCGCGACGGCAAGGAAGGCTTCGGCACGGTGAATGGCGAGGGGGAAACGGCGCTGAGTATGAACTCGAACAGCGACACCCACCAGCCCGGCGACAATATGGTGACGGCCGACGAGGGTGCTGACCAGCGCCGCAACCAGGACCTGCCGAGCCCCGACGATGAGCGCGACGACGATGGCCGCCGCCCCCAGCGCGGCCCTGTAGATGAGCTAGAGGCCGACGACCTGCGCCCCGGACCCGACGAGATGCTCGACGCCGACTCGCACGTGGGCATGGGCCAGATGGCCCCTAAACCCATTCAGCCCATTACGGGCACCGACACCAATGCCGAGCTGACCGACCCCGGCGCCTCAGATTCGGGGCTCGAAACCGGCTTTTAAATAGCACTTCTTTTTTTCTTTTCCATTACTACCATGGCAGACCATAAATCAAACAAGCAGGGCGAATCGCACCAGGGCGGCCCCAACGTAGCGAGCCAGCCCGCCGGCACCGGCGAGGACAACGATGCCCAGCGCACCGAAGCCGACGACAAGCGTCTGCGCGAAGAAGCGCAGGATGCGCCCCATACCCACCCCAACCGCTAGTTAACCCGTCCCTCTTCGCCATGGCTACCCACCACGAAAAGCAGAACCAGCACGCCGCGGCCGAAAAAAACCAGTCCGGTATGCCCGAAGCCCACACCACCAGCGACCTGCCCGACCCTAACCGCGATGAGGCTACCCAGGAGCGCCTGGACGAGGAAGCGGAGGATGCCGGCACGCGCCACCCCAACCGCGGCCACAACAAAGCCGACAACGGCAAGGGCAGCTACTCTTAGGCAACTCACTACAAGTATAAAAGCAGCCCCGGCCCTCTGACCGGGGCTGCTTTTTTGCTGACTACTCATTGCTCATTATTAACTGATGTTACGCAGTCGGGCCGTTCTGGCGTCCGCCTCACCCCCTAGCCCCCTCTCCGAAAAGGAGCGGGAGAACTAGCGCTAGTTTTGGTGTCTAGCTTAAACTACTAATTTTTAGAACTATGAGCTAACGCTAGTTCCCCGCTCCTTTTCGGAGAGGGGGCTAGGGGGTGAGGCGGACGCCAGAACGGCCCGACTGCGTAACATCAGTTATTAAGTTACCCACTATGGCCCGCCGTTTTGCCGCTACCGACCTGCACGGCTGCCTGCGCACCTTTCGCTATTTGGTGGAAAGCGAATTGCGCCTGCGCCCCGCCGATACGCTCTACCTGCTGGGCGACTACGTGAACAAAGGCCCCGATAGCCGGGGCGTGCTCGACTACGTGCTGCAGCTGCAAGCTGCTGGCTACCAAGTACACTGCCTGCGCGGCAACCACGAGCAGGAGCTGCTCGATACCATTGGCGGCACCCCCAATGCCAACCACATGTGGAAGCTGGCCGCCGAGCGGCAAATGACCCTAGCGAGCTTTGGCGTGGCGAGCCCCGCCGCTATCCCGGCCCGCTACGTGGCTTGGCTGCAGGCGCTGCCCCTGACGCTGGAGCTGCCCGATTTCGTGCTCGTCCACGCCGGCTTCAACTTCGCCCTGCCCCCAGCTGAAATGCGCCGCGATGCGCACAGTATGCTGTACATCCGCGACATGGTAGTAGATGCTTCACGCCTGGCGGGTAAGCGCCTGCTGCATGGGCATGTGCCCACACCCGTAGCCGAGGTGCAAGCCGCCGTGGCCACCCGCGCCGACGCTGTGGGCCTCGACTGCGGCGGTGTGTTTCAACACAATTCCGAGTTGCGCCACCTGGCTGCCCTCAACCTCGACACCTGGGAGCTGCACCTGGTAGCGAACCGCGAGGAACCGTACCCCATTGCGAAGCGCTGAGCGACTGGCCCGCCTGGGCCTGCCCGGCGGTGAGGAGCGCCGTGCTTTGCAAAAACGCGGTGAGCTTGGCTGTCGCTACGCCGAAAATGACTGGCCGATGAGCGACCCGCCACCGTTAAGGAACACTAGGGTAGCCAGTCGTACTTTTGGAGTATGCAAGCCACCGCCCCCACTACCGCCCCTGCTGCCGTGTCCGATACGGCCGTGTTCGACCTTATTGCCCAGGAGCGCCAGCGCCAAACCCACGGCCTAGAACTGATTGCCTCCGAGAACTACGTTTCAAACCAGGTGATGGCGGCCCAGGGCTCGGTGCTGACCAACAAATACGCCGAGGGCCTGCCTGGCAAGCGCTACTACGGTGGCTGCGAGATAGTTGACCAGGTAGAGCAGTTGGCCATCGACCGCATTAAGGAGTTGTTTGGGGTGGCGTGGGCCAACGTGCAGCCCCACTCGGGCGCCCAGGCCAACGCCGCCGTAATGCTGGCTTGCCTACAGCCCGGCGACAAGATTTTGGGCTTCGACCTCAGCCACGGCGGGCACCTGACGCACGGCTCGCCGGTCAATTTTTCGGGCAAGCTCTACCAGCCCAGTTTCTATGGGGTGGAAAAGGAAACGGGCCTCATCGACTTTAATAAGGTGGTGGACACTGCCCGCCGCGAGCGGCCCAAGCTCATTATTTGCGGGGCCTCGGCCTACTCCCGCGACTGGGACTACGCCGCCCTGCGCCGCGCCGCCGACGAGGTAGGTGCCCTGCTGCTGGCCGACATCTCGCACCCCGCCGGCCTCATCGCCAAGGGCCTGCTCAACAATCCGTTTGAGCACTGCCACATCGTGACGACGACCACCCACAAAACGCTGCGCGGCCCTAGGGGTGGCCTCATCCTGCTGGGCCAGGACTTCGACAATCCCTTCGGCCTGAAAACGCCCAAGGGCGACACGCGGCCCATGTCGGCCCTGCTCGATTCGGCCGTGTTTCCGGGCACTCAGGGCGGGCCGCTCGAGCACGTGATTGCCGCCAAGGCGGTGGCGTTTGGCGAGGCCCTAGGGGAGGGTTTCACCCACTACGCCCATCAGGTGCAAAAAAATGCCCAGGCGCTGGCCCAGGAGTTTCTAAACCGCGGCTACGACATTATTTCGGGCGGCACTGACAACCACTTGATACTGATTGACTTGCGCTCGAAGGGCTTGACCGGTAAGCTGGCCGAAAACACCCTGGTGCAGGCCGACATCACCATCAACAAGAACATGGTGCCCTTCGACGATAAGTCGCCCTTCGTAACCAGCGGCATCCGCATTGGCTCGGCCGCCGTAACTACCCGCGGCCTACTCGAAGCCGATATGGTGCGCATCGTGGAGCTAATTGACGAGGCCCTCACCCACCACGCCGACCCTAGCCACCTGGCGGCCGTGCGCCACCAGGTAAACGAGTGGCTGCCCAGCTACCCGCTTTTTCAGTAAGTGAGTAAATTGAGTACGTGCGTAACAGTGCCAGGTAGGCCCGTTACCACTTGCTCTTCTCCTTTACGCACGCACTCCTTTACCTACTTACCGTTGGCTTCCCCCACTCAGAAATTTCAGCAGAACCGCGCCGCCGCCCAGGGCGAAGAAGGGGTAGAAATGTCCTTTATCGACCACCTGGAAGAACTGCGCTGGCACATCATCCGGGCGGCTATCGCGGTGGTGGTGTTCACGCTGCTAGCGTTCCTGAACAAGCAGTTTCTGTTTCATACGCTCATCCTAGGCCCCTCGCGGCCCGACTTCTGGACCTACCAGATGTTTTGCAAGGTCGGGCACTTCTTCGGCTCCACCGAGCCGTGCGAAAACCAAATCAACTTCATTATTCAGAACCGCGAGATGAGCGGGCAGCTCACGCTGCACATTAGCGTGGCGTTTATGGCGGGCCTGTGCCTCACCTTCCCGTACCTGTTTTGGGAACTGTGGCGCTTCATCAAGCCCGGCCTGTACCCGCACGAGCGCCAAAACTCGCGCGGGGCGGTGTTTTTCGTGTCGCTGCTGTTCGGCTTCGGCTTGCTGTTCGGCTACTACATCGCCGCGCCGCTCAGCATCCAGTTTCTGGCCAACTACACGGTCGATGCCAGCATCCAGAACCAGATGGACCTGCAGAGCTACATCAGCACGCTCACGACCATGACGCTCTCGTGCGCCTTCGTATTTGAGCTGCCCATGATAGTGTTTTTCCTGGCCAAGGCCGGCATCGTCACGCCCGAGCTGATGCGCCTCTACCGCAAGCACGCCATCGTGGTGATTCTCATCATCGCGGCCGTAATTACCCCGCCCGACATCTCGGCCCAAATTATCGTTACCATCCCCATTCTGCTGCTCTACGAGCTGAGCATCTACATTGCCCATGTGGTGAAGCGCGACCGCACGGCCGCCCTCAACGCCGAGCTAACTAACCAGCCGCCCCAGCCGCCCGCCGGGCCGCCCAGCCCGCCCGTGCCACCCATGGGCCTACCGGGCCAGCCGGGCACCCCGCCGCCCTACCAGCCGGCGCCCGCCACCATCGAGCGCAGCAGCTACTCAGGTGGCAACTACCCCAGCGATGGTAGCCTCCCCATGTAGGCCCTAGGGTACTCCTTCTGTCAAAAGGCAGTCATTCCGCGGTAAGCGCAGAATGACTGCCTTTTTTGCTATGCCACTCCTCATCAATTGCTTATCTACTGCCAGACGTAGGCACCTGGTACGCCCGGCACGGGCTGGTAGCGGCCAAAGGCGGCTGGCAGCAAGTAGCGCAGGCGCGGCAGTAGCCCGGCCTGGTCAAGTAGGTAGGGCGCCGGGCGGGGCCCTAGGCTGCGGTTGATGCGCACCAAGGCCGCGTACTCGTCGAGGTGGCCGAAGTCGGCCTGGGCCAGGGGCCAATCTACGTAGGGGCGGGCGGCGGGGTGCTGCAAGTAGGCGCGGCGGTCGGGGCCGAGCACCAGCACCGGGCGGCCCGGCACCAGGCGGGCGTAGGCGGGTGCGGGCCGGGGCGCGGCGGCGCTTTCGAGGGGCAGGCGCAGCAGCGCCGGCAGGCCCGGCACCAGCCCGCGGTAGCGCACCACCACCACGCTGGCCAGCACCGCCAGCCACAGCAGCTCGGGCACCAGCCCCGGCCGGCCGGGCCGCCGCTGCCACAAAAACAAGCTGAAGTAAGCCAGCGGCGGCAGCAGCAGCACCGGCGCGCCGGGCGCCCGCCCCTGCCCCACCGCCAGCACCGCCAGCGCCACCAGCAGCCACACCAGCATCAGCTGCCGAAACTTGGCTTGGAACACGAGGCCCAGCGCCGTGCCAATGGCCTGCAGCGCGGCCAGCAGCAGCAGCGCGGCCACGCTGCCCAGCAGCGGCCAGGCCACGGCCGGCGGCAGCCCGTCGAGGGTGGCGCCGGCCCCAAAGCCGCGGCTGAGACACAGCTGCCAGAAATTAGGCAGCGCCCCCACGTATAAAAAGGCCGTGCTTACGAGGGCCAGCGGCGAGAGCGCCCCGCACAGCAGCAGCAAGGCGCTGCGAAAGCTATTAGCCGCAAACAGCACTACCGCAAACAGCCCTAGGGCCACAAACAACAGCAACGGCAGGTAGCAGAGGCCCGCCAGCCCAATCAGAAACCCCGCCCGAAACAAGCGCCGGTTGTCGTAGCCCTCGCGCGAAGTCGTCACCAACGCGCTCAAGGCCAGAATGATAAACGTGTGGCCCAGCAGCAGCGGCGACAGCACATCGAGCTCGCTGCTGAGGCTGCCTACCACCAGGTAGGTAAGAGCCGCCAAATAGCTGCGCTCGGGGTGCACGTCGAGCTGGTTAAGCACCGTGTTGAGGCGCAGGGCTTGAAAAAGCAGCAGCCCTAGGGCCATGGCGCGGTACAAGGCCAGGGGCCGGCTCCAGGCCAGTTGCAGCGCGCCGCCCAGGCCAGCCGCCAGCGGCGCCGTGCCGTCGTAGAGGTCGCGGTAGGGCCAGGCGCCGGCCCCTAGGCCCTCGCCCAGCAGCAGCAGGCGCAGCTCGGCGGCGGTGGTGGGCAGGCCGGCCCACAGCAGCGGCAGCCGCAGGGCTAGCACCAGCAGCAGCAGCACCATGAGCGGGGCGGGCAGCGAGCTTTTGAAAAAGCGAAGCAAGGGACGGAGCGGCCTAGAAACGAATGGCGCCGGCAAAGAACGTACTGCCGGGCCCGGCGCGGTGCGGGGCCCTAGGCTGGGCGTGCCCGGCCGCCGGGGCCTAGGGCGGCGCGCGGGGCCCGGCACTACGTTCGGTACTCGCCGTACCTTTGGGGTTTAGAAAAAAGCTATGGAAAGCAAACGACAGCAAAAAATGGCCAGCCTGCTGCAGCAAGAGCTGGCCCAGGTACTGCAGCGCGATTTGCCGCACGTGCTGGCCGGCGGGTTGGTGCCCAGCATCAGCGCCGTGCACGTCTCGCCCGACCTGGGCGTGGCCCGCGTGTACCTGAGCTTGCTGCTGGGCCAGGATGCCGGCGCCCGCTTGGCCCAGATTCAGGAGCACACCAGGGAAATTCGGCACGCGCTGGGCAAGCGCATTCGCAACCAGGCGCGGGTGGTGCCCGAGCTCACGTTCTTCCACGACGACAGCGCCGCCTACGCCGCCCACATGGACCAGGTGCTCGGGGCGCTTGACATTCCGCCCGCCCCGCCCGAAGACGCCGCCGACACCGCCAGCGAGGAGCGCCCTAGGCTCTTTAACCCTGCTAAAGACGACGAATAGCTCTTTGCTGGCGCCAGCAAGGGCGCCGGTTATTGGCTGTTCATTGCCCATTGTTAACTGCTGATTTCCTTTGTACTACGACCCCATTAAGCGCAGCCTTGGCAACATATTTAACCGCTCGCCGTGGCTGCGGCGCCTGTTTTACTACCTGCTCGACCTGCTGCTGCTGCGCACCTGGCACGTGCACCGCGAGCTGCGCCAGTGGGCGCGGGGCCGCACCCGCGAGCCGCTGCAGCTGCTGGATGCCGGCGCCGGCTACGGCCAGTACAGCTACTGGCTCAGCAGCCTGAGCAGCGCCTGGCACATTTTGGCCGTGGACGTGAAGGACGAGCAGGTGAAAGACTCGAACGACTTTTTTCGGGCCATTAGGCGGCCGCAGGTGCAGTTTGCAGTGCAAGACCTGGTGCTGTACCAGCAGCCCAACACGTTTGACCTGGCGCTGGCGGTAGATGTGATGGAGCACATCTTGGAGGATGTGGAGGTGTTTCGCAACATCCACGCCTCGCTCAAAGACGGCGGCCTGCTGCTCATCTCGACCCCGAGCGACCAGGGCGGCTCCGATGTGCACGCCGACTCGGAAACTAGCTTTATTGAGGAGCACGTGCGCGACGGCTACAACATCCACGAGATTCAGCAGAAGCTGCGCACGGCGGGCTTCGAGCGCATTGAGGCCAAGTACAGCTACGGCGAGCCGGGCCAAATTTCGTGGCGCCTGAGCATGAAGTACCCGATTTTGCTGCTAGGCCAGTCGCGCTGGTTTTTCGCGCTGCTGCCGTTCTACTACCTCGTCGTGTTTCCGTTTTGCCTGCTGCTCAACTGGCTCGACGCCCGCACCACCCACGACTCGGGCACCGGCCTCATCGTGAAAGCCTGGAAGTAGGGGGCGGGCGATTGGCAGGTTGTATTTTGCCGGTATAAACCCACCTACCACCTGCCACAGATGCCGCCCGAGTTCAACCCCCAAGCTGCCTTCGAGCAAGTAACCCAGCACCTGGATGGCCTGCAAGCCTCCCAGGACGGGATGAAGCGGGTGCTCATTCAAACGGCAGATATTCAGACGGCTATGCTGGGAGTTCAGCAGCAGATGCTGGAAACTCAAAACCGGTTGGTGCACACCCAAAATCGAATGCTGGACTACATGAAATTTACCTTCGACCAGCAGGCGAAATGGAACGAGCGGCAGGATGAGTTCAACATCATTTTGCTGGACGAAATCCGGGAGCTGAAAGGGGACGTGCGCGAAATCAAGAAAAAGTCTTTGGTGAAATTGAGTCGCGGCTGGTAAAGCTGGAAGACTTCATGAACGACCAGCTACGCAAAGCCAGCTAGCGCCGCCCCATCCCTCTGCCGTGAACGTTCCGCTCCTCATCGCCCGCCGCTATTTTCTGTCCAAGAAAAAGCGCAACATCATCACCATCATTTCCAATATCTCGATGGTGGGCGTAGCGGTGGGCACGGCGGCGCTCATCATCGTGCTCTCCGTCTTTAACGGGCTCGAGGACCTAGTGCGCTCGCTTTATGGCAAGAGCGACCCCGACCTGGTTATTATGGCCCGCACCGGCAAGTCTTTCCCGGTTAACACCGTGCTGCTGAGCAAGGTGCAGAGCGCGCCCGGCGTGGCCCTGCTTACGGAGGTGATTGAGGACAACGCGCTGCTGCAGTACCACGACCGGCAAATGGTGGTGAAGATGCGCGGCATGTCGGGCAACTACTTCGGCCAGATTCCGGTGGATTCGAACCTGGTGGCGGGCGACCACCGCCTGCAGCGCGGCGACGAAGAATTTGCTTTGGTGGGCGATGGGGTGCAGCAGGAGTTGGGCATCACGCTCGCCAACCGCCTAGCCCCCCTGCACCTGCTATACCCGCGCCAGGAGCCGGGCCGCAAAACGCTCAGCTTCAACCCCGACAAGGCCTTTAACGAGGAAAATATTGTGGCCGGCGGCGTGTTTCGCATCGAGCAGCACCTCGACGACAGCTACCTGTTTGTGCCCCTGGGCTTTGCGCAGCGGCTGCTGGGCTATGGCCCGCGCCGCACGGCCTTCTACGTGCACATTGGCAAGAGCTTCCAGCTGAGCGCAGTGCAGGCCGACTTGCGCGAGCGCTTAGGGCCCGGTTACACCGTGCTCGACTCCGACGAGCAGCACGTGAGCTTGCTCAAGGCCATCAAGATTGAGAAGCTGTTCGTATTTATCACCTTCGCCTTCATTCTGCTCATCGCCTCGCTCAACATCTTCTTCTCGCTCTCGATGCTGGTGATTGATAAGAAGAAGGACATTGCGGTGCTGCAAGCCATTGGGGCCACTGAGAAGCTCATCCGGGAAGCGTTTTTGCTGGTGGGCGCCATTGTGGCGCTGGTGGGCGCGGTGGCCGGGCTGGTGGTGGGGGTGGCCATTTGCTGGGTGCAACAAACTTTTCACTTTGTGAAAATGGGCATGGCCACCAGCGTCATCGATTCGTACCCGGTGAAGATGCAGCCGCTCGATATCTTCTTTATCTCGCTGGCCATCATCTCCATTACCCTAGGGGTTAGCATTCGCCCAGCCCTGAACGCGGGCCGCATGCAAATTCGGGAGAATCTATAGTCAATTAGCAGTTATCAGTCATCAATTAGCAGCTGTTCAATGGGTAGTGCGCACTTGGTAATTGATGACTGATAACTGAAATTTGACTAGCCTCAACCGATTGGGAAAATAACTGGTATAGCTAACTTGCACGCCTCCTGTGCCTAGTTATGAATGTTTCCACTACGCTTCCTTTCCAACTGGTTTACTCGCTATTTGCACACGAGTATCTGGGCCACCTGTTTACGGCGCATGTGGTACAGCTTAGCGCCCGCGGGCAGCTCACCCTGCAGCACCAGATGGTGTCGGCCAAGAACGCACCCGAGTTTGCCGCCGGCCTGGAGCCCGACGATTACGAGCTGATTAAGCTGTGCGACGAGTTGCAGCAGGATGCGGTAGTGAAGGAGTTTTGGCCCCGCAAAATCACGACGGCCGAGTTTTTCCTGAAAACCTACAACCCCGACAAGGGCGACAAGCCACTGCAGGAAGCCATTAGCCGCTATGTGCAAAGCCGGCTGGGCAAGCTGCTGGCGGGGCTGCAGGGCAAGCACGTCTTCGTGATGGGGCGCGACGGCGAGCCCACTTGGCGCGAGCTGGCGCTGGCCGAGGCGCCGGCGTCGGTGCTATTTCACTTCCGGCGCAACGAGGAGGGCACGCACTATTTCCCCACCATTCAGTACCAGAATCAAAAGCTTGATTTTCAGTTCAAGAACGCGGTGCTCGTGTGCCAGCAGCCAGCTTGGCTGCTGCTTGACACGGTGCTCTACCACTTCCGGCACGCCATTGACGGGCGCAAGCTACTGCCGTTTTTGAGCAAGAAGTTTGTGGTGGTGCCGCGGGCCGTAGAGAAGAGCTACTTTCAGAAGTTCGTGGCCCCGCTCATGGAGTCGTTCGATGTGCACGCGCGAGGCTTCGACATTCGCACCGAGCGCTACATTGCGCGGCCCCACCTCACGTTTTCGGACGTGCCGCCGGCGGCGCTCACGGCGGCGGCCGCGGCCGTGCCGGCCCGCCCGCCCGGCCCGCCGCGCCGCGGGCGGGTGCCGCTGCCCAAGCCCCTGGTAGTGCCCGGTGCGGGCACCTACGAGGCGCCCTTGTTCTTTAGCCTCACCTTTCGCTACGGCGCCTACGACCTACCCCTGACGCCCCCGCGCGCCATGAGCGTGCAGCTAGAGGAAGACGGCGATTCGTACATTTTCCGGCGCCTGCTGCGCTCGGCCAAGGAGGAAAACGACCGTGCCGAGGAGCTGCGCCAGCGTGGCCTGCCCCTCGATGCCGAGGGCCATACCTCGTTACCCAAGGCCGAGGCCTTTCGCTGGCTGCACGACCACGCGCCGGCCCTAGGGGTGCTGGGCTTCCAAGTGCAGGGCAGCGACACGGCCAGCCAGGACTACTTCATCGGCCCGGTGCGGGTGGAAGTGGGCATTGAAGAACGCGGCGACTGGTTCGACGTGCGCGGCACGGTGTGGTTTGGCGAGTACGCGGTGCCCTTTATTCGGCTGCGGCCCTACATTTTGCAGCGCCGCCGCGAGTACCGGCTGCCCAACGGCCAAGTGGCATTCATCCCCGACGAGTGGTTTACCGACTACCTCGAGCTGTTTGCCTTCGCCGAAGAAAACGGCGACGGCCAGCCCCTAGCCCTGCGCCGCCACCACCTGGCGCTGGTAACGGACCTGGAAAACGAGAACCTGGCCACCGTAACGCTGACGCGCCGGCTGGAAAAGCTGCGCGACTTTGCCGTGGTGGAGGAGCGGCCGCTGCCGGTAGGCCTGCGCGGCACACTGCGCCCCTACCAGCACGCGGGCTACAACTGGCTGCGCTTTGCGCAGGACTACCACCTAGGGGCCTGCCTGGCCGACGACATGGGGCTTGGCAAGACGCTGCAAACGCTGGCCATGCTGCTCGAGCGCCAGGAAAGCGGGGCCAGCCAGGGCGCGGCCTCGCTGCTAGTATTGCCTACTTCGCTGGTTTACAACTGGATGGCGGAGGCGCGCAAGTTTACCCCTAGCCTGCGCCTGCTGGTGTATACCGGCACCTACCGCGATAAAAGCGTGGCGCAGTTTGCCGACTACGACATGGTGCTGACCAGCTACGGCATCGTGCGGCTCGACACCGAGTTGCTGGCCTCGTACTACTTCGATTATGTGATTCTGGACGAGTCGCAGGCCATCAAAAACCCTGGCTCGACCACGGCGCAGGCCGTGCGCCAGCTGCGGGCGCGGCACCGCCTCATCTTGACGGGCACGCCGGTCGAAAACAGCACGATGGACCTCTGGAGCCAGATGTCGTTCATCAACCCTGGGTTGCTGGGCACGCAGGCGTTTTTCCGCAAGGAGTTCGTGAAGCCCATCGAGAAAAACCAGGACGAAGGCCGCACCCGCAAGCTGCACGCGCTCATCAAGCCTTTCGTGCTGCGCCGGCACAAGGCGCAGGTAGCCAGCGAGTTGCCGGCCAAGACCGAGCACCTCAGCTACTGCCCGCTTACGGAAGAGCAGGCGCAGTTTTACGAGGAAACCAAGAGCTTTTACCGCAACAAGATACTGGAGAGCCTAGAAGGCCACGCGCCCACGCCGGTTGGTGGCACCCAGCTGCTGCTGCTGCAGGGCCTCACGCGCCTGCGCCAGATTGCCAACCACCCGCGCCTGGCCGACGACACCTACGAGGGCGAATCGGGCAAGATGCGCGAAATACTGCGGATGCTGCGCAGCGTTATCAGCGAGGGGCACAAGGTGCTGGTATTTAGTCAGTTTGTGCAGCACCTAACCCTGGTGCGCGCCGGCCTGGATGAGCGCCAGCTGCCCTATGCCTACCTCGACGGCCACACCCGCGACCGCCAGGCCGAGGTAGAGCGCTTCCAGCAGGATAAGGACCTCAAAATTTTCCTCATCAGCCTCAAGGCCGGCGGCGTGGGCCTCAACCTCACCGCGGCCGACTACGTGTTCATCCTCGACCCTTGGTGGAACCCCGCCGTGGAGGCCCAGGCTATCGACCGCGCCCACCGCATCGGCCAGCAGCGCCCAGTGTTCGTCTACAAGTTCATCAGCCAAGGCACGGTAGAGGAGAAAATCCTGGCCCTGCAAAAGCGCAAGCTACAACTAGTGAGCGATTTGATAACCACCGACGAGGCCGTCATTAAGTCGCTGACGCGGGAAGATATCGAGGAGCTGCTGGGGTAGGCTGCATAACTTTAGTTAATGCTCTGCAAGCAGCGTGCTTGGTATGGCCGCTTTTATGAAACTATTGCTCGTCGCTATCATTGCTGCTGAATTGTTGCTGCCGGCTCGTGGCTGGGGGCAGCGTTCACCTGTTACCCTGGTTCGCCCGGCAACGGCCGCACCCGAAACCAAGCAGGCTCGCTATGTCCAGCTTGACCAATACGCCCGGTACCTGCCTGAAATTCAATCTACAACGCTGGAAAAGCTAGCGGTAAACCTCGCTGCCTATGCCCATACCGACGACGACAAAGCTCGTCTTATTTTCGCTTGGCTAGCCTACCATGTAGCTTACGATAATACATATCCAAGCGGCGATATAACACAATATTACTGCCGCTGTAAACCAGCATTCGTGTTGCAGAGCCGCAAAGCAATCTGCATGGGCTACGCAGACTTGTTTACAGACCTAGCCACTCGCATGAAACTGGAAGCAGTTACCGTAACCGGCCACGGCCACAATTCCTCGGCTACAGGGAATGTACTAGCTGAGGTTCATGGGCACGGTTGGAACGCTTACCGGATTGCTAGCGCCTGGCACCTGGCCGATGCCACCTGGGGTGCGGGTGGCACGTCAACCGAGACAAACGAATTTGAATATCGGTTTGAGCTTTTTGGTTCGATACGCCGCCTGAGCAGATGATTTTCACGCATTTACCTGACTCCGCTACCTGGCAATTGTTGGCGACACTGGTAACTGCGGCTGCTTACCAGCGGTGGCCTTACGTGACGCCGAGCTGGTTCCAACTGGCAAACGCAGCTAGTTTACAGCAATCTTTTGATGCCTCTAAGGTTGCGCTCATCCGTTTACCAGCACTCGAAACGGCAAAGGTTGCCTCGGACAAAGTGCAGCTTGTAGAAGCTCCGCTACAAGATAAATTGGTAGCCGGTAAGCCAGTTAGGTTTGCTTTTCTAGCTCCTGCCGACGTGGAGTTATCCATTGAGCCAGCTAGTAGCGCGGTACTACTGAAGCCAAGTGGCCTTTACCAGCAGATTACTATTACTCCGACTGCTGATTTTCTTAACGTGACTGCCTGGCAAAAATGGGATACTACCTTTCTATGTTCGCTGCATTATGAGGTAGTGCCTAGCCCTCTCCATCCAAGACGCTCACCCCCGAGCAGGCAGCAGGCTATCCCCGCGAATAACCTTATATATCGGCGGCGTTAACGAGAAGCTTTTACTGGCATCTTCCTAGACTTGCCTACCTCATTCCCTAAAAAGTCGTTACTTGCGTACTCAACGGTAGTTGTTACTACCAAGTAGCTGGCTTTACCTATGCGGAGTATCCTTGCGCAAGCGTTTTTAACCCTAGGGCTAAGCGGGCTGCTCACCAGCTGTGGCGACGCTGAAAACCAGGCGGCTACCACTGCCCCAGCTACGCCCAAGTCGGCCGCCAAGGTTGCCCCGCTGCAAGTGAACATGCTGCTGGAGCTATCGGGCGGGATGAAAGGCTTTATGCCCGTGACGACGGCCGCGCAGCAGCCCACCGCGTTTCAGCAACTGGTGAGCCAGCTGGCCTCGCGCACGCACAGCAGCCCGGCGGTGGGGGCGGCGCAGTTCTGGCTAGTGCGCAAGGATGCCCCGGCCACGGTGCCGTACGCGCACTTTCGCGACGTGGTGCAGGGCGACACCCGCGAGGCGGCCCTCGGCACCGAGCTGCCCACCATGCTGGAGCAAACCCTGGCTTTGCCCGGCGCCTCCGACAAGGTAAACGTGCTGGTGTCGGACTTTATTTATGGCCCCGACAAGCAGTCGGACGTGGCGCTGATGAACGTGCGCATCACCGATGCCCTGGCCACGATTACCAAAAAACAGCTGGCCGTGGCGGTGTTGGGCGAAACCTCCCGCTTTGCCGGTACTTACTTCCCGGCCGTGAAAACGCCGCGCCGGCAAGTGGCGCTGAAGGGCGAAACGCTGCCCTACTACCTCTGGGTGCTGGGGCCGCCCGCCGCCGTGGGCCGCTACCTCAACGAGGTGCTGCCCGCTAGCAGCAGCGCTGCGCAGCAGGCTTGTTTTGGTTTGAATTTCAAGCAGATACCGTACGCGGCGGTGCTTACTCAGGTGGCGGCCGGTGGCCCGCTGGCGCCCAGCGGCAATGGCTCCATCTCCTACGCCGGGGCGCAGGCCAGCACCAGCCTAGAGGTGTCGGATGCGCAGGAGGGCGTCGACTTTACGGTGGCCCTCAACCTAAGCCAGCTGCCGGCCGCCTGGCGCGAGCCCGCCTTTTTAGCCCAAAACCTGCGCGTGAGCTTACCGGGCGGCGCGGTGCAGCTAGCGCCCAACTCGGTGCGGGCCCTAGGGGGCATGCCAGGCCTAGAGGGCTACACCCACACCCTGCGCCTGCACCTGAGCGCTTTGCCCAAGGGCGGGGCCACCCTCACGCTCACGCTGCCCGCGCCGGGCGTGCCGACCTGGGTGAGCCGCTGGAGCACCGAAAACGACAACCAGCCCGGCGCCCAGCCGCGCACCTACCGCCTGCAGGAAATACTGAACGGCGTACGCGCCGCGTTTCCCGAGCAGTTGCCGCCCGTGTTTACCGCCACTTTCACGCTTTCTGCTAGCTAACCCACGATGCAACAGTTCTTTAATAGCCTCTATACTTTTAGCATCGGGCTGCTCTACGACCGCAAGACATCGCTCTACGGCCTCTACAAGGCGGAAATTTTCAATACGGTTGGCTTCAACACCTTGCTGGTGGCGCTGGCGCTGGTGCTGGTGTTCTACTACATCTTCAACTACCGCCTCGCGCCCCTCACCCACCTGGGGCTGTACCGGCCTCAGCACTGGCTGCTGGTGCTGGTGGGCACGGCCGGCCTAGGGGCCCTGCTGGCCTGGCGCGGCAGCCTGGCCCTAGGAGCTACGCCCGACCCTTACCTGCGCTACTTCATCATTGTGAACACGGTGCTTGCGCCGCTCTGGTTCGGGCTGCTGTCGCTGCTGCTGAAATGGGGCTCAACCCACGCCCGGCGCACACCTTTTTAGTAGGTAAGGACAGGAAAAAGGCGGTCATGCTGAGCTTGCCGAAGCATCTCTACCACGCCTCTCGCCTTCGTTCAAAGAAGCGGTAGAGATACTTCGGCAAGCTCAGCATGACCGCCCTTTTTTATTTTTTGCGTCTTTTCCACACTCCCATCTTCCTAATCCTTGGCTCGTCTTTTCATTTTCGCCGTGGGCGGCACGGGCGCGCGAGTGCTGCGCTCGCTCACGATGCTGCTGGCCGCCGGCCTCAAGCTGCCCGACTGCGACCAGGTGGTGCCCGTGCTGGTGGACCCCGACACCCAGAACGGCGACGTAACGCGCACTGTGGCGCTCATGCGCCGCTACGCCGCCATCCACGCGGCGCTGCACCAAGATGGGCAGCACCCGCGTGGCGAGGGCTTCTTTGGGCAGCAGCTTACCACCCTAGGGCAGTTAAATACGGCCGGGGCCGAAGGCCTGAACAACTCATTCGTGTACGACTTTGGCGGTATCAGCCAGTCGTTTAAGGATTACATCCACTACAACGAGGCGAGCGTGGAAACGCGGGGCTTGCTCGATTTACTTTTCACCTCCGACAGCCTCAACGCCAGCCTCGACCTAGGCTTTCGGGGCTCGCCCAACGTGGGCTCGGTGGTGCTCAACTCGCTGGTGCAGGCCAAGGAAATGCGCTACCTGGCCCAAAGCCTCAACCCCGACGACCGGGTGTTCTTCATCAGTAGCATCTTCGGCGGCACGGGCGCGGCCGGCTTCCCACTGCTAGTGAAGAACCTGCGCGACCCGGCCGTAGACTTGCCCCAGCCTTCGGTGCGGGCCGCCGTTCCGGCCGGGGCGCTGGTGCTGCTGCCCTACTTCAAGCTGCAGCAGCCCTCGGCCGAGGAAAAGCGTAACGGCCAGGACTTTATCGACTCCAATACCTTCATTACCAAGACTAAAACGGCGCTCAGCTACTACGCCGACAACCTGGAGGGGCTGGAGGCCCTCTACTACCTCGGCGACCAGGCCGGGCAGCCGCTGCCCAACCACCCCGGCCGGGCCGAGCAGCGCAACCAGGCCCATTTGCTGGAGCTGCTGGGGGCGCTGGCCATTCCGCACTTCCTGGGTCAGCCGGCCAGCCAGCTCGACCGCGCCGCGCCCGCCTACCACGAGTTTGGGCTGAAGGACGACCGGCCGACCTTCGACTTTGGGCAGTTGCCGCCCGGCCTGCGCCGCGAGGTGGCCCGGCCACTCATTCAGTTTCACTACTTTGCCCGCTACTACCGCCAGCACCTGCCCCAGGAGAAGAGCGCGCCTATTTACAGGGGCGGGGGCCTAGGGCAGCACCTGGCCGCCACCGCCGGCCCGCTGGCCGAGCTGAGCACCTTCGTGGCCGACTACGAAGCCTGGCTGCGCGAGCTGGGCACCAACGAGCGCCGCTTCGGCGCGCTGCACCCCGACGAAACCGACTTCAACAAGATGGTGGCCGACAAACCGATAGCTACCAGCTTTTTCAATAAGGGCCTGACCGACGACGTGCTGCGCGGCGAGCTAAACGACGCCGTGGGCAAAACCAACCTCGACAACCCCGACGCCGCCCGCACCCTGCGCTGGCTGGTGGAGGCCTTCAACAAGGCCACCGCGCGGGTGGTGGAAACCAAGCTGCAATACGATTAGCCGCTTCGGAGGCTCTAGGGGCCTTGACCCCAGCAAAGGCTCCTAGCTTCGCCAGCGGAACTCACGCTTGCTTTTGTACTCGTGAGTACTTGCTTTATACTAAGGTGTACCCTTTGCTGAATCTTTGGGGATGCACGATTGAAGTTAACTTCTTGGATGGCAGTAGTCTTGCCAATCAACTATTTCCAGTAGCCGACTATGCCCAAAATACTGCGCCTGCACCGCACTGGCTCCAGCACCCACGAGGGCTGGGGCCGCACCGGCAAACTTGGCCGAAACGAGATTGAAGGCTCCGGCGGCATTCAGGACCCCGAGGGCGGGCGGGCCGAGCGGGTGGCGGTGGCCATTCCGTCGCCGTTTGCGCGCCTGCATCTGGTCGAAACTGCCCTGGCCTACGTGAGCGGCCCGGGCGCTGGTGGGCCCGCCGACACGGTGCACCACCGGCTAGTGGGGCAGTTTTGGGACTTGTGGGAGCTGACCTTTAACTACTACCAGCGGCGGCAGCCGGGCCAGCGCCTGCTGGTGCGCACCTGGCACCGCCAGGCCGAGCTAGCCGCCCTAGAGGCCAACCCCCAAACGCGCCCGCTGGCCCAGGCCCTGGCGCTGTACCTCAACGACCGGCGCTTTGCCAGCCTGGCCGACTTGCACCTGCTGTACTGGCCGGGCGCCACGCCCCAGCAGCCGCCGCAGCTGCTGGGGGGCACCTCGCCGCTCACCCTGTTTTTTCCGGCGCCGGCCATGGCGGCGCTGCCAGTGCAGCGGCCCGAGGGCGGCGGCCACTACTTCGACGGGCGCTACGTGGCCCTCGGGCAGCGCGAGCGGGCATTTCAAGACTATGTGTACCAGCTGTTTGTGGCCGACCGCGAGTTGGCCCGGCTGGCCCCGGCGGTGCGTAACGCCCTCGACCCCAGCCTGCTGGCCAAGTGGGACCTCGACGGCACGGCCCAGCTCAGCCACTACCCGGTGCTGGCCGACCACACCGGCAACCCCGTGGCCGTGGCGGGCGTGGCCGTGCGCGTGCGCCCCGACGAGGGCGTGGTGCGCAGCTCCGACTTCACCCTGGCGCCCACCCGGCAGCCCACGCCCAACTGGCCGCTGCCCGCCCCACTGCCGCTCGTGCTGCGGCCGGGCCTGCAGGCGCCGGGCAAGCACTACTACAACAATACCTTGCTCGGCGAGAGCGGCGGCAAGGTGCCCGTGGCCGATGCCCGCGCCCTGCCCGAGCGCACCCTGCCGGGCCCCGAGCTGAACTACCCCTACTTGACGGTCAACGACTTGCTGGAGGAAACCTTGCTCACGGTGCCCTACCAGGTGGACGACGCGCGCTTCGTGACCGGGCAGCTGCGGGTGGCCTCGGGCTACCGGCCCACCTGCTGGCCGCTGCTGCCCGTAAAGCCGGCGTATTTCGACTACTTCACGGCCCACGACCTCAGTACCCAACTGACGCTGGAGCTGGAGCCGGCCTGCGTGCGGGTGCGCCTGCGCCTGCCGGTGGCGGGCGGCTTCACCGTCGATTACGAGCGCGCCTACTACCCCAATCCGCAGCTCGAAGGCCTAGGGCGGCTGCTGACCACCAACGTCGGCTTGTCGGTGTTTCCCTTCCTGAAAGTGGCCGACGCGCCCCAGTACAACGACTGGTACAAGGTGATGCTGGTGGACGCCAACAATACCGATTTGAGCTTGGTAAACAAGCCGGTGGAGCTGGAATTTGGCGTAAATGGCCGCCTGCTGTCGCCCACTGGCACCGAGCAAAGCGCCACCGCCTACCGCCGCACCGCCAAAACCGCCAGCGACGAGGGCAGCACCTACTACGAGGTGCGCGGCACCCACTTCGACTACCTGCGGGTGCATAATCCGGCCCCAGCCGCCGGGCAGGCGCTGGTGGTGCCGCGCTGGCCCGAGGCGCGGCAGGGCACCAAGACCTTCCGCTTCGCCATCGACTTTGGCACCACCAACACCCACGTGGCCTACCACGACGCGCCCAGCCAGCCGCCCCAGCCCCTAGGGTTCGGGCCGGAGGATACGCCAGTGGCCCTGCTCAAAAAAGCCACCGAGGAAATCGACTACTCGCCCTACGAGCGCCTGTTTCGGGGCGTGGAGGACGACCCCGCCCACGGCGTGCAGCTGCGGCGCTGGCAGCGCTACCAGCAGCGCGAGTTTGTGCCGCCCTACCTGGGCGCGGCCGGCGCGCCCTACCAGTTCCCCATTCGCACGGCTACCAGCGAGGCGGCCGCATTCAGCATCGAAACCCCTAGGCTGCTGGCCAACGTGAACGTGGGCTTCGGCATCAACACCGAGGAAGAAACCAGCGACTCGTACCACACCAACCTGAAGTGGGGCGAAACCAGCGAGGCCGCCCGCCACCGGGTGCGCGAGTTTTTTCGCGAGATGCTGCTGCTGTTTCGCTGCCAGGCGGCGGCGCACGGCGGCAACCTGGCCGCCACCCAGGTGGTGTGGTTTGCGCCGCTGAGCTTCAGCGACTTCAACCGTGAGCTGTATCGCCGCGAGTGGGACGGACTGTTTCGCGAGGTGTTTCACACCGACCGCACCACCACCTACCTGCCCGAGTCGTCGGCGCCGTACTTCTTCCTCACCCGGCGCGGCCTCGTCACGCCCGGCCCCGGCGAAAACGCGGCCTTCGTAGACATCGGCGGCGGCACCACGGACGTGCTCTTTTACGCCGACCAGCCCACCGCGCCCGGCGGCCCTAGGCGCCATCAGCCGGCCTATAGCACTTCGTTTCGCTTTGCCGGCAACGACCTCTGGGGTGATGGCGCGGCCGAGGTGCGCGGCGGCCAGGACAACGGCCTGGTGCGCTTCGGGCTCGACAGCTTGGCGCAAAACCCCGTGCCTCAAACTAAAGCCGCTCAAGTAGCCTTTAGTTGTTTGAGAGCTGCCCAAGGTAATAGTGCTTTCGGTTCGGAAGAAATTGCCAACAGGTTTTTTAACTACGATAAAGAACTCCAATTCAGCGAGCGGCTGCTGCGGGCCCAGCACCTGCGGGTGCTGTTTTACCTGCACTTCGGGGCGCTGGTATACCACCTGGGGCAGCTCACGGCTCTGCGCGGGCTGGCGGCCCCGCGCTACTTGTGCTTCACGGGCCGCGGCAGCCTGTACTTGCGCCTGCTATGCCCCGGCAGCCTGCGCCCCTTAGAGCAGGTGGCCGGCCGCATCCTGAGTGAGGTGCTGGGCGCGCTCGCCCCGGCCAACTTCAAGATTATCCTGGCCGACGACCCCAAGCAAACTACTGCCAACGGCGGGGTGCTGGCCACCGGCCTCGACGCCGAAAGCACCGCCCAGGTGCCGCCCATCGTGCAGCCCGTGGGCACCGGCGCCCTCGATGCCGCCGAGGCCCGCGCACTCTTCCCAGCCGATATTACCGAGGAGGTGAAAGCCGCCGTGCTCGCCAACGTGGAGCGCTGCCTCACCCTGCTGCTCACCGACCCCGAGCTGGTGGCCGCCCAAAGCAGCCTAGGCATCAAAAACCCGCCTGGCCTAGTGCTGCGCGAGCTGCAAGCCGCCCTGGCCGACTCGTTCAACCTTGCCCGCCAGCAGTATGCCAACACCCTGCCCGCCGGCGAGCCCGTGCCCGAAACCCTGTTTTTCTTACCCTTCAAAAACGCGCTCTACGTGCTCTCGCAGGTGCTGCACGGCTTACCGGGGTAGACTTATACCTAACCTCGGCTGTCATTGTGAGCGCAGCGCAGCAATCGCCCCAGAACAAGTCGTTCAGGCTTCGTTCTGGGGCGATTGCTGCGCTGCGCTCGCAATGACAGCCGACTTTTGCGTAAACCCTGTTCAACGCTATCCTACCCAAACACCCGTTTTTCCAACACCTTGTTTATGAATGCTATCCGCTCGCTGCTTGCCGCGCCTTTGTTGCTAGCCAGTACCCTAGGCCACGCCCAGGCTCCCGCCACGCGCGACGACAGCCTGAAGGGCCGCGTGTGGACGACCACGGCCCAGCGCATTTGGGCTGATACCAAGCCTAGGGCTCCCCAGCCGGCCGCCTGGCCCACCAACGCGGCGTTTACGAGCTGGCTCAACGAGGAGGGCAAGCGCGAAAAAAGCGGCATTGGCCTGCTGCGGGGCGACGTGGTGCGGCAGCTCGGCGCGGGCCGCCCGGCCACGGCCGCCCAGGTGGCGCAGGCCATTCTGGCCGAAGCCAGCCAGCCGCCCAAAAGCCGCGCCTGGCTGCAAAAACTCGATTTGCCCGCCATGCAAACCGCGTTGCGGCGCGTAACGCCCCTGCCTGCCCTGCCCGCCGCCACCGCGGGCGACACCGCGCACCGGGCCGCTAAGCCAGTACTCGCCACCAACGACTCGACGATGACGACCCCAGCGTCCGCCACCGGCACCGCTACTACCTCGGCGGCGGGCTTTTTCGAGCGGCACCCATGGCTGGCAGGTTTGCTGGGGGTGCTGGTGGGCACCGCGTTGGTGACGGCGGCCCGGCGCACGCTACGGCCCCGCTCGCGCCACCACCGCCGCTCGCCCGAAACCTTAGCCACCCCTTTCAGCATGAACACCACTCCGCCCGACTCCTTTGAAGTGCTGCGGCTGCAAGACGAAGTGCAGCGCCTGACGCACTACATCAAGCAATTGGAAACCAAGCTTCTACACTACGAAAATGCTAATCCGGCCGATGCCGCGCTGGCCGGGACGCCGGCCGCGGCCAAGGCGGTGCCCGAGCCGGCCCTGGCGCCGCCCGTGGCCCCGGCCGAGCTACCGCACCCGCCAGCCGCTGCCGAGGCGCCGCCCGCCCGCTACGGCCCGGTGCCCGAAACGCCCTACTTAGAGGACCGCAAGCTGGTCGACGACCCGCTGCCCCAGCTGGCCCTGATGCTGACGCCCGACCCCGAAAACCCCGCGCAGGCCACCTTCACGCTTAACCCGCACGTCAACCAAGCCATGCTTATCGGCGACGGATTAAAGCGCCTACAGCAATTTTTTGATTACGATTTAGAGGTAGAACGAATCACGCTGATAGAAGCCGCTGCCCCCGGCCACCTGTTGCGCCAGGGTGACAGCTGGCAGGTAGTAGAGCGCGGCTGGCTGGTGGTGAGCTAGCTTCGCTGCCTACAGCACCCCAAGTAGAAGAACGTCATGCTGAGCTTGCCGAAGCATCTCTCCCGCCCCTAGGGGTTGTTCGGGAGAGATGCTTCGGCAAGCTCAGCATGACGTTCTTTGATTGTGTTCTGGAGTATGCATCCCCTTCACTTAGCTATGAGCCTTCAGCTTCTCGAAATCGTCCTCATCCTGGCCCTCATTGCCTGGCAGGTGCTCGTGTTTGCGGGCAACCGGCGGCTTATCGGGCGGGTGGGCAGCCTGTACCCACCGCCCGCCCGCCTAGGGGTCAGCCCCGCGCAAACGCCCGACGCTACCACCTACGACGCCCTGACGGTAAGCGGCGCCAGCCCCGAGTTTGCCCGCATCATCGCCGATACCAACGACTACCTGCAAGCCAACAAGGGCGCGGCGGCCGACTTCAATACGCTGCGTGATATTTCGGAGCGCGAGGCTACGCTGCTCGATGAAGAGATGCAGGCCCAGCTTTCAACACCGCTGTATTTGGGGCTGCTGGGCACGTTTTTGGGGGCCATCCTGGGGCTGGTGGCGCTGGTAAATCCCTTCGGCGGCCGGGGCACCAGCTTCGATAACGCCGACGTGACGCACTTTTTGGGGGGCATCCTCATTGCCATGAGCGGCAGCTTTATGGGCCTGCTGCTGACGCTGGCCGGCAACCAGCTGCTGAAGGGGGCCAGGGCCACCCGCGACCGCTACAAAAACGACTACTACAACTTTCTGCAAAAGGCGCTGCTGCCCCGGCTCAACTCGGACATGCAGCAGAGCATGAGCAACTTGAAGAGCGTGCTCGACACGTTCAATCAGGATTTTTTTGCCAAAATTCAGGAAGACTTTTTCTCGAAAGTGGCCGAGTTCACGCCGCTCATTGGGCGCATCACCGAGAATATCAGCATCCAGAAAAGCTTCCTGGAAAAGCTGCAAACCATTGGCTACACTGAGTTGGCCAACGCCACCATCAAGGTATTTGACAGGGTGGACGAGAGCGCGGCCTCGTTCGAGAAGTTCTTAGGGTACCAGCAGGCGCTAAACGTGAGCGTGCAGCAGGGCGCTGACACGGCCCGCACCGTCACGGCCCTGCTCGACCGCCTCGGCAGCCTCGAAAAGGCCCTGAACCTGGTGCCGCAGTACTTGCAGGAGCACGACGCGCGCATTCGGGAGCAGGCGCAGTTTTTTGGGCAGCACCAGGCCATTTTGGCCAAAATGAGTGAGGGCGTGGGCCAGGCCCTGAGCGAAGACGCCGCCCAGATGAACCAGGTGCTGAGCCGCCGCCGCGCGGAGTTTGAAACCCAGGCCCAGACGGCGCACGCGCAGTGGAGCGCCCACTTCCGCCAGCTCAACCAAGACAATATCTACCAGAAAATCACCGAGTACCTGAATCCGTTTCAGCAGCTGCCGGCGCAGCAGCGGGCCCTCAACCAGCTGCAGGAAGACCAGGCCCGCCGCAGCGCCCAGGCCCTGGCCGCCCTGCAGCAGCCGCTGGAGCAAAACCGCCAGATACAAGAGCAGCTACTGCGCCAAACCGACCGCACCAACGCGCTGCTCGAAAAGCTGACGCAGCGCAACTGGCTGCAGCGTCTGGTGGGATAATAAGGCCTGAATAAGTTGCTAACCAAGTAAAAAGGTGGTCATGCTGAGCGCAGCCGAAGCATCTCTCCCGCGTAACCAACCCAAGCATTAGCATTACTTACGCGGGAGAAATGCTTCGGCTGCGCTCAGCATGACCGCCATTATATTAGGAGTTACTCCCACCCATGAACCAAAGCCGCCGCGATTTCTTCTGGCCCAGCTACGTCGATTTGATGACGGCGCTTTTCCTGACCATGCTGGTGCTGTTCGTGCTGAGCTACAAGCTTTTTCATGACAAGCAAACCGACCTGGAGCAGGCCAACGCCCAGCTGAAGGTGCAACTGCGCGAAAAGCGCAAGATTGACGAGATAAAGGAAGCCCTGCACCGGCTCGACAACTCGCGCTACTTCACTTATAATAAAGATTTTAAGCGCTACGAGCTGAATTTCGAGGTGCTTTTTCAGCCCGGCCGCTACGACTTGCCACCCGCCGCGCAGCAGCCACTGGTGCAGGCCGGCCGCTTTTTGCTAAGCCAGATGCAGAGCCTGCGCAACGACGGCATTCAGTACCTGGTCATTGTGGAGGGCCGGGCGGCCATGAACCCCAATTTCGCGCTCGCCGCCCCCCAAAATGCCGACTTGCAGGCCGTGCGCGAGCTGAGCTACAACCGCGCCCTGGCCGTGGTGTACTTGTGGCAAAGCGCGGGCTTGCAGTTTCCGAAGAACATTGAGGTGATTCCGGCCGGCAGCGGCTACCGGGGCGCGGGGCGCTACGGCGGCTACCAGCAAGAGCGCCTTAACAAGCGCTTCATCATCCAGATTCAACCCAAAATTGGCTCGCTCGACAGTGCGCCGGCCCCTAGGGTGCCCTAGCCGTATAAAGGCCATGCACTTGCTTTTGCGCTTTCGGGTGGGGCAGCCGCCGGCCCAGGTGGCGGCCGGCTTCACCCAGGCTTTGTTCGAGGCGCTGGCCCCGCCCTTCCCCCGCTTTCGGCTGCTACGCTACGACGGCAGCCGCACCGGCGACACGGTGGCCATTGAGCTGCGGGCCGGGCCGAAGCGCTGGCGCTGGGTGTCGCGCATCACGGCCGACGGCGTGCTGCCCGACGGCACCCACTACTTCGTGGACGAGGGCCAGGAGCTGCCCGCGCCGCTACGCCAGTGGCGGCACCGCCACCTCATCGAGCCGGGCGGCCCTAGGGGCGGCAGCGTCATCGTGGAGGACATTACCTTCGGCACCGGCCGGCGCTGGCTCGACTGGTTGCTATACCCGGCCCTGTGGGGGCAGTTTCGGCTGCGGGGGCCGGTGTACCGGCGCTTTTTTGGGAAGTAGCAGCAGCTAGTTTTGCCGCGGAGGAAGCGGAAGGTTTCGCAACGGCACGCAGCCTTGCTGAAGTGGCGTGTGCGAACTTTGTGGTTTCCTTATCTGATTAGGATGTGTACATAGTCGCAAAAAAGAACGTCATGCTGAGCTTGCCGAAGCATCTCTACCGAACAGTTCGGCGTGGAAGAGATGCTTCGGCAAGCTCAGCATGACGTTCTTTTTTGAATTTTTACCGACTGTGAACAGCTCCTAGTCAATCGTTTTAGTCAACCATTGCTAGTCGTTTACTACTGCTCCAGATGCCCGCCACCGTCGTTCTCAAGCCCGGCAAAGACCAGTCGCCCCGCCGCCGCCACCCCTGGGTATTTTCGGGCGCCATTGCCCGCGTGCTGGGTACGGCCCGCGAGGGCGACGCCGTGCGCGTGGAGGCAGCCGGCGGCGAGCTGCTGGGCACCGGGCACTTCTCGCCGGGTGGCTCCATTGCGGTGCGCCTGTTCGATTTTGGGCCTGCTGCCCAGCTGCCTAGCCCCGCTTTTTGGGAAAGCCGCCTGCGCAACGCCTACCAGCTGCGCCAGCGCCTAGGGCTGGCCGGGGGCGCGCCGGCCGCCGCTACCGACGTGTACCGCCTGGTGCACGGCGAGGGCGACGGGCTGCCGGGCCTCATTGTGGACGTGTACGGCGACGCGGCGGTGCTGCAAGCCCACAGCCCCGGCATGTACCTGGCTCGCCACGAGCTGGCCGCCGCGCTCCAAAACGTGCTGGGCGACCGCCTGCGGGCCATTTATGATAAAAGCGCCGAAACCGTGCCCGCCCAGGCCGCGCCCGACGCGCGCAACGGCTACCTGCTGGGTGAGGCCAGCGGCGCCGAGCACCTGGTGACGGAAAACGGCCGCCAGTTTGCCGTGGATTGGGAAACGGGCCAGAAAACGGGCTTCTTCATCGACCAGCGCGACAACCGCGCGCTGCTGGCCCGCTACGCGCCCGGCCGCCGCGTGCTCAATACCTTCTGCTACACGGGCGGCTTTTCGGTGTACGCCCTCGATGCCGGGGCCGCGCTGGTGCACTCGGTAGATGCCAGCAAGCGCGCCATTGAGCTGACCGAGCGCAACGTGGCGCTGAGCGGCCACCAGGCCCAGCACGCCGCGTTTGCGCAGGATGTGCAGCATTTCTTTAAGAACCCGGCCAGCGAGCAGCCCTATGACCTGCTCATCCTCGACCCGCCGGCCTATGCCAAGCACCTGAGCGCCCGCCACAACGCCCTGATGGGCTACAAGCGCCTCAACCTGGCCGGCTTGCGCCACCTGGCGCCGGGCGGACTACTGTTCACGTTTTCGTGCTCGCAAGTAGTTAGCCCCGAGCTATTTGAGGGGGCCGTGCTGGCCGCCGCCATCGAGGCCGGCCGGCCCGCCCGCATCCTGCACCGCCTTACCCAGCCCGCCGACCACCCCGTGAGCCTCTTCCACCCCGAGGGCGCCTACCTCAAGGGCCTAGTGCTGGCCGTGGAGTAGCCTGACGCGGTTAAAGTTCTAGTAAGGTTGTCATGCTGAGCTTGCCGAAGCATCTCTACCGCGCCATACGAGTTCGGTAGAGATGCTTCGGCAAGCTCAGCATGACGGTCGTGTTAATCTTATTGCGCTACAAATCCTTGGCGCAGCGGAAGCCCACGTGCATGAGGGCGGTTTCGGGGGTGCTGCCCGAGCGGCCCGACACGCGGTAGCCGTAGCACCAGCCCGCTTCGCACAGAAAGGAGCCGCCGCGCTGGGCCCGCTCGGCCTGGGCGGTGGCGGCGGGCGCTACGCGGTGCAGCACGTCGGCGTAGGGCTGCTTGTAGTTGGCGCACCACTCCCACACGTTGCCGGCCATGTCGGCCAGGCCCAGCGGCGAAGTGCCGAACGAGCCCACCGGCGCCGCGCGGTGGAAGCCGTCGGTGGCGCGGTCGTAGTCCGGAAAATGCCCGTTCCAGGTGTTGGCCAAGTACTTACCCCCTAGGCGCAGGCTGTCGCCGAAGGGGTAGAGCACGCGGCTGTTGCGGCCGTTGCGGGCGGCGTGCTCCCACTCCAGCTCATCGGGCAGGCGCTTGCCGGCCCACTTGGCGTAGGCCTGCGCATCGTGCCACGATACCTGCGCCACAGGCTGGCTGGCGGCGGCGGGCCCGGCCTGCGGGCCGTAGGGATACTGCCAGTTGGCGCCCGCCAGCAGCTCCCACTGCTTGGTGCGCTCGTTGAGCACGCCCGCGTTGCCGAAGCCCTCGGCCTGCGTGCGGTAGCCGGTAGCTTGCACAAACGCCCGGAACTGCCCCACCGTTACTTCGTGCTGGTCGAGCAGAAAGGGCTGCACCAGTATCCAAAATTGCGGTTTTTCCTGGTCGAGTCCCGTGGCCGAGCCAATTTGGGTGTAGCCGCCGGGCACGTACACCATGCCCGCGGGCAGCACGGCGGGCGGCGTCGCAGGCAGGCTGTTAAGTTGGGTGGGCGTCGTTTCGAACACGGTAATGGTAGGCGAGTAGGCAAACTGCGCGGGTACCTGCTGCGGGGGCGCCGGGGCCTGACAGGCCGCTAGCCCCAGCAGGGCGCTGCCAGCCAGGGCATGGTACTGACGAAACGTATACTGCGGCATAGCTACGGCAAGGTACTACTAGCGGCAGCTACGCCCTAGCCCTCACTTGGCGCCCAAACCCCCTGCCTCAGCCCAGCACCGGGCAAACGTTTGCACGCTACTATGCTTGCGCATTCTGGGCTTATGGCGTCGCGCAGTGGCCTGTTCACCAAGCAGCTTCCGCCATAAAGCATAAATAAATACCAGAAAATGCCATGAAGGCTTGGTGAGCTAAGCAAACGTTTGCAAATTTGGCGGCCTGGCGTCTACCCGCCGGCAAGTGCCAGGCCGCCGCTCATAATGCCTTTGCTGCCTTGGGTGAATGCCCAGCCCTTGCGCTGAATTTTTAGCTTGGCGGCTTGGCTTGCTCGCCGAATTAACTGCCTACTGCTCTTTGCTTATGCTGCACCCCGCTGCTATTCGCCGCTTGTTTCGTTGGCCTACCGCCTTGCTGGGGCTCGTGGCCCTAGGCGGCAGCAGCACGCCCGCCCGGCCGCCCGGCGGCGCCCGGCGGCCCAATATTATTCTGGTGATGGCCGACGACCTGGGCTACTCCGACCTGGGCTGCTACGGCGGCGAAATCCAAACACCCAACCTCGACAAGCTGGCGCAGGGCGGGCTGCGCTTCACCAACGCCTACAACGCCGGGCGCTGCTGCCCCACGCGCGCGTCGCTGCTCACGGGCCTGTATCCGCACCAGGCGGGCATCGGTAAGATGACCTTCGACGAGCACGAGCCGGGCTACCAGGGCCAGCTCAACGCGCACACCGTGACGGTGGCCGAGGCCTTGAAAGATGCTGGCTACCAAACCGGCATGGTGGGCAAGTGGCACGTGTCGGAAACCGTGGAGCGCAAAGACAAAGCCGAACAGCTGAAGTGGCTGGCCCACCAGGCCGACTACGGTGACTTTGCCGCCCGCAACTCGTACCCCACGGGCCGCGGCTTCGAGAAATTTTACGGTACTATCTGGGGCGTGGTCGATTATTTCGACCCCTTCAGCCTGGTGCACGGCAGCGAGCCGGTGCAGACCGTGCCAAAGGATTTTTACTACACCAACGCCATCGGCGACACGGCCGTGGCGTTTGTGCGGCAGTTTGCGCGCACGCCCACCAAGCCGTTTTTTATGTACGTGGCGTACACGGCGCCGCATTGGCCGGTGCAGGCGCTGCCCGAGGATATTAAGAAGTACGAAAACACCTATACCGACGGCTGGCAGGCCCTGCGCCAACGGCGCTACCAGCGCCTGGTGGCCCAGAAGCTCATTGACCCCGCCACCACGCCGCTGCCCGCCTTCATGTTTCCGGGCAAGGACTGGGCCACCAACCCCACCCGCGCCTGGGACGCGCGCGCCATGGCCGTGCACGCCGCCATGGTCGACCGCCTCGACCAGAACGTGGGCCACCTGCTGGCCGAGCTGAAGCGCACCAAGCAGCTGGATAACACCCTGATTTTATTTATGGCCGACAACGGGGCCAGCCCCGAGGACCCCACCGAGTTCGGGCCCGGCTTCGACCGGGCGGGCGCCACCCGCACCGGCCAGACGGTGGCCTACCCCAAGCAGAAGGAGGTGCTGCCCGGCGGCCAGTTGGTGTGCAGCGGCATTGGCGAGGTGTGGGCCCACAGCGTGAACACGCCCTACCGCTACTACAAGGCCAAGCAGCACGAGGGCGGCATCAAGACGCCCCTCATCGCGTACTGGCCCCTAGGCGTGCCGCAGCCGGGCCGCCTGGTGGGCGAGCCCGTGCACGTGGTAGACCTGATGCGCACCTTCCTCGCCCTGGCCCAGGGCAGTTACCCCACCACCTACCAGGGCCGCGCCATCACACCAAGCCCGGGCTGCAGCTTCGCGTCGCTGCTCACCTCGGCCCGGGCGCCGGCGCAGCCGCTGCACGCCGAGCTGTTTTGGGAGCACTTTGGGGCGGCGGCCCTGCGCCAGGGCGATTGGAAAATCGTGCGCCTGAATCCCCAGGAAGCCTGGGAGCTGTACGACTTGCAGCACGACCACTCCGAAACCAAGAACCTGGCCAGCCAGCAGCCCCAGCGCGTGGCGGCCCTCAACCAGCGCTGGCAGCAGCTGGCGCAAGAGTACCAAGTGTTTCCGAAGCCGAAATAGTACTTTGGCCAACCTAGGGAGCTATTTTAGGAAGCCACTAGACCGTCACGCTGCGCTTGTCAAAGCATCTCTACCGCTCCATTGAACAGTGCAGGCGAAGCGGTAAAGATGTTTCGGCAAGCGCAGCATAACGGTCCGATTGTTCTCAACATCCTCCGTTCGACCGCCAGCTTTTCACTCTCTCACTTCCATTTCATTAGAATTCCCTTATGCAACAACCTTTACATACGAAACCGGGGCAGCGCGCACTGCTAACGACCTTACTCTTGCTGCTGGCCCTAGGGGCCAGCTACGCCCAAGGCATCCGGGTGGCGGGCCGCGTCACGGGCCTCAAGAACGAGGCCATTCCGTCGGTGACGGTGCTGGTGAAAGGCTCCGCGGTGGGCACCGGCACCAATGCCGATGGCACCTACAGTTTGACGGTGCCGGGCGCGGGCAGCATTCTGGTATTCAGCTCGATTGGCTACACCACCCAGGAAATACCGGTGGGCAACAAGACCGAGATTAACGTGCAACTGGACGAGAGCGTGAACTCGCTCAACGACGTGGTGGTGGTGGGCTACGGCACGGTGCGCAAGAGCGATTTGACGGGCGCCGTGGCCACCGTGAAGCAGAAGGAGCTGACGCCCGGCGCCGTCATCAACGTGCAGCAGGCGCTGGCGGGCCGGGTGGCGGGCGTGCAGGTGTACCAGAAAAGCGGCGAGCCGGGCAGCGCCATCAGCGTCAAAATTCGGGGCGCCAGCTCCATCACGGCCGGCAACGACCCGCTGTACGTCATCGACGGGATGCCCATCAACAACGACGCGCCCATCACCGGCAACGGGCCGGGCTCGGTGGGCAACGTGAACCCGCGCAACCCGCTCAACAGCCTCAACCCGGCTGATATTGAGTCAATTGAGGTGTTGAAAGACGCGTCGGCCACGGCCATCTACGGCTCGCGCGGCTCCAACGGCGTGGTGATTATCACCACCAAGCGCGGCAGCGCGGGCACCTTGCAGCTGAGCTACGGCGGGCAGTACGGCCTGCAAACCGTGTCGCACTACCCCAGGATGCTGACCGGCCAGGAATACCACGACGTGCTGAACGCGCTGGTGGATGCCGGCGGCGCCGACGCTACCCAGCGCGTGCCCGATACCTACGTGAACACCGATTGGCAAAAGGCGCTGTTCCAAACCGCCCCCACCATGACGCACGACTTGTCGCTGTCGGGCGCGGCGGGCAACACCAAGTACTACGCCTCCCTAGGGTACTTCGACCAGCAAGGGGTCGTCATCAACTCGGCCACCCGGCGCTACTCGGCCCGCGTGAACGTGGAAACCCGCGTGGCCCAGAAGTACGCCTTTGGGGTGACGCTGAATGCCTCGTACATCAAGGACCGGCTGAATTCGAGTGGCGACCAGGGCATCAACGAGAACGCCAACGCCATCTACTCGGCCATCAGCTACGACCCCACGGTGCCCATCTACAACCCCGACGGTAGCTACTTCCGCTCCACGGCCATGACCATCGACAACCCGGTGGCGCTCATCAACGGGCAGTACGCGGTGGCCGACTCGTACCGCACCTTCGGCAACCTCTACGGCGAGTACTACGTGCTGCCCTCGCTCTCGGTGCGCCTGCGGGTGGGCGGCGACGTCAACATCAGCCAGCGCAACGAGTGGCTCGACCCCATTACGCTGGTGGGCCAGCAAAACAACGGCCTGGCCACCATTCTCTCGGGCAACCGCAACTACTACCTCGGCGAGGCTACCCTGAACTTCAACAAGGAGCTGGGCAAGCACAGCATCAGCGCGGTGCTGGGCACGACGTACGAGCACTTCGGGCTCACCACCTTCTCGGCCAGCGCCCGCGGCTTCACGCTGCCCGACCTCACCTACAACGCCATTGGCTCGGGCAACACCGCCCTCAACCAGGTGGGCAGCGGCGTGGCCGAAACTCGCCTGGGCTCGGTGCTGGGGCGCGTAAACTACAGCTACAACAACCGCTACCTGGCCACCGTGTCGGTGCGGGCCGATGCCTCGTCGCGCTTCGGGCCCAACAACCAAGTGGGTTACTTTCCGTCGGTGGCGCTGGCCTGGAAAATCAAGGAGGAAAGCTTCTTGCAGGACTACGGCTGGCTGACCGAGCTGAAGCTGCGCGCCAGCTACGGCGCCATCGGCAACCAGAACATCGGCAACTTCCTCTACCTCTCCACCTTCACCTACGGCGGCAACATCGTGCAGGGCGGCGTGCGCTACCCGGCCATCTATCCCTCGCGCAGCCCCAACTCCGACCTGAAGTGGGAAGCCGCCTTGCAAGCCGACTTCGGCCTCGACTATGCCCTGCTTGACGGCCGCCTGCAAGGCTCCATCGAGTACTACAACCGCACCACTTCCGACCTGCTGCTGGCCGTGCCCCAGCCCCTGAGCACGGGCTATAGCAACCAGGTGCGCAACGTGGGCAGCGTGCGCAACCGCGGCTTCGAGTTCTCGCTGACCGGCGGCGTTATCCGCCACGACAACTTTTCGTGGACCATCAACGCCAACCTGACCACCCTCAACAACCGCGTACTGTCCCTAGGGGGCAGCGCGCCCATCTACCAGGGCGCGGGCGGCAACATCACCAACGCCAGCATCATTACGCCGGGCGTATCCCTAGGGAATTTCTTTGGCTACCAGGTGGCGGGTGTGTGGCAAACCACCGACGATTTGAGCCGCGCCCCGGCCGGCGTGAAGCCCGGCGACACCAAGTACACCGACCAGAACGGCGACGGCCAAATCACGGACGCCGACCGGGTAATCCTGGGCAAGTCGCTGCCCGATTTCTACTACGGCCTCACCAACACGTTTGCCTACAAAGGTTTGTCGCTGGACGTGTACTTTGAAGGCGCGCAGGGCGGCAGCATCCTCAATAACAACCTGGTGGACACGTATTTCCCCTTCAGCTTTCGGCGCAACCGGGTGGCCGAGCCGCTGCTCAACCGCTGGACGCCCCAGAACCCCACCAACGACTACCCGTCGTTCGTGAATCCGGTGTCGCAAGGCCAGCGCGTGGTGAACTCCAAAACGGTGGAAAAGGCCGATTACTTGCGCCTGCAGTCGGTGCGCCTGTCGTACACGGTGCCGCTGCCCAGCAACAAGTTTGTGCATTCGGTGGGCGTATTCGTGGTGGGCCAGAACCTAGCTACCCTCACCAAGTACTCGGGCACCGACCCGGCGGCCAACACCATCGGCAGCGACATCATCAAGATTGACTACGCCTCGTACCCCCGCACCCGCACGTTTTTGGGCGGGGTAAACGTCCAATTCTAGGCTTTCCCACCCCATGAATAATTTTCTGAAAATCGGCGCCGGAATGCTGGCCCTAGGGCTGCTGGCCGGCTGCAAAGACAGTATTAGCGTCACGCCGCAGTCGGAGCTGGCGCCCACCAACGTGCTTACCACCCAGGCCGGCCTGCAAGCCATCCTGTATTCCTCCTACGGCAACTTCCAGAACCAGGAGCCCTCGCGCAACCGCATCAACGAGTCGGAGGTGACCACCGACATGGCCTACAACACGGGCGGCGGCGAGAACCTGTTTCTGAGCCAGTTCATCAACTTCACCTGGGACCCCTCACTGGCCACCTTCCTAGGGGATACCTGGTCGCCGTACTACTACTGCATCCGCGACGCCAACATCGTGCTGGATAACGTGGCCGCCAACCCCGCGCCCGAGGCCACGCGCAAGCTCTTCACGGCCGAGGCGCGGTTTCTGCGGGCCTACTCCTACGCCATCCTATATAGCTGGTACGGGCCGGTGCCGCTGCGCACCTCCAGCACCACCGTAAAGGACCAGGCCCGCGCCAGCGATGCCGAGATGCAGACCTTCATCGAAGCCGAGCTGCGCGCCAGCGTGGCCGACCTGCCCGACCCCGGCAAAGAAGTAGCCTACGGCCGCGCCACCAAGGGCGCCGCCTACGCCGCGCTGGCCAAGTTCCTGCTCAATACCAAGCAGTGGCAAAAGGCGGCCGACGTCAGCCAGTCGGTGATTGCGCTGAACTACTACAGTTTGTATCCGTCGTTCACGGGGCTGTTTCGGGTCGAGAATGAGGGCAATAAGGAAATGATTTTCGTGTCGCCCTGCCTCAACATTGCCGGGTTTGGCAACTGGTTTATGGCCGGGGCGCTGCCGCCCGCCTTCAAGACCTCGCCCCAGGTGCCGGGCTTCGTCTGGACGACGGCCATGGCCAATTTTGCCACTCAGTACCGCCTGCGCACCGCCTTCGTCAACACGCTGGCCGCCACCGACCAGCGCCGCCAGCTCATCATCACCAGCTACGTGAACACCACCGGCGCCACCGTCGACCTTTCGACGCCCGTGGATAACTACCGCAGCTTCAAGTACTGGGACAACGGCACGCTGGGCAACGCCAGCGGCACCGACGTGCCCCTGCTGCGCTACGCCGACATCCTGCTCACCCGCGCCGAAGCCCTCAACGAGGTGGGCGGCCCCAGCGCCGACGCCCAGGCCCTCCTCAACCAAGTGCGCACCCGCGCCGGCCTAGGGGCCTTGCCCGCTGCCGACCTCGCCAGCAAAGACGCCTTCCGCGCCGCCATCCTGCGCGAGCGCGGCTGGGAGTTCATTTCCGAAGGCAAGCGCCGCGAAGACCTGATTCGGCAGGGCCAATTTATTCCGCTGGCCCTGGCGCGGGGCGTCACGGTAGCCGCCAGCAAGCACCTGCTGTTCCCGATTCCGCAGTCGGAGATTGACGCCAACCAGCTAGCGGTGCAAAACCCGGGGTATTGAGTGCTCGGGCCGGAGTGCCTAGCTCAGAACAGCTTTTTATGTCGGACTTCCTTCTTACTGCCCGGCGCGCCCTAGGGGCGCTACTGGGCCTGGGGCTGCTGGCGGCCAGTTGCCAGCAGCGCCCGGCCCGCCAGGCGGCCGGCGCTCCGGCCGCTGCTACGCCCAACGTCGTGCTCATTTATGCCGACGATTTGGGCTACGGCGACGTGAGCGCCAATGGCCAGGGTCGGCTGCTCACGCCGCACATCGACTCGCTGGCCGCGGCGGGCGTGCGCTTCACCAACGGCTACGCCACCTCGGCCACCTGCACCCCCAGCCGCCTGGCGCTGCTGACCGGCACCTACCCCTGGCGCAACAAGAACGCCCAGATTCTGCCCGGCGACGCGCCCCTGCTTATCGACACCGCCACGACCACGCTGGCCGACGTGTTTCGGCGCCGGGGCTACGCTACGGCCGTGGTGGGCAAGTGGCACCTGGGGCTGGGCCGCGGCCAGCTGGATTGGAACCAGGCCATCAGCGCCACGCCGAACGATTTGGGCTTCGACTACTCCTACATCATGGCCGCCACCGCCGACCGCGTGCCCACGGTGCTGGTCGAGAACCGCCGCGTGGCCGGCCTGCAAGCCGCTGACCCGCTATACGTGAGCTACGCGAAGAACTTCCCCGGCGAGCCCACGGCCCTCACCAATCCCGAGCTAATGACCAAGCAGCGCTGGCACCACGGCCACAACCAGAGCGTGCACAACGGCATTCCGCGCATTGGCTACATGCGCGGGGGCAAGGCGGCGCTGTGGCAGGACGAACACCTGGCCGAGGATTTCTTGGGCAAGGCCAAGGCCTTCGTGGATGCGCACCGGCAGCAGCCGTTTTTCCTGTACTACGCCCTGCACGAGCCCCACGTGCCCCGCGCGCCGGCCGCCCGCTTCGTGGGCCGCTCGGGCCTGGGCCCTAGGGGTGATGCGGTGTTGGAAGCCGACTGGTGCGTGGGCGAAATCAGGCGCCAGCTGCGCGCCGACGGGCTGGCCGACAATACGTTGGTAATTTTTTCCAGCGACAACGGCCCGGTGCTCAACGACGGCTACTACGACGAGGCGGTGGAGAAAAACGGCGCCCACACGCCCAGCGGGCAGTTTCGGGGCGGCAAGTACAGCCTGCTCGAAGCCGGCACCCGCGTGCCCTTCATCGTGAGCTGGCCGGGCCACACCCAGGCGCAGGTGTCGGACGCGCTGGTGTGCCAGCTCGATTTGCTGGCCTCGCTGGCGGCGCTGGTGCGCAGCCCGGCCCGTACGGCCGACAGCCAGAACCTGCTGAGCACCTTTTTAGGCCAATCGACCCTAGGGCGCGCCAACCTGGTGCTCGAAGCCTCGGGCCGGCTGGCTTTCCGGGCCGGCCGCTGGCTCTACATTCCGCCCTATCCGGGCCAGCCGCTCAATCAGGAAGTCAACATCGAAACCGGCCTCAGCCCCGCGCCGCAACTCTACGACCTGGCCGCCGACCCTGGCCAGCGCCGCAACTTGGCCGCTGCCCATCCCGCCCAGCTAGCCGAGTTGCAGCGGCAGTTTCGGCAAGTGGTGGGCGCTAATTTTCAGGCCAATACCCAGGAGCTACAGTTGCACTAAAGGCCCTAGGCCTTGCTTTTCCTTTCCCGCTGCGCATGCTACCGCTCTTCTCCTGGCTGCTGGCCAGCCGGCTGCTGCTAGGCCCGGGCCCGGCGCCCACGCCTCACCCCGCGGCGGCTCGGCCCCTTACGCCGCTCCGCCCAGGCGCAGCGCCGGCCGACTCGGTGGGCCTACCCACGGCCGTACCCTTTGGCAGCACCCCGGCCGGCGAGGCGGTGCAGCTCTATACCTTACGCAACCGCGCCGGCATGCGCGCTACCATCAGCACCTACGGCGGCGTGCTCACCAGCCTGCTGGTGCCCGACCGGCGCAGGCAACTGGGCAACGTGGTGCTGGGCTACGACAGCCTAGGGGGCTACCTGCGGCAAAACCCCTATTTTGGGGCGCTGGTGGGGCGCTACGCCAACCGCATTGCCCAGGGCCGCTTCACGCTCGCTGGGCAGCCGTACCAGCTAGCCCTCAACAACCCGCCCAATGCGCTGCACGGCGGCCCCCGCGGCTTCAGCCGGCGGGTGTGGGCGGCCCGGCCCGGTCTATCGGCGGCCGGCCCTACCCTCACGCTTACCTACGTGAGCCCCGACGGCGAGGAGGGCTACCCCGGCACACTGCGCGTGACGGTGATGTACACGCTCACCCGGGCCAACGCCCTGCGCCTCGACTACACCGCTACCACCGATAAGCCCACGGTGCTCAACCTCACCAACCACTCGTACTTCAACCTCAACTACGGCCAGGCCCCGGACGTGCTAACCCACGTGCTGACGCTGCGCGCCGCCCGCTACACGCCGGTGGATAACACCCTGCTACCGACCGGCGAGCTGGCAGCCGTGGCCGGCACGCCCTTCGACTTTCGGCAGCCCCACGCCATGGGCGAGCGCCTAGGGCAGGTGCCCGGCGGCTACGACCACAACTGGGTACTGGCCAAGCGCTTGCGCCGCACCCCCAAGCTGGCGGCCACGGTGTACGAGTCCGTTTCGGGCCGCACCATGCGGGTATTCACCAACCAGCCGGGCGTGCAGTTTTACACCGGCAACTTCTTGAAAGGCAACCTCACTGGCCAGGGCGGGGTAACCTACGGGCCGCACGCGGGCTTCTGTCTCGAAACCCAGCACTTTCCCGACTCGCCCAATCAGCCCCGGTTTCCGAGCACGGTGCTGCAACCGGGCCAGGTGTTTCGCACCACTACCGAATACCGCTTTGGCGTGCGCCCGTAGCGGCTCCGGCGTACTGGTGGCCTGGGGCTGAGCCTAGGGGGCTGGGCGGGGGTTGGGCCAGCGGCTAATTACTTTTAAACTTATTAAGGGATTTTCCTGGTTAGCGAGCTAGTGTTTACGAAACAAAAAAACAGCCCACCCACGCGGCAGCCCGTGGCCATTATTGGGGCGGGCGTGGCGGGGCTGGCGGCGGCGGCGCGGCTGGCGGTGGCCGGGCACCCGGTCACGGTGTTCGAGGCCGCGAACTCGTTTGGGGGCAAGATGCACGAGTTCAGCCTAGGGGGGCCGGCCGGCGGGTACCGCTTCGATGCGGGCCCCTCGCTGTTTACGCTGCCGCAGCTGGTAGACGATATTTTTCAACTGGCCCACCGCGCGCCCACCGACTACTTCCGCTACGAGCGCCTCGACCCCATCACCCAGTACTTCTTTGCCGATGGCACCCGCCTCACGGCCTGGGCCGACGCCCCGCGCTTCGCGGCCGAGGTAGAAGCCAAGCTGGGCGTGCCGGCCGGGCAGGTCGAGCAGTTTCTGGCCCGCAGTGGGCGCGCCTACGAGGCCACGGCGGGCACGTTTCTGCATAAGTCGCTGCACCGCGCCGACACTTATTTGCGCGCCGAAACCCTGAAGGCCGTGGCCGCCCTGCCCACCCTAGGCCTCACGGGCACCATGCACGCGCGCCACCAAAAGGCTTTTGGGGCCGATGCGCGCCTGGTGCAGCTCTTCGACCGCTACGCCACCTACAACGGCTCGGACCCTTACCAGGCGCCGGCCACGCTCTCGCTCATTCCGCACCTCGAGCACGGCATCGGCGCCTTTTACCCCGAGGGCGGCATCTTCGCCATTGCCAGCAGCCTGCACCGGCTGGCCGAGGAGTTTGGGGTGCAGTTTCGCTTCAACGAGCCCGTGCGCGAGATTGTGGCGGCCGGCGGGCACGTCACAGCCGTGCGCACCGACCAGGACGTGTACGACTTTGGGCTGGTGGTGAGCAACATGGACGTGGTGCCCACCTACCGCCGCCTGCTGCCCAGCCACCCCGCCCCCGAGCGCACCCTAGGGCAGCCGCGTTCGTCGTCGGCCCTCATTTTTTACTGGGGCATTGCCCGCGAGTTTGCCGAGCTCGACGTGCACAACATCTTCTTTTCGCAGGACTATCAGGCCGAGTTTCGGGCTATTTTTGAGGCCAAGACGCTGGCCGACGACGTGACGGTGTACGTGAACATCACCAGCAAGAAAACGCCCGCTGACGCGCCCCTAGGGCACGAAAACTGGTTTGTGATGGTGAACGTGCCCCACGACCAGGGCCAGGACTGGGACGCCCTCACGCAGCGCGCCCGCCGCGCCGTGCTGGCCCGCCTGCACCAGGCCCTGGGCGTGGATGTGGCGCCGCTCATCGCCGCCGAGCGGGTGTGGACGCCCCCCCAAATTGCGGCCGACACGTCCTCGCTGGGGGGCGCCCTCTACGGCAGCGCTAGCAACAACGCGCTGGCGGCCTTCTGGCGGCACCCCAACTTTTCGGGGCGCCTCGATGGGCTGTACTTTTGCGGCGGCTCGGTGCATCCGGGCGGCGGCATCCCTTTATGTTTACTGTCAGCCAAGATTGTGGCTGAGCTAATTAATTAGTTATGAGTTGAAAGTTAGGCATTATGAGTTGGCAATACCGCAACTCATAATGCCTAACTTTTAACTCATAACTCCAACTAAATGGAGTTTTCGACTATATCCGCGCCGCCTGCTACCCCCACGCGGCTGCGGCTGGCGCAGGGACTGGTGGTGCTATTTCACCTCACCGGGTTTGTGGGGTTGGCTTTTAGCCGCGACCCGGCCTTTTACCTCAAGTTTACGCCCCTCACGCTGCTGCTCACGGCGGCGCTGCTGGCGGCGTTTCAGCCGGGGCGGGGCTGGCTGTTCTGGCTGTTTGGAGTGCAGGTATTTTTGCTAGGCTTCGCGGCCGAGTTTATCGGCGTGCAAACTGGCAAGGTATTCGGTTCCTACGCCTACGGCCATGCCCTAGGCCCCAGGTGGGTGGATGTGCCCTGGCTGATTGGCCTCAACTGGGTGGTGCTTACTTACTTGGCTGGCATGCTGGCGGCCTACCTGCCGGTGCCCGGCTGGGTGCGGGTGCTGGTGGGCGCGGCGCTCATGGTGGGCTTCGACCTGTGCCTCGAGCCCGTAGCCAGCCGCCTCGACTTCTGGCAGTGGGCCGGCAACGTGATACCGCTCAAGAACTTCCGCGACTGGTTTCTGCTCGCGCTCGTCACGCAGCTGCTCTTCGTGCGGGCGGGCTTCGTCAAGCGCAATTCGCTGGTGCCGCTGGTGTACGTGGTGCAGCTGCTATTCTTTTTCGGGCTGGGCTGGCTGCTACCTTAACCCAGCCCTAGGGGCCGCCGCCCAGGCAGGGCCCACTACGCTATTTCGCGGTTTGGCCTAGGCCGGCTTTGGCAGCCCACGCGCCTACCGCGGCGTGGGCTGCCCAGCGCCCGCGGCACTGCAGCGCCTCCACTAGTGCTCAGTCAGGAGAATTAGCGAACAAAATACAGCATCTAGAGTTGAGGGCCTATGGCCCGTCCCCTCACTCCTTTTATTCTACCAGCGGCT